>JAFXDV010000015.1 GCA_017521125.1 Clostridia bacterium
AAACTTTTTGACAAACATATTATTCCAAGTCGACAATTAGTATACTGGTGCATAAAAATTCACTTTTTTACTTTAAAGGGTTGTTTTTACAGGGGTTTTATGGTAAAATGAGTCTACAAAATTAGCCGTCAAAAAGTTTACTTTTTGACGGCTAAAACTATTTATGTGTTAAATTGTATTCTCGTCTGCGGCGATAAAAAGTAGATTCACTCATGTTGCAAAGTTTAAGAGCATCGGCGGTTGATAGCTTTCCTTTATCCCAATCCTTAATAATTTTATCAAAGTTTTCAGGTAAGGGAGACTCCGGTCTGCCAAACTTGACACCTTTTGCTTTTGCGGCAGCAATACCTTGCGCTTGTCGCTTTTTGATATTTTCGCGCTCGTTCTGTGCAACAAAAGAAAGTATCTGCAAAACAAGGTCAGCAATAAACGTACCCATCAAGTCCTTGCCGTTACGTGTGTCCAAAAGCGGCATATCAATTACACAAATATCAACACCAATATCCTTTGTCAGTATCCGCCACTGCTTTTGAATATCCTCGTAATTACGTCCTAATCTGTCGATACTGAGTATGTACAGCAAATCTCCCTCTTTTAATTTCTTGACAAGTTTCTTGTACTGTGGTCGTTCAAAATCCTTGCCGGACTGCTTATCGATATAGATGTTGCCCTTCGGCACATTATTTTCGTCCATAACAACAAGCTGCCTGTCCTCATTCTGATCGATACTCGATACTCGCACATAACCATAAATATTTCCCATAATATTACCTCCTGCGCCCGACATTAATTTTACAATGTTTGGGCTATTTTTGTTTTGAGATAATATAGGGAACATAAAATTCGACTTTCAAGAAAACAAAAGTGCTTTTGAGAAACTTGAAATTAAACTCAAAAGCACTAAATTTTTATATTGAAAATTGTATTCTAAATACGGGATCTATGTTACTTTCATCTAAATATCTAAGCGAGAGAGCAAGATTACCAATATCTAACATTTCTTCTTCACTTGCCCAAGAGATTTGTTCTTCTTTTTTATATCCCATATTTTGTAATCTCTTTTCCATATCTTCCTTCTGAGCATCTGATATTTTTAAATTTTGAATTGCTATATCAAAAGCCTTTGAAGAATATGTATTAGAATTATTTATTCTTTGTGTTATTTTTTCAAATTCTTGAGTGTTTTCGTTAGGATAGATTTTTCTTCCTTCATCCATCTCTTCATAGATGTAGCGGCAGAGCTCTTCGGTATGACGAAATTTAACTTTCGCAAAATTGGGATCTTTGTACATATCATACGGCTCACCGGTTTCTATAATGTATCCGCTTTGATACGGACATCTTAGAAAGGGTTGAAAACCTATTGGCGATACACCAGTTACATGGAAATTATCTGGCTGTTCCACACGCCCTAAATTACTTATATCTGCCGGCATAGCAAATAATACTCCGTATCTTGAATCGCCGCCCAGTTCTGAGATGAACTTCCTTGAGTTTGCAAACTCGAAATCAGACTTATTAAGTGGTAACCATCGGTTTTGTTGGTTATCGTATTTGCAGCAAGCAAAGAAGAGTGCAACCTTAATATCTGAAGTAACATCGATAGCATTAGTTTTTATTCCATAATGCTGTGCTATTGCACCGTGAAATATATCACTATACGGCCAGTTTTTAAGAGGTTTAATTGTATTCAACCATATAGCAAAATCTATCATTTTAATTTCAAGTATCAAATTTTGCAATTTGGCTTCATGAGCATTACTAGATAATGCTCTAAACATTGATGCTTTTGTTTTTCCGTAGTATGCATTTTCTCCTCTAAAATAATTCCTGACATATCCTTGTGATAAAATATGCCTGCCATAAAAATCATAAATTTGTCCCCTCCGCAAGTGGTCTATCATACTCCGAACCATAATGCTTACCACATTAGGTTTTTCATTAGTGGCTTTAAGTATTTCGTTTCCCTCATTCTCATTTTGCACCCAAAAATCCACAACATGAGGAAGTAATCGGTCTTCATAAGGCAAGGGGCCAGGACAGACACCTAAAATTCCGCCAATTTCCAACTCTAATTCTCTGGTTAATTTATTCTGTTTTTCAAAGTTTGCATAGTCTCTAACCAAGTTATCTGCAACAGTTTTAAAGTGTTTTTCTCTTAAAATAAGATTTTTGATTTGTTCTTGTGATACTTCTGGAATATCCTCAATATTATTAGGAACTTTACATTTAGAACCAAACTCATCAGACCATAAATATCTGGTTATATTATGTTTTGCTTTTCCTCTCTCACCATATAATTCTGTAAGATAATTAACCAGAAAGTCATAACCATTATCTGATAAATGTATTTTATTTTCCATTTTGCTACCCCATTTTAAATTAATATTATATAAATCCCTCCTATGACAGCCTAATTCTATCGTAGGAGGGATTTTTACTATAGAAACTATTTTATTGCTTGATAACGTTTAATTACAAAATCAACAATTACTTTAGATTTGACCTTCATGTTAAGTTTGTTGATGACTTTCTTAATCATTTGCTCTGTGACTTTTGGCAGATATTCTTTATATTCGGGATATTTTTCCATTAGTTCGTTAAAAAGTGTGATTAACAAGTCATTCGCAGATTTGCTTGTGGGATATCCACGTGCGATAAGTGCCATATTGTTATCAAAGTTAGGTGCGAGTCCTAACAGTTTACCGCTTTTTGCATCACGCATTAAACCGAAGTTTCCTGTATGTCTATCGGGGTTGACAGTTATGGTATCAAGGAAAATCATTTTTATATAGTCGGGAATTGCTTTGGGGTAAAGTTCCTTCAGTTTCTCAACTACTTTAATATAATCTTCCTCATCACCCATAAACGAAGATGCAGGTTCAAATATAACATTGGCTGAATCGGTAAAATCAAGAGACTTAACGCATTTATCACCTTTCTCATAATGAGCCATTTTCATTCCGAGTTTTTTACCTAACTCATATACGAAAAGCTCTGAGAACTGTTCTTTTTGGTTAGCAGATTTATAAATCCACCATTTTCCGTCTTTGAGTTTCCAACACTTTTCGAAACTACCGATATTAGTAAGCTCAGGAGTTTTAGTATCCTTACGCTTTGCGGCAGAGTTGAAACTCGAATAAAGTCCTCGTAGTGCCAGATTGGAGAAATAGTCTTTATTGAAGCGAACATCTTCATATTTTAAATCACTACCGATAGCCCTAACCCAATAGGTATCAGTAATGGTTGCTGCATTAACGTGAAGAACTGTTGAAACATCATCTTTTTCAGCAAGTCTTAAAGCCTTTTTAAGTAAGCGAGAGTTTGCTCTGTGTGAGTCAATAGCTCTTGTTTCAAGCCAAGATTTTGCATCATTTACACGCTTTAAATATAAAGGAAGCAAATCATTATTCAAAACTTTAAGCTCATTATCTTTCCAAACAGCAACAACTGTATCACGACTCAAAATCTCAAAATCCTTCATAAACTTTTTCTCCTTTCCTTTTTAGTATTTAATACATTATACAACATATGATTTTAAAATTCAACTGTTAAGCATTTAATTATGTGTTAAACCCGTATCTTTGAAGTGTTGATTCGAAAATTGATAAATAAGTTGCTTTACCTTCTTTCCATTCTTCAAGGGCAAGTGTAACCTCATCGCTAACCTTCATTCTCTCAATTGAAAGCATTGCTTCAGAAAAAGAAAGACATTTCTCTTTTTTATGTATATCAAGTTTATCCATACCCTTACATAAGTTAAATAAATCTTGCTTTCGTTTCATGGCCTTATCCATTTTCTCGTCACCTACCATAGAATATTATACCATATTTTAACCTGCATTGCACTAAATTTTAGAAATTTGTAGGTTAATTTGATTCTTGATGCCTAAGTTGATGTAAAATGGCGAAAACCCGCTTAAATAGCGGGTTTTCTAAGGTTTTTTATTGAATTTTCACGGCAGTTTTGGACCTAATCTATAGTATTAGATAACCCGCCGTGGCCTGCATCCAAGATAATAGTTGGTCTTAAATCGTTATCAACGGAAGTTAAAACAAAATTTTTATATGGATTTACAGTTAACGACAATATCACAACAATAAAAATTGATGCAATGACAATTATGGTTTTTTTATTAAAAATCATATTTTCAACCCCTTAATTATAGTTAATAAATATGATTTTTAAACAATTCTTATACCCAAAAACTTTACAGAAAAAAGTCCATAACAAGCATTAAAGAGAACCCTATTAGAAGCGAATAGGTTGCCCCTCTTTCATTACCATGAGAATGAGTTTCAGGAATCATTTCGTCACTAATGATATAGAGCATTGTTCCTCCTGCAAAAGCAAGAGAAAACGGCAACACGGCCGTTGAAATGTTAACCGCAAAAAAGCCTAATAGTGTACCTATCACTTCTACTACGCCTGTCAGTGCAGCTATAACAAAGGTTTTTGCCTTTCCGACTCCGGCCGCCAACATAGGTGCAATAATTACCATTCCTTCAGGAATATTTTGAAGGGCTATACCACCTGCGATGGTAAGAGCTTCAGAATTGTTGCCGGTACCAAAACCTACACCTGCCGCAATGCCTTCAGGGAAATTATGAATAGCTATTGCAAGCACAAAAAGCAAGAGCTTGTTTATATCATTCTGCGATTTGCTATGCCTTTCAATATCCTTTTCAGAAAGACGATGCAGATGCGGAACTATTTTGTCTATCACATTAAGCACAACCGCTCCACAAAAAATACCTATAATAGTTACAATTATTGACAATTTACCTTCTGTAATTGAAGGTAAAATTAAACCAATTACAGCTGCACAAAGCATAATGCCCGATGCAAAGCCTAAAATCATATCATTGAATTTATGCGAGACATTTTTAAATGCCATACCAAACAAGGCGCCTACTACTGTGGCACCGCCAACGCCCAATGCAGTTAATAAAACTAATTCCATTGTAGACCTCTCCCAATAAACTATATATAAATTATATATTATAAAAACAAAAAACACAAGTTTATAATCAAATAAACCTGTGTTTTTTACATTAGAATGTTGGCGATATTCTAAAACTAAACTCAATATCTTTTTCGTTTAACTGATAAGACTCAGCAAGGGCGGGTCCACAAGATGCAGAACCGATACCTGAAACCTTATAATCAATTCGAAGATGGATTTTCCAATCACTTACTAACTCATCTGAGTGTTTAGCATTATATATCGCTTCGGTAGAATAATTAGATACGTTGAATTCAAAGCTATTTGAAGAAAACGCCATTCTTCCTATTTTAAGCATCTTGGTATCATAGTGATTGCCATGTTCCTGAGGTCTAACATACTCCACATATTCATTATCAGCATTGCTTGTATACATACCAAACGGAGAATTGTGGTGCATATCACAGTAATTTTCCTGAGGTCCTCTGCCAAAATATGTAAACTCGTTATTCTTCTTGTCAAGACAAAATTCAAAACCGAATCTCGGCAATATTTTTGCATTCTCTCGGACACTTGCTGTTAGAGAGACCTCAATTTCTCCATTTGCAAAAATTCTATAAGTAGTATTATGCTTTACTATTGGAGACCTTGCAACACCTGCAAGAGCGCCATTTAAAGTAATCGCCCCGTCAGAGATACAGCAATCATAAACCTTACTAAAGGTGCGGTTAAAGTTTTCACTCTGCCACATATTATCCTGCACCCAATACATGCGAAGCCGTCTTTCGTTATCTGTTGGAGCTTTAAACACAGAAAGTTTTGTGATACCGTTTAACTGCTCTTCTCCATCAATTTTAATGCTGGAAAAACCTCCATAATGTTTAGAGAAAACATATTGGAAATTATCGCCGTTAGCGTAAATATTCAAGTCGTCTTCACTCAAGGTTGCCAAATTTTCATTTGCTTTAACAACACGCTTTTTAGCAGGATATTCGTGTTGAGTTGCAGCAACCTCCCTATCGTCTTTAAAAAGTTTGCAGTTGATATATGAACCGTAATCACACTCTAACTCCAAATGTTCCACATTAAGTTCTATAAAACTATGGGGGTTGCAAGATATTTTTTCACTTTTTTCAAAAACAGTTTTTCCATCACAATCTATTGAATAAATGAAATCGCATTCGTCTAAATTTGTGAAATCGTAATGGTTAGATATTTTTAAAATACCATCTTTAAAACTGGTTTTTAAAGGCTGATAAGCGGTTTTAACTTCAGTAGTTGCTGACTTAAAGGTTCTGTCAGCAAAAACAAGACCGTCACAACAAAAATTACCATCATTAGTAAGTTCGTTTTTGAAATCACCGCCATATTTTTGAATGCCGTCTTCTACTACAACGTGGTCAGCCCACTCCCATATACAACCGCCTATAATGTTAGGATATTTATCAAAAAGTTCCCTGTAATCCCACACATCTCCAGGGCCGTTACCCATAGCATGAGCATACTCGCATAAAAAGACCGGTGTATTAATTTCCTCATTGTTAGCAGAAGCCTCTAGGTCCTCAAGCCCCAAATACATTCTAGAAAAAACATCAGGTACGTCATACACCTTCGCCAGCGAAGCATCGGCACAATGTATTAAGCGAGAGCTATCCTTTGCACGTGCCCAATCAATCATCGCCTTGTGGTTAACTCCATAGCCACTTTCATTCCCTGTTGACCACATAACAACGCTTGAAAAAGATTTAAAATATTCTACGGCACGTTCCATTCTCTCTACATACTCTTTTTTCCACTTAGGTTGTGTCGATGGCCATTCTCCCGAATCTACATCGTAACCCTTGGAATTATATGCAAATCTTTGGTAGAATCCGTGACATTCTAAATCGGTTTCTAAAATCACATAAAATCCCAGTTTATCGCAAAGTTGAACAAGATAAGGTGTTGGAGGATAGTGAGATGTTCTTATGCAGTTTATGTTGAGTTCCTTCATGAGTTCGAGGTCTTTTTTAATCTCCTCATTAGTCATACACCATCCGTTATATTTAGAGGTGTCGTGGTGGTTAACGCCTAAGAGTTTAACAGGAGTATCATTGATTAAAAACTCATTTTTTTCTGAAACTGACACGCTTCTTAGGCCCACATACATAGAAATTATTTCCTCATATCTTTCAAGCACGACCTTGTAAAGAAATGGTTTTTCTGCATTCCACAATATAGGATTTTTAGGTGAAAAAACTAATGTATCCGAAATTGAATCATCAAAAATCTTTATATCTGACTCATAAATTTTGACATTTGCTTTGCCATCAATTTTAATCGTCATATCTTTTTCAGACGCAGTAATAAAGACGTCTTTTATGTGGTCGTTTGGTCGTTGCAACAAATAGCAATCTCTAAAAATGCCGTTAAATCTGAAATAATCCTGGTCTTCAAGATAGCTTCCACAACACCATTTAAGCACCTTCACCCTCATGATGTTTTTACCAGTATTTACGTAATCGGTAATATCAAACTCGGCTTGTAGGTGCGAACCTTGAGTAAAACCAACATACATTCCATTAACATATAAAAACGCACAAGAGGATACACCCTCTAATACAAAGTATATTCTTCCCCACTTTTCATCAATGGAAAATTCTCTTTCATATACTCCGCAAGGATTGTCGTCGGGTACATACGGTTCGTCGCAGGGAAACGGATAGTTTGAGTTAGTATAATTAGGATTCTCATATCCCTGTAGCTGCCAACAAGAAGGAACAGGTATAGTGTCCCAATCAGAAATGTTTTCAGTATAGTCAATATCTCTTTCAAAATATTTAAAGTTCCAAAGACCATTTAATAAGGTAAAACTTGAAATACCTTCAGGGATATAATAACTTCTGGACTTTTCTCTGTTTTCACTTGTTCTCTCCGGGTTTTCGTATATACGCATAATTTTCACCTTTACTAATTAAGTGTGTGCAAGAATGCGGCACCAATTATTCCTGCGTCATTGCCAAGCTGTGCTGCGTTAATTTGGGTAGCCTCACCTGTGCCTGACGGAAAAGCCTCTTTAGAAACATATTCACGAATTGGTTTTATGAATGGTTCACCTTCTTTGGAAACTCCACCACCAATTGTCAATATTTGAGGTTGAAACACGTTTACCATATTCGTTACACCTGCAGCAACATATTTAATATATTGGTCAACTACTTCTTTGCCCGCCGAGTCGCCTTGTCTCATAGCGTCAAAAGCGGTTATTCCGTTAACACCATCAATATTATTATTGCAAAGTTTCCACATAATGCTATCAGGGTTTTCTTGCATTTTGCGTTTTGTTTGACGAATTAAGGCAGTTGCAGAAGCATATGATTCCCAACATCCTTTTCTACCGCAAGTACAAGGCTCACCATCATAAATCAGTAGTGTATGACCAAGTTCTCCACCTGCGAAGTTGTGTCCTACAAGCATTTTACCATTAATAATCGCTCCGCCACCAACACCGGTACCCAACGTAACAATAACAAAGTTATCGCTGCCTTTTCCTGCGCCAGCTAACATTTCGCCCAAAGCTGCTGCATTAGCATCATTTGCAGTAAATGTTGGTATGTTTAGACGCTCTTCCATAAGTTCCTTTATGTTAATTTTATCAATGTTAAGATTATAAGCGCAATATATCACACCATTTACACTATCAACAGCACCGGGAGAGCCAATACCACAAGCTTTAATATCTGATAATTTTAAGCCTGCTGCTGCAACCGCTTCTTTTGCAGCATCTGCCATATCATCTACTATTCTTATAGGATTTTCAGTAACAACCGTTTTCCTTTTAGCTCTAGAAACAATATTATAATTTTCATCAACAACACCAACAGCAATATTAGTGCCGCCTAGGTCAATTCCTATATAATAATTCATTTGTATTCTCCTTATGGACGAATTCTATCTCTGTCTCTTGGGAATGCGGTAGCCTTTTTAATATTATCAAGGCCAAGTATATTTTGAACAATTCTTTCTAGTCCAAGACCCATACCACCATGTGGAGGCATACCGTATTTGTGCATAGTAAGGTAATCTTCAAAATCGTCAATATCCATTCCACGCTGTTTCATTTTAGCAACCTGCATTTCATAATCGTGAATGCGTTGACCGCCTGTTGTAACTTCAAGGCCGTTAAGAAGCATATCAAAACTTAGTGTATAATTAGTATCCTCAGGGTCATCCATCGCATAGAATGGTCTTTTAACGGTTGGATAATGCGTAATAAATACAATTGGAGCGTTATATTCCTTAAGGAAATATTCACCGAGCCACTTTTCTTCTTCGGGAGCAAAGTCAGGCTCTAAAAGTGCGTTTTCGCCCTGTGGGCCCGGATGTGCATCAGCAAAAAGTTTTTTAGCATCCATAAATCTAATTTTTGGAAAGCACTCAAGTTCAGGAAGTCTTGCATCTTTACCTAAGAACATTTCAAGTTCCGCAGAATATTCTTCGTTGAGCACTTTAAAGATATATTTAAACATTCTTGCTTCAAGTTCCATTATATCCTCAAAGGAATCAATAAATCCCATCTCTACGTCAAGACCCTGGAACTCGTTGATATGACGGTTGGTGCTATATTTTTCAGCACGGAAAACCGGTCCTATTGTGAAAACCTTCTGGAAAACGCCGACCATAACCTGCTTATACATCTGAGGACTCTGGTTAAGATATGCTTTTTTGCCGAAATATTCAACTTCAAACATATCAGCTCCGCCCTCAGCGCCAGACTCAACCATCTTGGGAGGAACAAATTCAGTAAAGCCTTCTTCTCTTAAAAAGTTGCGGAAGGCATACATAACACCGTCTGCAACACGTAAAATAGCTCTCATCTTAGGATTTCGAAGAGATATAATACGAGTATCAAGAAGAGTGTTAAGATTTAATTTCTCGATTTTTTTATCATTTCCAATTTCAACAGGAGGAACTTCAGCTTTACCTGAAATTCTTGTCATTGAGTTAATGCGAACATCGAAACCTAAACGGCTACGTTCTTCTACAACCAATGTGCCATCAATTACAACACATTCTTCAACAGAAAAATCCTTAATGTTACAGTCAGAGATTCCCTCCTCCCATACACATTGGAATGTCATCCTACTTGTTCTGATAACTACAAAGGCAAATCCGCTCATTTCTCTGATGCGATGAATAGTACCTTTTAAAACAAGTTTGTCTCCATCTTTAATTGTACCGTTTTTAAAGCCATCAATAACATAGGCAATATCAGTGGTATCAATTTTCTTTTCTGCATTTAAAAATTCCATTTTTATACCTCTCTTTTAAATTTATAGTTTTGCAAGTTCTTCAGCAACAATTTTATTAACTGTATCCGGCTTTGCTTTTCCTTGCGTTGCCTTCATAACCTGACCCACAAAGAAACCTACGACCTTTGTTTGTCCGTTTTTGTACTGCTTTACTGTGTTGGGGTTGGCGCTAAGAACGCCTAATACTGCCTCTCTGATAGAATCGGTATCATCAACCTGTTCAAGCCCATTATCTTTAATATATTTTTCTAAATCAAAGTCGTGAGAAGCAAAGAACATTGCCTCAAAAACCGTCTTGGCAGTTGGTCTGTTAATTCTATCTGATGTTGCAATTTTTATAAATTCAGCAAACTTTTCACACGAAAGATTTATATCCTCCGGCAAAATTCCTTTATCGTTCATAAGGTACATTATTTGGTTTATAATCCAATAACGTACTTCTTTGGGTTCGTTGCAAATTGCAACTGTATCTTCAAAGATTTTAGCAATATATTTTGATGATGCAATAATTTCTGCATCTGCTCTTGTTATACCAAAATCATTAACATACCTTAAAACCTTTGCAGATGCAAATTCAGGTTGATTGTTTTTTATCTCTTCAATCAGTTCTTCGCTAATATTAATTGGGGGTATATCAGGTTCAGGAAAATATCTGTAGTCCTGGGCATCCTCCTTAGAACGCATAGAGATACTCAGACCCTTGTTATCATCCCAACGTCTTGTTTCCTGAATTACCTCTCCACCATTTTCAATAAGCTCAATCTGACGTGCAGATTCAAAAGCAATTGCACGTTCAATAGCCTTGAATGAATTTATATTCTTCATCTCAGTACGAGTGCCGATTTTTTCAGAACCATTAGGTCGCACAGAAAGGTTTACGTCAGCACGCATAGATCCTTCTTGCATCTTACAGTCGGAAATTCCAAGATATTCAAAAGTGGTCTTTAATTTTTCCAGATATGCGATAACATCTTCTGCAGATCTGAAATCAGGCTCAGATACTATTTCTATAAGTGGGACACCGCACCTGTTATAATCAGTAAACGTTTCATTACCCGTAGGTGAATGTATAAGTTTACCTGCGTCCTCTTCCATATGAATTTCATGAATTCTTATGGTTTTCTCGAGACCAGAGCGAGTTTTTATATCTATACTTCCATTTTTGGCAAATGGTAAGTATAGTTGTGAAATCTGATAAGCTTTAGGAAGGTCGGGATAGAAATAATTTTTACGGTCAAATTTATTATATCTTGTAATGTCGCAATTAAGAGCAACACCTGCTTTTACTGCATATTCAAGGACCTTTTTATTAAAAACAGGAAGTGTCCCCGGCATACCAGTACAAACAGGGCAACAATGGGTGTTGGGAGCTCCGCCGAACTCGGTTGTGCAAGAACAAAAAATCTTTGTTTTTGTTGCAAGTTCTACATGGACCTCAAGTCCCATAACAATTTCGTAGTTCACTTGTTTATACTCCCTTTGGACTCATTTTATGAAATTCGGTATTCTGCTGATATGCAAAACCGATATTAAGAATTTTCTTATCATCTAATGGGGCACCAATAATTTGAGCACCTATCGGCATACCACTTTGGTCAAATCCACAAGGAATTGACAGGCCCGGCAAACCGGCTAAGTTAGCCGAAACCGTATAGATATCTGACAAATACATTTGAAGAGGGTCGCTGAGACTCTGGTCAAGATTTGGTGCAGTGGTCGGTGTTGTCGGACAAAGAATTGCATCGAAATTTTGGAAAATCTCATTAAATTTTTTGCTAATTAAAGATTTAACCTGTAAAGCTTTACGATAATACGCATCATAATAACCGCTTGAAAGGACAAATGTGCCAAGTAAAATTCTTTTCTTCACTTCATCGCCAAAGCCTTCACTTCGTGTAACACTGTACATATCGGTAACACCATCAAAACTTTTTGCTCTGAAACCGAATTTTACACCATCGAATCTTGACAGATTAGAACTCGCTTCAGCCGAGGCAAGAATATAATAGGTTGGAATGACATAATCAAGGAAAGACATTTCAATATAATCAACTTGCGCACCTAATTCTTTTAATGTATCTGACATAGATAAGATGCTGTTTTTCACTTGATTATCAAGTCCTTTATCAAAGCACTGCTTTGGCAAACCTATTTTCATTCCTTTTATATTGCCGTTTAAGGACTCCAACAGACCTCCATATTTAATATCAAGAGTTGTGCCGTCTCTCTCATCTTTTCCGCAAATAACATCCATTACTGCGGCGCAGTCCTGAACACTTTTTGCAATAGGACCAATTTGGTCAAGAGAGGAAGCGTAAGCAATAAGACCATATCTTGATACAGTTCCATATGTGGGCTTAAAGCCGGTAACACCGCAATAAGACGCAGGTTGTCTTATACTACCTCCGGTATCGGAACCTAAAGCCATAGGTACTTGATTAGAAGCTACTGAAGCGGCGGCACCACCTGAAGAACCACCAGAAACTTTATTTGTGTTCCAAGGATTTTTACACGAACCATAATATGATGTTTCATTGGTGGAGCCCATTGCAAACTCATCCATATTTAATTTGCCAATTATTATGACCCCTGCTTGTTCTAACTTTTCAATAACAGTTGCATTATAAACCGGTATAAAATCTCCTAACATTTTAGAAGCACACGTAGTTTTCATGCCTTTTGTGCAAATGTTATCCTTTATCGCAATAGGAACACCTGCAAGTGAACCGGTTAGTTTTCCGCTATCAATTTTCTTCTGAACATCTTCCGCTTTTCTTAGAGCTTCCGCCTTATTAGTCGTAATAAAAGCATTGATAATGTTATCTGTAGATTCTATCGTGTCATAAAAAGCTTTAACTGCATCTACTGCCGTAATATTTCCTTTTTTAATTTCTGCTCCTATATCTAAGGCAGTCATTTTATTTATATTCATCATAAGTATTACCCTACTGTTTTTGGT
Source organism: Clostridia bacterium (assembly GCA_017521125.1). Classification (GTDB taxonomy): domain Bacteria; phylum Bacillota; class Clostridia; order Oscillospirales; family Acutalibacteraceae; genus SFWF01. The sequence goes on from JAFXDV010000015.1 coordinate 13,197, forward strand.
ACGACGAAAGTTTCGTCGGTGTGGTCAGGTGCATTTGACAAAATTTCCTGTCTATCAATGGAAGGTTTAATAAGATCATCACGCATAACATTATTAAGTGAAAAAATATGAGACATTGGCTCAATTTCTTTGGTGTCCAAGGAATTTAAAATTTCCATATAATCAATAACGGCACCAAGCTCTGTTTGCATTTTAACTGTTGCAGCTTCATCAAGTTTAATTCTTGACAGATTTGCAACTGATTCTACTATCTCTTTAGTAATCTTCATATAACCCTCCAGAAAATCAAAAAAACCGCCTTTGTCCCCAAAAAATGGGACGAAAGACAGTCTTCCGCGGTACCACCCAAATTAGTATGAATTTCATACTCACTCAAAAGATTAACGCTCTTAGCACGGCCGATTCTACTAACAAAACGCTTTCCTTCGGCAGCTCAGAGATGTCATTAAATTAACTTCATTATCACATTTCAGCAACCGTGACTCTCTTTGAATGAAGACTTAATTCAATTTCTCTTCAACGCTCAAACAAATTATAACATTAAAGAGTATTTGTGTCAATTGAAAAATTATACTATTTCACACACAAAATAGCAAAAATCTTGCGACCGCTAACAATAAAACACCAGGTAATCCTCCAAGTATTGAAATTGCAACAGTATAATCATTTATTGGTATCCAAACACCTGTAAAAAATGCTGTTAAATCTATAAAGATAAATAAAAAGAGACCTATCAGGGCATTATATAGTAATGATTTAAAAGGCTTTTTTGTGAGAATGGAAAAAACAATAAGCAAAATTGAATATATAACTGCTATAATAATAAAAATAATCTTAATTAAATCCAAGCTAACAACCCCTAATCTAATTAAGATTATGTAATTTTAACACATAATATGAAACGGCACCTAATAATAGGTGCCGTTTATCAGTTAGATTGCTGCAAAAACATTTGCTAAAAGAATTAACACAAAGAAAGCGAGTGCTATATATTTTGTGTAGCGAGCAAGCTTAGCATCAACTGTTCTTGCTTTGGTCTTTGATAGGAATGTATCAGCCGCACCGGAAATTGCTCCGTTAACGCCTGAACGATGGCCCTGCTGTAATAAAACAACGCCAATAACAATAATTGAAACTATAAGTATTAAAATACCAAGTATAATTTCCCAAGCATTCATTTAATTTACCTCCGAATATTCTCGTCAACGAAAGTATTATATCACGACAGATATAATTATGCAACCATTTTTTGCAATTATAAAGGATGTACCTGTGACTCTACGTCAGAGTGCGCAGCATCAACCTTATACTTTTTATTATTTCTGTCTTCAAAGAATTTAACTGCAACCTGTCCAAATTGAGCATAGGATAAAACATCCTCTTCCTGCTCCATATATGGAGCAACCTCTTGTCTGATTTTGTCAAGCTCAGGCTCGATAAGGTCAGCAGGTCTGCAATCAATCGGCTCCTCATCGCCGATTATCTTCTTTCTAAATTCAGGGTCTATAGGTAGTGGAGTTTTTCCGTACTCGCCCTTAACAAGTCCCTTGAACTCTTTTGTTACCATCTTATAGCGCTCACCCATAATAATGTTAAATACGGCTTGAGTGCCTACAATTTGTGAAGATGGAGTAACTAGTGGAGGATATCCACAATCCTCTCTTACCTTTGGAACCTCGGCCAAAACATCAGCAAGCTGATCTTCTTTACCTGCTTGTTTAAGCTGAGAAACAAGGTTTGAAAGCATACCGCCGGGAACCTGATAAATAAGAGTTTTACTGTCAACACCAAGCATTTTGGTATCAAGAAGACCCTCATCAAGATATTTTTCTCTAAGTGTTGATACATATTTTGTAATTTCTGTTAAGGCTTCAAGGTCAAGACCTGTATCATACTCAGTGTTTTGTAAAGCCGCAACCATTGACTCGGTAGCGGGATGTGATGTACCTAATGCCAATGGTGACATTGCAGTATCAACAACATCTGCACCTGCTTCTATTGCCTTTAAAAGCACCATAGAGCCGAGTCCTGAAGTATAGTGAGTATGAACCTGAATGGGAACCTTAACTGTTTCCTTTAGGCATTTAACTAAATCATAGGTGCCATATGGAGTCAAAAGTCCTGCCATATCTTTAACGCAAATTGAATCTGCGCCTGCATTTTCAAGTTGTTTTGCATAGTTTGCATAATACTCTAAATCGAAAACAGGGCCTGTTGTGTAAGAAATGGCCGCCTGAGTATGAGCACCTTCCTTTTTGGCCGCTTTAATTGCGGTCTCAAGGTTTCTAAAGTCGTTAAGAGCATCGAAAATTCTTAAAATATCAATACCATTTGCAACTGACTTTTGAACAAAATACTCAACAACGTCATCTGCATAATGACGGTAACCCAACATATTTTGTCCTCTGAAAAGCATTTGAAGCTTTGTATTAGGACAATGTTCCTTTATAGTTCTAAGTCTATCCCAAGGGTCTTCATTTAAAAATCTAAGGCAACTATCAAATGTAGCACCGCCCCAACATTCAAGAGAATGAAAACCAATTTTATCAAGACTGTCAAGCATTGGAAGCATATCATCCATTGTCATTCGTGTGGCAATAAGGGACTGATGTGCATCTCTTAATACGGTTTCTGTAATACCAATTCTTGCCATGATGCGAGAACCTCTTTCTAAAAATTATTTTAAAATTACTAAAGATTTACCTGCATCTACAGATTCGCCTCTTGCGCAGGTTACTGCAGATACAACTGCATCACGTGGTGAGAAGATTTCGTTTTCCATCTTCATTGCTTCAAGAACGCACAAAACGTCGCCCTTCTTAACTGCTTGGCCGGCATTAACAGCGATTGAAAGAATAGTTCCGGGCATAGGAGCTAATACAGGTTCGCCCTCACCGTCAGCTACCTGAGGAGCAGCTGCAGGTGCGGCTGCCGGAGCTTCGGCAACAGGAGCAGCAGGAGCAGTTGCGGGTGCGGCTGCAGGTGTAGCAACAGGGGCAGCAACGGAAGTAGCGCCTACTTCTTCAACTGCAACATCGTATGTGATACCATTAACAGTAATTTTTAATTGTTTCATAATATTTAACCTCCATTTATTTTGGTAGCTTTAAAGCGGAATATTTGAATGTTTCTTACTAAGTGTTGTTACACGCTTAGAAGAAAGTAATGTTAAAGAAGAAATAAGCTTAGCAGCAGTCTGTTCAGGCTCGATTATATCATTAACATATCCTTTAGCAGCGGCATTGAATGGGGAGCAAGCAACAGTTTTATACTCTTCCTCTAATGTCTTGCGATCTTCTCCTGCCTCAAGTCTATCTTTATAAGAGAACTGAACTGCAGTCATAGGTTCTAAGTTGCCGATAACACTTTGTGGCCAAGCATAAACTAAATCAGGATTTGATGCTGAGGATACAAAAGCAATGTAGGCCGCACCAATAGCGTTTCCTGTAATTATTGAAATCTTAGCAGTTGTTGCCTCGCTATACGCACTTGTTAGCATCGAAACTGCTTTTACGCTGCTTCCCTTTTCACATTCCTCAGTAATGTTAAGTCCGTTAGAATCAACAAAGGTAATAATTGGGAGAGAAAAGGCATCGCAAAGTCTTACGAAGTGAGCCGCTTTCTTTGCAGCGCAGGAACAGAAGTATCCGTCAGTTTCCTTTGAGGTTGTCTTTACAACGCCAACTGCGGCACCACCTATACGAGCAAAGCCTGTAACGATTGATTTACCACTTTCCTTATTAAGTTCTAAAAAGCTATTGCAATCTACTGTTCCAAGCATAGCATCATCAGATGCACAAGCAGGTAAATAATCTGCGAAAAGAGGCTCAGACAAATTATTTGAAGGAAGGTATGATAGAACATCCACCACCATCTGCATAGCTTGTGAATCATCTTCGGCAAAAAGGGTTGCGCTACCAGTTTCTTCTGAACTACTTGTTATATAAAATTCCGAGTCTTTTTCTAATATGATAACATCTGAAAGACTTGCTAAAACTGCGGCACTTCCTACGCAGGTTCCTGCGATTACAGAAATCTGAGGAACTACACCTGAAAGATTTCCAGCCGCCTTGATAATAGAGCCGTACGCCTCAAGAGCATCTACGCCCTCATTGATATGTGCGCCAAAGGAATCAAAAATACCAACAACTGCGCATCCTGTTTTTAAAGCCATATCGTAAATATGGTTAATTTTAGAGGCTTGTACCTTACCCATCGCACCCTTATTTACATCAATGCTCTGAGCAAATGCATAAGTAGGAAGTCCGTTAACTTCGCCAAATGCGGTAACAACCTCACATTCATCGTCTTCGTTCTTTAAGAAGCGGTCAACCTCGTTATATGTTCCGTTATCAAAAAGCATAGCAAGACGCTTTCTAGCCTTTGAATCAGAAAGGTTAGACACTTCATTTTCAAATCTTTCTGTACTATTAGAAATACTCATTTTTGTCCTCCTAAATGAAAATTTTCCAACTTCCACCATTTTATAGTATATCATTTGATTGTCAAATAAACAAGTAGTTTTTTTAGTTTTGTTATTAAAAATAAAAAAACAAGGCAACAAGCCTTGTTTTTTGTGGAAATCTTTCTATTTTTGCTTTTTTGAAGAAGAAATATTTGTCAGTCTGCTAAGTTCTCTTTCGTTAAGCTCACGCCACTTACCCTGTCCTAACATACCGAGTTTTACTCCTGCAATTTCTGTACGTTTAAGTCTTAGCACCTCAAGGCCGGTAACCTCGCACATCTTTCTGATTTGTCTGTTTCTACCCTCATGGATGATAAAATTAAGTACTGTACGGTCAGGCTTTCTTTCAATTACAAAAACATCACAAGGCAATGTCATTCTTCCGTCACCGTCAATATCTACGCCACTACAAAGAGTGTTAAGATGTTCTTCATCTACTTTTCCTTTTACGGTTACACGATAGGTTTTATTAACGTGAGAAGAAGGATGGGTTAGTTTATTTGCAAGTTCACCGTCGTTTGTTAAAAACAACAAACCTTCAGAATTCCTATCAAGACGGCCTACAGGAAAAACCTTTACAGGAACATCCTTCACTAACTGAGCAACACATTTTCTATCCTGCTCATCACTCATCGTAGTAATAAAACCTCTCGGTTTATGAAGCATGATATACATTTTTTCGTTATTTGCTATTACAGGCTTACCTTTTACGGTAACCTTATCACGAATAGGGTTAACCTTATCCCCTATTATTGCAACTCTTCCGTTAACCTTTACCTTTCCCTGTTCAATCAGTTCTTCTGATTTTCTTCTGGAAGCTATGCCTGATTCAGAAAGAAATTTTTGAAGCCTTATTCTATTATCCTTCATTTTATTCTCCATTCATTAAACGTTAATCATTATCTTTATAAAAACTTTTAATACTTTATCAAAAAAAGTTTCTTTTGGATTTTCAAGCAATTGCACGTCCTCTGCAGAGGTAATATCAATTTTTTTAATAATTTTATCTTCAAAATACACATCTACGTAACCAACTGTTTTTCCGCAATCGACAGGCGCAAAATAGTATTCCGGCAGGTTAATTTTATAGGATATTTTGGAAGCATTTTCCGGTTTAACATATGTATCGAAACTGTCACAGGCGAGTTTGATTCTTTCTTTATTCCCACTTAAAATATTTAAATAATCTACACCTTCAAAGTTGTGGGTAGTTTTCTCTATACAGGCAAATCCTAAGTCTAATAAATTTTTGTGATCTTGCCAATCGTTTTTATCGTTAAGTGTTACAACGACAATCTGTGTACCATCTCTCTCGGCAGCCGTAACAAGGCATCTTCCTGATTTTTTTGTAAAACCTGTTTTTACTCCAACTAAACCGTTATAACTTTTGAGCAATTTGTTGTGATTGGTAAGCGTCCGTTGATATGGCGGATTGCCATAACACAGTCTAGCCGTATAGCTTGAAGCCGCCTTTTTAAACTCTTCATTTTTAAGCGCATATGCCGCAAGAAGTGCTAAGTCATGTGCGGTTGTAAAATGCCCTTCGGCATCAAGTCCTGAAGGCGTCACAAAATGAGTGTTATTTAAGTTAAGTTCTTTCGCCTTTTCATTCATAATATCGGCAAACTTTTGAACTGAACCACCTATTGAAATAGCCGTTGTATTTGCAGCATCATTTCCCGATGCAAGCAACATTCCGTAGAGCAAATCGTGATATGTAACCCTATCTCCAACAAGAAGCCCCATTGAAGAGCCCTCTACAGTTACCATTTCCTTAGTACAAGAAATCTCTTTAGATAAATCTTCCTGCTCAGCAAGAATTAAAGCAGTCATAATCTTTGTTGTACTAGCCATTGGCAGACGCTCGTTGGCGTTGTGTTCATAAATAACTTCGCCTGTTATTCCGTTTATTACAATAGCAGCTTTTGCAGAAGTATCAGTTGCATAAACACTAACACTTAATAAAACAAATAACAGGCAGATTAAAATCAATATTTTAAAAGCTTTAATAAAATCAACCCCTGTCAGTTAATTTTACTGACAGGCCCTGAATATTATTCTTCAATTACAGTCTTTTTTTCAAAGACCTCCTTGAATTTCTTTATGAGTTCAGGAGAAGATTCAATAATTTTCTCAACAGCAGTTTGTTCATTATTTACTTGTAGCATTTTTACACTACCACCGTTAATACAAATGAAAGCGATAGGTGAAACGGTTACCCCTGCTCCTCCGCCTCCGCCAAAAACGGGGCTTTGTTTTGTTGGGAAGTCAGAGCCGCCTGTCGCAAGACCAAATGACACCTTTGAAACAGGTATCAAAGTAACTTCTCCAACAGTTATAGGAGTTCCGATGATGGTATCAGCATCAACTAACGCCTTTAAATTATCCATTGTAATATTCATAATTCCTTCAATATTGCGTTCACTCATTTTGACTTAACTCCTATTCTTAAATATAAAATATCCAAAACTGATGATACTGCGAATCTGATTAAATAAATTATCCTGACATACAATAAAAAGGATAGATTGTAGTTAGTGTCATTACCACTGAAATCAGAATAAACCGATATGCTTTCAGGTTTAAAATTAACACATTTGCTAAGGAAGGTAGATAGCGGATAAACTGCCGAACAAATCTTCCCATATTTAATTGCGGTATCTGCCGCCTCAGAACCTGCAACAACAATATTAAAATTAAAATTCTTTAAAGTTGTGTGCTTCAATAATTTTGCAAATTTTGAAAGTACGCTCTTTAGAATATTAACAAGAGTTACAAGTTTATCATAATTGTTGGTTTGATTTGTAATTTTGGTAATTGTGGAGTGAACATCGTTCTTTTCTTTAACCGCTTTTTCTGCTTCTTTCTTTATATTACTATCAAAAGTATAAATGTTAAAAAATAAAAATTTAACTTTTATTAAAAAACTTTCTGATGCAACTACGAAAACCTTAAGCGGAGATAAAACTAATAAAAGAAATATTGCAAGTATAATTCCAACAACTACTAACCACAAAACAGTTTCACCTCAACAATTATTTCCAAAATATTAAAAATTATGTATTATTACTCTTTTACCTCTAATTGTTCAACATAATCTGCTTCTTTGTTTGGTAAGGCAGGAAGCTCGTCCAACGAAGATAGAGAAAAACATCTAAGAAAATTCTTGGTTGTTCCGTAAAGAAGAGGTCTGCCAGGCAGTTCTAATCGTCCTCTCTCCTCAATTAACTCTTTTTCAACAAGAGAGGAAATTACACCTGTACAATCAACTCCTCTTACCTGTTCTACAAAAGACTTGGTAACAGGCTGATTATATGCGATTACTGCCAAAACCTCAAAAGCCGCATTTGATAGTGGAACACGTCTTTTTAGATCAAGTGCAGTTTTTACAGCTGTTGCAAATTCTGATTTTGTAGCTAACTGGTAAGAATCGTCTAAACGAAGAACCTGAAAACCTAAATCCGCCTTTTCAATGTGAGAAATTACCTCTCCCATTAGCTTGTCGGTTTCTTTCTTAGATATTTCAAAAACCTCAGACAAACGCTGAGTAGAAACGCTTTCGCCGCTAGCAAACAAAACTGCCTCGGCGGCTTTTATCATTTCGGACTTGTCCATTAATCTTTTTTCTCCCTTATAAGCTGAATTTCGGCATTATCGTCATCACCGTGAATTTTAACTCTGTTGGCCTTGGCAAGTTCTAAGACCGCTAAAAATGTTGCAACTATCTCAGAACGTTCGTTTGCAGACATATACAAGTGACTCAGTTTTTTTCTTCCTTTTCCCCATAGATTTCTGAGGACAAAAATAATTTTTGTGGAAACCGAATATATCTTTCTTGCAACAATTTTAGTAAACGCCTTCGTGGGCGGTGGTAATTTTCTTTCAGCTCTACCCATTGCTGTTATGTAGGCATTAAAAATTTCCTCTTTTTCGTGAACAATCTCATAAGTTTTGTCAAGTTCCACAGTTTCCTGTTGCCTTACAAATGTATCGAAGCCCTTTGTCATTTTAGAAAAGGTTTCGGCCACCATTTTGCACATTTGGTACTCCAAAAGTTCGCCTGTAAGTTCCTTCTTTAATTCTTCAACCTCTTCGTGACGAGGTAATAAGCTTACAGTTTTAATATAAATAAGGCGTGACGCCATTTCTAAAAACTCACTGGCTACATCCATCTCGTTTTCCTTCATATAGGAAATCTGATTAAGATATTGCTCAATAAGAACAGAAAGCTTTATATCATAAATATTAAGTTTATTTTTGGAAATAAGCTGCAGAAGGAGATCAAGAGGTCCCTCAAAGTTCTCCATCTTATAAATTAATTGATTATCCATAATTCTCCTTTAAAATCTGGAAAATAATAAAGATGCTAATTCTAACATTCCCGAAAGGGTTATATTTGATATTCTTGAAACTAGTCCTATTCTTGATTCCAAGAAAATAACTCCCAAAATAATAATTGTAAAATATCTTTCATATCTCATAAGCGTATAATAATACTTATTTGGAAGTATTGCTGTGAGCACTCGAGAACCATCAAAGGGCGGAATAGGTATAAGGTTAAAGAATGCTAAATAACAGTTTATCTGTGCAATATAAGAAAAGAATACAATAAACAACATTGCAGAGTCGCCGATGAAGGTCAGTAATGCCACACGTATTAAAACACAAACAAACGCAATAATGAGATTAGCAATTGGACCCGCAAGGGCGATTAGCATCATATCTCTTTTAGGGTTGTTAAGATTTCTTCCATTTATTTGAACCGGTTTTGCCCAACCAAAGCCAAAAAGAACAATACATAAGGCTCCCATATAATCAATATGATTAAAGGGGTTAAGAGAAAGTCTGCCGGTATATTTAGGTGTTGGATCCCCAAGCTTTGTACCAATGAGCGCATGAGCATACTCGTGAATTGGCATTGTGAGGAAAACAACTGCAAGAGATGCAAGAACACTAATTATAATACTTGAAAAGGAAATATTTCCTCCTGAAAACGCATTAATAATTACATTGAATAACAAAACACTACACTCACTTTACTTTAAAATATCCCCTTTTATCATATTATACACAAAACTTAACAGAAAAACAAGAAAAATCAGGGAGAATTTCCCTGATTTATTTTACATATTGACTACTTACGTAGCCTGTCGTTCCATTATAGCTAATTAAAAGCCAATCAATTAAATTAGCATACACCTCTAAAGTTGCACCATTTGGTGCAGAACCAATTACCGTGCTGTAAATATCCGGTCTTTCTCTTATATTCAAATTGCCACCGTTTGTGGCAACCGTAACACTATAGGTAGGTCCGTTAGGCACATTAAAAGGTATATCAAAATAGTCGGTCAGTGAAAGAACAAGATTCCGTGCAATAGCATCAATATTATTTTTTATCCAGATTGCATCCTCAACGTTGTCGTGATATGCAACCTCAATTAAAACTGCAGGAGCATTTGTTCTCCTAACTTCTCCTAAGCTTGTGGTTGGTACGGTTCTCACTCTGTCCGGTTCAGGATAAATTAGTTTAAAATTGTTTGCAAAGATTTCTGCAGCATACTGACTTCTTGTACTATATGGATAATAGTAGACCTCTGTGCCCTTGGCACTTCCCGCAACGCCTCCTGATGCGTTGGAATGTATGGCTAAATGAAAATCAACGTTTGATTGGTTCGATTGAGTTATTGAAGATGCAGCCGTCATTTGAGGTGTATTGCGAATATACTGAATTCCAGATGCGTTAAGATAAGGTATCATTGCATCGGCAATTAAATTCATATATTCTTCTTCGGTGCCGCCATTTACAAACTGATTAAACTCTTGGGTCGATGGACTTAAATATATTTTTGGAATAAAAATCACCTTCTCTATGTATCCTATGCACAGAGAAGGTGTTTGGTTATTTATTATTAAAAATCTTGTCTACTGTTCGTTCAATAATAGAAGAAAACCAACAGTATAGAACCTCGCCAAGTTCCTGATATATGGGGTCGCCGTCGTGAGAGCATAGCATAGCAAAGGTCTGCCCCATCCGTCTTTCAACCTCACTACCCCTACGATACGCTAAATAGTAAAAAGAAAAGGCGCCTGTATCCGAAGTGTACTTATAAAGCTCGGTTGAAGTGTTTTTTACAGTTTTCAGAAAACTTTTTTGAGCAATTCCTGCCACCGCTTCATTTTTTAAATGCTTATCAAAACTTACGGTAACCGTGAAAGAAAGCAGTAAAAGACGTTGAATTATCATATTGTTATCCGGCTCTTCCACCGCATTAGGATAAGCATCTGAAGCCTTGCAAAACTCAAGGGCAACAATCTCTCCAAGTTTTTTGGCAGAGTTAACTATCTCTTTTGGAATCTCTGATTCTTTTATAGCAGATGAACTATTTTGTTTAACAGACAAAGACGGCTTATTACCTGCAATTTTAATATCCTCATCAAACATTTAATCACCCATTTCGCTTTTTGCCTTTTGTAACGCATGGGACAGTTGGTCAGGGCAAGAGGTAGCTTTCATACCGCATTTAATGCCGCTTAGTCTGGATATAACTTCATCGACCTTCATACCTTCTACTAATGCAGCAATACCCTTTGTGTTTCCATTGCACCCACCAATAAATTCAACGTCGTTAACTATGTCATTGTTTATTGAAAAATTAATCTGGTAAGAGCAAGTCCCCTTAGTTTTATATGAAAATTTCATACCAAGTATTCCTTTATCTGTCTTTAAATTTATTGCTTCTAACGGGATGACGTAATTTTCTAAGAGCCTTAGCCTCAATTTGTCTGATACGCTCTCTTGTAACGTCAAACTCAAGACCAACCTCTTCTAATGTGTGACATCTACCATCGTGGAGGCCGAAACGAAGTCTGATAACCGCTTCTTCTCGGTCGGTCAAGGTTTTAAGAACACTGTCGATATCCTCGTTAGTAATGGTTTTGAGCGCAGCCTCGTCAGGTGCTAAAGCATCTTCGTCACGAATAAAGTCCATAAGACGAGAATCTTCCTCAGGTCCAATTGGTGTTTCCATAGAAACAGGCTCCTGAGCCACTCTCATAATCTCTCTAATTCTTTCAACAGGAAGATTCATTTTTTCAGCAATTAACTCCTCGGAGGGCTCAAAACCATTCTCGTGAAGCAACTGACTTTGAATCTTCTTAAGTCTGTTAATGGTTTCAACCATATGAACAGGAATTCTAATAGTTCTTGCCTGATCGGCAATTGCTCTGGTTATAGCCTGTCTAATCCACCAGGTAGCATAGGTAGAAAATTTAAAACCTTTGGTATAGTCAAACTTATCAACAGCCTTAATAAGACCTACGTTACCTTCCTGAATTAAGTCTAAGAAATACATTCCTCTACCAACATATTTTTTTGCAATACTTACAACAAGACGAAGGTTAGCCTCGGTTAATCTTTGCTTAGCCTTATCGTCACCTTCATTAATTTTTATAGCAAGTTCAACCTCTTCCTCGGTACTTAAAAGAGGCACACGGCCAATTTCACGAAGATAAACCTTAACCGGATCATCAAGCGAGAGACTGTCAAGGTTAATATCCTCATCCAGATTTTCAACCGACATTTCCTCAATTTTCAGTTCATCCTCGGTTGGTCCCTCTTCAAAGTCAACATCTAAGGTAGGAGGTTCTTCAAAAAGGCCTGAAATATCATCAGGAGCAGATTCGATATCATCAAAAGAAACATCATTTTCCTCTGCTTTGATATCATTTTCAAATTTTTCTTCTTTAATTAGATTTTCTTCCTTTGCCATTGTTAATTCCCCTTTTTATTGTCTGCTATTTGTTTCATTTTTAATGCCCAGTCATCTACCGTATCATCAGATTTTTTCAACATATTTTCTTCTAATATTACCTTAATACAATCATTTAATACGGTTTTTGGGTTATCTGATGAAAAATCAGAATTAATGAGCATTGTAATATATCCTATCTCTCCATCTGTAAAATCACTGCTTAAAAGTGATATCTCAAAGTTATGAGAGGCGGACAACTGTTCTAACATCGCCATTAAAATACGTTTATTAAGGGATGTTATCATTTTATCAGTTGGTAAATTTTCAGTAACTACACTTACAAGGTCCGGATGTTTAAATAATACAGAAAGCATCCTTTCCTCTGCCCTTGCAGCCCTTTCGTTACCAAATTTTTCAGGATTTACGTCATTCCTATAATTTGTAGGCGACACAATTTGAGAAAACTCTCGTTTTTTAGCCTTAACTGTCTTTTTCTTTCTAATTTCCGAAACCTTTGATAAAAGCGCAGTTTTAGATACTCCATAATTTTTTGACAGCTTGGACAGATAATAATCTACAGTTATAGAGTCGTCTGTTGCTGCTAAAATTTCTGCAGCACTATTAAGATATTTAAGTTTAGCCTCATCGGAGTTTACGTCTAAAGTGTTTGCAGCCTTTAAAAGTTTATATTCAGTTGCAGGAACAGCACTTTCAATAAGCTTTTGAAAATCAGATGGCTTATGTGTTTTTAAGAATTCATCAGGGTCCTTACCTACAGGCAGCATTAAAATTTTAACACTTACACCCGTTTTTCCTAAAAGAATTAATGCTTTTTCGATTGCTTTTTGACCCGCTTCATCAGAGTCAAAGCAAACAATCACCTCTTTGGTATAGCGGCTTAGCATTTGGGCCTGTTCTTCTGTAAAAGCAGTGCCTAGCGGAGCTACAACATTCATAAAGCCTGCCTGATGGAGAGATATTACGTCGAGGTTACCTTCTACCAAGATTAGACTTTCGCTACAGTAATTCTTAGAAATATTTATTCCAAATAAATTCTGGCTTTTCTTGTAAACCTGTGTATCAGACGTATTTACATACTTGGCCTCAGTTTTATTCTCACTAAGTCTTCTTCCGCTAAATCCGACAACGTTGCCCCTAACGTTTATAATTGGAAACATTGCTCGATTTCTAAATCTATCAAAATAAGTGCCTTTAGTGCTTTTAGAAACTAGATTTGCAAGGTATATATCCTGGGTAGAAAAACCCTTTGCGTTCAGGTGTTTAAGTAACCCGTCCCATTTGTCAGGTGCGGCACCGAGACCAAATTTCTTAATAGTTTCAGGTGTTAATCCTCTTGAAACAAAATAGTTGCGACAATTCTCGCCTTCAGGCGACAGTAAATACGAATAATAGTACCTTGCCGCTTCCCTATTTATCTCATAAATTGTGTTTCTTAGTTTGTGTAGTGCATCGTCTGAATCATCTTCTCTGACGGTTATTCCTGCTCTCTCAGCAAGAAGTTTTACTGAATCTATATAATCAATATTTTCTATAAGCTTAATAAAAGTGAAAACATCTCCCCCCGCCTTGCAACCGAAACAATAAAAGGATGCACTTTCGGGATATACCGTAAACGATGGCGTTTTTTCTCCGTGAAATGGACATAAACCAATAAGGTTTTTTCCTCGTCTTTTTAAGGAAATGTAAGAGGAAATTACTGACTCAATGTCACTTCTATATTTAATTTCTTCAATGACCGAGTGCGGTATTGCCACTTTTTTTCACCTTCTTAATAACTCCAAGACTTTGGAATATGTATATTTGAATACGTCATGATTGCAAAATGATCAGTCATGCCTGCAATATAGTCGGTAATTGCACGATCAAGTCCATCTCTTTCTCGGATAATTGCAAATTCACCCTTTAGTTCGTCAGGGTTTTTCTTGTAATATTTATAGAGACCTTCGATAATTCCGTTAACCTTATCCTCCTCGGACTTGGCCTTTGGATTAAAATAAACGTTTTCAAAAAGATAATCATGCAATTCATCAAAATAATGTTGTGTTTCTTCATCTAAAAGTATATCAGATTCACTATTATTTATAACGGCTGATACCAGAGTTGAAATCCTTTTGCTTTTAGAACCGCCTAAATATTCTCTTATTTTTTTAGGGATATCGACTTCTTTTATAATGCCGCCTCTGATGGCATCTCCGATATCGTGGTTAATATAGGCTATTCTGTCAGAAATTCTAACAACCCTGCCTTCTAGATTTGAGGACTGTTCCCCTCTTGTATGGTGTAAAATTCCGTCAAGCACCTCTGAAGTTAAATTAAGTCCGTTAAGGTTCTTCTCAAGAACTTTACATACTCTAACACTCTGTTCAAAATGAGTAAATTCGGGATAAATAATATCTCGTATAGAGCGCTCGCCTGCATGTCCAAAGGGTGTGTGCCCTAAATCATGTCCAAGGGCTATAGCCTCGGTTAAATCTTCATTTAATCTTAATGCCCTGGAAATAGTACGTGCAATTTGTGCAACCTCAAGAGTATGGGTAAGTCTTGTCCTATAATGGTCCGACTCGGGAGACAAAAAAACCTGAGTTTTATGCTTAAGGCGTCTAAATGATTTACAGTGAATTATTCTATCACGGTCACGCTGAAAGTCTGTACGGATAGGATCCTGCTCTTCCTCTCTTTCTCTGCCCTTAGAGTTTGCAGAAAGAGTTGCATATTTTGAAAGAGTGTCCGACTCTATTCTCTGAGTGATTTCTCTCGGATTTTGCATTTAAACACCGCCTTTATTTATTATATAGTTGAAAAACTTCAAAAAACCTCTTTTTTTATAAAAGTTTTTGTTTTGTGTAGATATTTCCACAATCTTCGCAAAAAACAGTTGAAGAAAAAGCCTCACTTATAGCAGATTCAAATTTATCTTTAACGCTATGGTCAATAGAATATTTTATAGTAACGCTATCTTCAAAAATAGTTTCTTTTATATCTCCGTTATATGCATTTATTGTAGATTCAAGTTTTGAATATTGATTATAGTCGCACCTTGAAGAAAACAATACACCGGGAACCATTATTACCTTCTCTGCTATATCTAAGGCCTCTTTAACTGCCCTCGAATATGCACGAACAAGTCCACCGGTTCCAAGCAAAATACCGCCGAAATAACGAGTAACCACTACGGTAACATCTTTTAGCTCCAAACCATTTATTATATCAAGTGCCGGTTTACCTGCAGTTCTATGAGGTTCGCCATCATCGGAAAAACGTGAAATATTGTTGTTTCTTAAAGTGTAAGCATAGATATTATGATTTGCATCACTATGCTTTGAGCGTATCTCATTTATAAAAGAAATCGCTTCCTCTTCGGTAACAGTAGAACAGGCATATCCGATGAATTTGGAATGCCTTTCGGTAAACTCAAATGTCGCTCTTCCAACCATAGTTTTATAAGGCTCCATAAAACCACCACACTTTCGTAGAGTTAAAGAAAAAACCGCAACCACTTATAATGTGGTTGCGGTAGCTTGATATGTGCATTATAAGCCAAAACGCTTATTAAATCTGTCAACACGTCCGCCTGTATCTACAAGCTTCTGCTTTCCTGTGAAGAATGGATGACATTTAGAGCAAATATCCAAACGGATGTCTTTCTTTGTGGAGCAGGTTTCGAACTCTGCGCCGCAAGCACATCTTACTATAGTTTTTTCATAGTTTGGGTGAATTCCCTGTTTCATTCAGTATCACTCCTTTCAAAACTCAACAACAAATATATTATCACAACTGATTTTAAAATGCAAGTAAAATTTTCAAATATTTTAAAATATTTATTTAACTACGATATTAACAAGCTTTTTAGGTACATATAGCTCTTTAATTACTGTTTTTCCTGCAATTTCTGAAGCAATATTAGCATCCGATTTCACAAGAGCAATAGCGTCCTCAGCAGAAATGTCAACAGCTACATTAAATCTGCCTCTAATCTTACCATTAATCTGAGCAACAATTTCTACTGTTGACTCAACACATTTGGCCTCATCGTAGGTTGGCCACTTGGTTTGATTAAGCATTCCCTCATATCCGCAAGAGGTCCAAAGTTCTTCGGTAATGTGAGGTGCAAATGGATTAAGCAAGATAATAAAGGTCTTAAACTCGTCACGAGTAATTTTACCAACCGATGTAATATCGTTAATAAGGGTCATTAAGGTTGCGATAGCTGTATTCATTTTAAGACCCTCTATATCCTCGCCAACCTTTTTAATTGCTTTATGGAAAGCACTTTCAAGTTTGCTTGAATATCCTTTTTCATCAGTTAAGATGTTGGTAAGTGCCCATATTCTATCTAAGAATCGCTTACATCCCTTAATTGAAGCAGAGCTCCAAGGAGCAGCCTTTTCAAAGTCACCAATGAACATTTCGTAAAGTCGCATTGTATCTGCGCCGTAATCCCTTACAATATCATCAGGATTTACAACGTTACCTCTTGACTTCGACATTTTCTCGCCATTCTCGCCTAAAATCATACCGTGACTTGTTCTCTTAGCGTATGGTTCTGCAGTAGGAACTACGCCGATATCATAAAGGAATTTATGCCAGAAACGGCTATAAAGGAGATGTAGTGTGGTATGCTCCATACCACCGTTATACCAGTCAACCGGTCCCCAATATTCAAGAGCTTCTTTAGACGCAAGTTCTTTGTCGTTATGTGGGTCACAGTATCTTAAGAAATACCAGGAAGAACCTGCCCATTGTGGCATTGTATCAGTTTCTCTAACCGCCTTGCCCTTACACTTTGGACAGGTAGTATTTACCCAATCGGTCATTTTAGCAAGTGGAGACTCTCCATTATCTGTAGGTTCATAGGAGTCAACCTTAGGAAGTAGTAGTGGTAGCTCGCTTTCAGGTAGAGGAACATATCCACACTTGTCACAAATAACAATAGGGATAGGTTCACCCCAATATCTCTGACGAGAGAAAACCCAGTCACGAAGCTTGTAGTTAACCTTCAATTTGCCAAGTTCTCTTTCTTCCAGCCACTTTGTAATAGCTTCTTTTGCCTCGTCAACACTAAGACCATTTAAGAAACCTGAGTTTACCATAATACCGGTTGCGCAGTCGGTAAAAGCTTCCTCTTCAACGTTGCCACCTGCAACTACCTCAACTATTGGAAGGTCGAATTTCTTAGCAAACTCCCAGTCACGAGTATCGTGAGCAGGAACGGCCATAATTGCGCCTGTACCGTAGGAAATAAGTACATAGTCAGAAATAAAGATAGGAATTTCTTCGTTTGTTACAGGATTAATTGCAGAAACTCCCTGTAACTTGACACCTGTTTTATCCTTGGCGAGCTCGGTACGTTCGAAATCAGATTTCTTTGCGGCACTTTCCTTATATGCGTTTATTTCATCCATATTGGTAAGCTTGTCTGACCACTTATCAATTAATGAATGTTCAGGAGAGATTACCATATATGTAGCACCGAAAAGTGTGTCTGCTCGTGTGGAGAAAACTGTTAAATCGTCTCCTGCGGTTGTGCTAAACTTAATCTCTGTACCGGTTGAACGACCAATCCAGTTTCTCTGTTGGATTTTAACACGTTCAATGAAATCTACATCATCAAGACCATTTAAAAGCTTCTCTGCGTACTCAGTAATTTTAAGCATCCACTGGCTTTTTTCTTTACGTACAACCTCGCTGCCGCATCTCTCACAAACACCATTTACAACCTCTTCGTTTGCTAAAACGCATTTGCAGGATGTGCACCAGTTAACTGCCATTTCCTTTTTATACGCAAGTCCTTTTTCATAAAGCTTTAAGAATATCCACTGGGTCCATTTATAATATGATGGATCGGTGGTATTAACTTCTCTTGACCAATCAAAAGAAAAGCCAAGACTCTTTAACTGCTTTTTAAAATTAGCAATATTTTTCTCGGTTACAACCTCGGGGTGAATATTATTCTTAATTGCGTAATTTTCGGTAGGAAGACCGAAAGCATCCCATCCCATTGGATAAAGAACGTTATATCCCTCAAGTCTCTTCTTACGAGCAACTATATCAAGAGCCGTATATGAACGTGGGTGTCCTACATGAAGGCCTTGTCCTGAAGGATATGGGAACTCTACAAGCCCAAAAAACTTAGGTAATGAATAATCAGTTTTAGCGGCAAAGGTTTGTTCTTCGTCCCAAATATCCTGCCATTTTTTCTCGATTTCGCTATAATTATATTTCAAACTAATCTTCCTCCCTCTCGGATTTAAGAATTTTATCTAAATCTATTTTATCTCCGTCATCCCACATTCTGTCTAGGTCATAGAACTCTCTTGTCTCCCTACTGAAAATGTGGATAACTACACCATTGTAGTCCATTAAAATCCAACCTGTAGCCTTACCTTCAATGTGGTCAGGCATAATACCTTCTGCTTTTAATTTTTCCTCTACTGCATCCGCAAGGGCTTTTACGTGGGTATTAGACGTTGCAGTTGCAAGAATAAAATATTCTGCAATTACAGTTATCTCTCCAATATGAATAGCAGAAATGTTAATTGCTTTTTTATCATTTAAAGTATTAGCTGCAATATCAATAATTTTGTCACAGTTCAATTATTTTTCCTCGTTTCGTAACATTAGTTTATTATAGGCTTTCACTGTATCCGGGTGAATTGCCGCATTTTTTTCGCATAGTTCATTTATTGTATATTTAAGTGCATAAATCATAGCAGATTCTAATGACTCATCGGCCAATTTTCGCATTACATCTACATCGTCATAATCTCGGTCCTGCGATGTGAAATCTGCGATATAAAGCACTTTCTCCAGAAGGTTCATATCTTCCTTTGCCGTGGTATGATAGCGGACTGCTGAGAGAACTTCACAATCTTTTATATCGAGAACATTTTTTAAATAGGCAGTTCCCGAAATTGCATGCCAAAGCTTAAAGGCATTTTTTTCAATATCGGATAACATTATACCAAAGTCATGAAATATCTTCAAGTGTTCTTTTTCAGGCAAATTTTTGGTTATATCGTGTAAAAGACCTGCAAGATAAGCCCTTTCACTATCTGCTCCGTATTTGTCGGCTAGGCGTTTAGCCTCATCGGCAACACAAAGAGAATGAAAATATCTTTTTGCTGTTAATTTCTCCGACAATACGGTTTTATATTCTTCTATATTCATTTACTCACCATATACGTTATTTTCCATTATATAGTCTAAAATTTCAGCATCAATATACTTTGAAGCAAAATCGAAATTCCTCAAACTATCCCTTAGTTCTGTGGATGAGATTTCAGTAATATCATTATCCAAAACTAAGATATTTCCACCTAAAGCTCTAATTTGCTCCACCTTTTGAGAAAATAGACTTTTATCTACTCCGCCTCGACCTAAGCAAATAATTTGACAAAGAGTTAAAATCTCTTTAAAATCTTTCCATTTATCAAAAGAGACAAGCATATCACCGCCAATTGCAATCGACAGGTTGTAATCAGGATAAATACTTTTGAGTTCTTTTAACGTATCCACAGTATAACTTTTCCCTGTTCTTTTAAACTCAATATCACTTACCGATACATTAGAAAATCTTTTTGCAACTATATTACACATATTTAGGCGGTGCTCATTTGAAGCTAAAAATTTGCACTCTTTATGAGGTGGAATTTTGTCAGGAATAAGTAAAACCTCATCAATTCCTTCAAGGCTTGATAAAGCTGAAATTATCTCCATATGTCCCTTATGCAAGGGGTTAAAGGTTCCGCCGAATATTACAATGTTCTTCATATTATTTAACAAGTTTTATTGTTTTATTATCTTTACTTTCCCTATATAAAACAAATCTTGAGCCAATTACCTGAACAACATCTGCATTAACGCAAGAAGCAATTTCGTCAGCTGCTTCTCGTGATGTTACCGGAGATGTTTCAAGTACTCTTAATTTAATTAGTTCTCTTTTTTCGAGAGCTTCGTCGACCTGCTTTTTTAGTTGGTCGTTTATACCGCCTTTTCCAACCTGAAAAATAGTTTCCATACTGTTTGCAAGGCTTCTTAACTGTGCACGTTGTCTTGAATTTAACATTTATTTTTCCTCTTTTAAAATTTCTGATAATTTTTTATATAACTTTTCAAGAGAGCGTCCTCTATGACTTATACTATCCTTTTGAGAATCTGTGATTTCTCCGAAACAACCAAGTTCAGAAACGAAAAGTGGGTCGTATCCAAACCCATTACTACCCTTTGGCTCGGTTGCGATATAACCCTCACACTCTCCCCTGACGGTAAAATAGCTTTCATCAGGGAAGACACAGGCAACACTGGAAACAAACCTTGCAGTTCGCTTTTCTTGGGGCACGTCTTTTAAAAGATCTAAAAGTTTAGCGTTATTTTTTGCGTTGTCTGTAGGCTCACCTGCAAAACGAGCAGAATATATACCGGGAGCGCCGTCAAGATAATCTACACAAAGACCTGAATCATCAGCAATGGACGGAAGTCCCGTAGCAAGAAGACCTGCCTTTGCCTTTAAAAGCGCATTCTCCTCGAAGGTTGTGCCGGTTTCTTCAGTTTCTTCAAGAGGTTGACTAAGGTCGGCCTCGCTCATAACATCAATACCAAGCGGCTTTAGAATTCTTTCGAGTTCGGTTAATTTATGCTTATTTTTTGTTGCTATAAAAAACTTCATATTTATTCCTCAATAAACAATGCATTTACAAAATCATTAACATCAAAGGGTTGGAGATCATCAATTTGCTCTCCGACTCCTATAAATTTAACTGGAATATCAAGCTCGTTCTTAATTGATACGACAACTCCACCCTTTGCGGTACCGTCAAGTTTTGTTAAGACAATACCGCTAATGTCAGTAACATTGCTAAATTCTTTTGCTTGATTAACGCCATTTTGTCCTGTCGTTCCATCAAGGACCAAAAGGGCTTCAACCGAAGAATCAGGCAATTCTCTTTTAATAATTCTATTCATTTTAGCAAGTTCGTCCATAAGATTTTTCTTGTTATGAAGTCTGCCTGCCGTATCGCAAATTATAACGTCTGCTTTTTTAGCTTTTGCAGATGAAATTGCATCGAAAATTACTGATGCGGGATCGGTTCCCTCAACGTTTTTAACCATTGATACTCCTGCTCTATCTGCCCAAAGCTGAAGTTGGTCGATAGCGGCGGCTCTAAAGGTATCGGCGGCGGCAAGCATAACATTTTTACCTTGTGATTTTAAGGATGCGGCAAGTTTGCCTATGGTTGTAGTTTTTCCTACACCATTAACGCCAATCACCATAATAACCGATGGCTTGGTATCAAGATGAAGATTATAATCGCCCTGAAGCATATCGGTTAGAATATCTTTCAACAGAGTTTTTACCTCTTCGGGGTCAGTAATTCTGTTTTCTTTGATTTTCTCTCTTAATCGCTCACAAATTTCTTCTGATGTATGAACACCAATATCCGACATAATTAAAATCTCTTCAAGCTCTTCAATAAACTCTTCATCAATTTTTGTGAAACTATTTATTATGCTATTGACCGAGCCAACAAAAGAGTTCCTTGTTTTTGCAAGGCCTGTTTTAATTTTATCAAAAAATCCCATTACTATCTCCCGTTATCAAGTTTAAGTTGCTTTTCAAGTTCTGCAACGTTAAGTGCTAAAAGCTTAGAAATGCCCTTTTCCTGCATAGTGACACCATAAAGCATATCTGCAGCTTCCATTGTACCACGTCTATGGGTGATACAAATGAACTGTGTCTTAAATTCAGATTTACTCATATAGTCGGCAAATCTGTCGACGTTAATGTCGTCAAGTGCAGTATCAACCTCATCTAAGAAACAGAAAGGTGGCGCATTAACACGCATTATTGCAAAGTAAATTGCAAGTGCAACAAGGGCTTTTTCTCCGCCTGAGAGTCCGTCAAGGCTTGGTACGTTTTTACCCGGAAGCTTTGCAACAATATCAATTCCGCTTTCTAAGATATTATCAGGTTCAGTAAGCACAAGTTTTGCTGTGCCACCACCAAACAAATCGTAGAAGGTTTTTGAGAAATTCTCGCCAATCTTATTAAATCCAACCACAAAGAGTTCTTTCATTTGTGCGGTAAGTTGGTCTATAAGTTTTGAAAGCTCTTTTCTTGACTTTTCTACGTCATCAATTTGCTCTTTCATAAAGGTATAACGTTCGCTAACCTCTTTATACTCTTCGATTGCAGAAACGTTAACGTTACCGAGAGAACGAATTTTGGATTTAACCTCTGCAAGTTGCTTCTTAGCTTCAGCAGGATTTTCAAGTTTAATTCCAATGTTTTCTGCCTCGGTTTTTGTTAACTGATACTCATCAAAAAGTTGCTTGATTACATCAGAATTTTCTTTAACTAAGCTTTCTCTTCGCTCCGAAAGTCGAGCAAGTTCTCCACTTATCTTTTCTCTTTCTAATGTAATTTCCTTTTCATCTAAGCGAAGTTTACTTCCAAGCGCTTCGTTTTCGGTTCTTCTTGTGATGAAATCGTTAATTTCTTTTTCAAAAGTAACACAAGCGTTTTTCAGCGATTCAATGGTTTCCTCAACAGAAGAAATATTTTCTTTAACAGAAACGTTTTGTTCTTCTATAGAGACAATCTCATTTTCAATTTGAGAAATTCTTTCGCCACGGTTACTTTCATTCATCTCCAAAGCATTCGCAGTAAGGGTTAGATTTTCTATATCCTTAGAAATTTCAATAGACTTTAATCTAATACTTGTAATTTCTTCAGCAAGAGTTTCCCTTTCCTTAGATATGTCATCTCTACCGCCACTCATTTCGGCAATTTTTTCTTCAAGTTGGACCTTTTGTTTTTCATATTCCTCAAGGTCGGCAGTTGCCTTTTGAGCAGTCGCTTTTAAAAGTTCAATCTTTTCGCTAGCGTCGGTTTTTTCCTTAGCTAATTCTTCTATCTGCTTTTTGGTTGTCTCACAAAGTTCGCCAACACGTTTAAGCTCTCCGAATGCTCTGATTTTGTCCTCGTTAAGCTTGAGAAGAAGGTCCTCAAAGGTTTTGATTTCTCCCTTAACCTTGGAAAGTTCCTCGTTTGCGGTATTATATTCGGCTTCAATACTTGAGAGTTTTTCGGCCAAAGATGCAATATCGTCCTTAATTTTTTCAATATCGCTTCCTCTTGATAAAAGTCCTGCGTTTCTAATAAGTGAGCCGCCGGTAATCGAGCCGCCCGCATTGATAACCTGACCATCAAGGGATACTATTTTAAACCTATATTTATATTTTTTTGCAATACTGATAGCAGAGTCGATATCCTCGCAGACAACAGCTCCACCAAGCAGATATTTAATAATTTCAGAGAATTTACTGTCACAGGTAACGAGGTCAGATGCTATA
Organism: Clostridia bacterium; assembly: GCA_017521125.1. Classification (GTDB taxonomy): domain Bacteria; phylum Bacillota; class Clostridia; order Oscillospirales; family Acutalibacteraceae; genus SFWF01. The sequence goes on from JAFXDV010000015.1 coordinate 36,786, forward strand.
CCAATATATCCAAACTCATCTTCGAATCCCTTTTCCTTGAATTCTCTTGAGATAATTGATGAAACAGGAAGGAAGGTTGCTCTACCACTACCCGTTTTTTTAAGCATTTCGATACTTCTCTTTGCGGTAGCATCGTTATCTACAATAATGTTTTGTGCAGCAGTACCAAGAGCAGTTTCAATAGCTATTGAGTATTTTTTATCAACCGTTATAAGTCTTGTAACCGGTCCGAAAATACCCTTAAGTCTTCCCTCGCTCGACTCTTTTACAACAGTTTTAACCGAGTGGTTAAAGCCATCCATATTCTTTTCAAGCTCGGTTAAAATTTCAACTTTGTGCTTTTTGGCTTCAATATCAAGTCTGGTTTTTTCAAGTTTATCCTTAAGCTCATTTGCCTTTTGCTCTCTTGAATCGTATCTTAGTTTATAACCCTTAATTGAATTATTATAAGATGTTTCATCCTCCTCAATTTTATCGAGAAGCGCCTTTATCTCATTTAATTCATTATTGTATTGACTGTTTTCCTTGCTTCTTTCATCGATTAAAATATCAATATTTCCGCTTCTTTGAGAAATTTCTTCAATAGAGGAATTTGAGGACATTAGTTCTACCTTTGCATCTGCAGTTTTAACAGAGAGTGCATTTAGTTCCAACACCTCATTTTCAATTTTTCGAGAAACATCCTCGCTTGAGAGAACAAGTAAAGAAAGCTTCTTCTCGGTTTCATCCAAAAGGGTGTTAAGGCTTTCTGCCTCAACAGTTTTTAGCTCAATTTGACGACGTTTTTCTTCAATTTCCTCTTTATTTTTATCAGTCGAGCCTGTAATATCTACAATTTCTGCTTTTAATCTCTCAATAGACTGTAAATTGTGTTGTATATCATTATTAAGCACAGAAATGTCGCCGTAAAGTTTGGCAACGTTCTCATTATATTCAGAAATTCTCTGTCTTCTGTCATCAATTTCGGCAGAAAAGCGTGCAAAATCAGCAGAATTTTTCTCTGCTTCCAAATCAAACTGTAAAAGTTTATTTTCAATTTCTTTATAGTGAAGCTGAGCAACTGAAATTTTATTTTCCTGCTCTTTTATAGTGTTTTTAGAATTTTCCAGAATATTAAGCCAAAGACCAATTTCTAATTGTTTTTTGCTTTCTGCAAGTTCTAAAAATTTCTCAGCTTTAGCGCTTTGTGCCTTTAATGGTTCAATTCTTGATTCAAGCTCTTTTAAAATGTCTAAAAGTCTAACAAGGTTGTCATCGGCTGCGGCAAGTTTTCGCTCGGCATCGGTTTTCTTGTATCTGTATCTTGAAATTCCGGAAGCTTCTTCAAAAATATCTCTACGCTCCTGAGATTTTGAGCTAATGATACTGTCAATTTTGCCTTGACCTATCATAGAGTAACCGTCTCTACCGAGACCTGTATCCATAAATAACTCGTGTACATCTTTTAGTCGTACAACGCTACCGTTAATTAAATATTCGCTTTCGTGAGAACGGTAATATCTTCGAGTAACCGCAACCGAATCATTATCAAAATTCAGTGATCTATCGGCATTATCAATATTTAGTGTTACCTCGCAATATCCGTGAGGTCTGCGCTCTGACGTTCCGCCAAATATTACATCCTCCATTGACTGTCCACGAAGACTCTTTGTAGATTGTTCACCAAGTACCCAACGGACTGCATCGGAAATATTACTTTTTCCGCTTCCGTTAGGTCCAACAACTGCAGTTATTCCTCTGCCGAATTTTAACACAGTCTTATCAGCAAAAGATTTAAATCCCTGTATTTGTATAGATGTAAGCAGCACCGGTTATTTCACTTCCCTTACTTTAATTTCATACTTATCGAGGGCTTTATCCCCCATTATCTTTACTTTAATGCCCAATTCATTGAGCTTTTTTATATTACTTTTTGACTGACCTATAGCCTTGGAAATCTCGCTATCATTAACAAAGACATTGTATGTACCCTGTTTTTCAAGTTTACTTGTTATTAGTTCATAATACTTAATAGACTCGCAAAGTTCTCCAAAAGCGGCGTGCCAAGGCCCCGCTACATAAGAATCTTCATCTATAGTGTGAAGTCCAACTCTTATAACAGAAATATTGTTGTTTTCAAACATTTTTGTTAAACTTACAACAAGCTGAGCCGCTTCATCCACTGTTTGAGGTATATATTCTCCTGTCTTAAAAAGTTCAGCTAAGCGAGTATTATCAAGAACTATTGTGGGATATATACGGACAGTTTTAGGTTTAAGCTCTATTATTTTTTTTGCGGTGTACAAGCTACCCTCGTTTGTGTCGGTATAAAGGCCTGTCATCATCTGAAGGCCAAGCTCAAAGCCGTAATCTTTTATAAGCTTTGATGCTTTTTCTACATCCTCAGCCTTATGTCCTCTGTCATTTTTATCTAAAACAGAATCAACCATACTTTGAGCTCCAAGCTCAATTGCGGTAACACCATATGATTTTAAAATATCAAGAATTTCTGCATCTATGTAATCTGGACGGGTAGAAATTCTGATACCCTTGACGGTATTATTCTTCACATATTTGCTTGCGACATTTAAGAGAGATACCATATAATCTCTATCTATTGCCGTAAAACTTCCGCCAAAAAAGGCAATTTCAGTATCCTCGTTAGAATAGTTTTTTGAAGACATTGCTTTTTCTACCGCAATATCAATATCAGACGGCGTAGGTTGTTCTACCTTGCCGGTAATATGACACTGATTACAAAAGCTGCATTTATTGGGGCAACCTAAATGTGGCACAAATATGGAAATATTAGCGTGACTCATACCTCTATTCCCATAAGTAGCAAGGCTTGTCTTGCGGCTTCTTGCTCAGCCTGTTTTTTACTTTTACCTTCGCCTGATCCAATTACGTTGGAGTTCAGATGCACTTCAACTGTAAATCGCTTATCGTGGTCGGGACCTGATTCGTTAGACAGAACATAAACTAGTCTTTCCTCAGGATTTTTTTGTATTACCTCTTGCAAACAGGTTTTATAATCTTTAAATACCTCGTCGTCACGGTCTTTAAGTTCAGGTAATATAAACCTCATTACGTGCTTTTTGGCTATCTCAAAGCCGCCATCAAGGTATATAGCTGCTAAAACCGCTTCAAAAGCGTCCGCTAAAATCGAAGAGCGCTCATTACCGTGATTATGCTGTTCTCCTTTACCTAAAAACAGGAAATCTCCAAGTCGCATTTCTTTGGAAAAACCGCAAAGTGATTTTTCACAAACAAGAGATGCTCTGAGTTTTGTAAGCTCCCCTTCTGGCAAATTTTTGAAATTTTTGTAAATATATTCTGAGACAATTAATGAAAGCACAGAATCTCCTAAAAACTCTAATCTCTCGTTTGAACCAAAGTGTGAATGAGTTTCATTGGCATATGAAGAATGTGTAAGTGCATTTTTTAAAAGTTCAGGATTTTTGAAATTATAACCTAAAATTTCTTCAAGTTCTGACATTTGTTTTTAACCCTCTTGTGAAAAACTATTTTCTATTGTTCCGATAACATCATTCTCTGCAAATAGAGCTGCTTTATGAATTGCATTTTTAAAGGCAACTGCTTTTGAACTGCCATGAGCCTTGAAAACAGGCTTTTTAGTTCCGAGTAGTGGTGCGCCACCTACCTCGTCTGCACTCATCTTTCTCTTTATTCCTCTAAGTCCATCCTTTAAAGTTAAGAAGGATAATTTTGTTAAAAGATTTTTAGTGAATATAGGTTTCAACATTGAAAACAATGTATTTGCTGTTCCTTCGATAAGCTTTAAAGCAATATTTCCTGTAAAACCATCGGTTACAACTGCATCACAGTCGCCATTAAGCAAATCTCTTGACTCAACGTTACCAACAAAGTTTATTGGAGCGGTTTTCAGAAGATTAAAGGTTTCCTTTTGAAGTTCGCCACCTTTAGTATCTTCTGCTCCAATATTTAAAAGGGCAACCTTGGGGTTTTCTATGTTCTCAACCTTTTTAAGATAAGCCGACGCCATAATGCCAAACTGGTTAACCATTTCTGGTCTGCAATCTGCATTTGCACCTACGTCCATAAGCATTGTATATTTATTTCCTGCAGGAAGCATTGCCGCAAGTGCAGGACGTTTAATGCCCTTTATACGTTTAATAATGAAAGTGCCGCCTACAACAACAGCTCCTGTTGAACCTGCAGAAACAAAAGCATCTGCCTCTCCATCTGCTACAGTTTTAAAAGCAACCGCCATTGAGGAATTCTTATGAGCTTTAAGTAAAGATGTTGGTTCATCGTGCATTGAGATAACGTCAGGGGCATCAACAATATTTAGCTTGTTAAATGTGATATTATTTTCTTCAATACACTTCTTTATTTCTTCTTCGCTTCCGCAAAGAATTATATCCAAGCCATATTCTTTTTCTGCCATTGCGGCACCCTTTAATATTTCAAGTGGTGCATTATCTCCTCCGAAGGCATCGACAGCAATTCTCATCATTTTAACTCCTTAAAATAGTTTAATGAACGCTCGGCTAATGCCTGATAACGTTCCTTTTTGTCTCGTATGTGTTCATCTAATGGGGGAATTATACCGAAATTTGCGCCCATTGGTTGAAAATTAGAGACTGTTTCATCGCAAATATAATTGATAAGGCTACCTATCATTGTAATATTTGGCAATACAAATTCCTCTTCGCCTTTAAAGCGACGAACTGCGTTTATTCCTGCCATAATTCCGCAAGCCGCAGATTCCATATAGCCCTCGACACCTGTAATTTGACCTGCAAAAAAGACATTTTCATTCTTCTTTAATGACAAGTTTTTATTAAGAAGCCTTGGAGAATCTATAAAGGAATTTCTATGCATAACACCATATCTTACAAATTCGGCATTTTTTAGTCCGGGAATTAAGGAAAAAACTCTTTTCTGCTCAGGGAATTTAAGATTAGTTTGAAAGCCAACTAAATTATAGAGTGTTCCCTCGCTATTCTCACTTCTAAGCTGGACTACAGCCCAGGGTCTTTTATCAGTTCTTGGGTCTCTGAGGCCCACAGGTTTTAGAGGTCCAAATCGAATAGAGTCCTCTCCTCTTTTAGCTAAAATCTCAACCGGCATACAACCCTCATAAACTGTTACCGGCTTATCAAAATCCTTGATCGGTGCAGTCTCGGCATTTATAAGCTCGTTATAGAAAAGCTCGTACTCTTCCTTGTTCATAGGACAATTGATATAATCGTCCTCTCCTTTGCCATATCTTGAAGCGGCAAAAGCAATATTCATATCAATACTTTCTTTTGTTACAATGGGAGCCGCCGCATCATAAAAACTAAGATTTTCTTTACCGCAGGTTTTGATGATATCCTGTGCTAATTTATTGTGGGTTAGTGGGCCTGTTGCAATTACACAAATAGAGTCCTTTGGAATTTCTGTTACAATTTCCTCTATAACTGTAATTAGCTTGTGAGATTTGATTTTTTCGGTAATATAAGAAGAAAACTTTTCTCTGTCAACCGCCAAAGCGCCGCCTGCAGCTACGCTACATTTATCTGCACTCTCAAGACAAATAGAAGAAAGCTCACGCATTTCAGCTTTTAAAAGACCTGCTGCAGATGCGGTGCGCATTGCCTTTAAAGAATTAGAACAGACAAGCTCAGCAAATAAATCCGTACTGTGTGCAGGGCTTTTTTCTTTTGGCTTCATCTCATAAAGCTCTACGGGAATACCCGCATTTGCAATAGTAATTGCCGCTTCACAGCCTGCAAGACCTGCACCTATAACCTTAATACTTTCCATTCTATTTGCTCTTCTTTTCAGTCTTTGTTCTTGTGGGGCACTCACTGTTCATACAGTATTTTCTGCCTCTGATACCGCTTAAAATGAAACCGCCGCACTCCTTACAGATTTCTCCTGTTGGTGCATTGGGAGAAGCGAAATCACAGGTCGGATAATTTGTACAGCCGTAAAATTTCTTGCCGCTTTTTTTAGAAACTCTTCTAACAAGCTTTGAGCCACATTTAGGGCAAGGTACTGTAACCTCATCCTCGGGAACCGGCTTAGTGTTTTTACACTCAGGATAACCTGGACAAGCAAGGAATTTACCAAAACGGCTACTCTTAATAACCATATTTCTTCCGCACTTATCACACTTAATCTCGGTTTCCTTCGCAGGAACTTTAACCTTTTTACCGGTTAGAGAGTCCTCTGCCTTTTTAAGAAGACTTTCAAAGTCTTTATAAAAATCATCTATAGTTTCTGTCCAGTTAAGTTCACCAACGCCAACCTTATCAAGATTGGTTTCCATCTCGGCAGTAAACTTAACGTCAACAATTTTTTTGAAATATTCAACAATAAGGTCAACAACAACCATACCAAGTGAGGTTGGCTTTAATGACTTTTTATCTCGTTCAATATACTCTCTTTGTAGAATGTTAGATATAATGGGAGCATAGGTAGAGGGTCTGCCAATCCCGTTATCATCAAGGGCCTTAATAAGCGTGGGTTCAGTATATCTTGCAGGGGGCTGAGTGAAATGCTGATTAGGTGTGAGTTCTTTAAGCTTTAAAAGGTCTCCCTCCTTCATTTCAGGAAGATTTGTATTATCTTCTGACTCAAAATCTCTGCCCTCTTCATACAAAACGGTAAAACCGTCAAACTTAACAGAATATCCGCTTGCTTTAAAGAGATAATCTGAGGCTTTAATATCTACAGCCACAGTATTTTGAACACAATTTGCCATGAGTGAAGCAACAAAACGTTCCCATATAAGTTTATAAAGCTTATACTGGTCGGTTGTAAGACTATCTTTAAGGCTATCAGGGGTCAGATATACGTTAGTAGGTCTGATTGCCTCGTGAGCATCCTGGGCACCGTTTTTAGTTTTATAAACATTAGGGGTTTTAGGGAGATATTTATCTCCATATGTTTTTAAAATATAACCATTACCTGCTTTTCTCGCTTCGTCTGAAATTCGTAACGAGTCGGTTCTCATATAGGTAATTAAACCTGTTGAGCCAGAGCCTTTAACGTCAACACCTTCATAAAGCTGCTGAGCAATTCTCATTGTTTTTTGTCCTGTGAAATTAATTTTACGAGAAGCCTCTTGCTGAAGGGTTGAGGTAATGAAAGGAGGAGCAGGTCTCTTATTTCTTATACCCTTTTTAACCTTTGAAACAACAAAATCAGAGCCAGATAGCTTTTCTAAAATTTCATTTGCCATTGACTCGTTTTCAATTTCTATTTTCTTTTCATCGCAAGTGCCGTAAAGAGCAGCTTTAAAGGTTTTACGACCTGACAACAGTTTAGCATCAATGGTCCAATACTCTTCAGATTTGAAATTTTCAATTTCTCTTTCTCTATCAACGATTAAGCGAAGCGCAACAGTCTGAACTCTTCCTGCAGAAAGACCGCTTTTTACCTTCTTCCAAAGGAATGGACTAAGCTTATAGCCAACGATACGATCCAAAACTCTTCTTGCCTGTTGTGCATCAACAAGGTCAAGATTTATCTTGTGAGGTGATGCCATACCAAACTTAACACCGCTTTCGGTGATTTCGTTAAAAGCAACACGGTTTGCCTCGTTAAGATTTAATGATAAAAGCTGAGCTAAATGCCAGGCTATTGCCTCGCCCTCTCGGTCAGGGTCGGTTGCAAGATAAACCTGGTCGCAGTCTGAAGCAGCTTGCTGAAGTTGCTTAATTAGCTCCTTTTTATCTGCCATATTTATATATTTAGGTTTATATCCGTTTTCAACGTCAACACCAAGGGTGGATTTTGGTAAATCTCTTATATGTCCCTTAGACGCCATAACATCATATTCGTTTCCTAAAATCTTCTTTATACTTTTAATTTTTGAAGGGGACTCAACAATTACTAGTTTAGACAATGCCATTCTCCTTAATATATAATAATGATTGTAGTTAGTCGAAACGCTCAAAAAGCGTTTCGACAAGCCACTTTCCAAGTGCTTTAGCAAAATTAAATTATCGTATTTAATTTTGCACGACATTCATTGCAATAGAAAAGGACAAATTTTTAATAAAAATTTGTCTCAATATCAAAGATTTTGTGGCGAAACAGGATTGTTTCGCCTAACCTATTCCTTTATAGAATATCTACCGCCGGGAATTGCCTTAATATAGCCAAACAATTCAAGTTCGGTAAGGGAAACTAAAATATCATCAAATGATATTTCGCACCCTGAAAGGTCATCAACAGTAAAAATATCCATATTTATAAAATTATACACTATTTTTGCATTTTTTGAAAGACCTTCTACGATATTTTTTTTAACTTTTTTTGTATTTTTTGTCTTGCTAACCTGTGAAACAGTATTTTGTGACTGTTTTTGGTATAATTTTGATAGGTTAACCTTTTTAGCATTCTCTTTATTGATTATATTACTAAAAGTACTATAATACTCATTAAATATGTCATCTGCATCAAAAACAGGCTTTGCGCCATCCCGCAAAAGTGCGTTGTTCCCTGCATAATTGGGGTCATCCGGTTTAGATGTTATAACAAATACATCTCTTGACTGCTCGTAAGCATGTTTTGCAGTAATTAAAGCGCCGCTTGTCTTAGGTGCTTCAACCACAACCGTTCCCAGTGTTATACCGGACATAAGTCTGTTTCTTATGCTAAAACTATTTCTAAGTACACCTGTGTTTGGCGAGAACTCGCTGATAAGGCAACCATTTTTAGAAATTTGTTCTCTTAAATCTTGATTTGCTTTAAGATAAGAATAATTTATCCCACAAGCAAGAAACGCCACCGTTTTACCGCCAACGTCTAATGCTCCTTTATGGGCTGCAGCATCGGTCCCTTTAGCTCCACCGCTAATAACTGTTATACCACCTAATGTCAAACGGGCAGAAAGCGACCACGCCGCAAGTTTTCCATATTCAGAAACCTCACGCTGACCAACAAGACATACGCAAGGCATATTATCAAAATCAAAAAATTCGCCCTTGTAATAGAGGCACATAGGCGGATTCGAGATTTCTTTTAGTCTTTCAGGAAAGCGCAAATCATCAAAGGTTACAATACCGATATTGCTACTATTACATTGGTCAATGATTTTCTTTGCTTTAACAAGGCTCTTCTGTTTTAGTTTTGTAATTTCACTGCTTGTTAGAAAACCTAATGAAGAGAGTTTGTTTTCATCAGAAACGTAAACCTCTCTTGCGCTACCAAAGATGTCGATTAAAGCTTTAGCTTTTAATGAGCCGTAGCCGATTTGTTCGGCAAGCCAAATCCAATAAATCATTACTACTTACACATCTCCCAAATAATTATAGAAGCTGCGGCGGCGGCATTTAAAGATTCTGCCTTTCCTGACATTTTTATAGTTATTCTTTCATCGGCATAATTTATTGTTTCTTCACAAAGCCCGTTGGCTTCATTACCAATAAGGGCAGCGCTTCCTTTTTGGAAATTAACTTTTGTTATATCTGTTGCATCTCTGTTTACAACTGAAGCATATACCCTCAAATTATGTCCTTTGAGAGTATCAACCAAATTGTCACATACAATAACAGGTATTCGCAAAAGCGCACCCATAGAAGCCCTTAAGGCCTTAGAGCTAAACGGGTCACAACTACTTCTTGATATGAAAATTCCATTTATTCCCATTGCCTCAGCAGTACGGGCAATAGCGCCGATGTTGGAAGGGTCAGAAAGGTTTTCAAGGGCTACAAAATTCCCGTCTTTTGCAACAGGAATTTTCTGAAAGTCAGGAATCTCGCAAAGGCAAAGCAGTCCCTGAGGAGATACTGTGTCAGAAAATTTCTTAAACAGTGTATCAGGAACTATGTATAAATTCTCAGACTTTTCACCAATTTCTAAAACATCGACTTTGTGCTTATCATATGCCGTATCGCTAACAACAAAGGTTGAGATTTTATAGTCGTTATACATCGCATCACGGCAGAGTCTTAATCCCTCCAAGACAAACTGATTATTTTCTCTTCGGGTTTTACTACTGTTTTGAAGCGAAATTATGGACTTAATAAGTGAATTTTCCTTGCTTGTTATTCTAACAAATTCTTTCATAATCTGACCAAACCTACTACAAAAAATATGACCGAGGCGCACCTCGGTCTTTGATTGTTTATTTCTCTAAAGCTTTCTTTGCGGTTTTTGCAAGAGATGCAAAACCAGCAGCATCGCTTACAGCAAGTTCTGCAAGCATTTTGCGGTTAATAGCAACGCCGGCTTTCTTAAGACCGTTCATAAATGTAGAATAATTCATACCGTTGATTTTTGCAGCTGCAGAAATACGAGTAATCCAAAGACGACGGAAGTCTCTCTTCTTTAATCTACGGCCAACATAAGCATAGTTGCCTGATTTCATAACTGCTTCTTTAGCAGTCTTGAAAAGCTTTGATTTTGCGCCAAAATAACCTTTGGCAAGTTTTAATGTTTTATTTCTTCTTTTGCGTGTTGATAACGCACCTTTAACACGAGCCATTTATAAATCCTCCGTATATTCTAAGTTTATTTGTAAGGAATCATTTTCTTTACGCTTGCTACATTAGTTACGTCAGCAACAACTGTCTTACGTAAATTTCTCTTACGCTTTGTAGTTTTCTTGTTAAGAATGTGTGATTTGTATGCGTGTGCACGCTTTACCTTTCCGGTCTTGGTAAGCTTAAAACGTTTTTTAGCACCGCTATGAGTTTTAATTTTCGGCATTTTAAATCCTCCTTAAAGATTTTAATAACTATTTCGTTGTCTTGGGAGCTAAGAACATTAACATATTTCTGCTCTCCATTTTTGCAGGTTTCTCAACCACAGAATATTCACTACAATATTCAGCAAATCTAGCCATAATATCAAGGCCGATTTCGGGATGTCCAAGTTCTCTACCTCTAAAACGGATAGAAACCTTTAGTTTGCATCCTGATTTTAAAAACTGTTTAGCGTGATTGCCCTTAGTTTCAAAATCGTGTTTATCAATGCTGAGTCCGAGTCTAATCTCTTTTGTTTCAATAACCTTTTGATTTTTCTTAGCTTCTTTTTCACGCTTAGCAATTTCAAATCTGTATTTGCCGTAATCCATAATTTTACAAACAGGTGGATTAGCGTTTGGAGAAACGTTTACAAGGTCAAGGTCTCTGTCATAAGCGGCATCAAGGGCTTCCTTAATAGGTAAAATACCTAACTGAGAACCATCCGCATCTATAACACGAACCTCTTTAAAAGTGATTTGCTCGTTGATTGGAATATCTTTGCTGCTGATAATTAACACCTCCAAAAATCATAAAACAAAAGCGGACAGCATAACACTGTCCGCATAATAAGCAAAATACACCCGATAGGCGTAAAACTTATTAACCCTTTTAGTAAGCCTTGAGGGTGAGAACAGCAATGCTCTACTTTGTTGTCTAATACATTATACACCAAATATTAAAAATGTCAAGCACTTTTTTAAATATTCTCAATGGTGAGTTCTTTTATTGAACGCATTTGATAATCCACGCTTTTAATAAGCCTTGGATTTCTAAAAGCTGTGGATACGCCCTTAATTGCAGAATGGGATGGGTCGGAAAGTAAGTTGATTTTCACACCAAGAAAATCTTCTAAAAGCTCTGCCATACCGTTAATCTGTGAACCGCCGCCTGCAAGGAAAATACCCTGTTCGGTTATATCTGAAAGCATATCAGGGTCGGTTTTTTCCATAACCTTTCTAACCGCATTGCAAATGGTAATCGCAGTATCAAATAAAGGCTCAAACAACTCTTCAGACGTTATTTCAAAGGTTTGTGGCATACCGGTTATTAGATTTTTTCCTCTTGCTACCATTGTAATTTCCATTGAACGTTTTACAACACTACCAATTTGCATCTTTATATTTTCGGCAGCAAGCTCCCCTATTTCGATATTATAAACCCTACGAACATACTTGATTATAGCTTCGTCAAAATTGTAGGATGCCGTTTTAAAAGAATCACATTGAACAATGTTTCCAAGCGAAATAACAGCTATGTCTGTTGTGCCAAATCCGATATCAACTACCATACTGCCCTTTGGTTCATCAAAGTCAACTCCTGCGGCTAAGGCAACTGCTATTGGTGTTTCAACAATTGATGCACTTCTTCCGCCACTCTCCTCAATGAGTTGCTTCAGAGAATGATGTTGAAGCTCTGAAAGTCCTGTTGGAAGGCAGGCAATGATTTTGGGTCTAATAATTTTATTTCCAAAAGCCTTGGACATATATTCCTTAAGCATCGAAAGGGCAATATCATATTCAGAAATAACACCACTTTCAATAGGTCTGATACATGCTAGCATATCAGGTGTTCTTCCAAGTGAAGATTTTGCTTTTTCACCAAAATATACCGGTTCAAAGGTATCACTATCAACCGTTACGATTGTAGGCTCTTCCAAAACGACTTTTCCGCCTGAATAAATAACAGTTTTATAAGTGCCAAGGTCTAAACCTATTTCTAATGCCATTATCTCACCTCTTTAAAAAGATTATATAATATTTTGGGGTTTGTTTCAAGAAATTATTTATCTGATGAGTGCGGTAACGCAATACACCTTTTTCGCACCGGAAAATTTAAGCTCTTTTGCGCACTCGTTTAACGTGGCTCCTGTTGTTTTAATGTCGTCAACAAGCAGGACAGTTTGTCCTTTTAAATTTTCGCACGCTCTGTAGGCATCCTGTACGTTACCAAAGCGTTCGTTTAGCGAAATATTGTGTTGAACTTGATTTGCCTTGGTTTTAATTAAACTATTGGTTTTTAAAGGAATATTTAAAATTCTTGAAAGTCTTTTTGATAAAATCTCGCACTGATTAAATTCCTTTTTAAATTTAGGAACAAAGGAGATAAAGTCGAAATTTACATCATCATAACTATCGGCAATACTTTTTGCCATATTTTCTACTATATAGTCGACAGCCGAATAGTCTTTATGGAATTTAAAATTATAAACCATATCCTTTGTAACTCCTTTGTTTTTAAAGGGAGCTACTATACCGTCAAAGTGATAAATAAAAGTATCACACTCACATTCTTTGACAAAATTGCCACATTCTATACAAATCGGAGTTTTTACCCTTTCAAGTTTTTCGGCACAATCAATGCACAAAACGCCACCATCTATGGTTATTTCTTGACAGGATGCGCATCTTCTCGGATACAGTGCGTCTATCACCGCATCAATAATCTTCATTTTTATCACCACATAAAAGGTGCGAAAGCGCCGAATATCTAAGGGTTTTTCTATCATTTTCCGCCATCGCACAAAATACTTCTCTACTACCTATAACAATTAAAAGCTTTTTAGCACGGGTAATGGCAGTATAAAGAAGATTTCTGTATCTAAGTTGATGTGGAGTGTCGATTAGTGGCAAAATCACACAATCAAACTCACTTCCCTGGCTTTTGTGGACAGTTACGGCGTAGGCGTGTTCAAGCAGACTCAAATCGGTGTCGAAATATGTTGCAATTTTATCATCAAACTGCACCCTTATAAGTCCGTCACGCTTGTTGATTTCACGGATAAATCCAATATCTCCGTTGAATACACCGCTGCCTATTTCGCCATCCTCTTTTGTCCAGGAAACATCGTAATCATTTTTAATCTGCATCACCTTGTCGCCCTGTCTGAATGGAATTCCTTTGTAATAAATTTCAGGCGATTTTTTATCATACGGGTTAAGGCTTTCCTGCAAAATTTTATTAAGGTTCAATGTACCTGATTCTAATTTTTTCGATGGACATAAAACCTGTATGTCGGTCATTGGATCAAGTCCATAGACCCCAGGCAGTCGGTTTGTACAAAGTTCTAATACAGCCTGATCAACTGCCCACGGACTACTTTTTCGAATAAAGAAGAAATCTGAGCTATTTTCCTTAAAGTCAGGAATTTCCCCCTTAATAATTTTATGTGCGTTTGTAACAATTGTACTTTCTTCGGCTTGTCTAAAGACCTTGTCAAGCTTTACGAAAGGTACAACCTCGCTATTTATAATATCACTTAAAACGTTACCTGCGCCAACGCTTGGAAGCTGGTCAGAATCGCCGACAAATATAATTCTTGTGGTAATTCTTATTGCTTCTAAAAGACTTCGCAAAAGGAGGATATCCACCATAGACATTTCATCAATGATAACTACGTCAAAATCAAGATGATTTTTCTTATTCTTACCGAAAGTTATCTTATCCTGTTCTCCCCATTCGACCTCTAATAGTCTATGAATTGTTTTTGCTTCATATCCGGTTAGCTCGGTCATTCGTTTGGCGGCTCGTCCCGTGGGGGCCGCAAGAGCAATAGATTTCCCTCTACCCGACAGGACGCTGATAATTGCGTTAAGGGTTGTTGTTTTGCCTGTTCCTGGACCTCCTGTTAGAACAAAAACCCCACTGTTCATAGCCTCGTTTACTGCTTCAATTTGTTTTTTATCAAAAGCTATATTTAGTTTTGCTTCTACAAATTTCATCTCTACAGGAGAAATTGGCATAAGAGGTGTGTTGTTCCTAACCAATGCTTTAAGCTTTGCTGCCGAAAACTCCTCTGCAGCCGCATAATCGTTAAGGAATATAAACTCTTCCTTACCTATCTGCTTTTCAGCCAGAAGGAATGAATCAAGCATTTTGTCTAATGTATCTTCCAGTAAATTTCTATTTACATCCAGAAGCTTTATAGAAACATCAATTAGCTTAGGTCTAGGCAGACAAGTATGACCGTTAAGGAGATTCCTTCTGAGGACAAACTCAATGCCCGACGAGAGTCTGTGGGTATTTTCCCGGGAAATATTAAAGCTCTCAGCAATTTCTTCGGCTCGTTCAAAAGGAAAGTCTATGCCTTCTACGCATAAAAGGTATGGATTAGATTTTACAAGTTCTACACAGTTAGAGCCAAGCTGTCTAAATATATTAGCCGCCTCATTAGGTGTAATTTTAAACTTGGATAATGCTAACATTATATCTCTTACACCATATTGTTTTTTATATTCTTCTGAAATAGCAAAGGCTTTCTCCTCAGAAATTCCTCTTATGGTTGCAAGCTCCAAGGGAGAATTTTCAATAACATCTAAGGTATCTTCTCTAAATTTTTCAACAATTTTTGCGGCAGTAGACGGACCCACACCTTTAATCGCACCACTTGATAAAAATCTTAGAACTTGCAGCTGACTCTGGGGGGCACTTACCTCTGCGGCATCAACCCTGAACTGTCTGCCATAGACAGAATGAACCACATAGTCACCATAAAGAGTAACAGAGTCACCATCACTGAGATAAGGCATAATTCCTGCGGCGGTAATATATTCCTTACCCGCCTTTATCTTCACAACAGTATATCCGTTATCCCTATTTCTATATGTAACGTTTTCAACTATCCCTTTAATTTCTACACTGTTTTCCATTTAAAACTCCGTAATATTGATTTTAGATAACTCATCTGTTTTTATAATTTTAATTTCTTTGTTTTTTGCGAATTCTATGCTTCGTTGTGAAACTGCTTCATCAGATATTAAATCTACTGCTATAAGTTCATCGGCATAAGCTTTTCCGTGCCAAAGCATTTCCTCATAGGCTGTTCGCAACTGAAGGTCGGCAAATTCGCCGAATAAAACGCATAAAAGTATTTTTTTAGGTTTGGCTTTAGGTTTGATAAGTCCTATCCAAACGGTATGTATCAGTTCGCTAAGGCCAATAACACTAAGAAAGAAAACAAACAAAAATATTATGGACTCAATCATAATATCACCTCAAAACATTATATGTGTGAAATGATATTCTGCTAAAACTAAAGGGATTTCAAACGAAATCCCTTTTACTTTAATTCAACGTAACGCTAACTGTATATTTGCCTACCTGCCAAACAACAGGGTTAGAATGACAAGTAATAGTAACATTCATTGTGTACTCACCTTTTGCTTTTCCTTTAAGGTCAATAACCGCCTTAAAGTCATCTTCGGTAAGATTTCTTAATACCCTACTTGGACCACAAATTTTCACGTTTTTAATATTTGTTGCACTGGCAGTCGTAATTGAATCTGCCTTATTAATAAATTCAACATTGGAAATATTAAACGTACGCTCAGAAAGAGAAGATGTATTTATCTCCGCAACAATCTGCTCAACATTGTCAAGGCTCTTTACACCATCCGGGAAAACAGGGGTGAGATTGAATTTGCCGTTAGATTTTGAAATCTGAGTATAATCAATGGGTGAAAGTGCAACATTTTGCATACCATCGATAGTATTGGGTGGTCCGATAACCGTAATTGAATCTACATCAAGCTTAATGTTAAGATTATTCTTTGCATCATCGGAAGGTGCATTTGTAAAGGTTGTTTCAAGCTTGAAGGTTGCTTTTTTTGAAATAGGAACAGAAATCTTTACAGTTTCGGTTTCTATTTCAAAAGGTGTTTTATCAAGTTCATTACCATCTTCATCCAAAAGCTTTATACTTGCATCAAATGAGGTTGTAGACTCTAAAACCTTATTAACCGACTTAAACGCCACCACACTGGCAATTTTTTTAATTTCAGTTCGAGGGCCCTTAATTGTTATCTTAGAATCGTCGGTGCTACTAAGAACAGGTGCCTCAGCAATTAGGTTAGATACAGCAGATACTCCCTCGGCCTGAGGTGTAACGTCAAATTCCTGTGTATCAATATAGTCGAATTTAGCGGTAATAGATGCCGGTGAGATGTTTACCAGATTGTAATCTTCTCTCTTATTTGATTTTGCCGGACTAAGTCTCAATACATACGTACCTGGCTCTGTAACATCAGACAATGATGCTGTAACCGTTAAATCATCTGAGTTCAATGAGCTAACAACATAGTTAGGTCCATATACTGTTACCGAAACCTCAACATCAGAAATGTCGTTGACAATACCCATTCCAAGTTCTTCAACAACCGTTCCTTTTGTGTTGATTGTTAAAGGAACATTGGTAAAGGTCTGTTCTCTTTCAGGAGTTTGATAAAGAGAAATAATGAGCCATATTATAAAGGCTGTTACAATAGAAAACGTAACGGCAAACTTTTTATTGTAAAGCAATTCTCTAATTGAAAATGATTCAAGCCGCTTCATTTTACAGCCTCCTTAATCTTTTTTCTTAAATCTGTCTAAAAACTTTCGAACAATACTATTATTGTTCTTTTCCTCTATGGTGAGCAACTGATTAAATAATTCTTCCTTAAGAGTTACGGCGTTATAATCACGCTTAATGGCGCCGTTAATCGCAAGAGATATTGTTCCTGTTTCCTCAGAAACAACCAACACAACTGCATCAGAATTTTCACTCATTCCGATAGCGGCTCTATGACGTGTTCCAAGTTGTGAATTTAAACCGTTGTTAGAAGTTAAAGGAAGTATACATCCTGCCGCATACAGTTTTCCTTCTCTGACCACCAAGGCTCCATCATGCAAAGGAGATTTGGGGAAGAATATGTTTCCTATCATTTCGTATGATGCCTCAGCATCAATTACTGTGCCTGTATTTATTATTTCTCCAAGCATGGTTTTTCTCTCAAACACAATAAGGGCTCCAACTCGCTTATCAGACATATTGGATACCGCTTTGCAAACCGAAACAATGCAGTCGGAAATGGCTTTGTTCTTCGCATCATAATTTTGCATTTTGCCAATGGTTGTAATATTGCTTTGTCCTACTCGCTCAAGTATTCTTCTAAGTTCAGGTTGAAAGACAATAGCCACAATAACAAGTGCATAATCAAAAATCTGAACAAGAATCCATTTAATTGTAATGAGATTAAATGCTGATGAAAGGAAGAAAACTAAAAAAAGAACACCAATTCCCTTAACCAGCTGTCCGCTTCTTGTTTCTCTCATAAACGCTATAGCCTTATAGATAATAAAGGATACAATCAGAATATCAATAATATCAAAAATTCGGATGTTGATTATTGAGAAAAATATTTGACTGAAAAAGGAAGAAATGCTATCAAAAAACGAACTTAATGCATTTAACAAATTCTCAACCCCCTTATTTTTCGTTATCATAAATATTTTATCATACATTTAGTTTTTAATCAATATTTATTTATATTTTTTTAATATATTAATTATGCTATCTAAATCGCTTATGCCGTTGAAAATTCCAGGTGAAATTCTGACTGTTCCAACCTCTATTGTTCCAATAGTGCTATGGGCAAAAGGCGCACAGTGGAGACCGCTTCTCACGGCTATACCTTTTTTTCCAAGATACTCCCCTATTTCCAAACTGTTTTTATCCCTAAAATTAAAAGAAAGTACCGGAAGATACAGATCTTTTTTAGGGAAAGGAGTATATAATTTACAACCAATCTTTTTTAGTTTTTCATAAACATATTGAGTGTGATTTAGTTCTTTCTTATAGATGTTATCCACTCCCATATTTTTAACAAAATCGACTCCTGCGCCAATTCCTAATACAGTTGGCACGTTTTGAGTGCCGCTTTCAATTCTTTCAGGAAAAAAATCAGGTTGCTGCATCTGGTTTGAATTTGAGCCTGTACCACCTAAAACAGTTATATTTTCAATGGGTTTGTTCGCAATAAGAACACCTGCACCCATAGGTGCATAAAGGCCTTTATGTGCCGCAACACATAGATAATCAATATTCATTTTTTTCATATTTATATTTAAAACTCCGGCGGTTTGGGCAGCATCAACACCAAATAAAATGCCCTTTTCCTTGCATAAATTGCCGATTTTTTCAATCGGAATAATTGTTCCTGTAACGTTGGAACCGTGAGTTGTAAAAATCAGTTTGGTGTTTGGTTTTATTAGCTTCTTGAAATTTTCTAAGGTTTTTTCAGGGGATAAAAAATCAACCTCTGCCACATCAAAGGTTATGCCTTTTTTGTCCCTTAAAAAATGGAGCGGACGCATTACTGCATTATGCTCCAGAGAAGAAACTATAACGTGGTCTCCATTATTTAAAACACCATTTAAAACAAAATTTATAGAATGTGTGCAATTTGCCGTAAAACACACGTTTTCAGGACCTTTTGCGCCAAAAAATTCATATAATTTTTCCCTGACTCTATAAACTGCCATGCTAGTATCTATCGAAGTTTTATATCCGCTCCTACCAGGGTTTGCCGAATAGTATTTAAGTCCGTTTAAAACGGCATCTATAACCACTTTTGGTTTTTTGCCGCTCGTAGCGGCATTATCAAGATAAATCATTATTACACCTACTTAAAAACGCACAGGATACCTGTGCGTTTTTGTATTTTAGTTTACAGGGGAAACTTCGAGAATTTTAATTCCGCTTTCGTTTAGTATTTCAACTGCTTTTTCGATATTTCCGTTTAACACAATTCCATAGCCACAACCATATCGTGCTATTCCAACGGTATTTCTCTCAACAGTGGCGCGAAATCCTTCTTTCCGTAAAATATCCCTACCTCTTATCGCATAGGTTACTGTGCCTGTGATAATTACATATCGTTTCATTTTCTTCACTCCATACCTACACTACATTTTATGTACAAGGTGAATTTATGACATAAAAAAAGCACGGTAGAAATCTCTACCGTGCCAAGAATTAACTGACTATTCTGCGAACTCAGACTCAACAAGGGTAACTAATGCATCAAGTGCAGTTTCCTCATCAGGTCCGTCAACAATAATTCTGATTTTTGTTCCGCCAACAATACCAAGAGAAAGTACGCCAAGTAAACTTTTTGCGTTTACTCTTCTATCTTCCTTTTCAACCCATACAGTTGACTTAAATTCATTAGCTTTCTGAATGAAAAAAGTTGCGGGTCTTGCGTGAAGGCCTACCTGATTATTTATAACTACATCTTTAACGCACATAAATATACTCCTCTTTTAGTATAAGTTGTTATCTTTTTCTTTATTATACCACAATATATGCTTCAGTCAATGAAAAATAGAGAAGTTCTAATTTTCTGATAAACATAGCTTAAATTCAACTTTGACTTTTGTGCAAAATGCAACAAAAACTTAATAAGTATTATAAGATTTATCAAGTCTATTTAACTTCTTGAGATAGCTCCAAAAGATATTTTTTCTCTTTTTCTGTAAGCTTTGCATCCTTTAACATATCAGGTCGCCGATTATAAGTTTCTTCAATCGCTTTTAGTCTTCGCCATTTTGCAATATTCTCGTGATGGCCCGAAAGCAAAACGTCAGGAACCTTTCTGCCCATCCATTCCTCTGGTTTTGTGTACTGCGGGAACTCTAAAAGGCCTTCAAAATGGCTCTCCTCAGTAAAACAAACTTCATCTGCCAAAACGCCCGGAAGCATTCTGCAAACCGCATCTGTTACTGCCATTGCAGGAATTTCACCGCCGGTTAAAACGAAATCACCAATAGAAATTTCTTCATCAACAATTTCATCAATAACCCTTTGATCAACACCTTCATAGTGTCCACACAAAATAACAATATGATCGTAGTTTGCAAGTTCAATCGCTTTTTTCTGCGTAAAGGTTTCTCCCCTTGGCGACATATATATCAGGTGTGGCTTTTCTTCTTTATCCTTGTCATAAAGGGAATTGAAGCAATTATAAATAGGGTTAGCAGACATTACCATACCCATTCCGCCACCATAGGTAGTATCATCAACCTTATTATGTTTATTCCCTGAAAAATCACGAATATTTACGCAATTTATTTGCACTTTTTCAGATTTTCTTGCTCGGCCTATAATGCTTTCCCCTAAAACTGCCTCGCACATTTCAGGGAAAAGTGTCATTATATCAATCTTCATCATCAAACAAGCCTTTCATTTGTTTAATTATAACTTTATTGTTTTGTATGTCTACCGATATTACAACTTCATCAATGCAGGGAATTAGATATTCCTTGTCGTTCTTTTTTATATGCCAGACATCATTTGCTCCCGTTTGAGAAACATCCGAAACAATGCCGAGTAATTCGTTGGTATCCACATCGATGGCTTCGCAACCAATTAGCTCTTCAATAAAATATTGGTCATCTTCAAGTTTTGCGTCATCACGCTTTATATATATAATTTTATTTCTTAGTTTTTCAGCATCATCAATACTGTTTACATTTTTAATGGTAGATATAACAACATTGCCATGTGGCTTTGGAGTAATAAGCTGTAATTTATTTCCACCATTTTCATCAAGATATACTGTTTTAAAACTACATAAAAACTCTGGGGTATCGCACCAAGGCTGAATACGCACCATACCACGAACACCGTGAGTTCCTACAATTTTTCCAACAGATAAAAATTCCTTTTTCATAAACTCTCCTATATAAAAACCCCCAATTGCTTGGGGGATTGTTTCTTTAATTGAGCCGTAAAAACGGCTCAAGATTAGTCGATTTCAACCATTACCTTCTGGTTGTTACGATTAGCAGCAGCACGAACAACAGTGCGGATAGCCTTAGCTATTCTGCCCTGTTTTCCGATAACTCTACCCATATCATTCTCTGCAACGTGAAGATGATATACAATTACACCCTCTTCGTTTGCTTCGTCAACGGTAACGGTAACCTGCTCAGGATTCTCAACAAGACCTGAAGCAATTGCAACTAATAACTCTTGCATAAGAATACCTCCGATTAAAGAATTTCAGACTTTTTGAGGATAGCCTTTACAGTGTCAGTAGGTTGAGCACCATTAGCAATCCACTTCTTAGCCTTCTCACCGTCAATCTTGATTATTGCAGGGTCCTTAGTTGGATCATAATATCCGATTTCTTCGATGAAACGACCATCACGTGGATATCTTGAATCTGCAACAACTACACGATAGAAAGGAGCCTTCTTTGCACCCATTCTGCGAAGTCTGATTTTAACTGCCATTTTACATACACCTCCGTATATTTTACTTATAAAAAGAGATAACTCTTTTATTACATCATTGGGGGTAGATTAAATCCACCAAAACGTCTTTTTCCGCCTTTTGAGTTATTCATTTGACGGAACATTTTTTTCATTTGTTCATACTGTTTTACAAGTTTATTTACCTCTTCAACAGTAACTCCTGCACCAGCTGCAATTCTTCTGCGCCTTGATGCATTAAGAATGTCGGGCTTAGCCCTCTCTTTTTTGGTCATAGACTTAATAATTGCCTCTGTTCTGAGCATTGCTCTTTCATCTATATCCTCTTCCCTCACCTGTTTATCCATTCCGGGAATCATAGATATGAGACTTTTTATTGAGCCCATCTTCTTTATTTGTTCAAACTGAGAAAGCAAATCTTCCATATCAAATTTGTTTTCCTGCAGTTTTTTAGCGGTTTTTAGTGCTTCCTTTTCATCAATTTCACTCTCGACTTTTTCAATAAAGGAAAGCATATCACCCATACCGAGAATTCTGGATGCCATTCTGTCGGGATGAAATTCATCCAAATCATCAAGCTTTTCGCCAACACCTGCAAAAAGTATTGGTTTTCCTGTAACGGCCTTGACAGATAATGCCGCACCGCCTCTTGTATCGCCGTCGAGTTTCGTTAAAATAACTCCGTCGATTTCTAAAATATCATTAAAGGCTTTTGCAACGTTAACCGAATCTTGGCCAACCATAGAGTCAATAACTAAAAGAATGTTATCAATCTCTACCGCTTTATTTATGCGAGAAAGCTCTTCCATAAGCTCAGTATCTATGTGAAGTCTACCGGCGGTATCAAGAATCACAAAATCGTGTCCGTAATCTCTTGCCATTTTAACAGCTTCAACTGCGGTTTTTTCAGGTTTCTGAGTTCCTTGTTCAAAAACGGGAACCTGAATTTGCTCTCCCAAAACCTTTAACTGCTCAATAGCCGCAGGTCTATAAATATCACAAGCAACAAGCAATGGCCTGTTTCCTTTAGATTTGAGGTGCTTTGCAAGTTTTGCTGCGTGGGTTGTTTTACCGGAACCCTGGAGGCCGCACATCATTATAATAGTAGGAATTTTCTTAGCAAATTTAAGCCTTGCTTGTTCACTACCCATTAAAGCGGTAAGTTCATCACGAACAATTTTTATAACCATTTGTGCGGGAGTAAGGCTTTCCATAACCTTTTCTCCAATACACTTTTCGGCAACATTATTAGTAAAATCTTTGGCGACCTTGTAATTAACATCTGCTTCAAGAAGTGCTAGGCGCACCTCTCTCATTGCGTTTCTGACATCTTGTTCATTAAGTTTTCCTTTTGAACGAAGGCGTTTAAATACACCGCCCAATCTTTCTGTCAGATTATCAAATGCCACAAGCTCACCTCCTAAAAGTTTTCACTAAATTCTATAATACTGTTTATATCAAGTTGACCCGATTTAACCTGTTCTGCAAGTTCTTTAAGTTCCTTTGCTCTTTTACATATACCGAGTTTTTCTTCTAATTCAAAAAGTTGAAGTTCGCTTCTCTTTACAAAATCTCGCACTCCCTGTCGAGTTATCCCCTCGTTTTCGGCAATTTCGGAAAGGGATAGGTCGTTGTTATAATAACCGTCGAGTATTCTATTTTGTTTTTCTGAGAGTATTGAACCGTAACGGTCTAAAAGCTGGGAAACATAATAATTTTCAGCCAAAATTACACCTCTGCTGTAAAGTAATTCACTTGACAGTGATTATTATACTATCTCTTTACACATCTGTCAAGTAATTTTCTTTACACATTGTAAAATTTTTTATATTGAAAAGAAAAGTATGTTATATTATAATGTATTTATATTAAAATAAGGAATGTGTAAGATGATAAAAAAGACTTTATCAGTATTTATAGTTTTAATAATGTGTCTTTCCCTTTCGGCTTGTAACGAGAGCTATAAAGACGCATATATTTATTTTGAACTTAATTCTATTCCTTCTACCTTAGACCCTCAACTTGTGAGCACAAAGGATGAAATTACCGCAGTCAGATGCTTGTTTGACGGCCTTATGAGATATGACTCCGAAGGCAAATGTGTACCATCTGCGGCAGAGTCATACGAGAAAAACGGACTTTCCTACACCTTTATCATAAAGGAGGATGCCGCCTGGAAAAATGGTCAAGAACTTACTTCAGATGATTTTGTTTTTGCTTTCAGACGGGCTATTGACCCTAAAACCAAGGCGCCTTTTTCTACCCTTCTTTATTCTATTAAGAACGCCAAAAGTATCGCAAAAGGAGAACTTTCTCCCGATAATTTAGGAGTTTACAGTTTAGGAGAGAAAATACTTAAAATTGAGTTGGAATATGAAGACAGTGAATTTTTAAACACCCTTACAACCCCTATTACAATGCCTTGCAATGAAGAATTCTTTGAAAGCTGCAAAGGAAAATACGGACTTAACATTGACGCACTTTTGTGTAATGGTTCATACTATGTTAGAAAATGGTATAACGAGGACAAGTTCCTTATAAGACTTGCTAAAAACTTGGATTTTAAAGGCCCATTTGAAGCTAACTCAATGCGTGTTTATTTTACCTGTACCGATTCTGACAACAGTGAGGCGGTTAGCAAATACAATTCCGACCTTGCCTATATAAGTGAAGAATCTTACAATAATGCAAAAGACTTAAATCTGGGAATTATAAATGAAGAAAACTCTTGCTACATGCTTTATGTCGACAACGACCTGCCTCAAGAATTAAGACAGGCTTTACTTAAATCTGTTGATATTAAAAATTTAGCTTCTTCCCTTAACGGCACTGACAGAACTGCAAATCATATTTATCCCGGTTCTTTAAACTTAGGTGAAATTCACAAGGCAAGTGATATTATTTCATACAATTTAGAAGAGGCTCAAAACCTATATAACCAAGCTCTAAAAAGTAATGAATCACCTAATATTACACTTAAATTCTACGGAGATAAAACCACCGAGGACGTTTCTAAGACTATAGCGGCACACTGGCAGAAAAACTTAGGCGAATTCATTAACATCGAAAAGGTTAACACCCTTAGTTCCGCTGAAAATATTTTCGATTTATCTCAAAATACCGTTCTAATTCTTCCCTTTTACACCTCTTGCGGTAGCTGGTCTACCTATCTGTCACAGTTTGGTATAACAAATATGACGCCTAATGAGGCACAGACGCAACTTTTATCTAATTATACGCTTCTACCTCTATATTTTTCAAACAGTTATATAATTGCAAATGATTATATCAAAAATCTTGATACCTCTGTTTCGTATGGAATTCCTGATATAGCACTTTTAATTAAAGAAGAGTAAAAAAACCGTAGTGCAATGCACTACGGTTTTTTACTATATAATGATACACAAAAGACCGTTACAGCCTTCATTTATTACCCTCTCTATTGTTTCCTGGATTCTTATCCTTGCCTCTTGCGGCATTCGGGCAAGTTTTGTGTGCAGCCCTTCATTTACAAGCTCGTGCAAAGATTTACCGAAGATATTGGAATCCCAAATCTTAACAGGATTTTCTTCGAACTCGCTAAGTAAATACATAATTAGGTCTTCACTCTGCTTTTCTGAACCAACAATTGGGCTGACCTCGGTTGTAATATCCGCCCTCATCATATGAATAGATGGCGCCGACGCTCTGAGTCTTACTCCGTATCGACCTCCCTGTTTCATTATTTCAGGCTCTTCAAGGGTCAGTTCCTCGATTTCAGGCATTACAATTCCGTAGCCTGTGGCTTCAACCTCATCTAGTGCGTTTTTAACCTTCATATATTCTTTCTTCATTTTCGAAAGCTCTACAAGAGTTTCCATTAGTTCTCTGTCACTTGAGATTTCAAGGTTAGTATTTTCCGCTAATACTTTATAGAATAGGTCTCCCAATAATTTAACTGAGATTTGTGCAGTACCCCTACCTAAATCTACTGTATCTATTTTTGCATATTCTGCATACTGAGATTTATTAAGGGCATCTTCTAACAATTTCAAATCTCTTACGTGGGATATTTTATCAATAATACCTTTTACTGAATCTGTAAGGTCTCCTCTAAGCCAATGACTTGTATCTAATGAATTTACCCAAAGAGGCAAACCTACCGAAATTTCTTTTACCGGGAATTCGTAAAGTATACCGCCAAGAATTTTCTTAATATCATTTTCTTCAAGTTCTAAGCAATTAACAGGAATTACAGGCACATTATAGTTTAATGATAATTTATCTGCAAGGTTTAGCGCATCTTGGCTGTTAGGATACATACAGTTTAGCAAAACTACGAATGGTTTATTTATTGCTTTTAGCTCATTTATTACCCTTTTTTCTGCTTCTTCATATTCGTCACGTGGTATTTCACTTATAGAACCGTCGGTTGTGACCACAAGTCCTATTGTAGAGTGCTCGTTTATAACCTTTTGTGTTCCTATTTCTGCCGCCATATTAAATGGTACAGGCTCATCGTACCAAGGTGTCATAACCATTCTCGGAGTTTCGCCCTCGATATATCCTAATGATGATGGGACAATATATCCAACGCAATCTATAAGTCTGACATTAAATTTTGAGGTGTCATCAAGGTTAATATTTACAGCATTTTCGGGTATAAATTTAGGCTCAGTGGTCATAATCGTTCTGCCTGATGAGGATTGTGGCAATTCATCCACTGCTCTTTCCCTTATATAAGATTCCTCGATATTAGGCAATACAAGTATATCCATAAATTTTTTTATAAATGTGGATTTACCTGTTCGTACCGGTCCTACTACGCCTAAGTATATATCCCCTCCTGTTCTTGATTCAATATCCTTATAAATACTTGTATCAGCCATATTTAATCCTCTTTTCAGTTTCATTCACTGAATATTTATGAAAAAAGGAGGGTTTTTATGACAAACAAAAAGATTTGCAAAATTTCTTTTGCAAATCTTTTTAAATTATAGACTGAAATATTTAACTGCCGACTCAAACATTTTCATATCGTAGTTGCCGTCAACATTCTTATATAGACCATATCCTTTGCGCTCTGAATGTCCCATTTTACCGAAGATTCTTCCGTCAGGAGAGGTTATACCTTCGATAGCAAATGCAGAATCATTAGGATTGAACCTGATATCTGAGGTAGGTTTGCCATCAAGGTCAACATACTGAGTAGCAATCTGACCATTTTCTGCTAATTGCTTAATAACCTCGTCACTTGCTAAGAATCTACCTTCACCGTGAGAAATTGGAACATTATAAATATCCCCAATCTCGCACTCATACAGCCAAGGAGATTTATTAGAAGCAATTCTTGTTCTTACAATTCTCGACTGGTGTCTGCCGATGGTATTGTAGGTCAGTGTTGGGCAATTCTCATCGGTATCAACAATCTCGCCAAATGGAACAAGACCTAACTTAATAATTGCCTGGAAGCCATTACAAATACCGCACATTAGTCCGTCACGATTCTTAACAAGTTCGTTAACGTTATTCTTTACTGCGGCATTTCTGAAGAATGCGGTAATAAATTTACCTGAACCGTCGGGCTCGTCTCCACCTGAGAAACCACCAGGGATAAATATCATCTGTGCAGACTTAACCTTTTCGGCAAAGTAGTCAACCGATTCTGCAATCTGAGAAGAGGTTAAGTTCTTAATAACGATAATCTCCGGCTCTGCGCCAGCCATACTCATAGCTTTTGCGGTATCGTATTCACAGTTTGTGCCCGGGAATACAGGAATTAAAACCTTAGGTTTTGCTACCTTAATCTTAGGAGCAAGTTTTGTGTCGTTCTTGTAATCAAATGCAGGAATATTATCCTTGCCCTGAGAAATGTTGCAAGAGAAGATAGGCTCAAGTTTGTTTTCCCAAAGTTCTAAAAGTTCGCTTAAACAAACCTTTTTATCCTTAAACTCAATAACCTTTTCGGCTGTGGTTTCACCGATAACTGTTCCAATTTCTACATCTTCGGTAACTTCTAAAACAAAGCCACCGTAATTATATGCGAAGATTTCTTTATTAGACAGAGCGTTATTAAACTTAAAGCCGATTTTATTACCGAAAGCCATTTTCATAACAGCCTCTGCGATACCGCCAAAGGTTAATGTGTAAGCGGCAACAGCCTTTTTAGAAACGATAAGCTCGTTAACCTTTTCGTATACTTTTAACTGTGAAGCGGTCACAGGAAGTCCGTTCTCATCATATTCAGGTTTAATAAATATCAATTTATGTCCTGCAGATTTAAACTCAGGAGAAATGATATTATCAACCTTATCGGTAGTTACTGCAAAAGAAACAAGAGTTGGAGGAACGTCGATATCCTCAAAGGTACCGCTCATAGAGTCTTTACCACCGATAGCGGCAATACCGTAATCAAGCTGAGCCTTAAATGCACCAAGGAGTGCCGCAAAAGGTTTGCCCCAACGGCTTGCGTCCTTTCTGGGCTTTTCAAAATACTCCTGGAAGGTTAAGTATACGTCCTTAAATTTTGCACCTGCGGCGATTAACTTTGATACAGACTCAACAACAGCTAAATATGCACCGTGGTAGGTGCTCTTTTCTGCAATGTATGGGTTATAACCCCAAGCCATAAGTGAGCAGGCCTTTGTATTAGCCTTTTCTACAGAAATTTTATTTACCATTGCCTGATTTGGAGTTAACTGATGTTTACCGCCAAATGGCATAAGAACTGTTCCTGCGCCGATGGTAGAGTCAAATCTCTCAGAAAGACCTCTCTTTGAACATACGTTAAGGTCACTTGCAAGAGTTTTAATCTCTTTTTCAAAATCATCGCTAACAGTTTTATTATAATTCTGTGGTGCTTTTGGAGCAACGTTTGTGTGCTTTACCGCACCATTAGAATTAAGGAATTCTCTTGAAATATTGACAATTGACTTGCCATTCCAGTTCATAACAAGTCTTGGCTCGTCCTTAACAACCGCAACGATAGTAGCCTCTAGGTTTTCTTTTTCGGCAAGGGCTTTGAATTCGTCAACATCCTTTGCCTCAACAACAACTGCCATTCTTTCCTGAGACTCACTGATTGCAAGTTCAGTACCATCAAGGCCGTCGTATTTCTTAGGAACTGCGTTAAGGTCAATAACAAGACCATCTGCAAGTTCTCCAACCGCAACAGAGACACCGCCTGCGCCGAAGTCGTTACAACGTTTAATTAGCTGAGATGCTCTCTTGTTTCTGAAAAGTCTTTGAAGCTTTCTTTCTTCAGGAGCATTACCCTTTTGTACCTCTGCGCCGCAAGATTCTAAGGACTGCAGGGTATGTGATTTTGAAGATCCTGTTGCACCGCCGCAACCGTCTCTACCTGTTCTACCGCCAAGGAGAATTACTATATCTCCGTCGCTTGGACGCTCTCTGCGAACATTTTCGGCAGGAGCAGCGGCAATAACTGCACCAATTTCCATACGCTTTGCAGCGTAACCATCGTGATAAAGTTCGTCAACCTGACCTGTAGCAAGACCAATCTGGTTACCGTAAGAGCTATATCCTGCGGCAGCAGTTGTAACAATCTTTCTTTGTGGGAGTTTTCCCTCTAAAGTCTCCTCAACAGGCTTTAGTGGATCTGCCGCACCGGTAACACGCATAGCGGCATATACATAAGACCTTCCTGAAAGTGGGTCACGGATAGCACCGCCAATACATGTAGCTGCACCACCGAATGGCTCAATTTCAGTTGGGTGGTTATGAGTTTCGTTTTTAAAGAGTAAAAGCCAATCTTCGTCTTTGCCGTCAACATCAACTTTGATTTTAACGGTACAAGCGTTAATTTCCTCAGATTCATCAAGATTAGGAATCTTGCCCTGACTATTCAGATATTTAGTAGCAAGGGTGGCAATATCCATTAAATTGATGGGCTTTGTTCTTCCAAGTTTCTTTCTTACGTCAAGGTACTCTTCGAATGCTTTTTGAGTGAGTTCATCCTCAAATTCTGCTTTTTCGATTGTTGTTAAGAATGTGGTGTGGCGGCAATGGTCTGACCAATATGTATCAATCATACGGATTTCGGTGATTGTTGGGTCTCTGTCCTCGCTCTTAAAGTAATCCTGACAGAATTTAATATCATCGTTATCCATTGCAAGACCGTATTTATTAACGAAATCTGCGAGTCCTTTTTCGTCAAGTTTATTAAAACCATCAAGGGTTTCAACAGTGGTTGGAATATCGTACTTATTTACAAGTGTATCATATTCCTCTAAAGAAGCCTCTCGGCTCTCCACAGGGTTGATAACATATTTCTTAATAGTTTCAATATCGCTATCGGTTAATTTGCCCTTTAATATGTATACCTTTGCAGTACGAACAAGGGGTCTCTCACCCTGACTGATTATTTGTATACACTGTGCGGCAGAATCGGCTCTCTGGTCAAACTGACCTGGGAGATACTCGGTCGCAAAAACCTTTTCATCGGTAACACTTGGCATCTGAGGGGTTGCAATATCAAGCTGAGGCTCACTGAAAACAGTTTTTACACTATAGTCAAAAAGCTCTTTTTGGATATTTTCTACATCATAACGGTTTAAGATGCGGACATCCTCAAGATTTTTAAGTCCTAAAAGGTTTCTAAGGTCTGAAAGTAAAGATTTTGCCTCGTGAGCAAGTTCTCTTTTCTTTTCAACATAAACTCTATATACCATAATATACTCCTTATTTTACTTCAAGTGCTCTTTTGCCAATGTCTTTACGATAATATGCATTATCAAAGGTTACGAAATTTACTTCCTTATAAGCCTTACTGACGGCTTCTTTCAGGTTTTCACCTATTGCAGTAACACCAAGTACTCTACCGCCTGCAGTAACCTTTTTACCGTCTTGGATTTTTGCACCAGCAACAAAAACGTCTGCATCGATTTTTTCATCGATTTTGATTTCAAAGCCTGTTTCATATTTTGACGGATAACCATTTGATGCCATTACAACACAACAAGCAGATTCGTCTGAGAACTCTACTTTAACGTCGCTTAATTTTTCTTCGCTGACCGCTTTCATTATTGTAAAGAGGTCGGTTTTGAGCAGTGGTAATACAACCTGTGTTTCAGGGTCACCAAAACGGCAGTTATATTCAATAACCTTTGGACCTTTTGGAGTTAACATAAGTCCAAAATAAAGACATCCTTTAAAGGTTCTGCCCTCTTTGTTCATAGCATCAACTGTAGGAAGGAAGATTGTTTCCATACACTCTTCAGCTATCTCTTTAGTATAGTAGGGGTTTGGCGCAATAGTGCCCATACCGCCTGTGTTAAGTCCCATATCATTATCTAAGGCTCTCTTATGATCCATTGAGGAAATCATAGGAACTACGGTTTTGCCATCTGTAAAGGAAAGAACAGAAACCTCAGGACCTGTTAAAAATTCCTCAATAACGATATTATTACCGCTATCTCCGAAAACCTTATCCATCATCATACTGCGAACTGCATCAAAGGCTTCTTCTCTTGTATTACAGATTATAACACCTTTACCTAACGCCAATCCATCTGCTTTAATAACGGTTGGAATTGGTGCAGTTTTTAAATAATCAAGAGCTTTTTCAATATCGGAGAAAACTTCATACTCTGCAGTAGGGATATTGTATTTCTTCATAAGATTTTTAGAGAAAACCTTACTGCCCTCAATAATAGCAGCATTAGCCTTTGGTCCAAAGCAAGGAATACCCTTACTTTCTAAAGCATCAACTGCGCCGAGCACTAGTGGGTCATCAGGTGCAACTACCGCAAAATCAATGTTATTATTTACGGCAAACTCTGTAATACCTTCAATGTCCTTAGCGCCGACATTTACACAGATAGCGTCATCCTTCATGCCGCCGTTACCAGGCAGGGCATAAATTTTGTCTATAGTTTTATTTTCTTTTAGTTTTTTAATGATGGCGTGTTCTCTACCGCCACCGCCTACAACCATTATGTTCAAAGCGTTCATTCCTTTTTATTATTGTGAAAAGACTTAATGATGGAACAGTCTCATTCCTGTAAATGCCATTGAGATTCCGTACTTATTGCAGCAGTCGATTACTACGTCATCACGGATAGAACCGCCCGGCTCTGCAATATAGGAAACACCGCTCTTCTTAGCACGTTCAATATTATCATCAAATGGGAAGAAGGCGTCTGAACCAAGGGCAACACCTGTAATGGTATCAAGGTATGCTCTTTGTTCAGCAAGAGTAAATGGCTCAGGCTGAACAGTAAAGTATTTCTGCCAATTTCCGTCTGCACATACGTCTTCTTCATTCTGGTTGATATAACCATCGATAACGTTATCTCTGTCAGGACGGCCAAGTGTCTCCTTAAATGGAAGGTTTAACACCTTATCGTGTTGGCGGAGCTGCCAGGTATCTGCCTTGCCACCTGCAAGACGTGTGCAGTGAACGCGCGACTGCTGTCCTGCACCAACACCGATAGCTTGTCCGTCTACTGCAAAACAAACAGAGTTAGACTGTGTATATTTTAAAGTAATAAGAGCAATTATAAGGTCACGAATTGCACTTTCGGGCATATCCTTTTTATCGGTCACGATATTGGCAAGAAGTTCTTTATTAATTTTGAACTCATTTCTTCCTTGTTCAAAGGTAATACCATAAACCTGTTTCTTTTCCTGTGGGTATGGTACATAGTCAGGGTCAATTTTAACGATATTATATGTACCCTTTCTCTTGGATTTGAGAATTTCTAAAGCTTCAGGCTCGTATCCGGGAGCGATAACGCCATCCGAAACCTCACGTTTTATCATAAGAGCTGTAGTAACGTCGCAAACATCAGAAAGGGCAACCCAATCACCGAATGAACACATGCGGTCGGTACCACGAGCACGTGCATAAGCACAAGCAAGAGGAGACTCGTCAAGGCCCTCAATATCGTCTACGAAGCAAGCCTTTTTAAGCTTATCGCTGAGTGGTAAACCGATTGCTGCAGATGTTGGGCTTACGTGCTTAAATGACGTAACTGCAGGCATACCTAAAGCTTCTTTAAGTTCTTTTACAAGTTGCCAGGAGTTAAAAGCATCAAGAAAGTTGATGAAACCGGGGCGTCCGTTAAGGATTTCGATAGGAAGGTCTTCTCCGCCTTCCATAAAAATTTTAGCAGGTTTTTGGTTGGGGTTACAACCGTATTTTAATTCAAATTCTTTCATAGCTCTCTCCCCTATTTGTTTTTGTTTATAATTATTTCTGTAGGTTCACTACCGTCAAGAGGAATCTGACGTACGAAAAGTGAAACCTTATTATCTTCGTTTAAGTTATTCCAACAAAGGTCGGCAAGTTCTTTTGCAGTATTAGGCATTTCTACCTCTTCAGGCTCTCCATAGAATGATGGAATTGGATTGCCATCACATTTATAGGTGTGAATAAAGTGGCCAATACCGTCTTCAGGTACATAGTTGTAATAATAACGATTACATGCTTCAGGTCTTCCGTTTGCACTTTTAATAATGGACATTTTATAAGCAAAGGTGTTTCTTGGGAAGCAATAATAAAGTATTCCTGAAATGCGAGGAGTAAAGTTAGGAGCGTCGTCCTCAAACTCACGAACACCGCAAGCCTCTTCAAAGCCAAAATGATGGTTTGCCTCATTTATGTAGTCGAATATGGTATTAGTCTGGTCACCATTAGTGATAATATCCACATTACCGCCTTTAGCAGAAAGATAAGGATTATAAATGATTAGATGTGGGTCAGAAAGTTTCGACTCATCGAAAGCCTTGGTTCTCATACCACCGTCAAAACGTTCGAAGATGCGGTTTCTGCTATTAACGCTTCTGCCCATTATAAAATAAGCAATCATAGCAGATTTTCCGTCCTTAGATTTACCAATTACTATACCTCTACCGGGGTAAGAATTTTCGCTAAGTAATGTTTTTAAATCGTATAATGCCATATCATTCACCTTTTCCTATACTTTTACATACCTTTTCAACAGAAAGGGGCAGAATCTTCCATTCTGCCTGTTCCATAACCCTTTTCTGTAATATTTCAGGGGTATCATTTTCCTCTATTTCAACCGACTTTTGCATAATAATCTCGCCGCCGTCAGGAATTTCATTAACAAAATGAACGGTAGCTCCTGTTACCTTAACGCCATAATCAAGTGCGGCTTTATGAACTCTAAGTCCGTAAAAGCCCTTACCACAGAAAGACGGAATTAATGATGGGTGGACATTTATTATCTTTTTATCGTATTTTTTGACAAATTTCTCACTTAAAATGCACATAAAACCTGCAAGAACGATAATTTCTATTTCATTATCTTCTAGCAGTGAAATAATTTGCTCCTCAAATGGAGTGTCTCCGTTTTTATCCACTACTGCGGTTTTAATACCTACTTTTTCTGCTCTCGTTAGTGCAAAAGCATCTTTATTATTAGAGATTACAAGCTTGATTTCGCCGCTTTTCAGTATACCGCTGCTTTGTGCATCAATTAAAGCCTGCAGATTAGTACCGCCACCCGATACTAAAACGCCGATTGAAACCTTTTTAGACATAATTCTCTCCTATTCGATTATAATGATTGTAGTTAGTCAAAACGCTCTAAAAGAGTTTTGACAAGCCACTTGTCAGGTGGCTTTAGCAAAATTAAATATTAAAATTTAATTTTGCACGACATTCATTGCAATTGAAAAGGACAAATTTTTATTAAAAATTTGTCTCAAAATCAAAGATTTTGTGGCGAAACAGAATTGTTTCGTCTAACCTATTCAATTATTACACCTTCATCAGATTTAACAACCTGACCGATAATGTAAGCGTCTTCGCCGTTAGCCTTTAAAATTTCCACTGCCTTTTCGGCATCCTTTGAGGCAACTACAACGCTCATTCCAACACCCATATTGAAGGTATTGAACATATCTCTTTCAGGGATATTACCAACCTTTGCAATAAGCTCAAATATAGGAAGAACCTTAATATCGTTTCTTTTAATTTTAACAGAATAGCCTTGGGGCAGACTTCTGGGAATGTTCTCGTAAAATCCACCGCCTGTAATGTGTGAAACAGCTTTAACATCAATCTCATTCATTAACGCAAGCATAGACTTAACGTATATTTTTGTAGGTGTAAGTAAGGTTTCTCCTAGTGTTTTGCCACCGAGTTCCTCTTTGTAGGCAGAAAGATCGCAGTTTTCAATATCGAATACCTTACGAACAAGGGAAAATCCGTTTGAATGTACGCCTGTCGAAGCAAGGGCGATAACTGTATCCCCTTCAGAAACCTTATTGTTATCAAGTATTTTAGATTTATCAACTACACCTGTGCAGTAACCCGCAAGGTCATAGTCATCTTCTGGCATAAGTCCCGGATGTTCTGCGGTTTCTCCGCCGATAAGAGCGCAACCTGCCTGAACACATCCCTCTGCAACACCGCCAACTATGTCGGCGATTTTTTCAGGATAGTTTTTGCCGCAAGCAATATAGTCAAGGAAGAAAAGTGGCTTTGCACCGCAACAAATAATATCGTTTACACACATCGCAACACAGTCGATACCAATTGTATCGTGCTTATCAAGTAGCATTGCCAATTTGATTTTAGTTCCAACGCCGTCGGTTCCTGCAACCAAAACTGGCTCTTTAATTCCGTCAAGATTTAAACCAAAGCAACCACCAAAGCCGCCTACGTCATCGAGACAACCCTCATTCTTGGTTCTGGCAATATGCTTTTTCATAAGTTCTACAGATTTATAACCTGCAGTAATATCAACGCCAGCCTTTGCATAGCTTTCAGATTTAGACTTGTTATGCATAACTTTTATTCCTTTCCGTTCCAACAATAAGTGCAAACCTTACAGGGCTCAATACCTATTGCTTTAATCATTCCATCAAGTGATTGATATTCGAGAGAATCAAAATGCAACTTCTCGCATATTGTTTTTCGCAATTTTTTGCCTCTTTGAGTAGAGCCGTCCGCATATTCATCAATATACTTTAGGCCCTCTTCTCCCTCAAGCTCTACAATAACGCTTCTTGTAATAAGCTCCATATCTGAGGTGTTGCGAGAGAAATTAAGATATTTACATCCGTACATTATTGGTGGACAAGCAGAACGCATATGCACAGATTTTGCGCCGCTATTATAGAGAAAATCAACCGTTTCTCTAAGTTGTGTGCCTCTTACTATACTATCATCAACAAAGAGAAGGTCTTTGTCTTTAATAAGTTCGTTTACAGGCACTTGCTTCATTTTTGCTATTTTATTTTTTTCCTCTTGGTTAGAAGGAATAAAACTTCTTGCCCAAGCAGGAGTATATTTAATAAATGGTCTTGCAAACTTATTTCCGCTTTCGTTTGCATAGCCTATTGCGTGTGGAGTACCTGAATCAGGCACACCACTAACGTAATCAACCTTTGGAAGCGTACCGTTCTCTCTTTCTTGCTGTGCAAGAATTTCACCGTTACGCATACGCATAGCTTCGACGTTTATTCCCTCATAACAAGCATTTGGATATCCGTAATAGGTCCACAGAAATGCACAGATTTTCATTTCATCGGTACCCTCTTTTAAGACGGTATACTCATTAGGAGAAATTTCGGCAATTTCCCCTGCTTTAAGTTCCTTATAATAATGAAAATCTAATTTTTCGTAGGCAAAAGATTCAAAGGAAGCACAGAAACCATCTTCATTCTGACCAATTGCAACGGGAATTCTGCCAAATCTATCACGGCATACAACAAGGTTTCCGTTTTCTTTTAAAATAAGCAAGGAAACCGAGCCGTCAATAAGTTTACAAGCATACTCTATGCCCTCTACAAAGGTATCCTTCTCTTCAATTAAGGCAGCAATAATTTCGGTAGAGTTAATACGATTTTTACTCATACACTGAAAAATTCCAGATTGGTTATTTAAGTAATCCGTAACTATTTCCTCGTGATTGTTAATTACACCAACCATAGAAATAGCATACACACCGAATTTGGAACGAATTAAAAGAGGTTGTGTGTCTGCATCGCTTATACATCCGATACAACCTTTTCCTTTAAGTCGTGCCGCTATATTATCAAATTTTGTGCGAAAGGGAGAATTTTCAATATTATGAATTTCTCTCTCAAATTCTCCATTTTCATCGACTGTTGCCATACCTGCTCTGTATTTTCCAAGGTGCGAGTGATAGTCAACACCAAAATACACATCTTGCACACAGTCTTTTTTACTTGTTATGCCGAAAAAGCCGCCCATTTAGTTACCTCCGAATAGGTATAGAATTTATGCAAAGAATAATTTAGAAAGAGTCATTGGGTCAATATATTCCCCATCCTTGTATACTCTCATATTACCAGATGCGATTTCATCAATGAGGATAACCTCATCACCGCTAAAGCCAAACTCAAATTTAATATCGTAAAGAACGAGGCCCTTTTCCTTTAAATCGTCAGCAACGATTTTAGTGATTTTCTGGGTCATTTCCTTGGTTTCGTCATACTGTTTCTCACTCATAACGCCCAAAGCTACAAGACCGTCCTTAGTTACAAGTGGGTCGCCCTTTTCGTCGTTCTTAAAGGTCATTTCTACATAAGCGTCAAGGTCTGCGCCTTCTTCAATGTAATCACTGTATCTTCTGAGGAAGCTACCTACTGCTTTGTAACGGCAGATTACTTCAAGGCCTTTACCAAAAACTGTTGCAGGAAGAACTTCCATAGTTGTATCTTCTAAATTAGCGCTTACGTAGTGGGTCTTAATACCTGCTTCCTTTAATTTTTCAAAGAAATAAACAGACATTCTAAGGTTAACGTCACCAACGCCGTCGATGGTAAGACCAACGCTATTCTCGCCTGGGTCGAAAACACCGTCTTTACCTGTGCAATCATCCTTGAACTTTAAAAGGAAATTACCGTTATCAAGTTCAAAAACATCCTTTGTCTTTCCTGTGTAAACCTTGTTCTTAATCATTTTATTTTCTCCTTTATTTATTAAAATCTTCTTCAATTTTTTTGTTTTTGGCTAAAACTGCATCGCTGTCGCTCTTACGCTTAGCATCAAGTTTTTCAGCTAAAGACTTGTCCTCGATACTTAGCATCTGAATAGCAAGTAAAGCGGCGTTTGCGGCACCGTTTACCGCAACAGTTGCAACAGGGATTCCCGTTGGCATCTGAACAGTTGCAAGGAGTGCATCCATTCCACCTAAATTTCCTGAACAAACAGGAATTCCGATAACAGGTATTGTGGTGTTAGCGGCAATAGCTCCTGCAAGATGAGCGGCCATTCCTGCGGCGGCGATTATTGCACCAAAGCCATTGGCTCTTGCATTCTTGCTAAACTCTGCAGACTCATAGGGAGTGCGATGAGCAGAAAAAACGTGAACTTCAAAAGGAACATCAAATTCCTTTAAAATCTTAACACCTTTTTCTACGATTGGTAAATCACTGTCGCTACCCATAATAATAGCAATTTTTTTCATAAATTACCTCCAAAAAAAATTGGGCAATCCGACCCTGATTTAAGGATAGGACTGCCCAGACGGTCGACATTATACGGTGTTCTTGTTCCCATGTGGTTATCCACTTTTTCCCGTCAGTCACAAGAACCCAAAAATATATAATAAATAATACACATATATTTTAATCTTTTAAGAGGAAAAAGTCAAGAAAAAATGACTTTACAAATTAAACAAAATAAATATGAATAATGTCGATTTTTTGTTGGAAACTTAATTTAAAAATTTTGAATATATTTAAAAATTTGGTTAAAAATATAACTGAAAAAGGAGTTGAGAAAATGTTTGATAAGATTTGTCTTGCTTTAATTATCATCGGAGCTTTAAACTGGGGTCTTGTTGGAATATTCCAATTCGACTTGGTAGCATGGCTTTTCGGAGGCACAGCCGCTATAATTAGCAGAATTGTTTACACAGTTATTGCCCTCGCAGGCATCTGGTGTATTTCATTACTGTTTAGAAGAAATCACGAAGTATAGGTTAGAAAAGCTCTTTGCAAATGTAAAGAGCTTTTCTTTTTTATGAGCAGAACCAAAGGTTCTCATCCTGCCATACCTTGTAAAAAAATAAAGAGACCACATCAAGTGGTCTCGTCATTTTGGCCGGGGTGGCAGGGTACTCTGCGTCGGTAATTTTTTGACCGTTGCGAACGGTTGCCCAAAAAATTCACCTTACTCGAGACTTTGGCAGACCAAAAAGCCTATCGCGGCTTTTTGACTGCGTCGCCGAACCTACAGTTCAAATCCTGCTTCTACTTACAAAAAATAGAGAGAACACAAAAGTGTTCTCTCTATTTTGGCAGGGGTGGCAGGATTCGAACCTACGAATGACGGAATCAAAATCCGTTGTCTTACCGCTTGACGACACCCCTATATAAAAAAAGTGGGGTGGATAATCGGATTCGAACCGACGGCCTCCAGAGCCACAATCTGGCGCTCTAACCAACTGAGCTATATCCACCAAGCACGAAGATTATTATATCGACAAGTTTGCATTTTGTCAATAGTAATTTAAAAATTAATGGAAATTTTTTATCTTCGTTTTTATATTTTCAAATATTTCAACAGTTTTGAATTTTATAATATATTTATCACTATTATATGCAACATTGGCCGAATCATCCGACAAACTGTCATTTAGCCTTCCTGAACAACCTCCTACACAGACCTCAGGAAACATTACACACCACCAATTTTGGCCGTTTCCCTCGCCTACTGTAAAAACTAAAGATTTATAGGTTCCTGCCGGTAACGTAAAATCATCATATTCTCTCGTATCAAAGAATTCGTCTTTTATCTTTAAATCTACGTTATAATTAAAGCCATTCTCATTCACTATCTTTTGGGCGGTTTCTTTGAAATTTTCTATGTTTTCTGCGGCAATTTTTTCAGCTTCATTATAGTCTTTAATACCGTTAAAAACTTCCTTTGAGCTTTCTAAAACTGCATCTCTAATATTTAGTTTCAGAGCCTGATCCTCTGCCGTATCAGAATTGGCAATTATCCTGATTCTAATAATATTCTCGTACATTTCCTTACAGGAATTTGTAAAACTGATGTTTGAAATAAGTATCGCCGCAATAATTCCAAAAACAAGGGAAAAATTAAGCCATTTTTTTGATGTATTTTCCATAATCAAGTCACTCCTTTGCTTTGATTATGGACAACTTTAAAAGTATTTATACAATCTCTACGCCGACATTTTTAGATTTTGCAAATTTAGCACCGAGACTCTTTAGTTTATCGTAGCAATTGAGTGCTTCTTTTTCGGTCTCAAAAGCGGCACAAACTGTAGGCCCTGAACCACTTAAAAAAATCTTTTTAGGGGAAAATTCACTAAAGGGTTTTGACATTTCACTAAAATCCCAACAATATTCAAAGGCATTGAAGATATTATCATATATTTTAGTGAAATCGCCCTTTTCGATTCCGTTTATAAGACTATTTATATCCTTATCTTTTTTATATTTACACTCATCGAGACGTTTATACATTTCGCCTGTTGAACGTTTTGTGCGGTTTTTTAGCATTACATAGTACATTGGTGGAGTGTTAAGAGGTTTTAGTTCCTCTCCTATTCCTCCCGCATATGCGGTGCCGCCAAGTAAACAAAAGGGTACATCTGCACCTAAGGTTA
The DNA here is from genome assembly GCA_017521125.1 of Clostridia bacterium. Lineage (GTDB taxonomy): Bacteria > Bacillota > Clostridia > Oscillospirales > Acutalibacteraceae > SFWF01. The sequence goes on from JAFXDV010000015.1 coordinate 77,110, forward strand.
CACCAATATCTGCAAGTTCTTTTTCCGACAAATTGGCGCCTGTTAATATGTTAAGTAGCTTTAGAGTTGCCGCCGCATCGGCACTACCTCCCGCAGTTCCTGCGGCAATAGGTATATTTTTTTCTACGTAAATGTCTAAGCCTATATTGGAATTTACCTTTTCTAAAAAAGCTTTTGCGGCTTTATATACAATGTTGTCCTGACTGTTAATGTCACTGTTTTCGCACATAACATTTATCTCATTAGTTTCGGTTTTTTTAACAGTAATTAAATCATAAAGGTCAACCGACTGCATAATCATTTCAAGAAGATGATACCCATCACTGCGTTTGCCTAAAACGTCTAAATACAAATTTATCTTAGCATAAGCCTTTGCAGAAAGTTGCATTTTGTCATCTCCTTAAAAACTTAAATTCCCAAAGTGAATTATATCATTACAAGGAAAAATATTCAAGATTATGTTTACTTTTCTTAATCATTATGTTAATATCTATATAAGTATTTTTTAGGAGTGGTAAAAAATGAGAGCTGTAATTACAGTTGTTGGTAAGGATACAGTAGGAATTTTAGCTAAGGTTTCTACAAAATGCGCATCCTATAATGTTAACGTAAACGAGGTGTCTCAGACCGTTTTACAGGAAATGTTCTGTATGATTATGGTTTGTGATATTTCTAACATTTCCATAGATTTTGGCACCTTTAGTGATGAAATGGCCAAACTCGGCGAAGAACAAGGGTTATCAATACACGCTATGCACGAAGATATTTTTAATTCGATGCACAAAATCTAAAGGTGTGGTGATAACTTATGATAGATACTCGTGACATACTTGAAACTATAACTATGATTCAGGATGAAAATCTTGATATCAGAACCGTTACAATGGGAATTTCCCTTCTCGACTGCATTGATTCTAACATAGACGTTGCTTGTGACAAGGTTTATAACAAGATAGTTAAAACTGCAAAAGACCTTGTTCCTGTTTGTGAGCAGATAGAAAAAGAACTTGGAATTCCCATTATAAACAAAAGAATTTCGGTTACTCCCATTGCAATTATTGCATCTGCTTGTAAGGATGAAAATCCTGTTAAATTCGCAATTACTCTTGAAAAGGCTGCAAGAGAGGTTGGAGTTAACTTTATCGGTGGATATTCTGCCCTTGTTCAAAAGGGTTTTGCCGGTGCAGACCGCCGATTAATAGAAAGCATTCCTGAAGCATTGTCGGTTACCGACCACGTTTGCTCATCGGTTAACATTGGTTCCACAAAAGCCGGAATAAATATGGATGCCGTTGCTACTATGGGACATATTGTTAAGAAAACTGCAGAGATTACTGCAGACCGTGACTGTATCGGTGCTGCAAAGTTGGTTGTTTTCTGTAATGCTCCTGAAGATAATCCATTTATGGCAGGTGCTTTTCTTGGCGTTGGAGAGCCTGACGTTGTTATCAATGTTGGCGTTTCAGGTCCAGGCGTTGTAAGAGCCGCTTTAGCAAAATCAAGCGGTCTTGATTTGACCGGTGTTGCAGAGCTTATTAAGAGAACTGCATTTAAGATTACAAGAATGGGACAATTAGTAGCTAGGGAGGCATCGAAAAGACTTGGTGTACCATTTGGTATTGTAGACCTTTCCCTCGCTCCTACCCCTGCAGTTGGCGATTCTGTAGCCCACATTTTAGAGGAAATCGGTCTTGAAAAATGCGGTGCTTGTGGTACTACCGCCGCACTTGCTATGCTTAACGATGCCGTTAAAAAGGGTGGCGTTATGGCTTCCTCTAAGGTTGGCGGTCTTTCAGGTGCATTTATCCCTGTTACCGAAGATGCCGGTATGATTGATGCGGCAACCTGTGGCGCTTTGACCATAGAAAAGCTTGAGGCTATGACAGCCGTTTGCTCGGTTGGTCTTGATATGATTAACATTCCCGGAGATACACCACCTGAGGTTATTTCTGCGATTATTGCAGACGAAGCGGCTATTGGTATGATTAACTCAAAGACCACTGCGGTTAGAGTTATTCCTGCTATTGGTAAAAAGGTTGGCGATGAGCTATCCTTCGGTGGACTACTTGGTGGAGGCCCTGTTATGAAGGTTAACACCTATTCTCCATTTAAATTTATTAGCCGTGGCGGACAAATCCCCGCACCAATTCAGAGTCTTAAGAACTAAGAAAAAAATGCCGTTTGCTATTGCAAACGGCATTTATAAAACCCATCAACTCAACCTGTGGTTGCATACAGGTAAACGGTTATGTTATACACATTTTAAGAACAATGATTTATACTATAATCAGAAAGCGCTTTTGAGTAAATATTTGGAGTGATTGCTATGTTAAAGATTGGCGAAAAAATAAAGGAACTGCGTAAAGCACAGGATGTAACCCAAGAAAAGTTGGCAGATTACCTTAATATCTCTTACCAAGCGGTTAGTAAATGGGAGAACGGATTGGCTCTGCCGGATATAACATTACTGCCTAAGTTAGCAAATTTCTTTGGTGTAAGTACAGACGAGTTGCTTGATTTGAAAGCAAGTGAAAATGAAATTGAATTAAGAAAATATGAAAAAGAGTACCACGAACTTGGCCGCAAAGGGAAAATTTTAGAAAAAATTGAATTGTCACGTAAAGTACTTGATTTATATCCAAGAAACTATCAATGGATGTTAAATCTTGCCTATGGGTTAGTATCTTATGGTGCTACAAGTGAACAACAAAAATATAGAAAAGAGCACAAGTTTGTTGAGGAAGCTATATCCTTATGTGAAAGAATATTAGAAGATTGTACGGTTGATAGTATCAGGCATAGTGCTATACAAATACTTTGCTATGAATATCCCAAAATGAACAAAAAAGAAGCGGCTATTAAGCTCGCCGAAGACATGCCGAATATGCTAATTTGTAAGGAAATGCTATTAAGCCATATTTATTCTGGAACTGAACGCTTAAAACAGGAACAAAATAATCTGAGATTTATGCTCCACTTTTGTTCGAGTATACTTTATCTAATGGCCTGTGATAAGGATCTACGGCAAGGACTAACCGTTGACCAACGTATTAAAATGCTTGATACTGCAATTAACCTCAATAAAACAATGCTTTATGATGATGAAAATGAGAATTTATATAACAACCAACTATCATTATATTATTTAATGATAGCAAAGCTTTATTGTCAAAAAAATGAAAGTAATATGGTTATTACAAATTTATTGCTGTCGGAAAAATGCGCAATAAACTATGATAATGTTTCTAATTTAGGAGAACAAAATTACAATTCTATTTATTTTAGTAAACTAACTTGGAATCCTCAAAACATATCAACAAACTCTGATAAAACATTATGTGAAGAATTGTTATTGAATTTAAATGATAATTGTTTTGAGTTTTTAAAGGATAGTAAAGAATTTCAAAAACTAATAAATCGATTAAAAAATAACTGTTCTAACTGAATAAACAAAAAAGCTCACCTCGTTTGAGGTGAGCGTTTTTTGTTATACTGTAAACTTATGGAATACTTTTTTGCCCTTTTTAACAACTACGCCGTTTGTGAGGGCGTCTTTTGTTATCTTCATAGCGGCATTGGTTACCTTTTCGCCGTCTACCGATACTCCGCCTTGCTGAATGAGACGTCTTCCCTCTCCGTTTGAAGAAATAAGTCCACCCTTTGACATAAGGTCTAAGAGTCCGATTTGGTCATCGGTAAGGTCGGCATCGGTAAGATTTGTTGTGGGCATATTTTCGTTATCTGCACCTGCGCCGAAAATAGCTCTAGCGGCATTTTGAGCTTTTATAGCCTCTTCTTCACCGTGAATCATCTTAGTAAGTTCGAAACCTAAGAGCTCCTTGACCTGATTTAACTGACTACCCTCATATTTTTCATATTCTTTGATTTCCTCAAGAGGAACGAAAGTAAGCATTTTCAGGCATTTAATAACGTCGGCGTCGTCAACGTTTCTCCAATACTGATAGAAATCATAAGGAGAGGTTTTATTTGCATCAAGCCATACGGCATTACCTGCGGTTTTGCCCATCTTTTTGCCCTGAGAATCGGTAAGAAGAGTAATTGTCATAGCGTGAGCATCCTTGCCGAGTTTACGGCGAATAAGCTCGGTACCGCCAAGCATATTAGACCACTGGTCATCTCCACCAAACTGCATGTTACATCCATATTCTTTGAAAAGATAATAGAAGTCATAGGACTGCATAATCATATAATTGAACTCTAAGAAAGAAAGTCCCTTTTCCATTCTTTGCTTGTAGCACTCGGCTCTGAGCATATTATTTACCGAGAAGCATGCGCCAACCTCACGAAGCATATCAACGTAATTGAGTTTTAAAAGCCAATCTGCGTTATTTATCATTTGTGCTTTACCATCGGAGAAATCAATGAAATTCTCCATCTGTCTTTTAAAGCATTCTGCGTTGTAATCAATGTCTTCCTTGGTAAGCATTTTACGCATATCGGTTCTGCCTGAGGGGTCACCAATCATAGTAGTACCGCCGCCTATTAAGGCAATAGGCTTATTGCCGCCCATCTGAAGACGTTTCATAAGTGATAATGCCATAAAGTGACCTGCGGTCAGACTATCTGCAGTACAGTCAAAGCCAATATAAAATGTGGCTTTACCGTTGTTTATCATATTTTTAATTTCTTCCTCGTTTGTGACCTGTGCTATAAGGCCTCTTTCAACAAGTTCTTCGTAAAGTGTCATTTGCTATTTACTCCTATCTAATAATTCCTTTGCTGATTTCATTGTATTTTCTGTTAGTTCGGTACCCGACATAATGCGAGCAATTTCATTTACCCTTTTCTCATAATCAAGAGGTATTACATTGGTGAATGTACGGTTGTTTGAAACGCTCTTTTCGATAAGGAAATGAGTATCTGCGAAGGAGGCTATTTGTGCTAGATGAGTTACACAAATTACCTGTCTTGTCTTAGCAACCTCTTTTAGTTGCTTTGCAACCTTCAGTGCCGCTCTTCCGCTTATGCCTGAATCAATCTCATCAAAAATCAAGGTTTCTACATTGTCTTTACTAGAAATCACACTCTTTATTGCAAGCATAGTTCTTGAAAGTTCTCCGCCTGAAGCCACCTTGTAAAGAGGCTTAATGCTTTCTCCTGCGTTGGCAGAAATAAAGAATTCAATTTCATCGCAACCGTTTTTAGTGTACTTGCCTTTATCTATTTTCACAAGAAACTCAACACTTGCCATATCCATAAGTCGTAAAGCTTCGCATACTCCGTTGGTAAATGTCTTTGCAGCTAATTTTCTTGACTTAGTGAGTTTTTCTCCTGCTTTTATAAGCTTTTGCTCTGCATCTAACAGTGCTTCTTCAAGTTGGGCCAGTCTTTCCTCGCTAAATTCGATATTTTCAAGTTCGCTTTTTGCTTTATCTAAAAAGGACAGGAGGCTTTCCTCATCATTCCCATATTTTAACATCAAACGCTGTAATAAATCAAGTCTATCGTTGATATTTTCCAAATTTTCTTCGCCGCTTAGAAGTTCGCTTATGTTGTCAGAGGCTTTCTCTGCCGCAGTATTTAACAACTCTATGGCATTATTCAGACTTGAAGAAATATCATCAAGACTTTCGTCCTTTAACTTGTCCACTGTTTTAAGGGCGATTTGCGACAAGGTAATTGCACCGTTAGTATCATCATCTCCCAAAAGACTTGACACACACTCCCTAAGGGTTTTCATTATCTTTTCACGATTTTGCAAAAGCTTCTGTGAGGCTTTTAAGGTTTCAAGCTCCCCTAACTTTATTTGTGCCGATTCAAGCTCTGAAATCTGATATTTTAAAAGATCAATTCTCTCAAGCTTTTTATCCTCGTCAAGTTCTAAACTTTTGATTTCTCTGCGGATATCGTTAAAGTTTTTAAAACAACTATAATACTCTTCTCTAAGTGGTAAATTGTCAGCTAATAAATCAATATAAATATAATGGTTTTCAGGCTTTAAAAGCATTTGGTTATCGTGTTGCCCGTGAATATTAACTAAATATTTTCCGACTTCACGAAGCACTGCCGAAGTTGTCTGAACACCGTTAATTTTTATACTGCCGTTACCCGTTAGGCTTAACACCCTTTGAATAGAGAGATTGCCATCTTCATCAACGTCAAAACCGTTTTCACGTATAACCTTCAAAGTATCCTCTGAAAGACCGCAGAAAATAGCAGAAACTGTTGCTTTGTTCTCTCCGTTACGAATAAGTTCCTTTGAGGTTCGCTCTCCCAAAACGGCATTAAGGGAGTCTATTATTATGGACTTGCCTGCGCCTGTTTCTCCTGTTAAAACGTTAAAGGTCTCGGTGGGCTCAATATTAGCATTTTCGATTACGGCAATATTCTCAATATGTAAATATTTAAGCATTTTACACCGCCTAAATTAGTTTCTTTAGCTCTTTTGTAAGTTTAATAGAATGCGCTTCTGAATCGGTTATTGCGAAAATTGTATCATCACCTGCTAGAGAGCCTAAAATCATATCGCTAAAAAGATTATCAATAGCAACACAGGCGCCTGATGCCATTCCCGCATAGCACTTAATTATTACCGTGTTCATTGAATATAATACGTCGTAAGCGGCTCTTGAAAAGAGTTCTCGATAATGTTGATTATTCTGAGTAAACTCATTTGCAGAGCTTTCGGCTACCATATATCTATAAACGCCGTTTCTGTCATGAGATTTAATAATTCTAAGTTCTTTAATATCTCTTGAAACGGTAGACTGTGTAACTAAAAAGCCTAAATTTTCAAGAGAAGACTGAAGTTCATCCTGAGTAGTAATAACGTTGGTTCTTATTAACTCTAATAGTTTTTCATGTCTTTTGTTTTTCATAATTCTAACCTAAAATTTATAAGAAAGAGTCTTATAAAATGTCCTTCCACTTAGATTTATAAACTTTGCCTCGTAAACTGATTTTTTGACAGAAATTTTAGTTTTACTGTCTATCATTACCTTTTCATTTCCATCAACTATTAAATAAGAATCTTTTTCAACCGAAAGGTTGATTACATTATCTTGATTCACTATAAGGGGTCTTGCGGTCATTGAATGAGAACAAATAGGGGTTATAATAAAGCACCTTGCAGTTGGCTCTATAATAGGGCCGCCTGCCGACATAGAATAAGCCGTTGAGCCTGTTGGGGTTGAAAGAATAATTCCATCGGCACGATAATTTATGTTATCTCCCAAGATATTTAGATTGATATCGGAGATTTTAGCGATTTCTCCGTTTCCTACAACAACATCGTTTAGTGCCGTACCATTAAAGAGGGTTTTCCCTTCTTTTTCTACATCCACGCTTAACATTATTCTGGAATCAATACTATAATCGTTAGTTATTAGCTTTTCAAGAAGCCCAATTTTATCTCTGTCGATATCTGCAAGGTAGCCAAGTCTACCTGCATTTATGCCAATTACAGGTTTATTATATATAGCGGCAGACTTAGCGTGTTTAATAAGAGTTCCATCTCCGCCAATGGTAATAATTACATCACAGTTTTCGTATGGGTTTTCTATGTCTGCAGGGAGGAAAACTTGAAGATTTAAACTTTTTAGCAATTCTGCAACTTGAGAGGTAATCTCTTTAGCACCTGACTTTTCCAAATTTGGAATAAGCGCAATTTTCATTACTTTTCCCCCTTTAATTTACTGTGTGAAAGTTCTGCAATTTCTTTTGCGGTAACTGTTGTTAACATTTCTGCTTTATTATCGTTTTTAATATGTATTAAATATTCTATGTTGCCTTCAGGTCCTTTTATTGGAGAAAAGTCAAGATTTAACACACTAAAGCCATTATCCAGGACCATTTTAATTATTTTTTCAATTACCTCGATATGTACCGCTAAATCTCTGACAACTCCCTTTTTGCCAACCTTTTCACGACCTGCTTCAAACTGAGGTTTAATAAGGCAAACGGCAGTAGCTTTTTCTGCCATTAGGGTCTTCATTACCGGAACAATAATGGATAAGGAGATAAATGAAACGTCCACAGAGCAAAAATCTAACAAATCAGGAATTTGCTCTTTTGTCACGTATCTGAAATTGGTGCGTTCTAAATTGACAACCCTCTCGTCTGTTCTTAGCTTCCAAGCGAGTTGGCCGTATCCTACGTCGATAGAATAAACCTTTTTTGCACCATTTTGAAGCATACAGTCGGTAAACCCGCCTGTAGATGCACCAATGTCGGCACAGGTATTATCTGTTAAGATTATTCCAAAATTAGCAATTGCTTTTTCGAGTTTTAGTCCTCCTCGACTCACGTATTTAAGATTAGGACCTCGAAATTCGATTTTATCGGTGGTTTTTATGAATGTGCCCGGCTTATCAAACTTTTGATTATTAACGTAAACCTGACCTGCCATAATAAAGGTTTTTGCTTTTTCTCTGCTTTCGGCAAAACCTGCTTCAAAAACCGCCGTATCAAGTCTAATTTTATCAGACATTAACTGTTCTCACTTTCAATAATTTCTACCATCGCTTTTGCGCTTAAATTGCATTTTTTATATGCCGCCTCGGTAGTCATAGATGGGATAAAGGCATTTTCAATTGCTGTTATTTTAAGCGGCACCTGTAAATTCGAAGCAATTTGTTGACTGATACCTCCGTTTAACACACCTTCCTCAAAAAAGTAAAGCTTTTCGTAGGTGTTTAAGAGCGAAATAAGTTTTTCTGAATATGGGAAAAGCTTATTTAACTTTATAACATCAATTTTTATACCTTTTTCACTCAAGTTTTGTTGCGCTATCAAGGCGTTTGAGGAAATAATGCCGAATGTTACTATTGCAACCTTTCCTGAGTTTTGGAAGACAGTATAATCCTTGCCGTTATAATCAAATTCGTATTTTTCTTTGCCTCTTGGATAACGAATGGCAAGAGGAGAGTCACAATTAAGTGAACTTTCTAAGCAACCCACAAGTTCTTTATAACTTGCAGGAGAATATATTGTCATATTAGGAATTGTAGAAAGGAAAGCCACGTCGAAAACGCCCTGATGGGTTTCGCCATCCTCCCCTACTATACCTGCTCTGTCCACAAGGAAACGCACAGGCAGATTTGCTATTGCGGTATCGTGGATAATTTCATCATATCCTCTTTGAAGAAAACTGCTATAAACCGAAAAATACGGTTTCATTCCTGAAATTGCTAGTCCTGAAGCAAAGGTAACGGCATATTCTTCAGCTATACCTACGTCGAAAAATCTATCTTTGTGGTTTTGAGCAAAAAGCTCTAATCCTGTTCCTTGAGGCATAGCGGCAGTAATTGCACAAATTTTTTCATCTTTTTCTGCAGCGCTATTTATAAAGTTTCCGCAGACCGATGAAAAATTAACATTTCCGCCAGTTTTAAGTCCGTCCTTAGCATCAAATGCCGAAACTCCGTGATAGCTACCGGGCTCATCCTCTGCATACGGGTAACCCTTACCCTTTGTAGTTATAATGTGGACAACACTAGGTCTGTCCTCTGCCTTTGCAATTTTAAGCACCGCTTCAATGCTTTCTACGTTATGTCCATCAAGTGGTCCAAAATAATTAAATCCCAGTCCTTCAAAGACGTTTGTCCTGTAAATAAATCCCTTAAACATCTTTTTTAGTCTTGAAACAAAGCTATGGACTTGTTTACCAAGAGGGAGTTTAAGCAAGATTTTTTCCGTTCTGTTTTTCAACCTGTGGTAGCTTGGCTTAATTCTGATTTTATTAAGATGTGCCGCAAGGGAGCCTACATTTTTAGAAATAGACATTTTATTGTCGTTAAGAACAACAATAAAGTTGCCCTTACTGTTACCAATATTATTCAGAGCCTCAAAGGCTAGTCCGCCTGTTAATGCGCCATCGCCGATAATAGCTACCGCAGTGCCCTCTTCGCCCTTGATTTTCTTAGCATTATATATTCCGAATGCGGCTGCTAAGGAATTACTTGCGTGACCTGTTACAAAGGGGTCGTGCTCGCTCTCATCAGGGCGCATAAAACCTGAAAGACCTCCTTGCTTTCTGATCTCACTAAAACGGTCTAGTCTTCCGGTAAGAATTTTATGAACATAGCTCTGATGTCCTACGTCAAAGAGAATTGCATCCTTTGGAGAATCAAAAACTCTGTGTAGTGCTATTGTCAGTTCAACAATACCCAAATTAGATGCCAAGTGACCACCATTTTTTGAAACGGTGTTTACTAATACATCTCTTATCTCATTACAAAGCTCAGAAATTTCACTGCTATTAAATTGTTTTATATCCCTGGGGTCTTGTATCTTTTCCAAGAATTTATATTCCAATTTTTTGCTCCTAAATTTTAATAATCTCTGTTACAAAGAAAATCTGCTAATGCTTTTAAGTTATCAGCCTTACTTCCAAAAATGTTTAAAGCATCTTTAGCTTGTTGAGTTAAAGTGTCAACCTTTTCCTTGCATTCTTCTATGCCAAATACAGTTACAAAGGTAGATTTATTGTTATCCTCGTCACTGTGAATAGGTTTTCCGAGTTTTTGCTCATCTCCTATACAGTCGAGAATATCGTCCTCTATCTGAAAGGCGAGGCCTAAGCATTCGGCAAATTTTGTTGCCGCTGAAATTTCTTTTTCACTTGCATTTGCAAGTATGCATCCAATAGTACAAGCAGCTTTAATAAGGGCTCCCGTTTTTAATGAGCAAATTTCTCTTAAAACTTCTTCTCCAACAGTTTTACCTTCACTTAAAAGGTCAATAGTCTGTCCACCTATCATTCCGTTTACGCCTGAAAGTTCAGACAAAACCGCAAGGGCTTTCACAACTAGTTCACTATTGATATTTTCAGTTTTTGCGGCAATGCCAAAGGCCTCAGTTAAAAGACCGTCGCCTGCCAAGAGCGCATAAGCTTCACCATATTTTTTGTGACAGGAGGGTTTTCCTCTACGCATATCGTCATCATCCATACAGGGAAGGTCATCATGTATAAGCGAATAGGTGTGGATACTTTCTATTGCTACCTCAAAATTGATTGAGAAATTATTTTCTCCTCCGCAAAGAGAATAAAACTGTCTAAGAAGATAAGGTCTTACGCGCTTTCCGCCAAGCCTCAAGCTATAGCTCATTGCATCCAAGACAACTTTATAGCTTGTATTTTTTTCACTATAAAATGTGTTTAACGCTTCTTCAAAGAAGTCAGCATATTTCTTTAAATAAATTTCAGTCATTAGTTTTCCTCGCTAAGTCTGGTTATTTTTTGTTTTGCTTCCTCTAAAATTTTTGAACAATAACCCGAAAGCTTAACACCCTCTTCAAAAAGAGCGATAGACTCATCAAGAGTAAGGTTTTCATTTTCGATTTTTTCCGAAATTTCCTTTAGTTTTTCAAAGGCTTCTTCAAAGCTTATTTTACGTTCTGACATTTTTAACCACCTTATCTACTGTACAGTCTGCCGTACCATCGCTCAAAGTTAGTTTGAAGTTATCTTTAACGGATAAATCTTCAACCGACTTTATTATGCTATTATCTTTTGTTGCAACCGAGTAGCCTTTTGATAAAAGTTTTAAGGGACTTAAGGCATCGAGTTTTGCGATAACTCTCACAAATTCTTTTTCATTTTCGCTAAGTGTTAGTTTGATTTTATTACTGATTTTATCAAGTATATTTTTGTTTAGATTTAAAGGTCTCTCTATAAAAAAGTCTATAGGACTTTTTAAAAATTGTTGATTTTTAATTTTTTCATTTAATGCAATTTTGTAATTTATATCTGCCTCTAAAGTGCTAAACAGTTTTCGTCTCAAATTTGCAATTTTATTTTGAAGTTCATTAGTGTCCGGCACCGCAAGTTCTGCCGCCGCAGAGGGAGTCGGTGCTCTAAGGTCCGATACAAAATCACAAATGGTAAAGTCTGTTTCGTGACCTACCGCAGAGATTACCGGTATTGGCGACACGGCAATTTTACGGGCTAGTGTTTCATCGTTAAAACACCACAAATCTTCTAAAGAGCCTCCGCCTCTACCAATGATAATTACATCGGCCTCGCTACTGTTATAAACGAAATCCAAAGAGTCACATAGACTTTTTGGTGCATCTATTCCCTGAACTAATGCAGGTTTAAAAACAACCTCGCAAAGAGGAAATCTACGTTCTAAGACGCTTAGTATATCTTTTATTGCGGCTCCGCTTTCCGACGTGATAACTGCAATCTTTTTAGGGAATGCAGGAATTTTACGTTTTCTGCTACTGTCGAACAGTCCTTCTTTTTCAAGCTTTACCTTTATTTTTTCAAGGGCTTCGGCCAATTCGCCCTGACCATCTAAAACAATATCGTCTACATATAGCTGATAGGTGCCATCTCTATCATAAACCGAAATTCTGCCGGTGCAAACAACCTGCATACTATCGCTTGGAATAAATTTTAATTTTGAGGCGTTGCCTTTAAACATAATGCATCTGATAGCTGCATCTTTATCCTTTAGGGTGAAATACAAATGTCCGCTTGTGAAATGATTTTTAAAATTAGATATTTCTCCTCTTATACGAACAAAAGTAAGCCTGCTATCCCCTTCAAGCAAGCTTTTAATGTATAAATTTATCTGTTTAACTGTTATAACAGATGGAGCCATTTTATCAGTCTTCCTTTTTGCTCCTTGAATATGTGCCTAATATACCATTGACAAATGAAGCATCCTCACTTGTTGCATATTTCTTTACAAGCTCTACTGCCTCGTTAATAGAAACTGACTGAGGTATATCTTCCATAAAATCAATTTCTGCTATTGCAATTCTAAGGGCAGAAAGGCTAACCTTAGAAAGCCTGTCCAACTTCCATCCTTTTGCAAATTTGGAAATGATTTCATCAATCTGAGTTTTGTTTTCTTCGACTATCCCCACAATACTTGTGCAGTATTCGTCCTCGGTATAGTTACTGTAAAGCTCTGCTATTTCAAGGAGCTCTGCTACAGTTTCTTTTCTAAAACAGTTTTCAAAAACAAGAACAAATGCCTGTTCTCTTGCTTCTTTTCTTGTCATAAGGCACCCCTAATAAATATATATAATATATTTTAATACATTTTTATGCATTTTTCAAGACTTAATATGCAAAGTTGCAACTATTACAAAAATTACTTGTAAGACCATTATAAGTGGTATACCAACCATAAATTTTTTGTGTTTGGTTTTATGTCTTATCAATTTCATACACAGATAAATTCCGAGCGAACCGCCAAAAAGACAAAGAGTTATTAGAGTGTTCTCTTTTACCCTCCATTTTCCCTTTTTAGCGGCACGTTTATCCTTTATACATAAAAAAATTCCTATTAAATTGACAAAACCCAAATAAATCAAAATATATTTCATAGTTTTTTTCCTTTTTATTGATATATAAACTATACCATTTTTTGAGTGTTTTTACAACAAATTGGAAAAATATTTTCACTTTTTAGACAAAAAATAAATTTGGGTGATATTATGAAAAAGAATCGTGATGATTTAACCAAAAGAGATTTCCTCAAGGTTGTAAAATCAGACGTGGATGACTGTCCGGAAAATTACATTGACAGTTTTATGCAAGTTGGCATGTACGGGACATACGAAATTCAGCGTACAGCCGATACCTCGAATACTTTTCCGACTATTAGTCAGGGCATGCCAAAGCACTGGAAGCCCGATAAACCAAAAAATGAAAACCCGTAGCATAACTACGGGTTTTCATTATACAATTGCTTCTATTTCCATTTTAAGTTTTTGTATTATTCTTTTTTCGAGTCTTGATATATAGGACTGAGAAATCCCAAGTTTATCTGCAACCTGTTTTTGTGTTAATTCTTCCTCCCCTGAAAGTCCAAAGCGCATTTTCATAATTTCTCTTTCTCTGGAGGAAAGATTATTAACCAACATATTAAGTGTTCGTTTTTCATCTTCGCTCTCTAAGGCCAGGGATATTTCGTCCTCATCGCTTCCCAAAATATCAGAAAGCAAAAGCTCGTTGCCATCCCAGTCAACGTTTAAAGGCTCATCAATAGAAATTTCATTTTTTAGGTTAGAATATTTTCTTAAATACATAAGAATTTCATTTTCTATGCAACGTGAGGCATAGGTTGCAAGTTTAATATTTCTGTCCGGACAAAAGGTGTTAACTGCTTTAATTAACCCTATTGAACCGATGGAAATCAGGTCCTCTATATTAGTTGAGGGAGCATCATATTTTTTGGCTATGTAAACCACAAGCCTTAGATTATGTGTAATTAAAATCTCTTTAATTTTGGGGTTTACTCCATCGTATGAAGATAGAATTTCTGCCTCCTCTTCTACGGTTAAAGGAGCAGGCAAAGACTCCGGTCCGTTTATGTAATAAACGCAATTTTTACTTCTAAAAAATTTAAATTTCTGTCTTAATTTAAATAGTATTTTCTCAATAAGTTTCAATTTTATCACCTTTTAAAATTTTGTCGGGAGATTTCTCCAAAGCCTTGGCAGAAATCAATGCATCAGAATTAGGAGGGAGATTATTAGATACCACAATTATCGGTTTATCAAAAAAATAAACCTTTTCCCTTACGATTACTCTTCCACCGTCGCATCTTAGGCCCTCAAGCACCGAAGTTTCATTAAGTGTTGTAATGGGAATTGCACGATAACGGTTTTTGTACTGTGGCATCAAGATAATTTTTGAAAAATCTTTGTACCCGGTAAGTCGAAAGAGAAGGTCTTCTGTTACAAAGCAAAGCTCAGAGTCCGACAGATAATCTCTAGCAAGATTTCCTGAATCAATGAAACCATCCACTAAAATATAAATACCATTTATATTAAACTCTATTTTACATTCATTAGTTGCAATTCTTCTGCTTGACAACTGTCTTATAAGTTTTATCAGTAGATAAACAACTGTGGTTATTGAAATTGAAATTAGGGGTGAAAAATTAAAGTAAAAATAGGTATTATTTATTGCTATCTGAGGGGTTTTAAATCTACTGTAAATGAAATATGTCACACCGAATAAAAAAATCGATGCTCCAAAATATGCCCCTAACGCCTTTAAAAAATTGGGAAACCTTTTAAAGCCAAAAGCTACTCCAATTATTATAAAAGATGTGGTCAATCTGTAGAAAATATCGAGGAGATAATTATTTGCGTCTACAAATATGTAAAATGAGGAAATACCTCCCAATATTGCTGCTATCAGCTGTCTGATTGCCTTTGGAGATGTTCTTATAAACGTAGCTGTTATGCCAATAAGGAGAAAATCAATTATGCAATTAAAGAAAAATAGCACGTCGGCATAAACCACCATAATAAGCACCTCACCCTTTAAAAGTATTATACTATTTATTGAATGAAATACTTGTCAAAAAGAAGTGTCGAAAAAAATAAAAAGCCGAGTAAACTCGGCTTTTTAAAAATCTTATTTTGCGTAATCTACGGCACGGTTTTCTCTGATAACGTTAACCTTAATCTGACCCGGATAATCAAGCTCATTTTCAATTTTAGCTGCGATATCCTTTGCCATAATAATCATCTGGTCATCATCAATAACCTCAGGTTTAACAACAATTCTAACCTCTCTACCTGCCTGTATAGCAAACGAACCTTCAACACCATTAAAGGAATTGGCGATTTCCTCAAGTTTTTCAAGTCGTTTAATATAGCTTTCAATGTTTTCTCTGCGAGCTCCAGGTCTTGCAGCCGAAATTGCATCGGCAGCCTGTACAATACAAGCTATAACAGTTTTTGCTTCAACCTCTCCATGATGGGCGTGAATAGCGTGAATTACATCTTCGCTTTCTTTGTATTTCTTAGCAGCCTCAACACCAAGCTGAATATGGGTTCCTTCTTGCTCATGGTCAATAGCCTTACCAATATCGTGCAGAAGTCCCGCACGCTTTGCTAAGGTTACGTTTTCTCCGAGCTCTGCGGCAATAATACCTGAAAGATGGCAAACCTCTAATGAGTGATTAAGAACGTTCTGACCATAGCTGGTACGATAATAAAGCTTTCCAAGGAGTTTTACAAGCTCAGGGTGCAGACTGTGGAGTCCTGCATCAAGCATTGCACGTTCTCCCTCTCGCTTAATGATGTTGTTAACATCATTTTGTGCCTTCTGAACCATTTCTTCAATTCTTGCAGGATGTATGCGACCATCTGTGATAAGCTTTTCAAGGGCGATTCTTGCAACCTCTCGGCGCACAGGGTCAAAGCTTGAAAGTGTAATTGCCTCAGGAGTATCGTCAATAATTAAATCAACCCCCGTCGCAGTCTCTAAAGTTCTGATGTTACGACCTTCTCTACCGATAATTCTACCCTTCATTTCATCGTTAGGTAGAGGAACTACCGATACGGTTACCTCAGAAGAATGGTCGGCGGCACAACGCTGAATTGCTCGAGACACTATCTCTCTTGCGATAGTGTCTGATTCATCCTTGGTTTTTTCTTCAAAAGCCTTAATCTTTAAGGCTTTTGCGTGGGTTAACTCCCCATCTAAAACAGAAAGCAAATAATCTTTAGCCTGTTCCTTAGAATAACCTGAAATTCTTTCAAGCATTTCTAATTGGCTTCTCTTAATATGTTCGCTTTCTTCAAGCTTTTGCTCAACCTCTTTTGCTCTCTTAGCAACGTTTTCTTCCTTGATTTCAAGATTATCAATCTTTTTGTCAAGGGTTTCTTCTTTTTGCTGAAGTCTTCTTTCCTGACGCTGAACCTCACTGCGACGCTCTCTCAAATCTCTTTCGGTTTCCTGTCGCAACTGATGAACCTCATCTTTAGCTTCAATTAAAAGTTCTTTCTTCTTAGCTTCGGCATTTTTGATAGCATCGCTGAGAATTCTTCTTGCTTCTTCTTCGGCGGAGCCAATAGCCTTTTCGGCCTTATTCTTTCTTGCAACACTACCTAAGATAAAGAAAACTATACATAAAACAACAGCGATGATGCCAATAATTAAATATGTTAGTAAATTGTTGGGCACTTAAAATGCACCTCCTTTATATTAAACACCGAATTCGCAATGCGCCAGCATTGACCGGGCCGAATGTTTTTACCCTTAAAAATGCTTATACTAAATTTTTACGAGGTTATACTCGCCAATGTATGAAACTCAATAAAAATCATATTACATTTCCTTTTTAATAATAGCACCATATTTATTGTGTGTCAAGTTGTAATGTAGCTATTTGTCGTGTATTATGATAAATAAATAATTTTTTCTTGAATTATACATAGATAAGTATTATAATGATTTTATATATTTTTCTGGAGGCATCCCATGGCAAACTATTTATCTCTTACTAAACAAGAATTATCAAATACTTTTGAACAAGTAAAAAAAGAGTATGAAACACTCAAAAACAATAATCTTTCTCTGGACATGTCAAGAGGAAAACCCGGTTTTGACCAATTAGATCTATGCGGTGGACTTTTAGATACAGTTGGAGAAAAGTACGGATATATCGCAATGAAGGGCACCGACTGTCGTAACTACGGTGGACTTGAGGGTATTGATGAACTCAGAAGCTTATTCGGTCAGGTTTTAGGAGTCGAGTACGAAGATGTTATTTGCGGAGGCAACTCCTCCCTTCAAATGATGTTTGATACCATTACACAAGGTATGATTTCCGGTTTTGGTGGGGAGCCTTGGTCAAAACAAGGCAAGATTAAGTTCTTATGCCCTGCCCCAGGATATGATAGACATTTCGCTATTTGCGAATACTACGGCATCGAAATGATTACCATCGAAAATAATGCAGATGGTCCTGATATGGACAGTGTTGAAAAATTCGTTAAAGATCCCTTGGTTAAAGGTATCTGGTGTGTTCCTAAGTATTCAAACCCTTCGGGAATCACTTATAGCGACGAGGTTGTCAAAAGGATTGCTGCATTAAAGCCTGCTGCAAAAGACTTTAGAGTTATGTGGGACAACGCTTATGCTATCCACGACCTTTACGATGAGGGAGATAAGCTTCTTAACATTTATGAAGAGTGTAAGAAGGTGAATAACGAAGATTTAGTCATTATGTTTACATCCACCTCAAAAATCAGTTATCCCGGCGCAGGTATTGCAGTAGAGGCGGCAAGTCCTCTTAATATGCAGATTATTAAATCAAGAATGAAAATTCAGACCATTGGTCCTAACAAGCTAAATCAGCTTATGCACGCAAGAACATTTAGTTCATACGATAAGCTAACCCAACACATGAAGCGTCACGCATCTGTTTTAAGACCAAAATTTGAAACGGTACTAAATTCACTAAATCATCATCTTAAAGATACAGGTGTTGCTGAGTGGACTGAGCCTCGTGGAGGTTACTTTATTAGTCTTAATGTTTTAGAGGGTTGTGCAAAAAGAGTTGGCGAGCTTTGCAAGGAAGCAGGACTTACAATTACTACTCCAGGTGCTACTTATCCTTATGGCAAGGATCCTAAAGACAGCAACTTAAGAATTGCTCCCTCTTATCCATCCGTAGCAGAACTTGAAATGGCATCTGAGGTGTTGTGTGTAGCTGTTAAATATGCCTGTCTTGAAAAACTAATCAACCAAGCAAAATAACAGACTTATATTGACTTTTGACTTTACTATGATATACTAAATTTATAAATAATTTGGAGGATGTGCTATGAAAGCAAAGAAAACCGGTAAAAAAGCTTTTTTTATCATTTTAGCTCTGATTATAGCTCTTACCTACACGGCTTTTTTTGGCGTTGAAAATTATCACGGCGACACAAGAAAGCTTTACATTAAGGGTGCTCAGGATATTAGATGGGGCATTGATATCAGGGGCGGTGTTGAAGCAGTTTTCACCCCTGACATTGAGATTAATTCTATAACCGAAAATGATATGGCTTCTGCCAAGGCTATTATTGAAACGAGACTTGTTAACAATAATATTACCGACTACGAGGTATTCACCGACATTAAAAATAAGCAGATAATTGTGCGTTTCCCCTGGACTGCAGAGGAAACCGAGTTCGACCCTGCTTCTGCGGTTGCAGAGCTTGGAGAAACTGCTCTTCTCACCTTCTGCGAGGGTACAACTCAGGATAACGTAATTCTCAAAGGCGCTCAGGATATTGAAGAAGCATATGCAGGTGTTAATGAAAACGGACAATATGTAGTTCACCTTAAATTCACAAAGTCAGGTACTTCAAAGTTTGCTACAGCTACCGAAAAGCTTCTAAACAAAACCATTTCTATCTGGATGGACGACACTATGATTTCAAGTCCTACCGTTAACTCAGTTATAACAGGCGGACAGGCTTACATAGATGGTATGGCAAACATTGAAGAAGCTTCTGACCTTGCTAATAAAATCAATGCCGGTTCTCTTCCCTTTGCACTTACTGCCGACGATTCTAAGCTCCAAATCATTTCCCCTTCACTTGGTTCTAACGCATTACAGGTAATGGTTATTGCCGGTGCTTGTGCGTTCCTTGCAATTTGTATAATAATGATTCTTAGATACCGAGTTCCCGGTGTTGTTGCTTCCCTTTGCCTTATGGGACAGGTTGCCGCAATGATTGCTTGTGTATCAGGATACTTCCCCGGAATTCAAAGCTTTACTTTGACTATTCCCGGTATTGCCGGTATCATCCTTTCTATCGGTATGGGTGTTGACGCTAACGTTATTGCTGCTGAGAGAATCAGAGATGAGTTTGAAAAGGGCAAGACTATTGATGGTGCTATTGATTCAGGTTACCAAAATAGTTTAAGTGCTATTGTTGACGGTAACGTAACTATCGTTATTGTATCATTAGTACTTATGGGTGCTTTCGGTTCCTCTGACGGAATTATTCAAAAATTATTTGCTCCTATTATGTCTCTCTTCGGTTCTTCCATCACCGGCTCTATTTACTCTTTCGGTTATACCCTTTTAGTAGGTGTAATCTTCAATATGATTCTTGGCGTATATGCTTCCAAATATATGACAAAGAGCATTTCAAAATTCAAGGCTTTAAGAAAGCCCCATTTGTTTGGAGGTGCTAAAAATGTTTAAGAAAAATATTGATTTTGTTAAATCTTTCAAGCCTGCACTCATAGGCTATGCCATTTTCTTTGCATTAAGCATTGTTTTAACCGTTATCTTTGGTATTAACCTTGATATCAACTTTAAGGGTGGTACTATAATCACCTATTCATACCAAGGCGAACTTAATCTTGAAGATGCCGAAAAGATTATTGAAGATACCATCGATAAGCCTGTTGACGTAAGCCGTAGCACAGGACTTGCAGGAACAGATGAAAGACTTGTTATATCTCTCGTTGGTTCTGTTTCTTTGTCCACTGAGCAACAAAAGGCTATTCAGGACAATTTAACTAAGGAATATCCTGATAACAAATTTGAACTTTATGATTCCAACTCTGTTAGCCCTGTTATCGCAGGTTCATTCTTCACTAAAAGTATTGTTGCTGTTATTATAGCCGGCGCATTGGTTGTATTATATATTGGAATCAGATTCAGAAAAATAGGCGGCGTTTCTGCAGCTATCACTGCGTTTACTGCACTGTTTATTGACGTGTTGGTTGCATTCTTTACCTGCACAATACTAAGACTTCAGATAGATTCAAACTTTATTGCGGTTGTACTAACTCTGTTCGGTTATTCTCTTAACGATACCATCGTTATCTACGACAGAATCAGAGAAAACCGTCCAATCTATCCTAAGATGGCAAACTCAGAGCTTGTAAACATAAGCGTTAATTCGGTTATGTCCAGAACCATTGTTACTGCCTTGGCAACCTTTGTTGCTGTTATAATGATTGTTGGTGTATCTGAAATTTTCGGCCTTTCAACTCTTCGCAGTTTCGGAATTCCTATGGCAACAGGTATTATTTCCGGTTGTATTTCTACCTTGTTTATCTCTACTCCGCTTTGGGTATTGTGGAAAAACAAGATGGGCAAAAAGAAAACAAAATAATTTACTGCCGCCGGGTAGTGTGCTAAAAACAAAGCACTTGAATGTATCGTTAGGCCTTGAAGATACATTCAGGTGCTATTTTTATGGTGAGTTTATGAAAAACATTAAAGCATTACTAAAGCTTACAAGGTTTGAGCTATCTCTGTGGATTTGTTCTTCCCTTGTGGTTTTTATATCGTATTTTTTCTCTGGCGATAACGGACTGGTATACACAATTGCCTCTTTTATTGGTGTTACTGCCCTTATTTATCTTGCTAAAGGCAACGTTTTAGGGCAAATATTATCTGTCGTTTTTAGCGTGTTTTATGGTGTTTTCTCTTTTTTATTCGGATACTACGGAGAAACTATTACCTATATGTTTATGACAACACCTATGGCTATTTTAGCCGTTATTTCGTGGCTTAAAAACCCCTATAAAATCGGAGAGGTAAAGGTAGCCTCGATGACAAAAAAACAAGTTATTATAATGGTAATGTGGACAGTATTTGTCACGATAACCTTCTTTTTTATTCTAAGGGCACTGAACACGCAAAATCTTCTTATTAGTACTCTTTCTATTACCACGAGTTTTTTCGCCTGCTATCTTACATACAAAAGGAGTCCGTTCTTTGCATTAGCTTATGCGGCGAACGATATAGTTTTAATAGTTTTATGGATTCTTGCAAGTATTTCTGATGTTAAATATCTATCCATAGTCGCTTGTTTTACAATGTTTTTCTTTAATGATATGTACGGGTTTATAAACTGGAAACGTATGGGAAAAAGGCAAAAGATAAAGCCGAATTGATTTTAGTCAATTCGGCTTTTTGTTATTTAGTCATTTCTAAAAAATCTTCCTTGCTTATAACCTTAACCCCTAAGGCGTTTGCTTTTTCGAGTTTGCTTCCTGCTTCCTCGCCTGCAAGAACATAGGTTGTTTTTTTAGATACTGATGAGGAAACTTTACCACCCATACTCTCAATTATAGCAGAGGCATCATTTCTACTCATACCCTCGAGTGTTCCGGTGAGCACAAAGGTCATACCTTCAAATCGGTTATCAATCTGAGTATCAGGCTCGGTCATATTAAGACCTAACTCCTTGTATTTTTCAATCATATGTCTTGTAGAATCAAGTGAGAAAAATTCAAAAATACTTTGGGCCATAATGCTGCCGTATCCTTCGATAGACTCAAAGTCTGTAAGAGAAGCAGTCAAGATATTATCCATAGTTTTAAACTTGTCCGCAACGAGTTTAGCAGCTTTCTGACCGATATGTCTTATTCCAAATGCAAAAATAAGTCGAGATAGCGGATTTTCTTTTGATTTAACAAGCGCCGAAATAAGATTCTGAGCTGATTTATCTCCCTTTCTCTCGAGAGAAGAAATATCCTCTGCCTTTAGTGAATAAAGGTCGGTAATCTCTGATATAACGCCCTCGTTTAAAAGTTGCTCTAACACTGCGGGTCCCAGGCCTTCAATATCCATAGCATCACGAGATGTGAAATGAATCATATGTCTGAGAATTTGAGCAGGACAATCGGCATTTGTGCAACGAATAACCGCTTCTCCCTCTTCCTTAAAAACAGGTCCGTTACAGGAAGGACAAAACTCAGGCATTTTAAAAGGAACAGAGTCGGCATTGTGCGCTTTAACAGCAACAACTTCAGGGATAATTTCCCCTGCCTTACGAACGATTATGGTATCTCCTATACATATTCCCTTTTCATTAATAAAATCTTGGTTATGAAGAACGGCACGTGAAACCGAGGTGCCTGCAAGCTGAACAGTTTCAAACTCTGCGGTTGGTGTGAGTGCCCCTGTTCTGCCAACATTTATCTCAATATTTAAAAGCTTTGTTTCCTTTTCTTCCGGTGGATATTTATAAGCAATAGCCCATTTTGGATATTTAGCAGTACTACCCATTTCCTCACGAGATGATAGCTTATTTAGTTTTATTACGACACCATCAATGTCATAAGAGAACTCTCCTCTTGAATCTCCGATTCTGCTTATTTCACAGATAATCTCCTCAACAGTTTTACACAATTTATAGGTTGGTAAAACGTTGAAGCCCAGACCTTTTAAAAAGTCAAGAGACTCAATATGGGAATTAAAGGTCTTATCAGAAATTTTTTGAATGTTAAAAATAAATATATCAAGTCTGCGCTCGGCCGTAATGCTGGAATTTTTTTGTCTGAGAGAGCCTGCCGCTGCATTTCTTGGATTTTTTGCAGGAGTTTCCCCCATTAATTCTTGCTTTTCGACCAAAGCTAAAAAGGCTTCTCGAGGCATATAAACCTCACCTCTGACCTCTAAATCGCCCTTGAAATCAATTGTTTTGGGAATGCTTTTAATTGTTTGAAGGTTAGCGGTTACATCCTCTCCGACCTCTCCGTCGCCTCTTGTTGAGCCTCTGAAAAAACTTCCGTTTTTATATTCAAGGCTGACAGAGAGCCCGTCGATTTTGGGTTCTACCGAATATTCGGCATCCACTACTTCTGCATTTATCCTTTGGCCAAAGGAATAAATCTCCTCAAAACTAAATGCATCCAAAAGACTTTCCATTTTTACCGAGTGTTTTACAGGAGAAAAAAGTTTTTGTGCCGTTCCGCCCACCTTTTGTGTAGGAGAATCTTCTGCTAAAAGCACGGGGAATTCTTTTTCTAATGCTCTTAACTCTCTTTGTAAAGCGTCATATTCAAAATCTGAAATTTCAGGAGCATCCTGATTGTAATACTTTTCGTTATGATAACGAAGCAGTTTCGTTAGCTCCTCTACCCTTTGTTTTGCGGTATTAAAATCCATTTTTCCCTCCATTAAACTGTGCAGAATAATCAAAAATATCTCCGACTAATTCGTCACTTTGGTTTACAACCTCAGTAAATGCGTCAGGTACAATACCCACTATGACAGTTTCTGCCGCTATCAGGCTTGTGCTTGTTGTTAGCGAGGTTTTATAATGTGGCATCGCAAGACTACTTTCCAAATCTATTTTTACCATTATTTGATGCAAAACCTGATTTATTCCTGCAGAAAAAAATCTACTGTAAAAATCGGTTATTGCAGTGGTTGTAAGCTCCATAGAATAAGAGATCTTGGGTATGTAAAAGGCTGTATAAAAATAGCCAAATGCAGCAAAAATAGGTAGTTCAAAGGAAACGTTATTGTGTTTTGCAAGCTCCTGTGCTACCTCTGATGCAATTTTACTCTTAAAAAGATTTATTACACTAGAATTAATTTCAACACTAGTTACAAGTCCGTCTTTATCACGACTAAGCACCGCAATATTATTATAACTAATATTCATTTCTTCAAGCACAGATAAAGCCGCTGTATTGGCCGAGTCGAGAATGATAGTTTTAGCCTCACTCATTGCAAATTCCATTGCAATTTTTTTAAGTCTATAATCAATATATACATAAATAGATGAAACAGCCACCAACATAGCCATTAGTAAAGCTAAAAGCTTTTTGAACCGTAGTGAAGTGTTCCTCCGAATTTGCGCCATATAATCACCAACCTTCGTAATACATTTTACGAAGGTTGAAGATATTTGTTAATTTATATTAAATTTCATTTAGTGCAGATATTATAATATCTACAACTGCTTCTACGCCGAATTTGCTGTCGATGCACAAATCGTACGCTAAGCGACTTCCCCATTTTCTATCGGTAAAATAATTATGATAGGAAGCTCTCTTTTTATCCATTTTCTTTATTAAATTAGCTGCCTCATTAATGCTGATATTTTCGCCTTCACTTACACGCTTTGCTCGACGCTCGGCATCAGTATAGATAAATACTCTAAGAAGTCTTTCGTGCTCTTTTAATACGTATTCTGCACATCTTCCAACAAAGACACAAGATTCATTTTCCGCAATTTCTCTGATAATCTTAGAAGAAACAATAAATGCTTTATCAGTCAAAGGAAGCTCGGGAGACAAAATACTTGAGTGGGTAAAGCCGCCTGTGGATAGAGCGTACAAGAAACTGTTGGTTGGAGTTTCATCAATACTGTGTAAAATATCTTCGTGTATTCCTGACTCTTCTGCCATCATAGAAATTAGGTTCTTGTCATACATTTTAACCCCTAATCTTTCGGCGAGTTTTTTGGCAATTTCTCTACCGCCACTTCCAAATTCTCTTCCAATAGTTATGCAAAATTTTTGACTCATAAGTGCACCTCCATTACTATTTTAACATTATACCATAAATTTTATAAATATTCAATTCTTTCCTTGACATTTGATAAAAAATATTATAGAATGTATTTTGTTGTAAGCGGGTGTGGCGGAATTGGCAGTTTTTGACCAAGTGCTCACGGTGTGAGATGAAGCGAAGGTCAAAAAGGCGCAGCGGTCAAAAATTTTTCCTGCTCCAAAGCTAAAAAATTTTGGGCACCGCAAGAGTCTCGCGGAGCGTGGCTGCTTGATTTTGGAAAAATTGAATCATTAAGCAAAAATCAAACAAATTAATAAATATATGCGGGTGTGGCGGAATTGGCAGACGCGCTGGTCTTAGGAACCAGTGGAACTCCGTGCAGGTTCAAGTCCTGTCACCCGCACCA
>JAFXDV010000016.1 GCA_017521125.1 Clostridia bacterium
AGCAAATGGCAAAAAGAACACTGGAAACACTCCAAAAACGTTATTCCTCACGTCACAACTCAGGCAGTATGAGAGGAATGGGTGGTCCACGTGGCGGTGGCCCGGGAGCTCGGGCTCGTGCTATGGGCGGCGGAAAACCTAAAAATACTGCTCACACCATAAAGAGACTCTTCTCCTACGTTGGCAAATATCCTTTAAGGCTCCTTCTTGTTGGAATTTGTATGCTTACTAGCGCCGTAACCTCTCTTATCGGCTCATTTATCCTCTTCCCTATTATTAACCGCATTGCAGGGGTTCCCACCACCATAAGCGCAGGCGTTTTAGCCGTTAAAATCGACGGTGTTATTGAGAGTGCAACAAGAATTCCTTTTATATCCGACGTTATGGCGCACAACCGTTTTTCTGAAATTATGACCTATCTTCTCGCCGCTTGTATAATTATGCTTTTAGTATATTTGGTTGGTATTGCATCCAACTATTTACAGGCTCGTCTTATGCTTTCTGTTTCTCAGAACAGTATCGTAAAGATACGTGAAGACTTGTTCAACAAGCTTCAGGCTTTGCCTGTTAAATACTTTGATACCAACCCCACAGGCGAGGTTATGAGCCGTTTCACCAATGACGTTGACAACATTGACGTTATGCTCAACAATTCCCTTACAGGTCTTGTTTCGGGAGTAATCTCCCTTGTTGGTACCTTTGTGTTTATGATTACTACCAACTGGGTTTTAACCATTGTTACTATTGTGTTTATTCCTATATTTACATTTGCTTGTTCCACTATTGCTAAATTTTCACACAAGTATTATTCATCACAACAGGCGGCTTTAGGCTCGGTTAACGGTTATATTGAAGAGACCGTTACGGGACAAAAGGTTGTTAAGGTGTTTAACCACGAAGAAACCTGCTTGGAAGAATTTAATCTTTTAAATGATGACCTTAGAGATAAGCAGTTTAAGGCTCAGTTCTATGGCGGCATAATGGGTCCGATTATGCACAACACAAGCCAAATCAGTTATGCCGTGACCTTAGGAATCGGTGGTATTATGATGTGTGTTGGCAATTTTACACCAGGTGCCCTTACTGTATTTGCCAACTATTCAAAGCAATTCAGTATGCCTATAAATATGTTGTCTCAACAAACCTCAACCATTTTTGCTGCCCTTGCAGGAGCCGAAAGAGTTTTTGCAGTTATGGACGCTACACCTGAGGCTGATGAGGACAGTCCTTGCCAGTTCCCCAGCGAAATTAAAGGCGAGGTAGTATTAGAAAACGTAACCTTTGGATATAATCCTGACAAGACTATCTTGAAAAATATTTCCCTTTATGCTAAAAAGGGTCAGAAAATCGCCTTTGTTGGCTCTACCGGCGCAGGAAAAACCACAATTACTAACCTGCTTAACAGATTTTACGACATTAAGGAAGGCACCATTACCATTGACGGTATAAACATTAAAGATTTAGACCGTGAATTCCTCAGAAAAAATATTGCTATGGTTTTACAAGACACTCATCTCTTCTCAGGAACGATTATTGAAAATATTCGATACGGCAGACTTGACGCCACCGACGAGGAAGTTATTGCCGCCGCAAAAACCGCAAGTGCTCACTCATTTATTACTCGACTTGAAAACGGATATAACACCGTTATAAAGGGAGATGGCGCTAATCTTTCTCAAGGTCAAAGGCAGCTGCTCAATATTGCAAGAGCGGCACTTTCTAAAGCTCCAATATTGGTGCTTGACGAGGCTACAAGTTCGGTTGACACACGAACAGAGAAGCATATTGAAAAAGGTATGGACCGACTAATGAGCGACCGTACCACCTTTGTGATTGCCCACAGACTTTCTACTGTTCGAAACGCAAATGCCATTATGGTGCTTGAAAAGGGCGAAATAATCGAGCGAGGCGACCATAAGGATCTCCTTGATTTAAAGGGCAGATACTTTGAACTTTATACAGGTAAAAAAGAACTTGAATAAAAGTAAAAACCGCAATCTTTCGATTGCGGTTTTTTATTATCCAAGTAGTTTAACAAGCACGGCTTTTTGTGCGTGGAGGCGGTTTTCTGCCTCGGCAAAAATTTCATTTGCGTGTGCTTCAAATACCTTAGCGGTAATCTCCTCTTCCCTATGAGCAGGAAGACAGTGCTGAACCATTGCATCAGGCTTTGTAACACTCATTACCTCGTCGTTGATTTGGTAACCCTCAAATATCTTTTTACGCTCAGCCATTTCGTTTTCTTGTCCCATAGACGCCCAAACGTCTGTATAGACAACGTCGCTATCCTTAGCGGCCTCTAAGATATTATCGGTGCAAACAAACTCTCCATTTGCTTTAGCCCACTCCATAATTTCTTTGTCAGGCTCGTAGCCTTCAGGACAGGCAACGCTTACCTTCATACCCATTTTTATACCGCCGACAATAAGGCTATTTGCCATATTGTTGCCGTCTCCGATGTAGCACATCTTTTTACCCTCAAAGGAACCTTTAAACTCTCTGAAGGTCTGAAGGTCTGCTAGAACTTGACAGGGGTGACAATAATCGGTAAGTCCATTAATTATGGGGATAGAGCCATACTCTGCTAATGCTTCAACCTCTTTTTGTTCAAAGGTTCTTATCATAATTCCATCAAGATATCCTGAGAGAACTCTTGCGGTATCCTCAACAGGCTCTCCTCTTCCTATTTGTAGGTCACGTGAACTTAGGAATAGCGCAGAGCCGCCTAAATCATACATTCCGACCTCAAAGGAAACCCTTGTTCTTGTGGAGGACTTTTGGAATATCATACCAAGGGTTTTACCCTTTAATATATGATGCTCTATTCCGTTCTTTTTTTCATATTTAAGCTTATCTGCAAGGTCTAAAATCTCTGTGATTTCTTGCCTTGACAAATCCATAAGCTTTAGTAAATGTTTAGCCATTATTTATTACCTCTTTTAGCGTCAAGCATTGCTTTAACCTTAATGGGTAAGCCGAAGAGGTTAATAAAGCCTGCAGAATCGGTCTGATCGTAAACTCCGCCATCATCACCGAATGAAGCTACTTCCTCATCATAGAGGGTATATGGAGAGGTTACGCCTGCATTTATAATGTTGCCCTTATAAAGTTTAACCTTTACGTCGCCTGTAACGGTTTCCTGAGTCTTATCAACAAAGGCAGAGAGAGCTTCTCTGAGTGGTGTAAACCACTGACCAAAGTATACAAGCTCGCCGAATTTCTGTGAAACAAGCTTTTTGTAGTGAGAGGTCTCACGGTCAAGGGTAATCATCTCTAAAAGTTCGTGAGCCTTATAGAGAATTGCTCCGCCGGGAGTCTCGTAAACGCCACGGCTCTTCATACCAACAAGACGGTTTTCAACAATGTCTAAAAGACCGATACCGTTGGCTCCGCCAAGCTCGTTAAGTTTTTCAACAATCTGGAGGCCATTCATTTCTACGCCGTCAATAGAGGTAGGAACGCCCTTTTCAAAGTGAATGTTAACGTATGTAGGAGTGTCTGGCGCCTGTTCAGGAGAAACACTCATCTCCAAGAAGCCTTCTTTATTGTACATAGGCTCATTTGCAGGATCCTCAAGGTCTAAGCCCTCGTGTGAAAGATGCCAAACGTTTTTATCCTTAGAATAGTTGGTTTCACGGTTAATTTTCAGAGGAATGTTATGTGACTCGGCATATTCAATCTCTTCCTCACGTGATTTAATATCCCACTCACGCCAAGGAGCAATAATTGCCATTTCAGGCGCAAATGCCTTAAGAGTTAATTCGAAACGAACTTGGTCATTACCCTTTCCTGTACAACCGTGACAGATTGCATCTGCGCCCTCCTTCTTAGCGATTTCTGCAAGTCCCTTTGCAATGCAAGGACGAGCGTGAGATGTACCGAGGAGATAGGTTTCATAGTCTGCACCTGCTTTAAGGCAAGGCCAGATATATTCTTCAACATATTCTTGTTTTAAATCAAGAACATAAAGCTTTGATGCACCTGTTGCTATTGCTTTTTCTTCAAGGCCGTCTAGCTCGGTTCCCTGTCCTACGTCTCCTGAAACTGCAATTACTTCGCAGTTGTTATAATTTTCTTTAAGCCAAGGAATGATAATCGAGGTGTCAAGACCACCTGAATATGCGAGTATTACTTTTTTAATTTGTTTCTTATCCATTTATATTTCCTCCGAAAATAAATAATTATTAATTCTTTATGCATAATTATGCATCATTTTTACTACTTTGTCAATACCTTTTTTCAAATTTTAACACAATATGCAATGTTTTTTATAGAAGTATAAGATTTTATGCAAATATGCAAGATTTTATGCAAAATAAGAGAGTCTAAGTTTTCCTTAGACTCTTTAATCTTATTTCTTAATAATAATGGGTTCTTTAGTCTCAACCGCTTGGGCGTTGACTAAAACTTTTCTTATTCCCTTCATTGATGGAGCTTCAAACATTGTATTTTGTAGAATGGACTCCAAAATGGAACGAAGTCCTCTTGCTCCTGTTTTACGCTCGATGGTCAGGTCAGCAATTTTTTCTAATGCTTCTTCTTCAAATTCAAGCTCGATTCCATCTAAGGCGAAAAGCGCCTGATACTGCTTAATGATAGAATTTTTAGGTTCGGTCATAATTTTGACCAACATTTCCCTATCCATTCCCGAAAGGGCAGCAATCACAGGGATTCTTCCAACAAGCTCAGGAATTATGCCAAACTTTACAAGGTCTCTATGGATAATTTCCTTGTAGCAGTCTGCTTCCATTTCCTTCTTAGATTTTACCTCCTGCTCAAAGCCAAGGCTTGAGCCTCCCTTACGGCGCTCAACAATTTTCCCTATTCCATCAAAGGCACCGCCGCAAATAAACAAAATGTTTGTTGTGTTTATTGGGATAAACTCTTGTTGGGGGTGCTTTCTTCCACCCTGTGGCGGAACGTTTGCAACCGTACCTTCAAGTATTTTAAGGAGTGCTTGTTGTACTCCCTCACCACTTACGTCACGGGTAATTGAGGTGTTTTCGCTCTTTCGTGCGATTTTATCTATTTCGTCAATATAGATAATGCCTCTCTCAGCCTTTGCAATATCGTAGTCGGCGGCCTGTATGAGACGGAGCAGAATATTTTCTACATCCTCTCCTACGTAACCTGCTTCGGTTAATGTTGTAGCATCGGTCATTGCAAATGGAACATTTAAAGATTTAGCCAAAGTCTGGGCCAAAAGAGTTTTACCTACACCGGTTGGACCTAAGAGTAAAACGTTACTCTTGTTTAACTCGACGTCGGAATTTTCAGCTTTGAATATTCTCTTGTAATGATTATATACTGCAACCGAAAGGGTAATTTTGGCTTCTTCCTGACCGATAACATATTCGTCAAGCAGAGCCTTGATATCCTTTGGCTTTGGAAGAATAAACTCTTCTTCAGCTTTTTTGCCCTTGCGCTTAGGTTTTTCTACCATTTCTTCAGGGTAAAGAAGAGAACTGCAAAATTCTACACACTCGTCACAAATGTAAACTCCCGGACCTTCAATAAGTCGGTTTACTTGCGAGTCCTCTTTACCGCAAAAGGAGCAGCAAATTTTTTTATTGGTATTTTTGTCTGACGGCATTTTATACCTCTTTTATCTCTTTTCTATTACCTTATCAATAAGACCGTATTCCATAGCCTCGTAAGCCGACATAAAGTTGTCACGTTCTGTATCACGTTCAATTGTCTCAAGAGGCTTACCTGTTGCATCTGCAAGGATTTTGTTAATGGTGCTTCGTGTCTTTTCAATATGACGTGCGTGAATAAGAATATCGGTAGCCTGACCCTCTGCAGAGCCTAAAGGCTGATGAATCATAATCTCACTGTTAGGAAGAGCAAGGCGTTTGCCCTTTGTTCCTGCGGAAAGTAGGAATGCACCCATACTTGCAGCCATACCGATACAGATGGTACTAACGTCACATTTAATATAACGCATAGTATCGTAAATTGCCATTCCTGCAGAAACGCTTCCACCAGGGGAATTAATATAGAAGCTTATATCTTTTTCAGGGTCCTGTCCCTCAAGATATAAAAGCTGTGCAATTATAATGCTAGCCGAAGCGTTGTCCACTTTATCGGAAAGCATTATAATACGGTCGTTAAGAAGACGTGAGAAGATATCGTAAGAACGCTCTCCTCTGCTTGTCTGTTCTACTACGTAAGGAACTAAGTTCATATCCATTTAAAATCACCTCATAAATTATTATGAACACGCAAGATAATTTATAAACAAATTATTCTGCTTTAGTCTCTTCTGCTTTTTCTTCTGCTTTAGGAGCAGCCTTCTTCTTTGGAGCAGCCTTTTTCTTAGGAGCAGGCTTTTCCTCTACAGGTGTTTTCTCGGTTACATCCTTAATCTTTGCAGTTGACTTTACAAGGTCAATAGCCTTATTCATTTGAAGGTCACGCTTAACATCCTTCTCAGCAATAGCAGCCTTAACCTGAGCTGCCTCTACGCCATAGCTTTCTGCGAGTTTTGTATATTCTGCTTCAATTTCCTCTGCAGTAATCTCAAAGTTTTCAAGCTCAACAATTTTTTCCATAGCAAGACGCATTTTAACCTGTGCTTCGCTCTGAGGACGGAAGGTTTTCTTCATATCCTCAACTGTAGAGCCTGTATATTTAAGGTAGGTTTCTAAGTCCATACCCTGACTTCTAAGTCTGTAGTCAAACTCTCTAACACTTTCATTAGCTCTGCTTTCGAACATTGCCTCAGGAATTTCTGCCTTCATTGACTCTACAACTTTGCCGATAAGCTGATTTTCAACGTCTTCATCGGCCATCTTGTCTTTACGCTCTAAAGCTTTTTTCTTAAGGTCTTCCTTAAGCTCTGCTAATGTATCAAATTCGCTTACATCTTTAGCAAACTCATCATCGGCAACAGGTAATTCCTTAGCCTTGATTTCGTAAAGCTTTGTCTTGAAGGTAGCCTCTTTGCCTGCAAGCTCTTCTGCATGATAGTCCTCAGGGAAGGTTACAACAACGTCAAACTCGTCGCCGGTGTTATGGCCAACGATCTGCTCTTCAAAGCCTGGGATAAATTGACCTGAGCCTAAGGTTAAGGTGTGTCCCTCTGCCTTGCCGCCATCGAAAGCAACGCCATCAACAAAGCCCTCAAAGTCAATTACGGTCATATCGTCCATTGCAGCTGCACGGTCAGTAACAGTTACAATTCTTGAATTGCGGTCCTGAAGTCTTTTGATTTCTTCTTCAATTTCTTCGTCTGTGCAGGTAGAAATAACTCTTTCTGCTTCAAGTCCCTTATAGTCGCCGAGAGTAACCTCAGGTTCAACAGTTAAAGTTACCTTGAACTCTACGCCGTCCTTAGCGATTTTAACAAGGTCAAACTTCATTTCATCATCAACGATAACAACGCCTGCTTCTTCAGCTGCTGCTTCAAGAGCATCTGCATAAAGAAGGTTAAGAGCATCCTCAAAGAAAACCTCTTCTCCGTAGTACTTCTCAATAATGTTTAAAGGAGCTTTACCCTTTCTGAAACCGGGAACGCTAATCTTTCCTCTGTTCTTTTTGTAAACCTGCGCAATAGCGTCGCAGAAGGTTGCTCCATCAATAGTAATTTCCAATTCGTATCTGTTGGTATCAACCTTGGTAGATTTTTTCAAACTCATAATTTTTTACCTCCGAAAGTTATCTCATAGTATTGTAACACATATATGCAAAATTTTCCACATATTTTTTTATTTTTTATTAATATATTAAATAAGGTGTAAAATCTAAGCAATCGCAAGAGATTAATTTTAGTTTTATTCCCTGAATTTCGCCGATTTGATTGTTTAAGCCTTTGCCGTGGATATGTCCGTAATAAACGGTTTTTACATCATATTTTTTTAAGATTTCAAGAATCTCATCGCATCTTTCTTCCCCGTAAGCAGGAGGGAAATGCATAAATACTAAGGGTTCAAGACCCGTCTCTTTTCCTGCTTTTAAAGAAGCTTCAAGACGTGCGGCTTCTCTTGCGATTATTTTTTTATCGCTTTCCTTCGCAGAAAAGAGCCAGCCCCTTGTTCCGCAAATCGCATATCCCTCGCAGATGATGGCATTATTGAAAACAAAATCTACAGAATTTATATCGTTTTCTTTTAAAAATTTTTTTGTTTTTGAAAGGGTTGACCACCATAAATCATGGTTTCCTTTAAGAAAAATCTTTTTGCCCGGTAAACTTTCAACAAACTTAAAATCATCAAGAGTTTCCTCAAGCTTTAGTCCCCAGGAAAAATCTCCCGCCATTATAAGTGTATCATCCTCTTTTATGAGCCTTTGCCAATTCGCTTTAATTCTCTCGGTATAATTATCCCATCCGAAAATATCCATAGGCTTATCGCAACCGAAAGATAGATGCAAATCTGACATAGCATATATACTCAAATTAAAAGCCTTCTTTCTGAATAAAATCGGTTTTTTTGAAAACAATAATTTTGTCCAAAACGGACAAAAGGAGGAAATAAAAATGAGCGATTGCAAAAAGGATAGCTGCACAGTAGGAAATATTATTTCCGGAATTAAGTGCGACGTTTCAAAGTGTGTTTATCACCGTGAAGGCGATATGTGTCAGGCAGGCTGCATTGAGGTTGGTCATACAAACTCCGCTTCAAGCAGCGAAACAGCTTGTGTAACCTTTAAGAACAAAGCTGAATAACCTCTTTAAAAAAACGCCCATCCGGGCGTTTTTTTATTTTATCCCTAATCTGTTTAATACTACCTTACTCATATCCTGCTTTTCGCAAAGGTTAGAAAATCTTACCTTTGCGGTTTTTAAAACGCTGAGAGGAGCAGGAGGTGTTGTATTTGTTTTATCTGACAATGTATCAACCGCTTCAAATTCATCGGCTGGAACCTCGATGCCTAAAGATTCTAAAACACTGTGGGCAAACTTATATGGACTAGCGGTAGAAGCAATAACAACAGGTCTTGCATCTGAGGTTTCCTTTTTATAGTCCTCGTAAACACTTACTGCAACTGCGGTGTGGGTATCAATAAGATATCCGTAATTTTCAAAGGTTTCCTTAATTGTCTTCTGAGTTTTTGCTTCATCGCAACAACCACCCCAGAAAAGTTCCTTAAGTTTTGCTAAAACGGTTTCGTCAACTGTATACTTACCGTTCTCTTTAAGTTCACTCTGCCACAAAGCAATTTTCTTATCATCTTTTTCGGTAAGCTCATAAAGCATTCTCTCTAAGTTGCTTGAAATAAGGATATCCATTGACGGAGAAATGGTTGTATAGAAGCTTCTGTTACGGTCATAAACGCCTGTGTTTATAAAGTCGGTAAGTACGTTGTTTGAGTTAGACGCACAGATAAGCTTGTTTATGGGAACACCCATAGCCTTAGCATAATAGGCAGCTAATATATTGCCGAAATTTCCTGTTGGAACGCATACGTTAAAGCCGTCTTTAAGATAATCTTCTCCTTTTTGGAGCAAATCGCAATATGCAGAAACGTAATAGATAATCTGAGGAGCAAGTCTTCCCCAATTTATAGAGTTTGCGCTTGAAAACTGCATATTATTGTCTTTAAGTAGCGCCTTAATTTCATCGTTTGTGAATATGGTTTTTACGCCTGTCTGAGCATCGTCAAAGTTGCCTTTAATTGCGCAAACGTAAACATTCTCACCCTTTTGGGTATTCATTTGAAGCTGCTGCATTGGACTTACTCCGTCGCTTGGGTAGAACACCATAATCTCGGTGTCCTTAACATCGCAAAAGCCCTCTAATGCGGCTTTGCCTGTGTCTCCTGAGGTAGCAACCAATATAACAGTCTTTTTACCATCTGCAACCTTTTTAGCAGAGGTTGTTAAAAGGTACGGCAAAATCTGAAGAGCCAAGTCTTTAAACGCACAGGTGGGTCCATGCCAAAGCTCTAAGATGTTGGTTTTATCGTCAAGAGCCTTTAAAGGCGCAGGCTTGTCCTCATCAA
This sequence comes from Clostridia bacterium, assembly GCA_017521125.1. Classification (GTDB taxonomy): domain Bacteria; phylum Bacillota; class Clostridia; order Oscillospirales; family Acutalibacteraceae; genus SFWF01. Next base: position 9,946 of record JAFXDV010000016.1, read on the forward strand.
AGTTGCCCAGGTATGCACCCTCGGCACAATAGGCAATCTCACTATCTGTAAAATCGGTTAAAAAGCCTTTTAAAATATATTCTGCTCTTGCTACGTAATCGAGCTTTGCAAGAGCTTCAAAATCAGCTTTTTCTAAGGTCGGTACTGTTTCGGGAACGAAAAGTCCACCCTCTACCGAAATTCCGTGAGCAATTGCATAAGCAGAAGATACTACTGCTTTATTATCTCTGGTGCTGGTATATTGCATAATCTGCCTCCAAGTATTTATATATCTAACTAATTTTATAATATATTCTCGCCTTTGTCAAAAAGTTTTTTGTAAAACCTAAAGGCGTTTTCGTAGAAAATTTTATCTAAGATTTTTTCGTGTATATCCATCTTCAACAAAAAGTCATACAAATCAGGTGTTTTTGCGGTGCAGTCAAGCTCAGGCGCCATTTGTCCGCCATCAAAATCTGTGCCTATCGCAAGGTTGTTTTCAAGGCCCAAATTCAGCATATGCTCTATGTTAAGATAAATATTGTGCATTACGTTATTATCATTTAAAAATGGCGGGTAAAAATTAATTCCGACTATTCCTTTTTTATCTTTTATAAGTTTTAACTGATCGTCAGTTAAGTTTCTTTTATTATCGCAAATAACACGGCAGTTACTATGGGTTGCAAGTGGAAAATCTGAAAGTTCTATAGCCTCAAAAAAACTTTTATCATTTAGATGCGAAAGGTCTAAAGCTATATTCAGACTGTTAAGATTTTTAATAAGCTCTCTGCCGCAATCTTTTAGTCCGACGTCGGTCAGTACTCCCCCTGCAAGTGCGTTTTCGCCGTTCCAAGTAAGTGAAACCGTTCTTATACCATCCTTGTAAACATCATAGGCTTTATCAGGGTCACCCTCAAAAATGCTGCCACCCTCTACCGACAATAAAACTGTATGAGTTGCGGTTAAGTCATTTATGGGTAATGTGACACATTCTTTAAAATAATTCAAGGTGTCTTTATAGTGTTTAAACGCATTTTCCCTGTCGTCTCGTGTGAAAATTGCGCACATTTGAACTGCCGCATCAAAGGTCTTTAAAGCCTCTTCTTTCACGGCAGAAATTTCGTTTTCAAAAGGTATCTTTTCCCTAAAACAAACGCTTGGGGTATCGCAGTGCAAATCAAAAAGCTTCATCGTGCAGCACCTCGGTTGAAAAAGCATCTTTAATATAGTTTAAACTAAATTTCATTTCTCCGTTTTCATCCACTAAGTACTCGACCTCGGCGACGTCAAAACGGTAATTGGTGTCTATCCTTGACTTTGAAATAAAATCGAATGCAGTCAGTACGATTTTTCTCTGTTTTGAAGTGTTTACCGCCATTGCAGGTGGTATGGGAGAATTCTTTTTTCGCGTTTTTACCTCTATAAATAAAAGATATTCTCGGTTTTCGGCGACAATGTCAATTTCTCCAAATTTACTGTGATAGTTCTGCCTTAATATTATAAAACCTTGTGATTTCAAATATTTTGCAACTAAATCTTCGCCAATATATCCTATTTTTTCTCTGTTCATTTTATTTTTGTTAAAAACGAAGCTCTATGTATCGGACAGGGACCGTATTTTTTTATTGCCTCTATGTGTTCCTTTGTGCCATAGCCCTTGTGTTTTGCAAAATTATACTCAGGGTACTGTTTATCATATTCCAAAAGCAAACGGTCACGAGAAACCTTAGCTAAAATAGATGCGGCGGCAATAGAGAGTGATTTTGCATCTCCTTTAACAACAGTTTCGCAAGGAATCTGAATATTTCTTGGAACTCTGTTGCCGTCTACAAGGGCATAATCTGCCTTTATATTTAACCCCTCTATAGCTCTGTTCATAGCCAAAAAGGTTGCCTCTAAAATATTATATTCTTCGATTTCCTCAACTGTGGCAAAAGCCACGCTATAGGCTAAAGCTTTTTCTTTTATGACGTCAAAAAGGGCTTCTCTTTTTTTCTCGCTAAGCTTTTTAGAGTCGTTCACTCCATCAAGCTGAACGCCCTCAGGCAAAATAACTGCGGCGGCGCACACAGGTCCGCAAAGTGGACCTCTGCCTGCTTCATCTACTCCGCAGACCGCCTTAAAACCATTTTCATATGCTAGATTTTCTAACTCTAAATCAGGCATTATCATTTGTCCTTTCAAGAGTAATTTTACCGATTTTACAGTTTCTGTATTCCTCTAAAAGCATTTTAGCGGCACGTTCGGTATCGGTCTCTCCTCCTCTTATAACCATTCCTCGTTTTTTACCAACAAGGCATAAAAGGTCGTAAGAATCTAAGTCGAAATCTAATTCTCCAAATCGGGCGGTTAATAGCTCTCTATAATTTTCAGAAAGGTTTTCAAGAAGGCGCATCGCAAGAAGTTCTGTATCCAAAACTGCATCCTTAACAGCACCTGTGAACGCTAAATGCTCCCCTACTTTTTGGTCTTCAAACTTAGGCCACAAAACACCCGGAGTATCCAAAAGCTCAAGTTGTTTATCCACAGTTACCCACTGGTTTCCTCTTGTAACACCAGGTCTGTTTTCTGCTTTTAGTCTTGAGGCTCCGGCTATACGGTTAATAAAGGTAGACTTGCCCACGTTGGGTATACCTACCACCATTACCCTAAGGGGTTTTCCAACCATTCCTTTTGCTTTATAGCTTTCTAGTTTATCCCCTAAGATTTCCTTTACCTTGTCTTTAAAATCTGACACTCCCCTGCCTGTTTTGCAGTCAACCGGAATTGCAGGAATGCCCTTGTTTTTATAGAAGCTTATCCATTTTGCAGTCTCTTTCGGGTCTGCCATATCACATTTATTAAGAAGTATCAAAAGGGGTTTATCTTTTATTATACCCATCAGGTCAGGGTTGCGACTACTGATGGGTATTCTTGCATCAACTATTTCTGCCACTGCATCAATTATTGGCAATATTTCGGCGATTTTTCTTTTGGTTTTGGTCATATGACCCGGAAACCATTGTATGTTTTGCATTTCACTCATTTTACTTTAAGTCCTCCCATTCTATCAAGTGGGAATATTCTGAAAACTGCGTGGCCTAAAATATAACGGGTATCTATAAGGCCGTTATTTCCTATTGTGCTGAAACGACTGTCTAAAGAATCATTTCGGTTATCTCCCAAAACAAAAACACAGCCCTCATCTACATAAACAGGGAATTCTATATCCGCCTTCCTTGTTGTAAGAGTTTTGGTATAAGGCTCATTGAGTTCTACCATATTTGCTAAATCATACCCCACATAAACCTTGCCCTTGTTAAAATCAATATCTACATACTGACCCTCAGTGGCAATAACCCTTTTAATTATAGGGCCCTGCCCCATTACGTTGGCGACAGAATTATGAGTATTTCGAGAAATAACCACTATATCTCCCTGTTTTGCCTCATAGAACATATTTGTTATGATGACCTTTTCATTTTCATACAGAGTGTTCTCCATAGATTCGCCCTGTATGGTTACCACTCTGAAAAGGAAACAAAAAATTATAATAACGGCTACAACGGCGCTGACCAAAATGTCTAACCAGTCAAAAACGTCTTTGCGAAAATTCAAAGCTTTTTCTTTTAAAACTTCGTTATTATCCATTTTTCAGTCTCCTTTCGTATCTTTAAAATTTAAAAAGAGAAGACCGCTGCTTTGCCGTCTTCTCTCCTTAACTTCTTATACAGACTCTTTAACCTTAGCAGCCTTACCAACACGGTCACGAAGATAATAAAGTTTTGCTCTGCGAACCTTACCTTTTCTTACAACCTCAACTTTGGCAACGTTTGGAGAATGTACAGGGAATACACGCTCTACACCTACGCCATAAGAAATTCTTCTTACGGTAAAGGTTTCTGCGATACCGCTGTTATTCTTTGCAATAACAGTTCCCTCGAAAACCTGAATTCTTTCTCTCTCTCCCTCGCGAATCTTTACGTGAACGCGAACGGTTGTACCGATAACGATTTTAGGAGCATCCTCCTTCATCATGCCTGCTGTTAAGTTCTTTACAGCATCTACCATAGTCTTTTTCCTCCCTAATTTTTTTCAGACGTTCATAAATTTAAAAACCAGAGGACCGTCCGCTTTGGTGTCGATATTTCGGCATCAAACCCATCTGTTTGGGGACAGATGTAATCAAATGCTAAAGTAGTATACCACAACTCCCCAAAAAAATCAAGCACTTTTTTTGCAAATTTTCTCCTATTTATTTAATAAATATATTGTTTATGTAAAAGAAATGTTGTATAATACATTATGAGGTGTTATTTTGGAGAATATTGTTTATTTGGACAACAGTGCTACTACAAAGCCCTGCAAAAAAGCAATTGAATATATGACTCGTTCCTTAGAAGAAAATTGGGGCAACCCCTCTTCCCTTCATTCAATGGGAATTCGTGCAGAAGAGGAGCTTGTGTCCTGTAAAGAGGCCTGCGCTTCTCTACTCTCTTGCAGAAGTGATGAGATTTATTTTACCGGCAGCGGTACCGAGGCTAACAACCTTGCTATTACAGGCGGTATCAGAGCACGTGCTAAAAGAGGCAACCGAATTGTTACCACTTCTACCGAGCACCCCTCGGTTTTAAACACTGTAAAACAGTTTGAAGAGCAAGGCTTCGAGGTAATATATTTAAAACCTGAAAAGAATGGTGCTATTTCTAAAGATAGCATTAAAAAAGCCATTACTGACAAAACCATTTTTGTCAGTATTATGCTTGTAAATAATGAAACCGGCGCCATAAACCCTGTTGCCTATGCTAAAGAGGTTATAAAATCGGTAAACTCCCCTGCTCTGCTTCACTGCGATGCGGTTCAAGGTTTTGGGAAATTAGAAGTTAAGCCTTCTCAACTTGGAGTGGATTTGCTGACATTTAGCGGACACAAAATTCACGGTCCTAAAGGTATTGGAGTTTTGTATCGCAAAAAAGGCTTGCATATTTTACCTCAAATTCTCGGAGGCAATCAACAAGAAGGTCTGCGTTCGGGAACCGAGCCTATGCCTTTAATTTGTGGTTTAAACGGTGCTTTATCAGAGCTTCGTGACATTAAGGGCGAATATGAGAATGTCAAGTCTTTATGGAATTACGCTAAAGACCGACTTTCTTCCTTTGTTAAAATCAATTCAACCGACGAGGGACTTCCCTTTATTCTTAATATTTCGGTTGTGGGTTATCGCTCTGAGACAATTCTTCATTTTCTTGACAGTAAAGGCATTTTTGTTTCAAGCGGTAGTGCTTGTGCCAAAGGAGAGTTAAGTCACACTCTGACAGCAATGGGGCTTAAAAAGAATGAAATTGACAGTGCTATAAGAATTAGCTTTTCAAGATACAACACCAGAGAAGACGTTGACCGTTTGGCTGTGGGGTTAAAAGAAGCTACAGAAAAACTGAAAAGGGTTTAAATTATGAAAGAAATTATTTTAATCAAAAACGGAGAGCTTGCTTTAAAAGGGCTTAACCGAAACGTTTTTGAGCACACACTTATTAAAAATCTAAAAAAGGCCTTAGAGTCTTTGGGAGAAATAAACATTCGCAACGCTCAGTCTACAATCTATATTGAGCCTACAAGCGAGGAATATGATTTTGATGAGGCATTAACCAGAGTTTCCAAAGTTTTTGGTATTGCCGCTTTCTCACGCTGCGGAGTTGTTAAAAAAGATATCAATGATATTTTAGCGGCAGTTCCCGTTTATTTAAAAGAGACCTTACAAAGCATCAAGACCTTTAAGGTTGAGGCTAAAAGAGCCGATAAAACCTTCCCTTTAAAATCTCCTGAGCTTTGTGCCGAGGTGGGCGGAGCTATCCTTGAAGCCTTTCCTCACCTTTCGGTTGACGTTCACCATCCTGATGAAATCGTAACGGTTGAAATCAGAGATTTTGCCGCTTATATAAGGGCAGGACAGATAAAAGGTGCAGGCGGTCTCCCCGTTGGTACCGCAGGCAAAGCCGCTATACTTATTTCGGGAGGCATTGACAGTCCTGTTGCCGCATATACTATGGCAAAAAGAGGATTAAAACTTGATGCTATTCACTTTGCAAGTCCTCCTTATACAAGCCCTCGTGCAGAGCAGAAGGTTAAAACCCTGCTTTCTAAGGTCGCTTTATACAGCGGACCTATAAATTTAGCCGTAGTTCCCTTTACCGAAATACAGGAAGAAATCGGCAAAAAGTGTCCGGAGGAATATTTCACTCTTATTATGAGACGTATGATGATGAGAATTGCCCAAAAGGTTGCTGTTCATCAGAAGTGTGGCGCACTAATTACAGGCGAAAGCTTAGGACAGGTTGCAAGTCAGACTCTGCCTGCCATTGGCGTTACAGACTCGGTTACACTTATGCCTGTGCTTCGTCCCTTAATTGGTAACGACAAGGAAGAAATTGTTGCAATCTCAAGAAAAATCGATACCTTTGAAACCTCTTGTCTGCCATACGAAGATTGTTGCACGGTGTTTACTCCAAAGCACCCTAAGACAAGGCCTACTACCTCTCTATGCGAGCAAGCAGAAAAGAATCTTGACATAGAAACTCTTATAGAAAAAGCTATTGCTAACATCCAGTATAGTTGCATTGTATAGCTAAAGAAAGGTTGGTTTTAATGAATTCCCAACTAATTAACGATAAATTGAAGGCCTTTTCTGAAAAGACCGTAAGGCTTCTTATTGAAAAGGGCATTACCATCTCTACTGCAGAGTCCTGCACAGGAGGCTTACTGTCTCAGGCTATCACCTCTGTTTCAGGGGCTTCTGCTATATTTGAAATTGGACTTGCCGCTTATACAAACCGCATTAAGCATGAAGCTTTATCCGTACCTGTTTCGGTTTTGCAAAATGATGGTGCCGTAAGCCTGAAAACCGCTATGTATATGGCGAAAAACATTGTTGCTCTAAGCAGTTCACAATTAGGTGTTTCTATTACCGGAAATGCGGGTCCCTCGGCTAGCGAGGGAAAACCGGTTGGTCTTGTTTACATTTCTATTGCTAATGAGGAAACTTTTTTTGTGAAGAAAATTCAGTTGCCCTCACAGGCAGATCGTGATACAGTCAGACTGTCTGCAGTCTTTAACGCTCTTGAGCTTATATACGAATACGCTACCTCTTCCCCTGCTTTGCTTGGCAGAATGGTACCTTACGGAGAAGAGTTTATTTTATACGATGAAGAAAACAAGTATGACCTTGGTTTTTTCGAGCAAAAAGAAAAAAGCTTTAAAAGACTTTCGATAAACACTTTAACCGAAAAAGATTTTTTATCCGAAGAAGAAGAGGAGGAAGAAGAGACTAAGCCTATCATTAAAATAACTCCTGTTTTTCTCAAAATCAAAGAATTTTTCACAGTCGTTATTGAGAAAATTAAGGCACTAAACTTAAAAGAGCGTTTTACTCTAAAAAAGAAGATAGATAAGAAAAAGCTGGTTACATTTTTAATTTTTGCCGTAGCTATTGCAGGACTGCTCACATCTTCTTTTGCTATTACATCCCATTTCGTAAACGAAAGTCGTCAACGAGCAATTGTGAAAGAGGCTCGCAAGCAGTGGAGCTTTTCTGAAGAAAAAGAAGACAAATCAGGAGAGTTGTTATCCTTTGATTCACTTCAGGCACAGAACAACGACATTAAGGCATGGATTAGTATTGATAACACAAACATAAATAATCCTGTTTATCAAACGACTGATAACTCTTTCTATATTGACCACAATATGCAAAAAGAAAAAAGTCGCTACGGAGCTTTATTCTTTGACCATAATAACATAATCACAAATTCAAAGGCCTCTCAAAATCTTACTATTTACGGACATAATATGAAGGATGGCTCTATGTTTGGCACTCTGCAAAAATACAGAAAGCTTGACTTTTATAAGAGCAATCCTACCTTTAAGCTTACCACCCTTTACGGTCAGTATGAATACAGAATTTTCTCCGTTATGGTAATGAATGCTACCTCTAAAGATGACAACAATTATATTTATAACTTTGTTGCAAGCGATTTTGAAAATCAAGGTGTGTTTGAGTCTTGGATATATGAAGCTCAGGAACGTTCCCTTATCACGACTACCGTAGATGTCAAGAAAAATGATGATATATTAACCCTTGTAACCTGTTCAGAAGATTTTAACAATTCCAGATTTGTAGTTATGGCGAGAAAAACCAGAGTGAACGAAACCGAACCTGTTGACGTAAGTGGTGCTAAACTAAACCCAAACCCTCGCTATCCTCAGGCTTGGTATGACAAAAAGGGTCTTAAAGGTTACAACGTAGAGTAGCTAAAAAATTAAAGGGAGGAAAAATATGGCAAGCATAAAATTAGATGTTATCTATTACAAAACTCAGAGCGATTTTGAGTTTGAATTTAATCTTAGCGGTTGCGCAGGAGTTAGACTTTTTAAAGAAAAAATTGAAACTCCAAAGGCGCTTGTTACCTCTTTGGCACGAGACGTTGCAAGAAGCAGAGTTATTATTGTTGTTGCCGATTTAACCGACGAAAACGGTGGCGTTTCTGTTATTTCCAAAGCTATTGGTTTGCCTCTTGTTGCCGTAGAAAAGGAAACCTATAATATTGCCAGTGAAGGCGACTGCAACCTTTTCAAAGGAGCAACTCCACTTGTAACAAAAAACGGTGTTTTCGTTGGCTTTATTGCCGAAAGTGGCCCTCAGTCAATTATAGTTTTAACCTCCAATCGTGCGCTACGCCACGAAATTATGGACTCTTACGTTCATAAATATATTTTTGAGGTTGCTCAGCTTGAGGCATATAACGAAAAATACAAGGCTCCTGTTATCGCAGAGTCAGAGACCGTTGAAAATGAAGTTTCTGAAAAGAAAGAAACCGAGCCTGAGATTATTCCTATTGACCTTGCTCCGGGCACTTCAATAAACCCTCTACCTTTTGTAAAGGATGAGGAGGATGACGAAAACGAAGAGGATGAAAAGCAACTTAACAAGAGATTAAACCAGAAAGGTAACGGCTTAAATATCGCCCTTCTTGTTATTGTGGTTTTGCTTCTCATTGGTTTTGGCGTTTTGGCATATCTATTTATTTACATACCGCTTTTAAACGGAGAAGCACCTTTTTTAAGCGAGGGAATCAAATACTTTTTAAGGAGATAATACATGACCGATTCATTAGTTCAAAGCTTGGTTGATTTTTTCAAGTCTTGGCTTTCCCCTGAGATTATTGTTTTTCTTATTTCCCTTTTACCTATATTAGAGCTTCGTGGGGGTTTAATTGCAGCCTCCCTTTTAGGCATTCCTTGGAGCGTAGCTTTTCCCCTTTGCGTAATTGGAAATATGCTTCCTATCCCCTTCATTCTTCTTTTCATCAGAAAAATTTTTGATTTTATCAAGCGCACCAATTTTCTTAAAATGAGAAAGCTTGTAGAAAAGCTTGATGCAAAGGCAGAGAAAAAGAGTAAAGGTATGAATAATTTAAGCTTTTGGGGATTGTTTGCCTTTGTTGCAATTCCTCTCCCCGGCACAGGCGCCTGGACAGGAAGTTTAGTAGCTAATGTTCTTAACGTTAAGCTGAAACATTCTTTCCCCATTATATTTGCAGGCGTTGTAACTGCAGGACTCATAATGTCCTTCCTCGCCTACTTTATTCCAAGTTTATTTTAATTAAAAACCCTAAGTCAACGACTTAGGGTTTTTAATTTAAAGTAGGCTTTTTAGTTTTTCCATTTGTTCTTTTGTGGGCTCTTTTTTGTCGCCGAAAGGAAACTCTAATTTTAAATTATCATATTTAATTTGACAGATTTTCTTGAAAGGTAAAAGCTCAATTTTATCCACGCACTTGTGTTCTTCTTTGATTTTTTTGAGCTTTAAGATGTTTTCCTCGTTATTGTTGACATCGGGTATTATTACCTGCCTCAAAGTTACGGGGATTTTCTTTTTATCGGCGAGTTTTAAAAATTCTAAAACTGTATTTATAGAGCACCCTACATTTTCATTATACTGTTCATCGTTTGTGTATTTAACGTCAAGAAGTATTCTGTCGGTTACGTTTAACAGGGCATCGGTTTTATCATTTATAATGCTTCCTGAAGTATCGAGACAGGTGTTTATTCCCTCTTTTTTGCAGAGAGTGAATATTTCACGAGCAAAGTCGCTTTGAAGCAGCGGCTCTCCGCCTGAAAGGGTAATTCCACCCTCATTACCAAAATACTCCTTAAAGCGTTTTGCTTTGTCTACTATTTCTTCTGCGGTATATTCCTTGCCGCCCTTTATGTCCCAAGTGTCAGGGTTGTGGCAACACTTGCAACGAAGATTGCAGCCGCTAAGAAACACTACGAAGCGTACTCCCGGTCCGTCTACTGTGCCGAGGCTTTGAATTGAATGAACTAAACCTTTCATATGACCTCGTGGAATGTGCGGCTAATAACCTCACGCTGATGCTCACGAGAGAGTTTACTGAAGTTTACTGCATAGCCTGACACTCTGATAGTAAGGTTTGGATATTCCTCAGGGTTTTCATAAGCCTTCATAAGTGTTTCACGGTTTAAGACATTTACGTTAATATGGTGTGCCTTTTTAGCGAAATAACCGTCAAGGATTGTCACAAGGTTATTTATCCTTTCCTCATCGGTGTTTCCAAGAGCCTCCGGAGTGATAGAGAAGGTGTTGGAAATTCCGTCACGGCAATCATCATAGGAAAGCTTTGCCACAGAATTAAGGGATGCTAACGCACCATTTTCCTCACGGTTGTGCATTGGGTTAGCACCAGGAGCAAATGGTTCTGCCTCTTTTCTGCCATCAGGTGTTGCGCCTGTGTTTTTACCATACATAACGTTAGAGGTAATAGTGAGGACAGAAAGAGTATGGACAGCATTTCTGTAAGCGGGAGTCTTGCGAAGCTCGGTTATGAAAAGGTGGGTCATATCCTTAGCGATAAGGTCTACCCTATCGTCGTCATTACCGAATTTAGGGAAATCTCCCTCAGTTTTGAAGCCTGTAATATAGTCGTTATCATCTCTAATAGGAGAAACATTCGCAAACTTAATAGCGCTAAGAGAGTCGGCAACTACAGAGAGTCCTGCTATACCGAACGCCATAAGTCTTTCAACCATTGTATCGTGGAGAGCCATCTGGGTTTTTTCGTAGGCATACTTATCGTGCATAAAATGAATTACGTTCATTGTATTTACGTAAAGATGGCAAAGCCAGGAAATATAGATTTTATAACGCTCCATTACGGTATCAAAATCTAAAGTCTTGCCTTTAAGGACTGACATCTGAGGTCCGATATGAATATCACTTGTAGTATCATAGCCACCATTGATTGCAATAAGGAGAAGCTTTGCAAGGTTGCAACGAGCGCCAAAGAACTGCATTTGTTTGCCTATGGTCATTGCCGACACGCAACAAGCGATAGCATAGTCGTCGCCGTGGTACGGTCTCATAACGTCGTCGTTTTCATACTGAATGGCATCGGTATCTTTAGAAACCTTAGCACAGAATTTCTTAAATTCATTGGGTAGTTTTGTTGACCAAAGTACAGTGAGATTAGGTTCAGGAGAGGGGCCTAAAGTATAGAGGGTATTGAGAATTCTAAAACTGCTCTTTGTAACAAGAGTTCTGCCATCCTCACCCATACCACCTACTGCCTCGGTAATCCACATTGGGTCTCCACCGAAAAGCTCGTTATACTCCGGGGTTCTCAAATGACGTGCCAGACGTAGTTTTATAACGAAATCATCGAAAATTTCTTGTATTTCTTCTTCTGTATATTTTCCGCTTTCAAGGTCACGCTGGGCATATATATCAAAAAATGTTGATACTCTTCCTAGGCTCATTGCGGCGCCGTTTTGCTCCTTGATGGACGCAAGATAAGCAAAATAGGTCCACTGTACCGCCTGTTTTGTATCTGCGGCAGGTTCACTTATATCAATGCCGTACATCTGAGCCATTTCTTTTAGGTATCCTAAATATAAAATCTGGCGATGCAGCTCCTCTGTCAACTTTATCTGCTCATCTGTAAAATCGCCTTTATCAAGGTTTCTTTTATCCTTTTTCTTTTCTTCAATAAGCCTGTCCACGCCGTAAAGGGCAACTCGGCGGTAGTCACCAATAATTCTACCTCTGCCGTATGCATCGGGAAGACCTGTTATAACGTGGCTCTTTCTGGCAAGGCGCATTTCATCGGTATATGCACGGAAAACACCATCGTTATGGGTGGTGCGATACTGGAACTCTTTTTCAATAACGTCGCCAAGTTTATAGCCGTATGCAGCACAAGCCTGTCTTGCCATTCTGATACCACCAAAGGGGTTCACGCCTCTTTTTAAGGGGGCATCGGTCTGAAGGCCTACAATGATATCCTTATCCTTGTCAACGTATGCAGGGGCATAGTTAAGAAGAGAGGTTACCGTTTCGGTATCAATATCCAACACGCCGCCTTTTTTGCGTTCCTCTCTAAAGAGGGCCTGAACCTTCTCCATTACCTCTTTGGTACGGGATGTGGCTCCGCATAAAAAGCTATCGTCTCCTATATATTCTTCATAGTTTTGCTGAATAAAATCTCTGACGTTGATTTCATTTTGCCAAACTCCAAATTTAAAGCCATTCCAATTTTTATGTTCCATATTTTCTCCTTTATATTCTCAACAAAAAAGGACAAATCAGTATTTTTATAACTGATTTGCCCAGACGGTCGACACGGTAAAAGGCGGCAAGTGAAACCATAAAGAATTCACTCTCGCCAACTTATGCTTTGCATTCCCCCGCAGTATTCTGCGCAATCCGTCAGTTATGCAAAGATTTAATTTGTGTATGTTTATTATATATTTAAAATATCTTTTTGTCAAGATGAAAATATTGGTGCTTTGCTGCTTGTTCCTTAAATGTTTATTAATCATAAAATATAAAAACCGAAAGCATAATACCTTCGGTTTTTATTGTTATTTTATGTTGTACCACCTTCAGATGAATTCTCCTGTGAAGTGGTAGTTTCAGAAGAAGATTCTTCTGATGAAAGACTTTCAGAAGAAGATTCTGATGAGGAAAGGTTTTCGGAAGTAGCGGTTTCTGAGGAGCTATCCATTGATGAGGTCTCATTCGATGAGGTGGATGCTGTATCATCAACCTGGCTTGAACTGGTTACCGTCTGTGAACTGCTAGATGGCATCGATGAAATAGTTGAAGAGGTGTTTGAAGACACATTAGAAGATGTATCAACTTCTGTATCTTTATAATCTTCCTCAGGCGAATTTTCTATAAAATATTCCACAACTCCCTTAACGATAGCGGTGGCTTTAATGTCGTTGGCACTTGAACTTATAATATTGTTGTAATCGGAAGGGTTGCTAATAAATCCATTTTCCGTAAGGACAACCGGGCAACAACTGGACCTTGCAACACCATAATAGTGCCAACCTAACCCATATTTACCATAAAGACCTGTTTGCTTTGTGTAACTAAAAATCTTCTTTGCGCAGGGCATTGAAAACGGTTGAGAATAATAGGAATCAAAGCCATTGGCCGATGACCGCAAGGCAGAATTATGATGAACCGCAATACATAAATCCGGCTTTGCCTGCTTTAGCATTATAATCTTGTCATCACTAGTAACTTCTTTGTCGGAACTACGTGTCATCAAAACGGTTGCGCCAATAGATTTTAACTGGGCGGCGATTTTATTTGCTAAAACCAAATTCTGTATTGCTTCGCTATGGTTTTTATAATCAAATCCTAATGCGCCCTGGTCAATTCCGCCATGACCTACATCTAATAAAATCTTGACTCCGTTTAATGTTGCGCCATATTTATTTTGTGCTTTTTCAACCTTGGCCGGATTTAAAAATTCAAACACTAATTGGCCACTTTGATTATAATAGCAATCCCAACCATAAAACCCACCTTGCTTTTTAAAATAAAGTCGTATTGTATAGTCAGATTGGTTCTTAATAATTTTTGCAGATTTAAAAATAGGATTGTTTTCAGGAACCGAAATTTCTCCTGTTAAAACCGTTGTATAGCATAAGGTAATATCTATATAATTGGCAGTAAAGCTGCTAATATCGTAATCTTGCTTAGATGGGTTCGAATAACTTTGAGGTAATATATCAAAATAGAATGGAGCCTTCCACAAGGTGTCAAGGACAAGGGTTGTGTGGGTAGTGCCATTTTTGAATTGGGCAATATTTATTTCGTTATGGTCAGGAAGTGTTCCCGCATACTCTTTTACTATGGTCATATTTTCCTTATTTGATCCGGTTGTTTTACTTGTGTAAACCTGTTTTCCACATCTTAAAATAGCATACTGCTTTTTTGTGGTACCCGATTCGTAATAAGCATATCCTTGGGCACAATAATCCACCGTACCTTTAGGAAGATAATTATTTGTGGGGCGTGACCAGTCGTTTGTAGAGTAGGCATCAAAGGTTTCTGCCTCATAGGCAACGATTTCGGCAATTTTTCCCGTTCCTACGTTGATGTATTTTCCGCCAAGAGGCGCTGCGAGAGGGTCGTAGGTAACCTTGATTTCTGCCTTTTTGCAGGTAATATTTCCTGATGTTTTTGTTTCACTCTTTCCCCTTACAGATGCAGTAAATTTAATTTTACCTAAGTTTATGTTTGAAGTATTGTTTGAGGGTAGTTTAAAGGTTCCTATAAACGTTACGTATGTTTCAGATTCTTCTTTTTCTTCATTTTGAGGAATGTGTTTTTTTAGTGTAATTGTTTGGTTATTAAATTCCGCTGTAACCGAACTGTCCTTATGGGCAACGGCAGAAACTGTAATGGTCGAGCCGCTAGAATAACTTTGTGAACCGGAAGGGCTAATGCTTTTAATTATCTTAAAATTATAGCGGATAATATATTCATAAGTTTTTCCCTTATGCTCAAATTTAAAACGATTTGCTCCCTCTTTAAGATTTACCGTTTTTGAAAAAATTCCGTTCTCCCCTTCAATTTTTTCTCCGTTTAAGATAAGGAGTGCATCAGGGTCATATACACCTCTAAAGGTATAGGTGTTTTCTGTAACGGTTATATCTCGTTTTGCGGGAGAAGAAATTTCCAGTTCTTGCTCTTTAATTTCTGAGGAAACCTCTTGAGAAGAAACCTCTTGGACAACAGAGGAAGATGAAAAAGCTTCCTCGCTTGAAAGCTCTTCCTGTTTTGTTTTCTTATTATTTACAATTAATATAATGGTAACTATAATCGCTATGGCCGCAATTATAGAGGAGCCTATGATTATCAGATTTTTTTTGCTAAGTTTTAACATACACATTCCTCAGGTAAATTTAATACTCTAATAATATACTATTCGAGTAAATAATACAAGTTTTTCTTTGGTTAATTGTCTTTAACCTTATCACCAAAAACAAAAATCAAGGCAAAAAGAAAACCCCGAAAACCGTGATGGTTTCGGGGTTTTTGAATATTCTCTTTGATAAGTGATTATCTCTTTGAGAACTGTGGAGCACGACGAGCGGCTTTAAGACCGTACTTCTTACGCTCTTTCATTCTTGGGTCACGTGTTAAGAGACCTGCTTTCTTGAGAGTAGCGCGAAGCTCTGCATCGTACTGAAGAAGCGCACGGGAAATTCCGTGACGAATTGCACCAGCCTGACCTGTTACACCGCCACCTGCTACACGGCAAATGATATCAAACTTGCCAAGTGTATCAGTAAGGGTGAGAGGCTGACGTACAATAAGCTTTAAGGTTTCAAGACCGAAATAATCGTCGATTTCACGGTCATTGATGATGATTTTTCCTGTTCCGTTATAAACACGTACACGGGCAACAGAGCTTTTTCTTCTGCCTGTGCCGTAAAAATATGGCTTTCCTTCAATCATTACTCTGTTCTCCCTTCTTAAAATTCAACGGTTTCGGGCTTCTGAGCAGCATGGAGATGCTCTGTTCCCTTATAAACACGAAGTCTAGTGAGTGCTGCACGACCGATTGTTGTATCAGGAACCATTCCCTTAACAGCGAGTTCCATAGCTTTCTCAGGCTTTGTAGCCATAAGAGTTGCATACTTTACTTCCTTAAGGTGACCGATATAACCGGTGTGATGATAATACTTTTTGTTTTCAAGCTTTTTGCCTGTGAGTACTGCTTTTTCAGCATTGATTACGATTACGTGGTCTCCGCAATCTACATGTGGTGTAAACTCAGGCTTGCCTTTTCCTCTTAAAAGGTCCGCAACCTTAGTAGCGGTACGTCCGAGAGGTTTGCCAGCAGCATCGATTACATACCACTTACGCTGAATTTCAGCAGGTTTTGCCATAAAAGTGGACATAATTCTTTCCTCCAAATTTTAATCATTCTTTGTGACCTTGATATAATACCACAAGGAAACTCCATTGTCAACAACTTTTTTCGCAAAATTTAATTTAACAAGTAAGAACTCATTTTATCTCGTTTTTTCTCTTTTTATCTCGTTTTTGCTAACTTTTAATTTTACAAAATTTTAGGCAAAAATAAGGGCAAACTCAAGGTTTGCCCCAAATTTTATTTTGCTAAAAGTATAAAGTATGCCAAAACTACGGCACCTAATACTATACGGTAATATCCAAAGAACTTAAAGTCCTTCTTTCTTATATAGCCCAGCAAGAATTTAATTGCAATAATTGATACTACAAATGCGGTAATCATACCTATTGCTAAAATTACAAACTCGGCGCCCGTCATAAACAAACCAAACTTCAAAAGTTTTAACAGACTTGCCCCAAGCATTACGGGAACCGCAAGATAAAAACTGAACTCTGCCGCTACAGAACGAGAAACTCCAATAAGCATAGCGCCTAAGATGGTAGCGCCTGAACGAGACGTTCCCGGAATTAAGGATAGCACCTGAAACATACCTATAAGGAATGCGGTTTTATAAGATATATCCTTAAAGTTTACGATTTTAGGTTGTCTATTCTCATTATGTTTTTCCACAACTATGAAAAGTATACCGTATATAATGAGGGTTGCCGCTACGGTTATGTAATTAAAGAAATATTCATCAATAAGGTCGTCAAGGAAAATACCTATAACTGCAGCTGGGATAACTGCAACTATTACCTTTGACCAAAGGAAAATGCTCTTTTTCTTTATATAACCTTTTTCCTTTGTGGTAAAGGGCCAAAGTTTATTCCAAAAAAGAAATACAACCGCAAAAATGGCGCCGAGCTGAATGACTACGTCAAACATTTCTTTAAACTCTTCACTTGCTCCAAGTTTTATAAACTCATCTGCAAGTATCAGGTGTCCTGTACTACTGATGGGGAGCCACTCTGTAATTCCCTCAACAATTCCAAGAATTATTGCTTTTATGATATCGTACATTTGTATTACCTCACAATTTCCTTATATAAGCCGATATAGGCACCGGCCGAAGAGTTCCAACTGTTGTCGCAGTCCATTGCTCTTTTAATTAAGATATTCCAACCGTCTTTACACTTAAAGCCTTCAACCGCACGCCAGACGGTGTTTTCCATATCTTTGGCATCGTAGGAAGCGAAGGTAAAGCCGTTGCCTACGCCATCGCCGCTATCCTTGATTGTATCGTTTAGTCCACCTGTTTCACGCACAATTGGAATTGTGCCATAGCGAAGAGCTATCATCTGAGCAAGGCCGCAAGGTTCACTTTGCGAGGGCATTAAGAAAATATCTGCCCCTGCATAAATTTTTCTTGCAAGGTCTGGCACGAAGCCAAGCTTAAGGGCTACCTTATCGGGATATTTTTGACTCATTTCATAGAAGAAGGTTTCATACTCCCATTCTCCCGAACCTAAGATTACAAACTGTACGTCCCCTTTGCAAAGTTCTTCAAAGGACGCCTTTACAAGATCAAGTCCCTTATGCTTTACAAGGCGAGAGACCATACCAATAAGGGGAGTATTTTCTTTTTCCTGAAGCCCCATAAGTTTCTGAAGCTCTGCCTTATTAACACCCTTTTTTGAAAAGTCCTCAGATGAATAGTTTTCAAAGAGTGCTTTATCTGTTTGGGGGTCATAAACGACGGTATCTATTCCGTTTACTATTCCGCAAAGCTTATATTCATACTCCTTTAAAATTCTATCTAGTCCGTGAGCATAGTAAGGGTCTAAGATTTCCTTGGCATAGGTTGGGGAAACGGTGGTTATTTTGTCTGAGCACTGAATTCCTGCCTTCATAAGATTTACACCATTATCGTAAACCACAATTCCCGATTTTTCATCAGGGATTCCCAAAACGTCGCCGATAAGCTCGTATCCATATCTGCCCTGATACTGAATGTTATGTATTGTGAAAACCGTTTTAATTTTACTATATCTTTCGTCCTGACCATAAAACATATTTAGATATACAGGCACCATTGCAGTCTGCCAATCGTTACAATGAATTATATCAGGCGTATAATCCAGGTGTGGTATAACCTCTAAAACCGCACGTGAGAAAAAGGCAAAACGCTCAGCATCATCATAATGTCCGTAAAGCCCTTGCCTTTTAAAATAATACTGATTATCTAAAAGATAATACACTATTCCATTATAACGGGCCTCAAAAATACCACAATACTGTCTGCGCCAGGAAACAGGAACGGTTATACTCGTTATAAAATTCATATTAGATTTTAGTTCTTCGGGTATTTCCTCATAAAGAGGCATTATAACCCTACAACCAACAAGTCTTCTGCGAAGCGCCTTTGGAAGCGCTCCTGCCACATCTGCAAGTCCTCCTGACATTGCAAACGGATAGGCTTCACTTGTCGCATATAAAATCTTCAAGTATATCCCTCCTTAAATAATCTTGTTTTTATCAATATAATACCCTATTGCCGCTGAGTCAAGTGTTTTTCCTTCGGTTATCTCAACCGAACGTTCACTTATTAGGTTGCTTATCTTGCAATCTTTGCCTACTACGGTGTCTGACATCAGGATGCAATTTTCTACAACTGCACCTTCTTCTACCACCACACCTCTAAATAAAATACTGTTTTTAACGTTTCCCTTTATGGTGCATCCGTCGGCAATAAGAGAGTTGGATACCTTAGCGTTAATTCCGTATTTTACCGGCATATCATCCCTTGTTCTTGTATGTATTGGCCTTGCAGGATTAAACAAATCCTTTCTGACACTGCCATCAAGAAGCGCCATATTGGCATTATAGTAGTTGTCTATGCTATCGATAACTGCTGAAAAGCCTGTATGCTCAAAGCCGTAAATAGAAAGTTCATTATATTTTCTTTCAAATATACCGTGAGAGAAGCTTACCTGTCCGCATCTCATACCTTCATTTATAAGGTTTATAAGAAGCTTTCTACTCATAAGTATGGTGTCAAGTCCGTAATTGCAGTTATCGTTATCCTCAAAACTAACGCCTGTAACCCTACTGTTTTCATCAAAGTCAAAATCGATTACATCGTTTTGTCCTCGGGGTTTTTTGCCTTTGGCATAAACGAATGATATATCTGCCTCTTTTTCCTTGTGAAAATTAAGAAATTGTCTGAAATCAATATTTGCTACTACATCTGCGCCGCCTAAAAGTATATACTCCTCATCGCACGAGGCAAGAAAATCTATTATGCTGTTTAACATTTCAAGTCGGCGGGTATAATAATGAGCCGAGCCTGTAACGTAGGGTGGCAATATGCGAAGCCCCCCTTTTTTTCTGTCTAAATCCCAAGGTTTACCGTTGCTTAAATGGTTAGTAAGAGATAAATAATTTGTCTTTGTTATAACTCCCACGTGGCTTATACCAGCATTGGCATAGTTAGAAAGCAAAAAGTCTATCAGGCAATATCTTCCGCCAAAGGGTACCGATGCCATAGCACGATTTTTAGTCATTTCTGAAAGTAATGAGTCGTGAGCATTAGCAAAAATTATACCAAGTATGTTGTTTGTTTTCATATATGCTCACCCTCCTTTACGTCTTTAGTAATCATTTTGTTGGCACCAATTATAGCGTTTTCTCCGATTTTTAGTCCGTCGCCTACTACCGTAATTCCCCATTCATCCAAGTTTTCACAAGTTTCGGGATTTTCGCCGATTATCGAATTTTCTCCAATCACAGTATTTTCTGCGATAATTGAGTATCTCACAGTAGCGCCCTGCTTTATTACTGCACCCGGCATTACAAGAGAATACTCAACTGTTGCACCTTTTTCAACCGTTACGTTTTCAAAAAGTACCGAATAATCAAGCTTGCCACAGATGTTACATCCTACCGTGACTAAGGAATTTTCTATTTCTGCCTCAGGAGAAACGTACTGAGGAGGAAGTCCTTGTGTGCCTGAATAAATCTTCCAATTAGGGTCGGACAAATCAAACTGTCCGTTGGGATTTAAAAGGTCGAGGTTAGCCTCCCAAAGAGAGTCTATTGTTCCTACATCCTTCCAATAACCGCCAAAACGATAGACCATCATTTTTTGGTTATCCTTTAGCATTGCAGGGATAATATCCTTACCAAAGTCGTTAGAGGAGGTTTCTTTTTCCTCATCCTCGCTCAGATATTTTTTAAGTTTATCCCAATTAAATATGTAAATACCCATTGATGCTAAATTGCTCTTAGGGTTTTTAGGCTTTTCCTCAAATTCGTAAATAGTGCCATCCTCATTTGCGTTCATTATGCCAAAACGTGAGGCTTCCTCTAAAGGCACTTCCAAAACGGCTATTGTACAGTCTGCCTCGCTGCTTTTATGAACACCGAGCATTTCGGAATAATCCATTTTATAAATATGGTCGCCTGAAAGAATTAAAACATATTCAGGGTTATAACGTTCTATAAAATTTATATTCTGATAAATTGCATTTGCGGTACCTTTGTACCAGTCTCCGCCTTTGCTTTGCTGATAGGGTGGCAAAATATGTACGCCTCCGAAAACTCTGTCCAGGTCCCAGGGCTTGCCGCTTCCAACATAGTCAGAAAGTTCTAAGGGTTGATATTGTGTTAAAATTCCCACTGTATCAATTCCCGAATTGGTACAGTTAGAAAGAGGAAAATCTATAATTCTGTATTTTCCTCCGTAGGGCACTGCCGGCTTTGCAATCTTTTGAGTTAAAACTCCCAGACGACTTCCCTGTCCACCGGCCAAAAGCATTGCCACACACTCTTTTTTCTTCACGAAAAATCAACTCCTAAACCTTTTTAAAATATGTCACCGAAAAAGGCGGCAGATTTAAACTTATTGAACTATTACATCCGTGCATTGAAACATCTTCCGAATGAATTGTTTTTTGAGATTTTTTAGAACATCCACCAAACTCAGACCAATCGGTTGAGAAAACCGGTTTATAGTCACCCTTTTCTACGCCGATTCTGTAATTTTGCCTCTCGACAGGCACGAAATTACACACAACGATAAGCTCGTTTTTGTCTTTATCTATTCTTTTGAATGCAATCACACTCTGACTATTATCGTCGTTCGCAATCCAGGAAAAGCCTTCCCATGAAAAATCTATTTCATAAAGGGTTTTGTTTTTAAGATAAAATTTATTTAACTGTTTTACAAACTCCTGAAGTTGCTTGTGCTTGTCATATGTCAGTAAAAACCACTCAAGCTCCCTTTTATAGTCCCACTCTACAAACTGTCCGAACTCCTGTCCCATAAACAGAAGTTTTTTACCCGGATGCGCCATCATATAAGCATAAAAGGCTCTGAGCTGCGCAAATTTTGATTCGTAATCTCCGGGCATTTTGTTAACAAGTGAGCATTTGCCGTGAACTACCTCGTCGTGAGAGAGCGGTAATACAAAATTCTCCGAAAATGCGTACATAAAGGAAAAGGTGAGCGCAGAATGGTTATAACTTCTGTAAATAGGGTCTTGGGACATATATCTCAGCATATCGTTCATCCAACCCATATTCCATTTAAAGTTAAAGCCCAAACCTCCATCACTTGCCGGCCTTGTAACCATGGGCCAGGCAGTTGATTCCTCAGCAATCATCATCACCTTGGGGTTCTCCGCAAAACAGGCTTCATTCAGTCGACGAAGAAACTCTATTGCTTCAATATGCTCTCTTCCGCCATACTGATTTTGTGCCCACTGCCCGTCTTTTCTGCCATAATCAAGATAAAGCATTGAGGCCACCGCATCCACACGGATTCCGTCAATACGAAATTCTTTTAAGAAATAGCAGGCGCTTGAGATAAGAAAATTCATAACCTCTACCTTGCCGTAATTAAATACGCAGGTTCCCCATTCCTTATGCTCTCCTCGGCGCTCGTCTTCATATTCATAACAATATCCACCGTCAAAACGGTAAAGACCTTGCTCATCCTTTGGGAAATGAGCAGGTACCCAGTCAAGAATTACGCCGATACCTTTTTTGTGAAAAGTATCAACCATTCTTTTAAAATCTTCAGGGGTTCCGTATCGGGAGGTTGGGGCAAAATATCCCGTTACCTGATATCCCCAGGACCCTGAAAATGGATATTCGGTGAGAGGCATAAACTCTACGTGTGTATACCCCATATCCTTCGCATAGGAAGATAATTCTTCCGCTAACTTCACATAGTCAAAATTATTGCCGTCGCTATATTTCTTCCAGGACTCTGCGTGAACCTCGTAAACATTTAAGGGACTTGCGTAAATATCGGTTTTTGCAAGCTTTTTTCTGTATGCAGAATCTTCCCATTTATATTCCTTAGCTTCATAAATTTTAGAGGCGTTTGCCGGTGCCGTTTCAAAATGTCTTGCATAAGGGTCACTTTTTAAAACCGTGTGTCCATTTTGTCCTGTTATGGCATATTTATATGCGCAAAAATCCTGAATATTCTCGGCCTTTGCTTCCCATATGCCTCTTTGGGTTACCCTTTCCATTGGCAATGCGTTTGCATCCCAAAAATTGAAATCTCCCACGACACTAACCCTTTGGGCGTTAGGCGCCCAAACCCTGAAAATTACACTATTCCCCTCTTTAAAGGAACCCAAAAACTCATAGGCGTTAAAGCAAAGACGATTGTGAAAATCTTCAAGGCAAATATTATTACGCAAACCCTTCTAACCTCCAAGGAACAATATATGATATATTTTACCAAACATATTATATTATTTCAAGGTTTTTGTAAATTTTCTAATAGTATTTAAAGACATTTCTTCCTATATTTGTTAGTTTTCTACAAAAAAACAAGTAATTTTAGTTATAATGCTTTTTTTAGACAAAAAAATAAAGCCTGATTCAAAATCAGGCTTTATAAAAGTTTTAATTAGTCATTAACGTAAGGAAGAAGAGCTACCTGGCGTGCACGCTTGATAGCGGTTGTGAGCTCTCTCTGGTGAGCTGCACATGTGCCTGTTGCACGGCGAGGTAAAATCTTTGCACGTTCAGAGATGAACTTGCGAAGACGAGCAATATCCTTATAATCAATGGCTTCAACTCTATCAACACAGAAATGACAAACCTTTTTGCGAGGTTTTCTGTGCATTGGTCTATCTGTCTTTTCCATTTTAATGCCTCCTATTTTAGACTTGGGCTTTGTTTATTAGAATGGCAAATCATCGTCCGACTCGCCCGAGAGGTCGGTGAATTCAGACGCACCTGCGTTTGAGAAAGAAGCAGGAGCTTCATCTCCCATTGGAACAGATGCGCCGCCGTCACGCTTAGATTCAACAAACTGTACGTTGTTTGCTAAAACCTCAAATGCGGTACGGTTCTTGCCTGTATCCTTATCGACATATCTTCTGGTCTGAATAGAACCTTCTATGCCAATCATACTTCCCTTTTGGAAATATT
The DNA here is from genome assembly GCA_017521125.1 of Clostridia bacterium. Lineage (GTDB taxonomy): Bacteria > Bacillota > Clostridia > Oscillospirales > Acutalibacteraceae > SFWF01. The sequence continues at coordinate 33,588 of JAFXDV010000016.1, forward strand.
TGGTTACAAATTCAGCAGTCTGACGCCAAGCAACAATATTTATAAAATCTGCCTGGGTTTCCTCGCCGGCTTTATAGCGACGGCTTACTGCTATGGAGAACGAAGTCACAGGAATATTTCCCGAAGTGTATCTGAGCTCGGGGTCTGCTGTAAGACGGCCTGTTAATACTACAAGATTGAACATCCTTCAAATTCCTCCAAAATTATTTCTTTAAAGTCATAACGCGAAGTACACCCTCGGTGATACCTGCGACTCTCTCAAGCTCTGCCGGGAACTCCGGAGCACTTTCGAAAGTAGTGAAAACATAGTAGCCTTCTGCTTCATCGTCGATAAGATAAGCTAAACGACGCTTACCCCACTCATCAACGTTAACAACGGTACCGTTTTCTGCAATAAGTGTAGCAAATTTTTCCTTTACTGCGTTAAGAGCTTCTTCTCCACTAGCAACTGAAAAAATCATACATGCTTCATACTTTGCCATAGTTCGTTGCACCTCCTTCTGGTCATTTGGCCCCGAATCTTTTCGGAGCAAGGATACTTTTGGCATAATATTTACCAATAGCACGAATCATTATAACAACATTTTACCAATAAGTCAACAAAATTTTACAAGTTTTATTTTATAACTTGAAATTGGTAATAATTAGTTGTATAATTTAGGAAACTATAAATGGAGGGGAAAGTTATGTTACTTGCTGTTGACATTGGGAATACTAACATCACTTTAGGTTTGTTTGACGATAGTGTTTTAAAAACAACTGCTCGTCTTGCCACCAATACAGGCAAAACTCCTGACCAATACGCTTTAGAAATTAAGGGTGCTCTTGAACTTCACGGAGAAGAGGTTAGCCAGGTTGAAGACTGTATAATTTCCTCTGTTGTGCCACAGGTTGCCACAAGCATCAGTGCCGCTGTTACCCTTCTTTGTGACACCGTTCCCCTTTTGTTAGGTCCCGGTGTTAAGACCGGTCTTAACATTAAGATTGACAATCCATCTCAACTCGGTGCCGACCTTGTTGCCGCCGCTGTGGGAGCTTTGAATGAATACACTATGCCCTGCATTGTTATTGATATGGGTACCGCAACCACCATCTCTGTTTTGGATAAAAACGGTGCATTCCTTGGAGGAAGCATTGCCGCAGGAGTTAAGCTTACCCTACAGGCTTTAAATCAAGGTACAGCTGCTTTACCCGCCGTTAGCATTGCACCTTCTCACTCGGTTATCGGTACTAACACCACAGACTGTATGCAGTCGGGTCTTGTTTACGGCACCGCCGCTATGCTTGACGGACTCATTGAAAGAATGGAGGAAGAACTCGGCTATCCCACCACTGTTGTAGCTACCGGAGGTCTTTCAAAGGAAATTATTCCGCTTTGTCGAAAAGACATCATATATAATGAAAATCTTTTACTTGACGGTCTTAGAATCATATACGATAAAAACAACTAATCTTAGTAATTCCCTCTTTGGAGAGGATTAAATATTATGAACTGTATCTTTTTGAACAGTATCGGAGGTATTTAAATGAAAAAATCAGAAAACGTCAAACAGTTGGCCGTTGGTGCGGTGCTCACCGCTTTGGTTGTAATTCTACAACTTCTTGGTTCCTTTATCCGCTTCGGCCCCTTTTCCATCTCTCTTGTCCTTGTTCCCATTGTGTTAGGCGCCGCTTTATGTAACGCTTATATTGGTGGTTGGCTTGGCTTTGTTTTCGGTGTCACGGTTTTATTAAGCGGAGACGCAGCAGCTTTTTTAGTGGTAAATCCCATAGGTACGGTTATTACCGTTTTGGCAAAAGGTCTTTTGTGCGGACTTGCTGCAGGTTTGGTTTATAGTACAGTTAAGCATAAAAACAATTATCTGGCAGTTTTTCTTGCCGCTGTTGTTTGCCCTGTTGTGAACACAGGCATTTTCCTGCTTGGCTGTAAACTCTTTTTTATGCAAACTATTACCGAATGGGGCCTTGCATTAGGTTTTGCAAATGCCGCAGAGTATATGTTTTTAGGTCTCGCAGGCGGTAATTTCATTTTTGAGCTTGTAGCCAACATTCTACTTGCCCCGGTTATTTTACGTATACTTAATATTTTCAAAAAAGGTTGATTTTTTAAAGCGGAGTGTCCAAACACTCCGTTTTTTTATATGAAAAGTTGAATATTATATATAAATATTAAGATTTTTAAAAATTTTTCTTCCATTTTCTGCGAAATGTGTTATAATAAAGTGCTACCATCTTTTTGGTGAAAGAATAAAAACGGAAATTTTCCGTAAAAATTTTAGGAGGTTGATTCGTAAATGAGTCACAAGTTTGTTTACCTTTTCAGCGAAGGCGACGCTTCTATGCGTGAGCTTCTCGGCGGTAAGGGTGCTAACCTTGCAGAAATGACCAAGATTGGTCTTCCTGTTCCTCAGGGTTTCACTGTAACTACCGAGGCCTGCACTCAGTATTATGAGGACGGCAGAAAAATTAACGATGATATCCAGGCACAGATTATGGAATACATCGACAAAATGGAAGGAATCACCGGCAAAAAGTTCGGAGATAAGGAGAATCCTCTTCTCGTTTCTGTTCGTTCAGGTGCTCGTGCTTCTATGCCAGGTATGATGGATACCATTCTCAACCTCGGTCTTAACGAAGATGTTGTTGAAACAATGGCTGCAAAGAGTGGTAACGCTCGTTGGGCTTATGACTGCTACAGAAGATTCATTCAGATGTATTCTGACGTAGTTATGGAAGTTGGTAAGAAGTATTTTGAAGAGCTTATCGACAAAATGAAAGAAGAAAAGGGCGTAACTCAGGACGTTGAGCTCACTGCTGAAGACTTAAAGGTTCTTGCTGAACAGTTTAAGGCTGAATACAAGAGCAAAATCGGTAAAGATTTCCCATCTGATCCAAAAGAGCAGTTAATGGGTGCTGTTGAGGCTGTTTTCCGTTCATGGGACAACCCTCGTGCAAACGTTTATCGTCGTGACAACGATATTCCTTATTCTTGGGGTACCGCTGTTAACGTACAGATGATGGCTTTCGGTAACATGGGCGACAACTGTGGTACCGGTGTTGCATTTACTCGTGACCCTGCTACAGGTGAACCCGGTCTTATGGGTGAGTTCCTTACAAACGCACAGGGCGAGGACGTTGTTGCCGGTGTTCGTACACCAATGCCTATTGCTGAAATGGCTCAGAAGTTCCCTGAGGCTTTCAAGCAGTTCAACGAAGTTTGCGCTATTCTTGAAGACCATTACAGAGACATGCAGGATATGGAGTTCACTGTTGAAGACGGCAAACTCTTTATGCTTCAGACTCGTAACGGTAAGAGAACCGCTAAGGCTGCTCTCAAAATCGCTTGTGACTTAGTTGACGAGGGTATGATCGATAAGAAACAGGCTGTTGCTATGATCGACCCACGTAACCTTGATACACTTTTACATCCACAGTTCGATGCTAAGGCTCTTAAAGCTGCTACTCCTGCAGGTAAGGGACTTGGCGCTTCTCCAGGAGCTGCTTGCGGTAAGGTTGTATTTACTGCTGAAGATGCAGAGTCTTGGAATGCCAAGGGCGAAAAGGTTATCCTTGTTCGTCTTGAGACCTCTCCTGAAGATATTACAGGTATGAAGGCTTCTGAGGGTATCCTCACCGTTCGTGGTGGTATGACCTCTCACGCTGCCGTTGTTGCTCGTGGTATGGGTACATGCTGCGTTTCTGGTTGCGGCGAAATCATCATGGATGAAGCTAACAAGCAGTTCACTCTTGCAGGCAAGACCTACAAAGAGGGCGACTACATTTCTATCGACGGTTCTACCGGTAACATCTACGACGGCATCATCCCAACTGTTGATGCTGAAATCGCCGGTGAGTTCGGCAGAATCATGCAGTGGGCAGACGAGTTCAGAACCCTTAAGGTTCGTACCAATGCAGATACTCCTACAGACGCTAAGAAGGCTCGTGAGCTCGGCGCTGAGGGTATTGGTCTTTGCCGTACTGAGCATATGTTCTTCGAGGCAGAAAGAATTGCTGCTTTCCGTGAGATGATTTGTGCTGACACAGCCCAAGGCAGAGAAGCTGCTCTTGCTAAGATTCTTCCTTATCAGCAGGGCGACTTCGAGGAGCTTTACGAAGCACTTGAAGGATATCCTGTTTGCATCCGTTTCCTTGATCCTCCTCTACATGAGTTCGTTCCTACCGAGGAAGCTGACATTGAGGCTCTTGCTAAGGCTCAGGGCAAAACTGTTGCTGATATCAAGAACATCATTTCTTCTCTCCACGAGTTCAACCCAATGATGGGTCACCGTGGCTGCCGTCTTGCAGTTACCTATCCTGAAATTGCTAAGATGCAGACCACCGCTGTAATTCGTGCAGCTATTAAGGTTTCTAAGGCTCATCCTGACTGGAACATGGTTCCTGAAATCATGATTCCTCTTACCGGTGAAGTTAAAGAGCTTAAGTATGTTAAGGACGTAGTTGTTGCTACTGCTGACGCAGAAATCGCAGCTGCAGGTTCTGACCTCAAGTACGAAGTTGGTACTATGATGGAAATCCCAAGAGCTTGTCTCACTGCTGATGAGGTTGCAACCGAGGCTGAATTCTTCTGCTTCGGTACTAACGACTTAACCCAGATGACCTTCGGCTTTAGCCGTGATGATGCTGGTAAGTTCTTAACCGCATACTATGATGCTAAGATTTATGAGAACGACCCATTTGCTAAGCTCGACCAGAATGGCGTTGGCAAACTTATGGATATGGCTGTTACCCTTGGTAAGAAGGCTCGTCCTTCTATCCACTGCGGTATCTGCGGCGAACACGGCGGAGACCCTGTTTCTGTTGAGTTCTGCCACAAGATTGGTCTTGATTATGTATCTTGCTCACCATTCCGCGTGCCTATCGCTCGCCTCGCTGCTGCACAGGCTGCTATCAAATATGGGGAGGACTAATCTGTACTTCAGTTTTAAGGTTAATTTCGACCAAGCAGAAGCATACAGAAAATCAACAGACCAATATCTTCGTGCAAAACAGTGGGAAGATTTAAC
>JAFXDV010000017.1 GCA_017521125.1 Clostridia bacterium
ATCGGCGTTAAGAAGGATGGTTTGACTGAAGCTACTAACATCGAATTGCCCGAAGGCTTGGTGGTGAATGCTGATGGTACGGTAAAAGCCGGAACCAAGGGATTCATCGGTGAGATTACCTCTGTTAAAGAAGGTGGCAAGGTTACTCTCTCGTTTGAGGTTCCTGCACAGTTCAGAGGTGAATTTATCATCGAAAGTGTAACCGACCTCTCTCACAATGATTCTGCAGAGTATGATGATAACAACATCGTTGTTGTTGACACCATCTCTCCCGATGTGAAGGTCGAGTTCACAGGCTCTTTGAAAGATAAGATCGATGTAGATGTGGCAGGTCAGAAGCCTACTCGTCAGACAAAGAATACAACTGATGCAAATACCAGGTTCGTATACGATGGCGATATTACCGCTACTATCACCGTGAAGGAAGCAAACTTCTACGATGATATGGTAATCACTGTATATAGAGATGGTGCAGTTGTAACCGACTCTGTAATTTCCGACTGGACTCAGGTAAACGGCACGTTTGAGTATGTTAAGACCGTAAAGCTGAGCGAAGACGGTGATTATCAGATTAAGTTGGACTATGAAGATAAGTCCGACAACAAGATGGATGTAGATGCTACCGGTGAGTATGCTGAGAATACAGCAGACAAGGTAGGCACTTACACCTCCAATATTCACACAATTGATACTACTATCCCGACCTATAGCATCACCTATGATAATAATACCGTTATTCAAACCATAGACGGTAGAGATTACTTTGATGCTAACCGCACAGCAACCATTAAGGTTACCGATCGCAACTTCCGTCCTAATGAGGTTGATTTCACAGTAGTGGCGAAGGATATCAAAAATAACGATGTTACCGAATTCACTTATTCTAAGCTCACTTCTTTGACAGACTGGACTCTGGACGGCATCACATGGACAGCGACAGTTCCGTTCACTACGGATGCAAATTACACTGTAGACTTCACCTATACCGATATTGCAGGTCATAAGGTAGCCGAAGACTACAACAAGCTGTTTACCGTTGATAAGGTTGCTCCCAGTAACTTGAAAATCGAATATGTTGAACCTTCTTTCGTGGAAAAGGTAATTGAAACTGTGACCTTCCACTTCTACAAGGCGCCTGTAAAGGTCAAGATATCTGCTACTGATGATATCGCTGGTGTATATCATTTTATGTACAGTTACGTAAAGAGTACTGGCGTGAGTGCTGTAAATGCTGAGTTAATTGATGAGGCAATTACAAACGCAGATATCACTTATGATGGAAACAAAGCAACAGCAACATTTACTATTCCGAAAGAAGTGTTGGCAGCTAACAATCAGTTTAGAGGAAATGTAGAATTTACAGTATATGACCGCTCCGAAAACGATGATGATACTAAGGATCCTACGGTTGTAGTTGTTGATGATATTGCTCCTCAGATCGATGTTACCTACACTGCTAACGATGTCGAAACTGAAATCCGTTATGTTGATAGTAATGTTAAGGATGTTGAAGACTTTAAGTCCGCAACTCAGGCATTCTACAACGGAAACGTAACAGCAAAGATCACAATTGATGAAGCAAACTTCTTTGAAGGAAAGAATTATACCGATGAAAATGGCAATCCTGTAGGCATTGTTCATGAGGTTGGTATCTTACTCACCAAAACCGATAATAACGGTGTTGTGACCAAGACCGAATACATGCCGGCAGGTTCTGCTCAAATGTTTGCAAGTGAAACTTCCAACAGGAAAAACATTGAGTGGACACACGATGGAGATATTCATACCTTCGAAATCGATTATGACGAAAACGCTGATTATGTATTAACCGTTAAATATGTTGATTTCTCTACCAACGAGTCTGACATTGATGCTAATGATGGCAAGGCAGTTGTAAAACTTTATGAGTCTAAGATCGTAACGGTTGACAAAATCGATCCTGTTATTAAAGTTGAGTACAGCAACGCTGATGTTAAGAACACAATTGATGGTAGAAAGTATTTCGACAAGCAGCAGGTGGCAACAATCACAGTTACCGAACATAACTTCCGAGCAGACGATGTGGATGTAGATGTCATCGCTAAGAATGTTATTGATGAAGATGTATCAGTAGCAGATTTCGATGCACAACTCAGAAACAGAGATAACTGGAAACATTATGATGAAGAAGGTAACGAAGTTGAAAAGGCCGTAGATGGCAATGTTCATGTGGCAACAATCACATATTCTGTTGATGCTAACTACACATTTGATATTGCCTATACTGATCTCGCCAAACGTGCAGCAAAGGATTACACGGAAGATTTGTTTACAGTTGATAAGACTGCGCCCACTAACCTTACTGTAACCTATAGTGAACCGAAACTTTGGGATAAAATTCTCGAAAGCATTACATTCGGTTTCTATAATGCACAAATGGAAGTTACGATCACAGCAGATGATATTACTACTGGTATTTATCACTTCAAATATAGCTATATCAAGAGCGAAGGCGTAAGTGATGTAAACGCAGAGTTGATTGATGAAGCAATTGCAGCCGCCGAAATTACATATTCTGGTGCAACAGCAACTGCAAAATTCAGCATTCCGAAACTTGTGCTCAAGAACGATAATCAGTTCAATGGTACTGTTAAGTTTACAGCTTATGACAGATCCGAAAATAATACCGATATGGCTGATGAAGAAAGAATCGTTGTTGATAACATTAAACCGACATCCAAGATCACCTTTAATGAGCCGGTACAGAATGCAAACAACATTTCTTACTATGCCGGTGATATCAATGCAACAATCGTAATTACTGAAGCAAACTTCTATAGTGAAGATGTTAATGTAACTGTTACAAAGGACGGCGCTAATTATCCTGTTACTGTTCAGTGGAAGGATGAAAGCGTAGATGTTCATACAGGCACATTTACATTGACAGAAGATGGCGATTATATTGTTACTATCAAGTATGCTGACCGTTCCACAAACGAGATGGAAACATATGAGTCGAATCGTTTGACAATCGATACTAAAGCACCTTCTGTTAGCGTATCGAATATTAAGAACAATTCGGCAAATAAGGATGAAAAATACGGATTCACTATCACAGCAAATGATATTAACATTGATATGAATTCTATTAAGCCTGTCCTCACTGCAGTGGTTCGTGAAGAAGACGGCAGCTATGCAACCAAAACCATCTCGCTCGGCGATATCAAAACCGTTGAGGCCGGAAAGACCTATTCATTTACCGTTGATAATCTTGAAGCAGATGCAGTTTACACCCTGGTATGTACTTTGAAGGATATGTCAGGAAATGAGTATTCTAAGATTTCTCTCTCTGATGGTAAAGAATACGAAACTGTCAAATTCTCCATCAACCGTGATGGTTCAACCTTTACAGTTAATGAGGCAACATTTAAGCTGCTCACTCAGTATTATGTTTATAGCGTAGATTCCGATGTTGTCATTGAGGAAATCAATGTTGATCCTATCGAAAATTATGTTGTTAAGCTTAACGGTGAGCCGCTGACTGAAGGAAAAGACTATACCACAACCATTACTGAAAAAGATGGCGAATGGAGTAAACGTACATATGTTGTCAAGAAGTCTCTCTTCGAGAACGAAGGTGAGTACAACGTGATCGTTGAGTCCATTGACAAAGCTGAAACTACGGCGTTCAGTGATGTCAAGAATTTGAAGGTTGCTTTCGTAGTTGACCAGACTGCTCCTGTATTGACAATCAGTGGTCTTGAAGAAGGCGGCAGATATCAGATCGATGAGCAGACTGTAACTGTAATTCCTACCGATGACGGTGGTAAACTCAATAGCTTTAAGGCAATTTTGCTTAATTCTGACGGTAAAGAACTTGAAGTTCGTTTTGAGAAATCTGGCAACGATCTTATCAAGTATCTTGAAGAAAATGATGGTAAGATTACCTTTACGGTTCCTGAAGGACTTGAAAATCAGGTTAGAATCATTTGTAATGACTGTGCTGTAAATGCAGATGGTAAAACAAATGCTTATGATCAGACATTCACCAAAGTGACCGTATCTCAAAGCGGATGGGTTATCTACTATGCGAACAAACCGTTGTTCTACGGTTCAATCGCAGGTGTTATCCTCCTTGCAGGTGGAATTATCTTCTTAATTCTTTACAAAAAGCGCAAGAAGAATGAAGCAAGCAAATAATTAGTCTAAAACCTCTCTGGGTTCGCTCAGAGAGGTTTTTACTATATCGGGAACGAATTTATATTCGCTGGACTTTGAAAAGCGTTTGTGGTATGTATTTGTGCTTGAAAGGAGTGTGATACACTATGACAACGCTTGAAGATTTATACTTCGGCAATATCAAGCCTAACGAAAGAGAAACCAAAAGAGGTTCTCAGATCGACCGACTCGTAAAATTGATGTGCAAAAATGAAGATGCCTTAAACGCAACCCTTACTGAGCAACAAAAGGAAACCTTCGAAAAGTTTCAGGATGCTCAAAGAGAATTATCCTTGCTTACAGAACGAGATGCCTTCCGCTCCGGTTTTATTCTCGCTACGCGGATAATGGTCGAGGTTATGGAAGGATTGCAAGAGGTGGAAGATGTCTAATGATATTTACATAAGGAAGCCTTGGGGAACAACAAGGAGAGAAAAGAGATATCAGAGGATCTGCGAGAAGCTGGGTTGGACTATCCGAGATAACGGCGATGGCAGCGTGGAGATATGCCAATACTCTCCGGCAGGTGAAGACTTCTCATTCACGGTCGACAGAAAGAAATTTGTTGACAATGTGAAGTTCTACTACGATAACTATGGTGTCGATGAACACATTGAAATGTGGGTTAAAGCAAGGGATTGCGGAGTCTCAGGAATCCCATCGGTTCGCAGACTTGCAATTGATGCCGAAGAAATCGATGGTATGCTACAAGAATTAGCATGTGCATTGAGTGTATAAGTGAAAAAAATTACTACGCCTTAACCAATGAATAAATCAAATCAGCAGGTCAAAATTTGGACAGCATTAAACAAAGAATAAGGACGATTTATCTCGCCCTTATTTTTTCTTCACCAACATTTGCTAATTTTCTTCTTTTCTGCTATAATATAAAAAGCGATATTTTTGGGGAGATAATGAGATGCCGATTAGAATAATAAGAGATGACATAACAAAAGTACAATGTGATGCTATAGTTAACGCAGCCAATAAAACCTTGTTAGGTGGTGGCGGTGTTGACGGTGCTATCCACAAAGCAGCCGGAATCGGCTTGTTTTTTGATTGTCTTAAATTAAGAGGATGCAAGGTCGGAGAAGCTAAAATCACTCCAGCACACAAATTGCCTTGCAAATATGTTATACATACTGTTGGCCCCAAATGGAAAGATGGCAACCACAACGAAGAAGAACAACTGGTATCTTGCTATACAAACTCTCTGTTGCTCGCTAAAGAGAATAATTGCGAAAGCGTTGCTTTCCCACTGATATCTACTGGTGTCTATAAATTTCCGAAGGAACAAGCGCTTTTAATTGCAATAAAAACCATTAAAGCATTTCTTGCAGATAATGATATGGATGTTATCGTAGTTGTATATGATAAATCCGACTTCCAAATTGATATCGATATGCAAGATGATGTTGAAAAATACATTAACGAACACTATTGGTTTAGTGGCAAAATAATAGGTTCTGGTTTAGGCTTAAGTGATTACAGAGATCATCGCATGGGTGATACTGCAGAATTGCCACCGATACACAAGTATAGTCCTTTTGATAGAGAAATCGATTCCGGGAAAATACTACCGAAAGAATCATTTCCAACTCCTTGGGGCAAGCCTGCTCTTGGATATAAGAGTAGACGAAAGAAACGCAGTTATGCTCGCCGACTAAGAAGAAAACCCGATTCACTAAAGCGAGCTCAAAGAATTGGATCAGAACATTCTTGTCACATTAACACAGATACTTCTATTGAAATCAAACAAAGAAATCAAGAAGATTTATCAAAATGGTTTCCCAGTGAACCTCTCGAAAGAAGAAAATCTGGAATTGATGGATGCGGTCAGATCAGGGATATCTCACGTCTGACAATTGAAGAACAGTTAAAGAATATAGATGCAGGGTTTAAGGAAACATTGTTTAAAAAGATAGATGAAAGAGGATGGACAGATCCTCAATGCTATAAAAAAGCAAATGTTGATAAAAAACTGTTTTCAAAAATAAGATGCGAGGAAAATTATCATCCGAGCAAAACAACCGCGCTTGCATTTGCTGTGGCTTTAGAATTAAATCTGGAGGATACAAAAAAGTTTATTGCTACAGCAGGTTATACTCTCACGCATAGCAGTAAACTTGATTTAATCGTAGAATACTACATAATAAAAGAACAATTCGATGTCGATGTGATAAATATGACGCTATTCAAATATGACCAAAAATTATTAGGATATTAAAAAGGTCGCATTTTCTGCGACCAAAGAGAATATTGAACCGTATAAAATAAGGGTGTAAACCAAAGAGTTTACACCCTTATTTTTATTTTTTTTGGAGGTTTATTAAGTGGACAAGAAGACTAAGAACAACATTACGGAACTCGTGCTGATTTTGGATCGTAGCGGTTCTATGGCCGGACTCGAAGGAGATACAATCGGTGGTTTTAACGCACTGATTGAAAAGCAGAAGAAAGAACCCGGCGAATGTTATGTATCGACAGTGCTATTTGATAATACGGTGGAGGTTTTGCATGATCGAGCGAAACTGACCGATATCAAGAAGCTCACGGAAGAAGAATACTTCGTTAGAGGTTGTACAGCATTAATTGACGCTATTGGCGGTGCTATAAAACATATAAAGAAGATCCATAAGTATATCCGTCCCGAAGATGTTCCCGATAAAACGATGTTTGTAATAACAACGGATGGGATGGAAAATGCAAGTCATCAATATGATAGCGATACCGTCAAAGAGATGATTGAACAGCAGAAAAAAGAATTTGGATGGGAGTTTTTATTTATCGGTGCAAATATAGATGCGGTTGAAACTGCAGCCAATATTGGCATAGGTAGAGATAGAGCCGTAAACTATCATGCAGACAGCAAAGGCACAGGTATACTATACGAAACTGTATCCCGAACTGTTTGTCAGATGAGAAAGGCAGCTCCTATATCCGCAGACTGGTGTAAGGATATTGCGGATGATTTCAATTCGAGAAACAAGTAATCTGTTCAAATAATGATAGCGTTCAGTTTATGCAAAAAGTAAGCTGAACGCTATTTTTATATCTAATTTAGCAAGAAACGAGGTGCTTCGACATAAACATATATTATCAGCCCACAATACTTCGACAGTATTTTTTTAAGGAACAAGATACCATTAAAATAGGCAAATTTCCCCATAAAAACCCCAATACCAACAGAAAGGTCGTGAATACGATGAGTAATTCAACTACAGAGCAGCAGAATGAGCAAAATTTATACAAATTTTGGCGTGGCAGCTTCACCGCCCAGTCGTAATCTGTAGCATCATCTTTCCGGTCAAACGGCAGTGGTGCTGCCGTGCGATCGGAGGATGTTATGAAATACTATCAGTATACCCATATCCTTTTGGTATGGACATGCTGTGTAGGAACACAAGGAAGATACAGAAGTCAAAAGCAAAAATCGTTAATCAACGTTCAGACTTCTAACAAGCCTCTTCTCTACACAGTTACATACTCCTTCTATCGTAAAGCCAAATTTACGCTTGCAAACGCAAGCTGTAGGTTTGGCTTTTTTTGTTACAACGAGTTCTGTAGCAATACAGCGTTAGAAGGATGGCAGTGCTATATCGCTAAGTATCCGTAATCTCCGGTTTTGTTATCACCAACAAAACCAACAGAAAAGGAGATTACAGAATGAGCAAATTATATGCAATCAATATTTACGATACCACAACAGAAAAAGAAAAAGTCATATATGTGAGCAAAGAGGTATATGACGAGTTTCGCCGCGGAGAATGGCGTATTGAAAAAAACGACAGCAAGCACAGGGCAAACGAAACACAGTTTAGTGCTTTACTCGGTGGCGATGATGGTGCATACGAAAACTTTCATGAATTTGTGGACAACGATTCCAATCCCGAAGAATTAATATTTCGTGCCATGATGGTTGAAAAGCTCTATCGCGCACTTGCACATTTAGAGGAAGCTGACCGAGAACTCATTGAGGCTATCTTTTTTCAAGAGATGACTGAAAGAGCTTATGCCGAAAAGAAAGGTGTTTATCGTAACGCCATTCATAAGAGAAAACAAAAAATATTGCAGGAATTAAAAAAATTTTTGATTTAGGGTGTGCAAAACTCGATTTTCATTCCTATACAAGTGAGGAAACACGATTTCCTTGTCAGTCTTCGAAAGAGAACTGACCGCTCCTTGACAACCGCATATTTTCTCGGTCGGGTAAAACTGTCCTTCTTCACCGAAAGGCCAGTCAGCGATAAGAGCGCCAAGACACCGTAAGGTTGAGCGATACATCTTATATCGAGCCGCACACCTCAGAAGGTGCGGATGACTGTAAGAGGGTCTGAATGATGATACTTCTGCGAAAGCAGCTCGCCCGGAAGCGAGATAATACCGGCACAGGATGGAATTGATGCCTGTATTGGTTTATATGATCACCATGGATAACGGTACAATCCGATTATCGCAAACTGCATGGTGGCTCGGCCGAGAAGAAACAGTTGTCGTGAGAGCGACAGCCAAAAAGTAAACGAAAGTTTCTTGGAGGCAGAAACACTGTGCAGGAGCAACCGTTCCTGCATAGCATTCTGTCTCCAAGGCAAGAAAAGGAGAATCAGAATGTTTGAAATCACAAACAAAGGAATGAATGAATTCCACGAACTCAAGGAACTCGGTAAAATTGACCACACCTGCATTTATGACTTTACCTTCGAAAACCGCTACTTGATTTACCACTATAAAATCAACGGCGCGTACCAGTATGTTGCATTTGACAAAACGACAGGTTTGGGATCAACCGTCTGCAAGAGAAAGGAACGCTTAAAGAAAACACAGTTCCACTCTATGATTGGCGATATCCTGTATTCCATCAAATACACCGGCGACCGCAGACACATAAAGAACTATACGCTTGCACCGGAAGAATTCATCGAAATTGTCTTCCGCAGAATTATGCCTTCGTATGGTTACGCGGTCAGAGAAGAACAGATCAGGATGGCACGTACCATGTATGAAGGTCTGACTCACAAAATTGCAACCTGCTGTGAAGCAGAAGTCGGGACCGGAAAAACCCTCGCATACCTTGTAGCTGGTCTTGCAGCTAAAATGTTCAATCAAACCTATAAGCACACAGGCTATCCTGTAACTATCGCCACATCAAGCATCGAATTACAGAAGGCCATTATGGAAAATGAAATCCCGATGCTCTCCAAGATGCTGATGGATTATGGCATCATCAAGAAACCGCTGAACGCAGTGCTGAGAAAAGGTAAAGAACATTACTTCTGTATGGCACGATATAATGATTATTTCAAGAACCTTCATAATTATCCCGAACATCATAAAGACTTGATTACGGCGTTGAAGAAGGTTTGCCCGGAACAACACTTTTTTGACCTTGATACGGTCAAGGACTTTTCTCCGAAAGTAAAAGCAAGAATGAGCGTGCAAGGAAATTGCACCAACTGTCCTCAGTGGATTGGTTGCAGATACTATCAGCATCTTGCTGATGCAAGTATCCTCTATGACATCGACTTTCAGATTACAAACCACAACATGTATCTGATGAACTTGATGATGGGTTCAAAGTTGCTTTTACCTTGTAACTACTGCATCATTGACGAAGCTCATAAGTTGGCTGAAACGGCGGCGCAGGTCTTTGGATGCGAAATCGAATCTGATGCAGTAGACAAGTTTTTGAATGCAGTGCGTTATAACGAGAACTCCAAGCTCGTTAGCAGATCTAACTTCAAGATTGCTCTCGCTGAGGCGGCGTACTCCAATCATAAACTCTTCGATTATTTGAAGATTGAGGCTGTCGAAAGTGAAGATGATGGTGAGATGCAGAAACTGAATTTCCGTCTCACAGAGAAGATTCAGGATCTGATGGCACACCTCTGCTCTTGTCTGCAGCGTGTACAAGCGTTTGTAGAGGATGAGCCGAAATACAAGGGTCTGCATTGCTCAACTATTATCTCTGCATTAGAACGCTTTAAGCAGCCCGAAAAATTGCTTTACTGGCTCACATTTGATAAGAATAATAATTTTCTTTATCTCTGCTGTGTGCCTCGCAATATCGAAGACAGACTGTTTTCGTTGTTGTGGAATGACGGAAACAGAAGCACTGTGCTGACATCCGGTACTATGCGTGACGATACCGGCTTTGACTATTTCAAAAGCGAAAACGGTTTGAATCGCTTGGAAACGAGCAAAGTGCTTGAAGCGAATTGTTCTTCTCCGTTTAAGTACGGCAAGCAAACAAGACTGTACATTTCGGAGAACGTTCCGTATCCCGATAATGAGAACGCTCAGTACATCAAAGCTGTGGCAGATGAGGTTGAGAAGCTCGTGAGAGCGACCGGTGGACACACCGCAATCCTCTTTACCTCGTATCACACGCTGAGAAGCGTTTACGATATCCTTACCACAAGAAACATCCCGTACCCGATGATTCAGATGACGCGTACCAATAAGAATGCGATTGACGAATTCAAGAGAAGCGAAAACGGTGTCCTGTTCGCATCAGGAACCATGTGGGAAGGCGTGAACTGTGTTGGAGATATTCTCTCCTCGGTAATTATCGTAAAACTGCCGTTTCCGTTGAGAACGGAACTTTTAGAACAGAAGAAGAAAGAATGCAATAGCCTGCCTGAGTTTGTTCAGAAATACGCCGTACCGCAGATGCTCATCAAGCTCCGTCAGGGTGCCGGAAGACTTATCCGTTCGGAAACCGATACCGGAGTTATCGCAATTCTCGATTCGAGAGCAGCCAAGGGCAACAGACACAGAAATCGTGTCCTCAAGGCATTGAGCAAGTATCCCTTGGTCAAGAGCATCGATGAACTCGAAGCATTCATCCGTACCGTTAAGCCGGATGAGTATTGGCAATCAGACCACAACACTACGGAAGGAGAATAGCGCCATGTTGGAATGTGGATATAAGAACTATGATGAATTACCGTTATTTTTGAACGCCAAGGCAGTAGCCACGTTGCTGGGGATTTCCCCGGCATCGTGCTACGAACTTATGCACGAAAAGGACTTCCCGACATTGCGCATCGGGAGCCGTATCGTTGTACCCAAAGAGAAACTCATTGAGTGGATCAATCAGCGCATTGCTATGTAAATATGGCCGGTTTATTAAATTTAAAATCAATGCCATAAAAGCTGGACTTTGTACCTTCTTATTGGTATTGTTGTGTCGAAAGAAGGTGGAACTATGGCTAAGCGGCCCGATGGTGATGGCACCATTAGAAAAAGAACAGACGGACGATGGGAAGGAATTATCATAGTAGGTCATAAGGCAGACGGAAACCCGATAAGGAAATCCGTCTTTGCCTCTACCCAAAAGGAACTTCTTCCCAAGCTCCACCAACTGATAGAAGACTACCGTGGAGTTGACTTGACCGAAGAAAGCAGTATGACACTTGGCGAGTGGTTGGAATCGTGGCTTGAAAGGTATAGCAAGCTCAACATTCGCCAAAGCACTGCGAGAAACTACAGATATGAGTTGAATCGTGTCAAACGGTATCTTGGGGATAAACAAATCAAGAGAGTAACAACCGCCGATATTCAGAGGATGTATAATCAACTGAAGAAGAATGGTCGAGTTGTTCCTAACGATGAGATGGGAACAAGTCTTGCTGACTCATCAGTACGGAGAACGCACATGTTCCTACACGAAGCCTTGGATGCTGCCGTGCGTGAACGACTTATCCCCAAGAACCCTACAAATGGTACAGTCATACCAAAACCTAACTACAAGGACATGCAAGTGCTTGATGACGAGCAGCTTGATAGGTTTATGGAAGCTATAATGAAAGAACCCGTATGGTACGACTTCTTCTACACCGAAATCACCACAGGAATGCGACGTGGTGAAATATGCGGTCTGAAATGGTATGACTTCGATGAGAAGCACGGTACATTAAGGGTTCGCCGATCAGTGTCCACAGGTAAAGGCGGTGTACTTGAAATCGGAGAACCTAAAACCGATAAAGGTAAAAGAACCATCGTGCTACCGCCAAGTACCGCAGACCTACTTAAAGAACGAAAGAAAACGGCAATGACCGATTGGATATTCCCAAGTCTGTTATGCCCCGAAAACCCCGTAGCACCTAACTCGGCATATCAAAGACTGAAAACGATCCTAAGACAAGAAGGCTTGCCGATGATACGATTCCATGACCTGCGCCATACCTTCGCAACTCATGCACTGAAGAACGGCGTAGATCCAAAAACATTATCTGGAATCCTCGGACATACAAACGCATCCTTCACGCTTGACACCTACACACATATCACAGACGATATGAAAAGGAATGCATCAAGCGTGGTCGGAGGTTTCCTAACCAATATCTTAGGAGAGGACTTGAAGCCATGGCAGAAAGACGAAAAAAGGGCTCAGGAAGCATAAGACAACGCAAAGACGGTCGATGGGAAGGCAGAGTCATCGTTGGATACGATGATAAAGGCAAGCCGATTCAAAAGAGTGTATTCGGCAAATCCAAGACCGAGTGTAATCAGAAACTTAAACTGCTCAAGGATGATACGGTGGCAGTCGCCGGCAGACTTCCTTCGCAAGCAAAACCAAACATGAAGCTCGGCGAGTGGATGGATATGTGGTATCAATACTACGGGAAAATTGGCGTATCGGTAACCACCCAAGACTCATATAAGAATTATATCTACAAGCACATCATCGTAGATATCGGACACCTGCAGCTCGATCAAGTAACCCAAAAGAACATCCAAGATTATTACGAGCGACTAAAGGTCGGTGGTCGCCTTGTGCGCCAAGATATCTTCGGCGAAGGAGTATCCGATAGGATGGTCAGAGGTATCCACGCAATGATTCGCAAAGCGTTGGAGAAAGCAAATAACGAGGGATTGATACCAACTAATCCTGCGATTGGTTGTAAGATACCACCCAAGAAAGCGAGAGAGATGGAAATCCTCACTCATGAGGAAATCCAACGGTTCATCATACAAGCAGCTTATGACGGCTACTATGAACTGTTCCTGCTCGAATTCGCCACCGGAATGCGACGTGGTGAAATCTGTGGATTGCAGTGGATTGACCTTGACTTCGACTCAGGCGAGTTGAAGATCAGGCGGCAGGTCGTAAGCGTGGATGACGGAGTGATTGTAAAGAAACCGAAAACGAAAGGTTCGGTACGAACAGTAATCCTCGATGCATCATTGCTGAGGGTGCTATACGAACTCAAACAGAAATCGGAATCACAATGGATATTCCCGTCACCCGTGAAGAACGACTCACCGCTGAATCCCCAAACAGTCTACCGAAAGACTCAACAGATACTCGAAAGAGCTCAATGCAAGAAGGTGCGATTCCATGACCTGCGACACACCTTCGCAACCATGTCGCTCGAAAACGGCATGGACATCAAAACCCTATCGAATATGATAGGACATAGCTCAGTAGCAACCACCCTTGACATCTACAGCCACATCACCGATGAAATGCTCAAAAACGCCTCAAGAACAATCGATAGAGGTATAGGCAAGGCAACAAACAGTCGTCCCGAAAACGAAATCGAAATAACGATGAAAAAAGAGGTCGCACCACCGCCTCAAGTAGACTTTGAAGCCTACAAAGGAAAGATCCGTAAAAGCGGAACAGGTGGAATATACAAGCTCAATGACCATCTCTACGAAGGACGATACACACCAACCAACGCCTATGGCAAGCGTGAGAGCTGTAATGTGTATGCCAAAACCTACGAAGAATGTGAAGTCAAGCTCGAAGAAATGATAGCCAAGAAACGAGCAGAGATTGCTGCAGAGAAGGAACGACTCAAAGCAATGCAGACGGCGTAAACAACGAAAGGAACGGTACGAAATGATTCGTATCGTTCCTTTTTTTGCTTACCTTAAAGATCAAAATTTGGACAGCATTAAACAAAGAAAAATCCTCTGAAGCCAATGGCCTCAGAGGAAATTTGGTCGGAGTGACAGGGTTCGAACCTGCGGCATCGACATCCCAAATGTCGCGCGCTACCAACTGCGCCACACCCCGATAGGTGATAAATGATATGAAATTGTTTAAAAAATAGTTTCCACAGTTGTGGTCAAATATAGGGTCAAACCTCAAAAACAGAGATTTGAAAGTGCGAAAAACCCAGTGTTTATGCGGGTTTTCAAGGTTAGGGGTCTGAGCCGTTCTCTTAGTCCCAAAACTAGCGCCCTACCAACTGGGCGACACCTCGAAATTATAAGCACGAAATTCGTGCTTAGATATTAAATTATGAAAATCGTTTTGGTAACCCACTTGTAGTTACCAAAATTTGTTTCGGCTTGGAGCGCCGACAAATTTTGACTACTGCGCTTCGTTATGTTCGCTTCATCGTCCACCGGACGCGCTCACACCCTCACCCAAAACTAGCGCCCTACCAACTGGGCGACACCTCGAAATTACAAGCACAAAAAACTCGTGCTTGATTATTATATTGTAAAATTGCCCATTTGTCAACTATAAATTTAATTTTTATTCATAGGTTTATATTTTATTTTTCTTCTACGCTTTTTATTTGAATTAAGTTTAATGGTCATAGCGATGAAAAGCAGTGCTGCTACGCCCACAATTACGTACACCACAATCATCACAGGGGAGGTAAATAAGCGCTTTGCAACTCTTAAAAACACCAATATTCCGCTACGTTTAACACTTTTTGAAGCCACGAGATTAAGTGTTCCGATTTTTTCTTCGGCATAATAAATATCTGCAGTGCCCATAACATCGCCTTGTTTTATAGGAGCATCGAAAGATTCCTTAGCAAGTTTTGGCTCGATTTTAATGGTAGAAGAATCTGCATCTTTAGGTAAAAGCGCATTAAGTCCGCCTTCAAGACATAAAGACACAAAATCGGTTTCAAAAGACAGCTCTACGGGAGCCTCAACAACAGGCGTGGTGCTATCAAGAACTGTTTTGTATTCAAAGCCTCTGAATGCCCAACGGAAAAGGTTAGCCGAGTCAATAAACTCGTTTCTGGTGCCATTTATTGTTTTTGCCTTCAAAACAACGGCGAGATAATTATATCCTTCGTACTGAGCGGTACTCATAAGGCACCTTCCTGCTTCATCGGTAAAGCCGGTCTTGCCGCCTGTGGCATACTGATAATAGGCAGAAGAGGAGGGGGTTATAAGCATATTTGTAGAGATAATAGTTCTCTCTTTAGCCATATTTGTTGCGGACAGCTTATAACTATTAGAGGATATGATTTTCTTGAAAATATCATATTTCAAAGCATACTGGGTCATAATTGCAATATCGTTGGCAGTAGAATAAAGGTCATCATCGTGCAATCCCACAGGATTTGTAAAATGTGTACCCGTAAGACCCAACTCTGCTGCCTTAGAGTTCATTTTATCTACAAACTCCTCAGTGGTGCCGCCAACGTATTCGGAAATTGCATATGCTACGTCGCCGCAAGAGGAAATTAAAAGAGCATATAAGGCATCCTTAGCCTTCATTTTCTCGCCAATCTTTAAGCCTAAAACAACCGAGCCGGTGCCAAGAATTTTGTTGTTAGCCGACTCAGTATACGGAATTTCTTCGTTTTCAAGGTCGGTGACATTCTCAATCATAACGATAGCAGACATAATTTTGGCAAGAGATGCGGGGTACATTTTTTTGTCTGCATTTTTAGAGAACAGAACGTCTCCGGTATCAAGACTTATAAGCATAGCCGCCTCGCAGTGAAGGTCAAAACCGCTAATCTGATAAGCGCTTGCAGGTACGGAAAAAGTTAGTAAAAATATTAAAATTAAGGCAATTAACTTTTTTTTCATAGCCAAATCTCCGATTTTGTAGTATAATAAACTTAAACTTAAGGAAATATTTTAATCAACATATATAGTATACATTATTTTGAGAAGAAATAAAAGGATAAATTTCAAAAAGTGGGGGAAATCGTATGGTTTATGTAACAGGTGATATGCACGGTAGCGAAAGCCGACTGTATGACCGCGAATGGCGTAAGCTAAAAGCGGGAGATACCCTAATAGTTTGTGGAGATTTTGGATATATTTGGGATGGCGGAAAATTTGAGAAAGAAGCCGTTAAATATTTAGGAAGCAGAAAATTCACAGTAGCCTTCATAGATGGCACTCATGAGAATTTTGATACAATAAACTCATGCCGAGAAACATATTGGAAGGGCGGAATGGTCCATCGAATAGAAGGGAACCTTCTCCACCTTATGCGTGGTCAGGTTTTCAATATTGAGGGAAATAGCATATTTACGTTTGGTGGAGGAGAAAGCAGCGACAAGGATATCCGAAGCGAAAAAGGGCTTTATTGGAGAGAGGAACTGCCCTCGCCGTGGGAGATGGCACAAGGTGCCGCTAAACTAGATGAAATTGGGTGTAAGGTCGACTACATAATAACCCATGAACCGCCAAAGCTTGTAAAAAGCGCAATGTTGCTGAGAGAAGGCTCAAGAGATAAGGTAAATAAACTAAACGGTTTTTTAGAGGAAATCGGTAGAGGATGTAAGTATAAAAAATGGTATTTTGGCAGTATGCACGAGGATAGGGCAGTTACCCCAAATCACACATGTGTGTTTAAAAAACTTGTGAAACTTGGAGAGTAACAGCACTTGACAAGCGTGGTATAATATAAACGTATTTGTAAAAATTTACCGGAGGTAGATTTATGGTAAACACCGAAAGATTATGTATGGGTTGTATGAACGATAATGGCGGAGAGAACATCTGCCCCATATGCGGACATAACAATTCACAAGATAACGGACAGGAATTTCTATCTATAGGAACCTGGCTTAACGCTAACAGATACCTTGTTGGAAAAGCTATTGAGTCGGGGGCAGATGGAGTTACTTATATCGGTTGGGATAATGATTTAAACTCTGTTGTAAACATCAGGGAGTATTTCCCTGAAAACATAGCCGTACGTAGCCGTGACCGTATGACAGTTACTGCAGCTGAGCAAAAAGGATATGCCTTTAATAAAGGTGTAAGAGAGTTTGTAGAGCTTTATACTGCTCTTTCAAAATTCCCTTCAATTTCCGCACTTTTACAGGTTGTAGATGTTTTTGAATCTAACGGTACAGTTTATTCTGTGTCAAATACTGTTTCCGGAATAACATTAAAGGCGTTTTTGTTAAGAAATGGTGGAGTTCTTAAATGGGAGCAGGTAAGACCTCTCTTTATGCCAGTTTTGTCTACCCTTGCAGAGCTTCACAATAAAGGAATTGTTCATAGAGCTATATCTCCTGACACCATAATTGTAGGTAGAGATGGTAGACTTCGTCTTACGGGATTTTTCATTAAGGATGCTCGTATGGAGCATACGGAATTTACCCCTCAACTTTATGCCGGATATGCTTCGCCTGAGCAGTACGGTTACGATAATAAAGATAGTGGAGCAACAAGTGACATCTATTCCATAGGCGCAGTTATCTTCCGTTGTCTTATTGGTACAACACCACCGGACAGTAAGGAAAGAATTATAAGCGACCATATGTCAATCCCTTCTAAGATTACCGAAACTGTACCAAAAGCAATTCTTTCAACAATGGCAAATGCCATGAAGATTGACCCTGATGCGAGAACGGCATCTGCTGAGCATTTAAAAACAGTTTTCGAGTCGGTGGCAATATCTGTATCAACCGATACCGAAAATTCTAAATCGCCTACGACAGAAAAGAAAGTAAGAAAAATAAAGGATAGCAAGAAATACGCTATAATAGCTTCAGCCATTACAGCAGGAGTATTTATCGTAATAATGGCGGTTGTAATGATTGTTTTTGGAGATGGCATTTTTGGAAACAAACAAAGCGAGGAAGCTCCAACATCAAGTGTTATACCTCCTACTGTTTCTAAGGTCGGCGATGTAGATGCGAATGTAAGCGCAGACCCTGAGATCAAAAAGTACAGTGTTCCCGATTATAAGGGCAACACCTATGCACAGGTTATGCACACTGCTGAACTTAGCGAAAAATTTGGCATTGTTATTGCCGGTAAAAAGTATTCTGATAGCGTAGAAAGAGGACAAATTTGCGACCAAACGGTTGAACCCGGAACTCAGGTTGTAAAGGATACCGAGGTTGGGGTATATATTAGCCTTGGACCTTCCGCTATTCCAATGCCGGATATTATGGGCAAAACACAGCAGGAAACCTATATTATGCTTTTGGAATATGGTTTCTTGCCTACAAATATTGAGTTTATCGAAAAATACGATGAAAGCTCAACACCTAAGGCGGTTCTAAGCGTTTCTTTAGAGACCGGAACACCTTTAAAGGCAGGTTCTAACGTATCACTTGATGATGCTTTAGTAATCTATGTAAATAGCTTTGAAGGAAACATTGATACCGAAACCGACCAAGTTGAATAAAATAAAAATACCGCCCTTGAAAATCAAGGGCGGTAAAGTTTTTTAAATTAGTTCTGATGAGCAGAAATATAATCTGCAACCTCACCAATTGTCTGAAGTCCCTCTACATCCTCGTCAGGAATTTCAATTCCAAACTCGTCTTCAATAGACATAAGAAGGTCTACAAGGTCCAAACTGTCTGCGCCAAGGTCATCGGCAATTTTGGTGTCTGCGGTCATGCTGTCCTTGTCAGCATCTAATTGTTCAGCTAATATTTCTACTAATTTCTCAAAAATCATAAATAAGTCCTCCAAAATATTTATATAATCTATTAAAAATGTAGACTTTTTAATAGGTCATATGGTATATTTAAAAATAACCTAATTAAATAATATGTTGCAAAATGTAGTTTGTCAACATATTTTTTTGAATTTTGTGTGAGGGGTGAAAAACTTGTCAAAAAAATTTGCAGTTATCGGCTTTCCATTAGGACATACAATGTCCCCTTATATACACGAGGAATTCTTTAAATTGAAAGGGGTTTCGGCAGAGTATAAAAGTCTGCAAATATCCCCTGAAACTTTGCCAGATGAAATAAAAGCCTTAAAGGAGCTTGATGGATTTAACATAACAATTCCCCACAAATCAAAAATCATTCCATTCCTTGATTCCTTAGACACTGCGGCTCAGCTTTACGGAGCAGTTAATACCGTAAAAAGAAAAAACAACAAGTATTTTGGATATAATACCGACGCCTACGGTTTTATTAACGGAGTTAAGGCGGCAGGTCTTACCCTTGAAGGTAAAGTTCTCATTTACGGATACGGTGGTGTAGCAAGAACTATTGCTTTTGAATGTGTAAAGAGCGGATGCCAGGTTACGTTAGGGGTTAGAAAAGGTCTTATAGATAGAGCAATGCCGTTAAAAAACGAAATAGAAGAAAAACTAAATAAAACAGTTGCTATTAAAGAGATATACAACATATCTGAAAAATATGATTTATTCGTGAACGCAACGCCTGTGGGAATGTATCCAAACGTAGACCAAAGTCCGCTAAAAGAGGAACAGACAACACTCTTTTCCGGCATTTACGATACAATATATAATCCTCAAAAAACACTCCTCTTAAAATATGCCGAAAAAAACAATATTAAATGCGGCGGCGGACTTTCAATGCTTGTATACCAGGCGGCATTGGCTCAACAGCTTTGGTTTGAGGTAGAATTTGCACAAGAAGAAATAAATGAAGTGATAGCAAAAACCTCCAATAAGCTTTTGGAGATGTTTGGCACAAAGAAAAACATAGTCCTTTGCGGATTTATGGGGTCAGGGAAATCTACCATAGGCAAAGCCCTTGCCGAAACTTTAAATATGGAGTTTGTTGATACCGACGTTCTTATTGAAGAAAAAGAAGGTATGAAAATATCCCAAATATTTGAAAAGTTTGGCGAAAAGCATTTCAGAGAGCTTGAGACAAAAGTAATAGAAAAACTGTCACAGGAAGAGGGTAGGGTAATAGCCCTCGGAGGCGGACTTGCCGCAAACCCTGATAATCATAAATTCTTGAAAAAATGCGGTAAAATAGTGCTGTTAAACTGTGAAATAGAGGAAACGTTAAAACGCATTTTAGGAGACAAATCAAGACCTCTTACTGCCCTTGGTAAAGAAGATATTATAAATCGCTACAACGGACGTCTGCCCATTTATAAAAGTATTGCCGATATTACGGTGGATAGTTCAGGTAAAAGCAGTAAAACTTTAGAAAGATTACTTGAAGAATTAAGTTAAATATTATATAATAACCTTAAACGCACGGCGGTGGTACGCCGTGCAAATGCTTTTAGGCATTTAAAATCAAAGATTTTGTTTAAGAACATTGTATCATTAAAACTGCCGTATTGCGATACGGCAACTGCTAACGCAGAAAAAGGGCTTTTGCCCTTTGGTTTTATGATATAATTTTAATTAGTTATATAAATATTTGGAGTGTTTTATGAAAACGATTACAGTCAAAGGGAAAAACGGCTATAAAATTCTTGTAGAAAAAGGGCTTATATCAAAAGCAGGAGAACACATAAGAGAGACAACGTCTGCTAAGAAGGTTTTCCTTATTTCTGATAGCAACGTAATGCCTCTTTACGGAAATATCGTTTCAGATAGCCTTAAAGCAAACGGCTTTGAGGTTTCTGCTTTTTCCTTTGAAGCGGGAGAAAAAAGCAAAAATTTAGATACAATAACCCAAATGATATATGCTATGTGCAGTAGCGGTATTGGTCGCACCGATATAGTAGTTGCCTTAGGCGGTGGAGTAGTAGGAGATATGGCAGGTTTTGCCTCGGCTATATATCTTAGAGGAATTGATTTTATTCAAATTCCTACAACACTTCTTTCTCAGGTAGATTCTTCTGTCGGCGGCAAAACAGGTTGCGATATTGAATATGGTAAAAATCTGGTTGGCGCTTTTCATAACCCACGACTTGTTTTAATTGATGCCAATACCCTAAAAACTCTATCTCAAAAATATATGAATGATGGGCTCGGAGAGGTTATAAAATACGGCGCTATAAAATCTTCTAAGCTTTTCAAAAGCCTTGAAGAGTGCGAAAAATTTGAAGATATTGCAGAGAAAACCATAATCGAGTGTGTGGATATTAAACGACAGGTTGTCCAGAAGGACTTTACCGAAAAGGGAGAGAGAATGCTCCTTAATTTCGGTCATACTGTCGCTCACGCTATTGAAAAATATGAAAATTTTGAAGGTATGGCCCACGGTGAAGCGGTGGGTGTTGGTATGCTTGCCATAACCAAAGCATCTGAGAAGGCAGGATATACCGAAAAAGGCTCGGCAAAAAGAATAGAAAAGCTTTTAGAGAAGTTCAGTCTGCCTTTAACTGCCGCAGTTTCGGCTGATAAATTAACCGATATTATGCTTTTTGACAAAAAGCGTAGAGGAAGTAAAATAAATTTAGTTCTGCTTAAGAAAATAGGTTCTTCTTTTGTAGAGCCTATGGAAAGCGAAAAACTAAAGGCTTTCTTTTTGGAGGACTGAAATGGACGTTAAAATCACTCCAAACGAGTTAAAGGGTGAGGTTAAAATGCCACCCTCCAAAAGTGCTGCACACCGACTTCTCATTTGTGCCGCACTGTCAAAAGAAGAAAGTCGGATAAACCCGAAATGCACTTCCGACGATATAAAGGCTACTGTTTCTTGTCTTAAAAAGCTTGGTGCAAATATAAAAGAGACCGACGAGGGTTATATTGTTTCAAGTGGGGAAGTTAATAAGAACTGCACCCTTGATTTTTACGAGTCCGGTTCAACCGCAAGGTTTTTATTGCCCATAGCGGCGGCGTTAGGGTCAGATGCCACAATGATAGGCAGGGGTAGACTCCCTAAAAGGCCTATGGCACCACTTACCAACGTCTTAAGAAAAAACGGTGTAGAGGTTTCTTCGGATAATCTGCCAATTACCATAAAAGGAAGCCTTAATGCAGGGAATTTTGAACTTGCAGGAAATATCAGTTCACAGTATGTAAGCGGTCTGCTTTTTGCCGCACCGTTGCTTAACAGAGAAACAAATATAACTCTCACAAGCCCTTTAGAGTCTGTTGGTTATGTGGATATGACCTTAAAGGCTATGAGTGAGTTTGGTGTCAATGTAGAAAAAGGCAAGGACTCATATAAAATTAATCCCCAAGAGTATAAGGGTAAAAATACAGTTATAGAGGGCGATTGGTCACAGGCGGCGTTCTTTATGTCGGCGGCAGCAATTGGCTCGGAAATTTGGATAGAAGGCCTTGATTTAGACTCTCTTCAAGGAGATAAGGCTTGTCTTGATATATTTGCCCGTTTCGGTGCAGACGTAAAAATAGAAAACACTGTTGTAAAAATAAAGAAAAACCGTCTTGAAGGAATAACGGTAGATGCCTCAAACATTCCTGATATGGTTCCGGCTATTGCCGCAACCGCCGCTTTTGCGAAGGGAAAAACGATAATACATTCTGCCGAGAGGCTAAGGCTTAAAGAAAGTGACCGTATAAAAACTACCATTGCGGCACTTAACCAAATGGGTATAAAAACCGAAGAAAAGCCTGATGGAATGATTATATACGGAGGGGAGCCTAAGGGCGCCGTTATCGACGGAGCAGGGGACCATAGAATTGTTATGGCATTCTCGGTTGCAGCCGCATACGCCAAAGGGGAAAGCGTTATAATGGGAGCCGAGTCTATCAGTAAATCATACCCCGAATTCTTCGAAGAATTTAAAAAATTGGAGGGAAAGGTAAATGAAATCAAGTGTAGGTGAGGCTATAAAGCTCAGTGTGTTTGGTGAAAGTCACGGCGCAGCTATAGGCGCAGTTTTAGAGGGACTTCCCGCAGGACATAAAATTGATTTTGATTTTATGCTTTCTCAGATGGCTCGCAGAGCACCGGGCCGAGATAATACAACAACCTCTCGCAAGGAAGAAGATTTACCCGAAATCCTTTCAGGTGCTTTAGATGGTGTCACAACAGGTGCGCCTCTAACTCTTATTATCAGAAACAAGGATACAATTTCTAAAAACTACGATAATTTAAAGGTTAACCCCAGACCTTCACATTCAGACTATGCCGCATATGTAAGATATAACGGCTTTAATGATGTTAGAGGAGGGGGACATTTCTCAGGCCGTCTTACCGCACCGATAGTTGCCGCAGGTGCCATCTGCCGTGGCATTTTAAAAGAATATGGCATTGCAATAGGCGGACACATTTTTAATATCGGCGAAGTAACGGATAATCAGTTAGACCCCGTAAATGTAACCGCCAAAGAATTAGATGAACTATCAATGCGTTATTTTTCTCTTGTTAACAAAACACAAGAGGATAAAATGCGTCAGGAAATCGAAAAGGCGAGAACAGACCTTGATAGTGTAGGCGGTAGCGTAGAACTTGCCGCTGTGGGTCTTCCCGTAGGACTCGGAAACCCAATGTTTAGGGGTGTTGAAAACGTCCTTTCAAACATTCTTTATGGAGTTCCTGCCGTTAAGGGAGTTTCTTTTGGCGCAGGTTTCGGATATAGCGTTTTAAAGGGTAGTAATGCCAACGATAATATGTATTATGATAATGGAAAAGTAGTTTGCAAAACCAACAACTGTGGTGGCATAACAGGAGGAATTACCAATGGTATGCCCCTGACAGTAATGGTAGCATTAAAACCAACACCATCTATTTCAGTTCCTCAGCAGACGGTTAACCTTAACACAAAGGAGAATGAGGAACTGGTAATCGAAGGCAGACACGACCCTTGTATCGTGCCTCGTGCATTACCTGCTCTTGAAGCGGCACTTTCCATAGGACTTTTAGATTTAATGGCGGAGGGCGGAAAGCTTTGAAACTTGAAGATATAAGAAAAGACATAGACAAGATAGATAAGGAATTAGTCCCTCTTATAAAGAAAAGAATGGAATGTTCTTTAAAGGTGGCTGAAATTAAAAAGGCAGAGGGTCTGCCTATTTACCACCCGCAAAGAGAAGCTCAAATACTTGAAAATGTAGCCCAAGAGGGCGGAGAATTCGGTAGCTACATAGCAAGTGTTTACAGAGAAATAATGGGTGTTAGCCGAGAAGCGCAACAAGTGGAAATGAATACCTTTTCACCACTTGCAGGAGAAATTGTAAACGCCAAAAACGGCATAAAAGAAAAGGTGACAGTTGCCTGTCAGGGAATAGAAGGGGCATTTTCCCATATTGCCACACAGAATATGCACAAAAACAGTAATATTCGCTTTTTCTCAAGCTTTGAGGATGTGTTCAAGGCGGTGGAAAGCGGAGAGGCAACCTACGGTGTAATTCCTGTTGAAAATTCTAATGCAGGTTCAGTAACCGAGGTTTACGATTTAATTTTAAAATACAGATATTATATTGTTTCTGCCGCAGGACTGACTGTTAACGAGAATTTGTTGGGAGTAAATGGTGCAAGTCTTGAGGATATTAAAACAGTATACTCTCACCCTCAGGCACTTTCTCAGTCGGATGAATTTTTAAAGCAAAACGGCATTGAAGGAAAAGAATATAAAAACACAGCTATGGCGGCTAAGTTTGTGGCCGAAAACAACGATAAATCTGTGGGAGCCGTAGGCTCAACCCTTGCGGCAGAGCTTTACGGACTGAATGTGGTAGTTCCCAACATTCAAACAATCAAAAACAATACCACACGCTTTATCACTATTTCCAAGCAACTAATAATACCCGATGATGCAAATAAGGTAAGCGTTGTTTTCTCTCTGCCCCACGCAGTAGGTGCTTTGCAGAGAATTTTAAATCGTTTTTGCGTAAACGGGCTGAATTTGACAAAAATCGAATCCAGAGCAGCAAAAAACGGAAAATTTGAGTACCTGTTTTATCTTGATTTCTCAGGAAATCTCAACGATAGAAAAACAATATCCTTAATTTCATCACTATCCGAGGAACTTTCCGATTTTGCCTTTTTAGGCAATTATAGGGAAACCGAAATAAAATAGGTTGAAAATACCGCACAAATGAAATATAATAAAAAACGGTGATTTAAAATGGCTAACGATAAAAAAGTAAAAGCAATAACCTCTATGGAAGAGGATTTTGCAAAATGGTATACCGATGTTGTGCTCAAAGCAGAGCTTGTTGACTATTCAAGCGTTAAGGGCTGCCTTATTATAAGACCCTACGGCTATGCTATTTGGGAAAACATTCAAAAAATAATGGATGGTATGTTTAAGGAAACAGGACACGAAAATGTCTATATGCCTATGTTTATACCTGAAAGCCTTTTACAAAAGGAAAAGGACCACGTAGAAGGCTTTGCCCCTGAGGTTGCCTGGGTAACCCACGGCGGAAATGAGAAGTTAGAGGAGAGAATGTGCGTAAGACCAACCTCCGAAACACTTTTCTGCGACCATTATAAGAATATAATTCATTCATATCGTGACCTTCCAAAGCTATATAATCAGTGGTGTAGCGTTGTGCGTTGGGAAAAGACTACAAGACCTTTCCTTCGTTCTAGAGAGTTCTTATGGCAAGAGGGACACACAATTCATGCAACGGCCCAGGAGGCAGAGGCAGAAACCATCAAAATGCTTAACGTTTATGCCGAGTTTGTTGAAAAGTATCTTGCAATTCCTGTAATCAAGGGCGTTAAAACTGAAAAAGAGCGTTTTGCAGGTGCAGTTAATACATACACAATCGAGGCTTTAATGCACGACGGAAAGGCGCTTCAAAGCGGCACCTCTCATTTCTTCGGAGATGGCTTTGCAAAGGCTTTCGGAATTCAGTTCACCGATAAGGACAATAAACTTGCAACACCTTTCCAGACATCTTGGGGTGTTTCCACACGTTTAATCGGTGCTATTATTATGACCCACGGTGACGATAATGGACTTGTTTTACCACCTGCAATTGCACCTATTCAGACAGTTATTGTTCCTATCGCTTCTCATAAAGAAGGAGTAACCGAAAAGGCTACCGAACTTTATGAAAGACTTAAAAAGGTTTGCAGAGCAAAAATTGACCTTTCTGATAATACACCGGGTTGGAAATTTGCCGAGTATGAAATGAAGGGTGTTCCGTTAAGACTTGAAATCGGACCTCGTGATATTGAAAACAATGTCTGCGTTGCAGTACGTCGTGATAACGGCGAAAAGATCACAATCTCTCTTGATAATTTAGAGCAGGAGGTTGCAAAGCTTCTTGATAGCGTAACACAAGGTCTTTACAATAAGGCTTTGGCTTCAAGAGACAGTATGACAAATGTTGTAACAG
Source organism: Clostridia bacterium (assembly GCA_017521125.1). GTDB lineage: Bacteria > Bacillota > Clostridia > Oscillospirales > Acutalibacteraceae > SFWF01. Next base: position 26,318 of record JAFXDV010000017.1, read on the forward strand.
ATTTAGACCAAATGATTGAGACTGCCGATACAAAGCCGGGCTTCATCAAGGCTATGTGGTGTGGAGATAGAGCCTGCGAGGAAACCTTAAAAGAAAAAGCAGGTGTTTCTTCAAGATGTATGCCTTTCGAGCAGGAAACTTTGACAGACAAGTGTGTTTGTTGCGGTAAACCTGCCAAGAAAATGGTATATTGGGGTAAAGCATATTAAAAATAAAAATGCGAACTTCTCAGAAGTTCGCATTTTTTGTTTTTAAATATTCAGGAACATCATCAGGTGTAATACCGAGAACATAAGCAAATTCTTCGTAAATTGCTTTTTTAGCTCTTTGAAGCATTATCTCATCGGTAGAGTGTAAATTCTTGCCATGCGCTTCTAAAACTCTTTTATGCTCCATAAAACCTTTAATAACAAGTATTATTTCTTCGTGTTTTCCCGTTTCAAAAATTTCTTTGCATTTTAAAGGACGTTGTTTACTATCCTCAAACCAAATGGCTTCCTTTTCACTAACCTGTGAAATAAGCTGGTCTATTTCAGACACAGTTAACGGCGCCCTCATTTTGCTAACCAAATTGGGATTGCATTTCGGCACGTATATTGTATTTTTAGTGTCAAAAATTGGCACTAAAATATAGTATTCCTTTTTATCTTTTCCAAACATCACTTCTCGTATATCAAAGACCTTGCAAATACGAGAGCCGTACATTAATACAGAATCAATAGTAAACATAATCTTTCCCCTTTGTATTTATTATACTATATAAAAGAAGCAATTTCAAAGGGGATAATATACAAAAAACACTCGTTTAAAAACGAGTGTTTTTAGCAACTTTTCGATTAGTTTGTACCATCATAGATTTTGCTTACTTTAAACTGGTTAATTGCGTGATTATTTGTGGTGTACTGAAGAGCCTTTGCAGCTTCTTCAATAAGCTTATCAAACTCTTCGCCCTTTAAGAGATATTGAATATCAGACTTTAAATATTCATCTCTGTAATAACTGTCCTCGGTTATATCCTTTTTAACAATAAGATATATTTCCTTATTTTCGGTGTCGTGGATAACCTCAATGGCGTCCTTCTTCATAGAAAGAACCTTTTCAAAATGCTCAAAACTTGCAATGGTGTCTTCTGCACCTAAAATATTGATAAGCTTATCCTTTGCCTTGGGAATATCATTATCCTCTTTTGTTTCTTCCTTGCTTTCTTCGGTTATTCCGTTATGCTCATTATAAATCTTTGAGAAAGCCTCGCCCTTTTCAAGTCTGCCTTTATAATCTTTAAATTTGTTTTCAAGGTCGGTAGCGTTTGTTGAGGCATCAGAAGAATAGTTTTTGGAAATCATATAAACTGCGGCATATTTTTCGGTGAGGGTTTTATCAATTTCAGCATCACTTATAGCCTTTTCGCCGCCCTCATCATATAAGTGTTTAAAATAAGCGTCACCGTACATTGTTGAAAGAACGGCTTTTTTATATGTTTCAAGGCTGATTCCGTTAGGCTCTAAAATAGCAGAATAACCGTAGGAATTCCAATAAAGCTCTGCCTGATAGTTGCTATTTTCAATCATAGTATCATCAAGCGTCACGTTATTTTCCTTGCAAAGCTTTTGGAAAGTGATAGCCTCTAAGCATTTCTTTATAGCAAGCTCTTTAACATAATCTGTATAGCTTTTCGAGTCAATAGTTTGTTTTAAGTAATTAAAATTCTTAGCAGATGTATCATAATCTTCACTTGAATTGATAAGTGCCTTTGCATCGCTGTCTGCCATTAAAAGATAATAAGAATACATACCAGAGGTAATATTGTATCCATCTGCTGCAAGAGCAATTTCGCCCTTTTTGTGACAACCCGAAAGAGAGAAAAGCACACAAATCATCAATAATAACGCAATAATGCTTTTAATTTTTTTCATTTAAAAATCCTCCAAAGTAATTTTAACTATTATATAACAAAACCCTAAAAAAGTCTATACTCTTTTTGATTTTAAAAGCTATTATGTTGAATGTTAAAATTTTAACTATTTTTCTTGACTACTGTAAAAAAATGGTATATAATAATAAAAATTAAATAGCATAAAATACAAGAGGAACTAGCTGTCTGCAGAGAACACTGGTTCCGTTTGTTTTTTTAGCTGATGTAACTGATTTTACAAAGGAGAAAAACGTTTATGGAAATTCAACTCCAAGAACTAATTGACCAAATAAAAAAAGAAGGTGTGGAGTCTGCCGAAAAGCAGGCGCAGACAATTCTTGAAACCGCCAAGGCAGAAGCGGAAAAAATCGTAGCTTCCGCACAGGCACAGGCGGACAAAATCTTAGAGAACGCCAAGAGCGAGAATGAAAGAATGGTAAAGTCCGGCGAGGATGCCATCCGTCAGGCAGGAAGAAATCTGCTTATTTCCTTTAGAGAAAGTATTTCAAGAGAGATGGATGCCATTTTAAACAAAAGCGTCAACGACCTGTATGCTTCAGAAAGCTTAGCGCAAATTATTATAAACGCTATTGAAGGTTGGGCAAGCAAGCCTGATGCAGAAAATATCGAAGTTATTTTAAATAGTGATAGTTTAAAGTCTCTTGAAGATAAGGTTCTTGCAGAAATTAAGGAGAAAATGCTTAGCGGTGTTACACTTAAAGCAAACGACAATTTCGATGGTGGCTTTAGAATTTCAGTAAACAATGGTACTGCATATTATGATTATTCTGCCGAAGCAGTAGTGGAAATGCTTTCAAACTACCTTAGTCCAAGAGTTGCAGAACTTTTGAAAGAGGCATAAGCATTATGGGTGAGTATTATTTAGTTTCACAACTTCCATCTTTAGATGGAATAAGCGAAAACACGCCTATACCTATAACAGAAGAAGGCTTTTTTGAACTTTGCGGCCGTTTTTTAGGAGGAAAAGCATTAAGGGAACTTGAAAATCTAACCCTTGTGCCTTCGCCGAACGGAGAAGAATCAAATTCCGATTTAGTTAAGGCTTGGAGTGATGGCGAACGCAATTTGCGTTTAGCACTTGCCAAGATTCGAGCCGAGAAAATGAATAAATCATTTGATGTGCAAAGCAAAATTTTACCTTTGGAACTTTTAAAGGTTGCAAATGCCGCTATAGAGATAGAAAACCCTTTAGAAGCCGAAATCTATCTTTTGAACTACAGGTTGAAATTTCTGGAAACACTAAGACCGATGGATAGCTTTTCAGATGAGTACCTTTTTTATTATGGGTTAAAGTTAAAATTGGTTTTACGTATAAGGCAGTTTGATACAAAAATCGGCGAAAACACATATAAAGATATTTACAACTCTATTTTAAATGGGGATAGTTTGGAGGCTTTACAATGAGCATAAATATAGGAAAGGTTATTAGCATAAACGGAAACCTTGTGTCTGTCGAGTTTGACGGCAATGTTTCTATGAACGAAATATGCTATGTAAAAGTAGGGGATACTGCCCTTAAAAGCGAGGTTATCCGTATAAGAGGAAATGTCGCACAAATACAGGTTTATGAAATGACCGGAGGTATAAAGTGCGGCGATAAGGTTGAGTTTACGGGAGAAATGCTTTCTGCACAGTTAGGCCCCGGACTTCTTGGTCAGATTTATGATGGCCTTCAGAATCCGCTACCTATTTTAGCCGAGAAAGCAGGTTGGTTTTTAGAGCGTGGCAACTATGCTGATGGTCTTAATTCTGAGAAAAAGTGGGAGTTTACACCTACTGCAAAAATAGGCGACACCCTACGTGCAGGAGAATATATCGGCACAGTTCCCGAAGGCGCATTTACCCACAAAATTTTCATTCCTTTTTATCTTCTTGGAACATACACCGTAAAATCTATTGCCGAGAAAGGCGAATATACTATAAATGATACAGTAGCAGTAATCACTGACGAACGTGGCCGTGAAATTCCTGTTACAATGTCGTTTAAATGGCCTGTAAAACGAGCAATAAGCTGCTATAGTGAAAGACTTGCTCCTACTCAAACAATGGAAACAAAGGTGCGAGTTGTTGACTCATTCTTTCCGGTAGCAAAGGGTGGAACTTATTGCACACCGGGACCTTTCGGCGCAGGTAAAACCGTTTTGCAGCACACAACCTCCAAATATGCAGACGTTGATATTGTAATAATTGCGGCTTGTGGCGAGCGTGCAGGCGAGGTTGTTGAAACCCTGACCGAGTTTCCTGAGCTTACCGACCCTAAAACCGGTCATTCGCTAATGGAACGCACAATTATAATTTGTAATACATCTTCAATGCCTGTTGCTTCCCGTGAAGCATCGGTTTACACTTCGGTAACGCTTGCAGAATATTATCGCCAAATGGGACTAAACGTTTTGCTTCTTGCCGACTCTACTTCACGTTGGGCACAAGCACTTCGTGAAATGTCAGGACGTCTTGAAGAAATTCCGGGTGAAGAAGCCTTCCCTGCATATCTTGAATCATATATTGCCGCCTTTTACGAAAGAGCGGGTTGTGTTCGTTTGCCTGATGGTAGTCAGGGTTCTGTAACTATCGGTGGTACTGTTTCTCCTGCAGGTGGCAACTTTGAGGAGCCTGTAACTCAGGCAACCTTAAAGGTGGTTGGTGCTTTCCACGGACTTTCACGTGAACGTTCCGATGCAAGAAAATACCCTGCTATCGATCCGCTTATTTCTTGGTCTAAATATCAAAGCGTTATTGAACAAAAGAAATCTGAATATTGCAAGAAAATTCTTAACGTGGGTAACGAAATTGATTCTATGATGAAGGTCGTAGGCGAAGAAGGAACACCTATTGAAGATTATATAACCTATTTAAAATCAGAAATGCTTGATGCGGTATATTTGCAGCAAAACTCCTTTGATTTGGTTGATGCTAATACAGGCACGTTACGTCAACGTTATGTAACAGATAAGCTTATTACTGTTTTGGGAAGCGAGTTTGCCCTTAGTAATAAAGATGATGCCAGAGCATTCTTTAACCGTATGAGACAAAGATTTATCGACTGGAATTATACCGAATTTAAGAGTGAGGCATTTGAAAAAGCCGAAACGAGCATAGATGCTCTGTATAGTGAGGGACAAGGTAAACTGTCCAAAGAAATTGAAAACTTATTAGAGGAGGGCGAGTAAAGATGGGTAAAGTATATAATAAAATTGAATCTATCGTGGGTAACGTTATTACCGTCAGAGCAACAGGCGTTCAGTATAACGAACTGGCTCAAATTACTACTCGCTTTGGAAAATCTTTAGCACAGGTTAATAAAATTGATGGCGATATTGTTTCACTACAGGTTTTCGCAGGCGGTCAAGGTGTTTCTACCGGAGATGAAATTCGCTTTCTTGGTCGTGAGATGCGTGTGTCCTTTAGTGAAGATTTACTAGGCAGAATTTTTAACGGTTCAGGTGAGCCAAGAGATAAGGGACCTGCACTTACTGATAATATGAAGGCTATAGGCGGACCTTCTGTTAACCCAACCAAGCGTATCCTCGCCAACCGAATGATGAGAACAAATATCCCAATGATTGATATGTTTAATACATTGGTTGTATCTCAGAAATTGCCTATCTTCTCAATCTCAGGAGAACCATATAACCAACTTCTTGCCCGTATCGCAATGCAGGCAGAAGCCGATGTAATCGTGCTCGGAGGAATGGGCCTTAAATATGACGATTTCCTTTACTTCAAAGATGCCCTTTCGAAAGGCGGCGCTTTAAGTAAAACTGTTATGTTTATCCACACCGCCTCTGATCCTACAGTTGAGTGTATGATGATACCTGATATGGCGTTAGCGGTTGCAGAACAGTTTGCTTTGCAGAATAAGGACGTACTTGTTCTCCTTACCGATATGACAAACTTTGCAGATGCAATGAAGGAAATTGCTATTACTCAGGAACAGGTTCCTTCAAACCGTGGATATCCCGGAGACCTTTATTCTCAGCTTGCCGCTCGTTACGAAAAGGCGGTAGACTTTGCCGATTCAGGTTCTGTTACCGTACTTGCGGTTACAACTATGCCGGGCGATGACGTAACCCACCCCGTACCCGATAACACAGGCTATATTACCGAAGGTCAGTATTATCTTAAGGGCGGACGTATTGAGCCTTTCGGTTCTCTTTCAAGACTTAAACAAAACGTAAACGGCAAAACACGAAAAGACCATCGTGCTCTTATGGATGCAATGATTCGTCTGTACTCATCTTATAAGGAAACTCTGGAAAAGAAAAACATGGGATTTGCAATGAGCCGTTGGGATAAAAAGCTCTTAAAATACGGTGAGCTTTTTGAAACTAAACTAATGGACCTATCGGTTAACCTCTCTCTTGAAGGTGCTCTTGATTTAGGATGGGAAATTTTAGCCGACTGTTTTGAAAAGCAAGAAACCGGAATAAAATCAGACCTTACTGATGAATTTTGGCCTAAGGAGGTCTAACTTTGGCAAAAATCAAATTAACTAAAAATGAGTTAAAGGTACAAAAAGACGCACTTAAAATGTACCGTAGATATTTGCCGACGCTGACACTTAAAAAGCAACAGCTTCAAACAGAAATTCGCAATATAGAAGTAAAAGCAAAAGCAGTACGAAAAGAAAAAGAATTGCTGGAAAAAGGCTTTAACGAATGGATTGGTGTTTTTAGCGAAAAGGATGCCTTTCCTGATGGAATAATTACCGTAAGCAACATACGAAAAGGCAAAGGCAATATTGCCGGTGTTGATATACCAACATTTGAAGGAGCAGACTTTTCAAGAGGAGATTACGATTTGTATAGTACTCCTCTTTGGGTAGATATTGCCGCAAATCATATGGAAAAAGCAATTTCTCTTGATTTTCAGGCAGAAGTGTTTGACGAACAAGCAAGGCTGCTGCAAAAAGAGCTTCTTGCGACGTCACAACGTGTTAACCTCTTCGAAAAGGTAAAAATTCCTGAAACTCAGGCAAATATTAAAAAAATATCTATTTATATGGCAGACCAACAGGTTAGTGCCGTAGTGCGTTCCAAAATATCTAAACGCAAAATAGCACTTCGTAATACACAAACACCTGAAAGTGAGGTGTACTCATTATGATAGTGCCTATGAAAAAAATCTCTCTTATAACCTTGGAAGATAAAAAAGAGGAAACCTTAAAGAAACTTCGACACCTTGGTATTGTTCATATTGAAATTAGTGAAGTATCAAGTGAAAAAATCAATGAATTTAACGATAGAATATCACTTTTAAACCGTGCAATCTTTGCTATTGGAAAAGCTAAAAAACTTGAACAACAGGTAGTCGAAACTCAAAAAACTATAGAGCTTGCGCAGGAGATAGATGCTCTTTTAGACGAGAAAAGCCAGTGCCTCTCATGGTTATCATCACTTAATAGCGAGCTTGAAAGGTTAAAAAGCTGGGGAGATATCGACGTAGACAGTATAAAAGATTTACAATCTAAGGGCGTTGATATTGCACTTTATGAAATGCCAAAATCTGAGTATGATGCACTTTCGGACTCTTTAAAAACGATAAAGCTTAATGCTACTAAAGCAACAGTCAGATTCTTGCTTCGCAAAAACACACAAGAAGATGAAGCTGCTTTAAATGGCTATCAACTGACGTTGCCCAAAGTATCTACCCAGGAAATGAGAGAGGAAATCTCCCAAATAAATGAGCGTATGGTGGAAATTGATAAGCAAATTTCTGCTTATACCTGCTATACCGAAAGTATAAAAAAGGCAATAGCCGATTTAGAAAAAAAGATAGAATTCGAAACCTATAGAGCAGGTATGGAATCTCAGGATTTATCAAAAGATCAATCAAAATCGGTGGAAGTTGCCCACTTTAAAGGCTATATTGAGGCAGAAAGACTTGACATCCTCAAAAAAGCGGCAGCAGAAAATTCATGGGGTCTTTATATAGATGACCCAAGTGAAGAAGATAATGTGCCTACAAAACTAAAGAACAACAAGTTTGTAAGTCTGATTTATCCTCTGACCGACTTTTTGGGTACAGTTCCCGGATATTTCGAGTATGACATTTCCGGTTGGTTTTTAGCTTTTATTCTTATATTCTTCGGAATAATTTTCGGAGATGGTGGTTACGGACTACTTATAAGTGCCGTAGCGGCTGTTCCCATTATAAAATCACTAATTGCTAAAAAAACTGTTTCCCCAATGTTTTTACTAGTAGGACTTTTTGGACTGTCTACAATACTGTGGGGCACCCTGACTTGTACCTGGTTTGGCCTTTCGCCTGAGCAGTTACCTCAGTGGCTTAAAGCTTTATCAGTTCCTGTCATTTCAAACGTTTATGCCGATAAAATTTGGAGTCTGCCTTGGACTGCTGAGGGAGTTGGACTCACAACGGCACAAAATTTACAGGTTTTCTGCTTTACATTAGCACTTATTCAGTTAACCATTGCTCATATTAAGGGAGCTTGCAGAAACAGAAAATCAGTAAAAATGCTGGGAGACATCGGTTCAATACTACAGCTCGTAGGTATTTATTACGTAGTATTAAGTTTGGTGGTTAATGCACAGGTGTTTAGCTTTAGCCTTGTAATAGGTGGTATACCTGTGGGAACTGTGGCCATTGGATTTATAGGAATAGGTTTCGTTATGAGCTTTGTATTTTCAAACTATGAAGGAAGTGTAATTAAATCTATTCTTTCAAGTCTGACCAATATCGTATCGGTCTTGCTTGGCGTAGTTAACGTGTTTTCTGATATAGTTTCATATATACGACTATGGGCAGTAGGACTTGCAGGAGCCGCAATATCTGCAACAGTAAACGAACTGGCGGGTCCTTTACTTGGCAATTTTATGTTTATGTTACTAGCGATTATCCTTTTAGTTTTCGGTCATGGACTTAATATGATTTTAAACATTCTATCGGTTATAGTTCATGGAATAAGACTTAACACCTTGGAATTTTCTTCCCATTTGGATATGTCGTGGAGTGGGCATAAATTTAAACCATTTGAAGAATAAATTATAAGGAGAATAATTATGAATTTAGGATTATTAGCAACAGCACTCACTATGGGTATTGCAGCAATCGGCTCTGCTATCGGAATCGGTATTGCAGGTCAGGCATCAATTGGTTCTTGGAAAAAATGTTATATGAACAATAAAGCCGCTCCGTTTATTTTAACGGTTTTTGCCGGTGCTCCTCTTACACAGACAATTTACGGTTTTCTTTTAATGCAACAAATGAAGGCGTCAACCGCCGACCCTGCATTTTTATTAGGACTTGGAATTGCTTCTGGTGTAGCTATGGCAGCTTCTGCTGTATTTCAGGGTAAAGCAGGTGCCGCAGGCGCAGATGCATTAGCTGAAACAGGAAAAGGCTTTTCGCAGTACATCACAGTCGTAGGTCTCTGTGAAACAGTAGCCCTCTTCGCTCTCGTTTTCAGTATGGTAGCTTTAGGCTAAAACACATACAAATTAAAAACGCTCAAGATTTAATCTTGGGCGCTTTTAATTGTGGTTTAATAACATTTTCTATTGCAAAATAGATTGCTAACTACTATAATGATTATATATATTTTTTAATATTGCAATGTCAAGAAAAAAGGAGCCGTTATATGAATATTCCAGAATATAAATCACTTTCAGGTGAATTTTCTCCTGTGTCAGACATTATAAAAGGCCATAAATTATTGCGCATAGACAATACTACCGCAGAGGAATGTATTGCATATACAAAAACTCTTGAAAAAGAAGGCTTTGTTCTTCATGAAGCAAATGAAATTCCCTCTCAAACAGATAAAAATCTTTTTTATATTTATAAGTGCGGTAATTGTGTTTTGTCTATGTTTTGGATTGCAACCTACAACAGACTATACATAGCAACTTCCGATACTGAAACATTACCAATTTCAAAAAGATTTGCAGATACAACAGACTATGAGACAAATTCCGAGGTTACACAACTTAAACTTAGCCAAGGCTATGTTTGGGCTATAAAGATGCGTGATGGAAACATAGTCCTTATAGATGGTGATCTAAGAGACGACAAGGATACGACAGAGCTATACAACTATCTTAAAGAAAATGCCAAACCTGACGGAAAAGCCAGAATCGATATGTGGATATTTACTCATCCCGACATTGACCATATCAGTTTAACTCCTGAATTTTTAAAGGATTATGGTGATAAAGTTGAAATCTCTGCCTTTGCATATCAGTTCTTGGATTCTGACAAGGCACAGTATACCTATGTCGCACCTGAGATAATTCAAAAGGACATTGTGAAACTTGAGGAAAATATAAGTAAATATTGTTCAAATACACCTGTTTACTGTCTCCACACAGGGCAAAAATTCTACTATTCGGGCGCAGAAATAGAAATTCTTCTTACACCTGATATATTGTATCCACGAGTTTATAAAAGTGCAAATGACGCCAGTGCCGCACTTAGAGTAAGTTTTGAAAATGGTAAAACGGCTATCTTTTTGGGAGATTGTATGAAATATTCTTGCAAGGAGTTAGCGAATATTTACGGAGACTATCTTAAAAGTGACATAATGCAGGTTACACATCATGGACTGCTTGGCGGAGAACTTGGATTATATAAGCTAATTGACCCCGAAATTTGCTTGTGGTCAACCTCTGAAAGTCGTTTTATGGGAACTTTCGAGGCAGAAGCATACCATTATTGCTTGGGCGAGGGCGGTTGCGACTACAATGCTTGGCTTAGAGATGATTCTATACGTAAAAGAGAACACTACCACCTGGGCCAAGTTGCTACTATTCGTATATAGCAAAACAAAGAAACACCGACGTTGTCGGTGTTTTTCTATTTTTCGGTTTATAACAGGCGAGGGGAGTCGCTCTTGAATTTTGCAAAGCAATTTGATAAAAAAGCGAGTCTATGCTTTGCAAAATTCTTCGGTCACCGCACAAAAACAATTCGCTGGATTGTTTTTGTTGCTGCGTTCGACTCACCCTCTCTATATTCAACGAAAAACAAGAGGCACCGTAAAAAACGGCACCTCTTGTCTTTGGTGGAGGCGAGGGGAGTCGAACCCCTGTCCAAAAATCTGTCCTTACAGACGTCTCCGAGCGCAGATGGTCCTTAACGTTCCCTCGGCAAAACGGCGGCCATCAGCCGAAATGCCTTAGTAGCCGATGATACCTGACAGAGCTATCGGCATGACTCTGTTCATGTGCACCGCTAATCGACGCCCTTCTCAGCTCGCGGTACTTCCGAGTCGGACGGCTGCTAAAAATTAAGCAGCAAGAGCAACTTTATTGTTGTCGTTTAATTTTTAAAAATTGCGGCTTTTATAGCGGTACCGCACCGCTGCTCGCTTTCCGTAATTTCAAATCCCTGTCGAAACCTTTACGCCCCCATATATTTTAGTATTACCGGTTTTGCTCCTTTAATGCTCTTGCAATATCTCTGTTAGCTGCTTTTTCTGCAGCAACCGCACGCTTGTCATAAAGCTTCTTACCTTTACAAAGACCTAACTGCACCTTTACAAGAGAGCCTTTAAAATAAAGGGAGAGTGGAACAAGAGCCAAGCCCTGTTGTTTAACCAGACCGAAGAGTCGCATAATCTCTTTTTTGTGTAAAAGAAGACGGCGGACTCTAAGCGGGTCCTTATTAAAAATATTTCCATGCTCATAAGGGCTGATGTGCATTTGTTTTATAAGCATTTGGCCGTTATCAACACTGCACCATGAATCTTTAAGGTTTACTCCGCCCTGTCTAATAGACTTAATTTCGGTACCTGTAAGCTCAATTCCTGCCTCGATGCTTTCAATGACAAAATATTCGTGAAAAGCATTCTTGTTAGTAGCAATAGTCTTAGTATTTTCTCCCACCGAAAGCACCTCCTTTGGTAATGAATTATAGCATAAAAAGTATATTAGTTCAAGTTTTTTAAATCGACAAAATAAAACCTCTTTGAATACTCAAAGAGGTTTTAAAAATTACTGATTATTGTTTGTGGTTGGCATCTGCTGTTTGAGTGCTGCACGAGTCTTTCTAACTTCACCTAAGTTAGCAGTTAGATTCTCATCAGCTCTGCGCATAATGTCATCAACAAAGTCCTGAGCAGCCTTTCTCATGTCACGACTCTTAGCCTGAGCGGTTGCAATAATCTCGCTTGCCTTTTCCTGTGCAAGCTTAGTAATTTCCTCTTGAGTTACCATAGCCTTTGCACGTTCCTCGGCAGAACGAATGATTCCGTCAGCCTCACGCTTAGCGTTGGTAATAATGTCTGTGCGGTCAGCAACAATGCCACGAGCCTGTTTGATTTCACCGGGGATATTAAGACGAATATCGTCTATCAATGCACGAAGTTTTTCAACGTCAACAACAGTACGTTTGCCGGGGAATTTAATGCCTCCTTCAAGTACTTCGTCAAATTGCTCAAGTAATTCTTCGATTGTCATAATTTATCTTCCCTTTCCTTTTAATCTGTTAATTATATCTGAATGAATTGCTGCGGGGACAAAATCCGAAATATCTCCACCCATACTAGCTACCTGCTTAACCATACTGGAACTTAAATACATATTTTCTGCACTCGTGGTAAGGAATATGGTTTCAACATTAGGATTTAGTTTTTTGTTGGTAAGTGCCATCTGGAACTCATATTCGAAATCCGACATAGCACGAAGACCCTTAACGATGGCTTTAGCATTCTTCTTAGCCGCATAATCGGCAAGTAACCCATCAAAGTAATCAACCTCAATATTTGGGAGATGAGCCACACTTTTTTTAATCATTTCTATACGTTCTTCCACATTAAAGGAACCACTATTTTTGTGAACGTTTGACATCACAACAACAATAACCTTATCGAACATAGGGGAACTACGTGAAATAATATCCAAATGTCCCATAGTGATAGGGTCAAAACTACCGGGACAAATTGCAATAGAATTTTTCATTTATCTAATTTTCCTTTTTGTAAATTGAAATACAAATTTTTCCGTATCTGTAATTTCGATGAAGTGTAAAATCGTTAAGCTCCTTGGGCATAGTCTCCTCTAAAGGATGTTCACAAATAATAATGCCGCTATCCTTCATTTTTTCAGTAACCTTTAAAGCAGAACTTATAAGAAGACCTGTCTTATAGGGAGGGTCTAAAAATGCAATGTCAAACTTCTCATTCACTGATGAAAGGAAAGCGTCTGCATCGCGACGTAATACCTGAGAAACCTTTTCAAAACCAGAAGTTTTAACGTTTTCGCTACAAATTTTAACCGAATCGTTAGAGTTGTCCACAAAATAGGCAAACTTGGCACCACGGCTAAGGGCTTCAATACCCATCTGACCCGAACCTGCAAAGAGGTCTAAAAAAACACGACCCTCAACATCAAACTGAATAGCGCTGAAAACCGCCTCTTTAACCCTGTCGGTAGTAGGGCGGACTTCTATGCTGTCAAGTGGCTTTAGCCTTTTACCTTTAGCAATGCCGGTTATAACTCTCATAATATCACCTATCTATAATATTATCTTCTAAATTAAGCATTTTGTCAACAAAAAATTACAATTATCCTATATCAACTCTTAAAAACATTTACCTTTTTCCAAAATTTCACATAGAATGTATTGAACTTAAAAGTTCAAAAGGAGAATAAGCAATGGAAGAAAATGTTTTCAAATTTGGTATTTTGAGAAAAGATGATACCCCGTGTGATGATGAATTTTTAACCGCAATAGTGTCTATTGAGGCGCAAAAATTCGGTGAAGTTTATGACACGGAAAAAGGCTTTAAATGCGGAACAATTTTCCCTGTTTTAAATAAGCCGTTTTTGGCAGGGGGCGTGTGCTAATGACCCCAAAATGTAAGCTTGTAAAATATATTGATGCACTTGATTTCGCACTTTACGAAATGGTGCTTTATCTTGATACCCATCCACATGATAAAAAAGCCCTTGCTGCTTTTGAGGAATACAAAAGACGTCGCAAGGAAGCAATAAAGGAATACGAAAGAAATTATGGACAGTATCTTAGAATGGCAAAAAAGACAAAACCCGATGGCAGTTGGAATTGGATAAAAGGACCTTGGCCTTGGGAATATGAAAAGGAGGAAGCATAATGTGGCAATATGATAAAAAGCTTCAGTTTCCTGTAAACATTAAAAATCCTGACCCTAGAGCCGCTCAGATAATCATTACCCAGTACGGTGGTCCCGACGGAGAACTTGGCGCTTCAATGCGTTATTTAACCCAACGCTATTCAATGCCCTATGATGACCTCAAAGGACTTTTAACGGATGTTGGAACCGAGGAACTTGCACACCTAGAAATGATATGTGCAATGGTTCATCAGTTAACGAGAAATTTAACCCCTGAGGAAATTAAAAAGTCAGGCTTTGATAAGTATTTCGTAGACCATACCGCAGCCGTATATCCGATAGCGGCTTCGGCGCTACCCTGGAGAGCCGAGTATATTCAGGCAAAAGGCGACGTAATCACCGACCTCCACGAAGACCTTGCTGCCGAGCAAAAAGCAAGAACAACCTATGATAACCTCCTTCGTCTAATTGACGACCCGGATATCAGAGAACCCCTAAAATTCTTAAGACAAAGAGAAATTATTCACTATCAACGCTTCGGCGAAGGCTTAGAGAGAGCAAAGGATAGATTAAATTCCAAAAACTTCTACGCTTGCAATCCCTCTTTCGATAAAAAATGTGGCAAGTAAAAAGAAAAAGCAGATGGGCAGCCATCTGCTTTTTTTACTGATTCTCTCTACTCATTTTTGCAAATTGCAAGGGTGTAATACCTCTGTGTTTTTTAAATTCGCTAATGAAATAGTTGCTATCGTTAAAACCACAATCAAAGGCAATTTCAGTAATGGTATACTTATTTAAAACAAGTAGCTTTTCTGCTTTTTGAAGGCGTTTAAGTTTAATGTATTTCGACACTCCAAGGCCGGTGTATTGCTTGAAGGTACGAGAAAAATAGCTGTCACTCATAGCGCAAATTTTAGCCAAAGTATGTAGAGAAAGATTTTCATTCAAATGCGAAGAGATATATTTTGCCGCCGATTGAATTAAGGCTTCGTTGTTGGAAAGTTGTTGGGTTGCAGGGGAGTCTTGCAAACGAGAAAGTTCAATTATAATCCCACGCAAAAGATTTCTGCACTGCTCTAAATATTGATGTTCTTTGTTTTCAAATTCAGTATATATTTTTAAAAATGCGTTAAATAATTCGCTGTCATTAAAAGAAAGCAACTTTCTTTTTCCAAGTAAATTTAGCATTCCGAGATAGCGTTCACCGATAAATTCGGTAGTAAAGCATATTAGCATTCTTTTGGAGTATCTGGCATTGTCGTAAGAGGCTTTATGAATGTAACCGCTTTTTACAAAGGCGGCTTCATTTTTATTAAGATTTATAATTTCATTGTTTACAAAATATTTTGTATTTCCCTCTAAAAGCAGATATATTTCGTGATATTTGTGCAGATGCTTTTCTAAGACAAAATTTGTGCTCACTTCTTTTTCATGAATTTCGGCAAAAAAGCCTTCTGACAAATCTGCCTGAACATTGGGCATAGAAAACCCTCCAATAACCATTATATCAAAGAGAATAATATCATTTAGAGAAGTCAAAGTCAACAAAAAAATCAAGTTTTATATCTAATTTAATGAAAAAATTATATATTTATGTTGAAATTTATGCTAAAATATAATTGTAAATTATTTAAAAAGGATGGTGCAATCATATGAAAAGATATGTACAGGTAGGATGTGGGTTTCGTGGGATATTTAGCTTCTCTGTTCCACTTGTTAAAAAATACAGCGATTACGGCGAGCTCTGCGGAGTTTATGATATAAACACAAAAAGAGCGGAGCTTGTAAGCAAATATGCTGAAAAAGACATCCCTGTATATCATGACTTTTCTACTATGCTAAAAGAGGTTAAACCGGATACGGTCATAGTTACGTCAACTGATTGTACCCACGATAAATATATAATTGAAGCCTTAAACTTCGGTTGTGATGTAATCTGCGAAAAACCTCTTACAACCAATTTCGAAAAAAGTATTAATATTTTAGATGCAGAGAGAAAAAGCGGAAAGACTGTAACCATTACCTTTAATCTTCGTTTTCATCAGTTGTTTATGGAACTTAAAAGGCAAATAGCATCGGGTGTAATCGGTGATGTTTTAAGCATTCATTATAATTGGATGCTGGACGAGGCCCATGGTAGTGATTATTTCCATCGTTGGCACTCCCAGAGGGAAAAATCAGGCTCACTTTTAATACACAAATCTACTCATCATTTTGATATTGCAAATTGGCTTTTGGATCAAGACCCTGTATGTGTAAACGCTTTTGGAACTAGACGAGTTTACGGAGATGTAAAAAAAGCACCTGCAAAGAGATGCCTTGAGTGCAAAGAAAAATGCAAGTTTTACTTTGATGTAATGTACAAAACCAACAAAGAGCTTTACTATGATTGCGAGTCGGAAGACGGATACTTGCGTGATAGATGTGTATTTTCAAACGAGGTAGATATAGAGGATACATTGAGTGTAAACGTTCTTTATAGCGGCGGTACCGTTATGTCGTACACCCTTAATACCAGTGCGCCCACCGAATTTATGCGAATAACACTTATGGGCACAAAGGGTAGGATAGATGCTACAACCGAGACTAACACTATAGATATTATACTAAATAGCGGAGAAAAGAAAAACTTTGTAATCTCTCAGGACCTGCGAGGACATCACCGCAATGCAGATAATAACATAAGAGATTATCTGTTCAAAGGCGCTACTACCGAAATGTTAACCCAAGCGGCAGATCTACGTGCAGGGATTATGTCTATGAGCATTGGTGCGGCGGCAAATGTTTCTATGAAAGAAAACCGTCGAGTTTATCTTGATGAATTTTATAAGGATGTCAAGTTATGATAACAAAAATAAAAAACGGCAAAATAATTTTACCAAGAGGCGTTTTAGAAGGATATTATCTCTATATTAAAGATGACAAAATCTTAGATGTCAGTAAAGAAGCTCTGCCGTATGATTACGAAATAGATGCTGAGGGAAGATACGTTTCTCCGGGATTTATTGATGTGCACGTCCACGGCGGCGGTGGATATGATTTTATGGATGGTGGCGCTGAGGCTATAATTGAAGCTGCAAATTTCCATTTAAAAACGGGCACAACTTCAATTATGCCTACATCACTTTCTTGTTCAACAAAAACGTTGATTGAGTTTTTAAAGGACTTGCGTGTTGCAAAAAACTCGGGAAAACTTTTGGGAACAATTCTTGGCGCACATCTTGAGGGGCCTTATTTTGCCAAAAGTCAAGCAGGAGCGCAAAATCCTGAATATATAACACCTCCAAATCCTCAAGATTATAATATGATTTTAAAAGAATTTGGAGACATTATATGTTGTTGGAGCTTTGCTCCTGAGCTTGAAGGAAGCGCAGAGTTCTGCGAGGCTTTAACAGAAAACGGAGTTTGTCCTTCGGTTGCACATAGCGAAGCTACGTTTGAAGACGTAAAAAAAGTCTACGAAAAGGGATGCAAGAAAATTACTCACCTGTATTCAGGAATGTCCACCATAACTAGGCATAACGGATACAGAAAATTAGGTGTGATTGAAAGCGCCTATCTTTTGGACGAAATGACGGTCGAAATAATAGCAGATTCAAAACATTTGCCACCTGAACTTTTAAAGCTAATATTAAAATGTAAGGATAATAAAAATATTTGCTTAGTCACCGATGCCATGAGAGCGGCAGGAACTAACCTGACCGAGTCTTTCTTAGGCAGAAACGGAGAACAGACTCCTTGCATTATAGATGACTCGGTGGCAAAACTACCTGATTTAACGGCATTCGCAGGAAGTGTCGCTACTGCTGACCGACTCGTGCGCACAATGGTAAAAATGGCAGAATGCAGTATTGAAGATGCGGTTGCTATGATAACAAAAGTACCTGCAGAAATCTTTGGACTTAAAACCAAAGGGAAAATAGAAAAGGGTTTTGATGCAGATATTATTTTGTTTGATGAAAACATAAATATAGAAAAAATAATTGTTAGGGGAAAAGAAATTGGAAATTAGAATTTGTAAAGATAGTTTTGAATTAGGAAAGAGTGCGGCAAAATACACGGCAGCTAGTATAAACAGCGCTATTGCAGAAAAGGGAGTTGCCAGAATAGCACTCTCTACAGGTGCATCACAGTTTGACACCTTAGCAGCGCTTATAAAAGAGGATGTAGATTGGACAAAGGTTGAAATGTTCCATCTTGACGAGTATGTAGATTTACCCGAAAGCCATGTTGCAAGCTTTAGAAAATATTTAAAGGAGAAATTTACAACAAAGGTAAATTTAAAAGCAGCATATTTTGTTGAAGGCACCGAAGAAAACCGTAAAGCTCTATGCAAAAAGATTTCTGAAGCCCCTATCGACGTAGGTCTTATCGGAATAGGTGAAAATGCCCATATAGCCTTTAACGACCCACCTGCAAACTTTGACATTGAAGAGCCTTATATTGTAGTTAATCTGAACGATACCTGTAAACAACAACAGGTAGGCGAGGGTTGGTTTGCAACTGTAAATGACGTGCCCAAACAGGCGGTTTCAATGTCTGTAAAACAGATTATGAAATGCAAAAAAATTATAAGTTGTGTGCCATATGCTGTAAAAGCAGATGCAATATTTAAAACGCTTTCAGGCGAATTTTCTAACCAAGTTCCTGCAACAATGCTTAAAACACACAAAGATTTTACACTTTACATAGACAGTGATTCGGCTTCAAAGCTTTCACTTCCAATAGTATGGTAATAAACGCCGAAAAAAGAGAAGACAGGTCTTCTCTTTTTTTATATGCAATTTATTCTTGCCAAGAGGTCAAAAATAGTGTAATATAAAAACATAAAAGACAATGGAGGTAAGTTATGGGCGGATTAAATAAAATAAATTTTTCTACAGAAAAAAGCAATTTGTTTTTGCGTGTTGCTACGGGACATTTTGCAACAAGTAACTGTCACAGTAATTATTATATTGACGTTGTATCTCAAAAGGCTCGTATTTCTGAAGCAAAATCTATTGCTGAGGAACTTTGCTCTTACTATTTTTTCGATACAATAGTTGATACCATTTTGTGTCTTGACGGAACAGAGGTTATAGGTGCTTTTCTTGCAGATAGCCTTTCTAAAGCCAACTTTGTCAATATGAATGCCCACAAGTCCATTTATGTGGTAACGCCTGAGAACATAAACGGCTCTATGCTTCTGTTTAGAGACAATATCGTTCCAATGATAGAAAATAAACACGTTATGATTCTTGCAGTATCGGTAGCTTCAGGAAAAACGGTTGAAGCGGCAATAGATGCAGTAAATTATTACGGCGGAAAGGTAACCGGAGTTTCTTCTATTTTCTCAACGGTTGAGGAATGTGGCGGCTTCAAGGTTCGCTCGGTATTCAACCCCAATGACTTAGAAGGATATCAGTCCTATCCTGCCCACGAATGTCCAATGTGTAAAGCGGGTAAAAAGATTGATGCATTAGTTAATAGTCACGGATACTCAAAATTATAAAAATAAAATTCCTTATGGTGAAAGCCATAAGGAATTTTTTGTTTTATGAATTATGGAATGGCTTTTGGAGATTATTACCACTGCATTTATTTCCGCATTGCTTAGCATAAGGACAACCCACACATTTTTCCCCACGCCTTTTTCTGCGGATAAGATACCATATAATACCCGCCGCAATAACGACTAATATTAAAATAACAATAACGTTTTCCATAATCAAAATCCTAACTAAGATAAATTATTTCGTGACTTTAAGGGAATACTCGGTCTTCATTTTTTTGTTGGTATTAACAATCAAGCCGATTATAATGGAATAGGTTAGGCGAAACAATTCTGTTTCGCCACAAAATCTTTGATTTTGCGACAAATTTTTACTAAAAATTTGTCCTATCCCATTGCAATGAATGTTGTGCAAAATTAAATATTAGAATTTAATTTTGCCAAA
>JAFXDV010000006.1 GCA_017521125.1 Clostridia bacterium
GACAGTTTGAATATTTAATTTTGGCTGCTCAGATCAATGGATTTCTGACGCATATTTAGAATGATTCTCTCTCCTTTCTAAAATCGCCGAAAAACCCTGTTTTGACACCAATGCGTTCAATGGGGCAAACCAGCGAAAACCCTAGTGTTTATGCGGGTTTCAGGCGGTTTGCCCTATTATAACGCATTCCTCTATTCTTCTCACAATTCCAGTTGCTTTCATATATAAATTCTCCTTTAATTTCAAATCGTGATACTATTATTTGTTGTTTGTGGGAATTTATACTGACTTTAAAACTCAATTTTGAATTTATATTCTCTCAACTAACGAGAGGTGGAAATACAAATTATTTTTGCTATAATATAATCAGACCGGTCAAAAAACTTAAAAGGAGAAAAGTTTATGACATTTGGAAAAACTATAAAAGATTTGCGAATTAAAAATGATCTGACCCAAGAAAAACTTGCGGAGCTACTTAATATTTCACCACAAGCAGTCAGCCGTTGGGAAACAAATTATGCTATGCCTGATATTTCGCTTTTACCGCCACTTGCTAATTTATTTAATGTAACAACCGACTTTTTACTTGGTATGGACACATATAAAAAAGACCTGCGAAAAGCGGAATTTGATGCAGCTTGTTTTGAATATTGGAAACACGATGATAAGGAAAAGAATTATCAAATTGCGGTAAAAGCCGTTCAGGAATACCCCGGTAATATGGAATATACCGAATGGCTTGCCTCGGCAGAATATTATATGGCTTTTGAAAAGCGCGGAACGATAGACGAAAACAACGAAGAAGAATTTAACCCTTTTCTTGATAGTGCGATTAAACATTACAAAATTGTTCTAGAAAACAATTCTTCGCAAAAATTTCACGATAGAGCACTTCACGGAATAGTTTTAGCCTATCACTGGAAAGGCGATTTAAAAACTGCTAAAAAATATGCTTTAACCGAAGAAGATGAAGACAAAAGAAATGAGTTGCTTGTTTGGTGTCTTGAGGGTATGGAAAAAAGAAAACATTGTCAAACACTTTCAGAACAAAAATTAATGCGTTTTATTTCTTCGCTTCAGCTTGGTTACAAAACATTAGAGGTTTGCAATGCTATTGAGCAAATTATATACATTCTTTTTCCCGATAAAAATTTTCAGTTCCACAACAACATATTAACCTATAATTTTATTGACAAAGCCTTTTTCCTATGCGGTGAAAAGAAATATGATGAAGTTATAAAAGAACTTGAAAAAGCCAGATACCACGCCGAACAGGATACAATATTTGTAAAACAAAACAGTTATCAATATACTGCGCCATTATTTAACTTGGTAAGCGGAGAAAAACCGATAAGTGACGCCACCGAAACACCGCTTGACGGCTTCAGAGCTGCACTCACCAACAACCACTGCTTTAACCCAATTAGAGAACGAGAAGATTTTAAAGCGTTACTAAAATAATATAAGAACAACGCAAGCGGAGTGGAAATCCACTCCGCTTGCGTTACATATGTGTTTGGTTTAATTTTTATCGAATCTTAAATATTTTATAGTCAACACTTAAGATTCTATTAGAATCTACTTGACTTTTTTGTTTTTTTGTGTTATAATACAGATACAGATTAATAAAAAAGGAGCAATACTATGTTAGAGCAAATGAGATTTTCCAACTCATCTATTCCTGTAACAACCGTACTTAATGATATCAACACCGTGAACTTCGGTGGGCTTGACCTTCAGCCGTCTTATCAACGCGGATATGTTTGGAAAGATGATTTTAAGGACAAGTTAATCTATAGTGTTATTAAAAACTATCCTACGGGCAATATCAGTGTACGTGTTCTAAACACGCCAAACGCAAAAGGTGCTAGATCAGAAGTTGTTGATGGTCAGCAAAGATTAACTACTATCCGTGATTTTGCGACCAACCAATACATAATTAAAAGTGAGTGGTCAAAGAAAATAATTGAAGTAATTAAAGATTATTATGAACAAGCCAATGTTAAAGACGAAAGTGTTGATAAGCTTGTTAGAAAACTTTCGAATAAAGGCAACGTACGACTTAAATTTAGCGATTTGCCCACTATAATTCAAGGTAATATAGGTTCATATAATATTCCTATGACATACATCGCTGATGCTAGCGACCATCAAGTACGCGAATATTTCAGATTTCTGCAGAATCAAGAAAGGTTAAGAGCAGGCGAAATTATAAACTCTATGCCAGCAACAAATCTTGAGTATTTTCTCGAAAGTATTGCACACAAAAACCTTTTTCTCGATACAATCGGATTTGTAGACAATCGTGCAGAATTTGACAAAATATTTTATAGCATTATAGGATTGTTTGACGGAAAAATTTCTTTCGGAACAACAGATAAATCGATTCAAGGTTATGCTGCTAAAGCTGACACACCTACATCGGGTTTAGATCGCACAAACACTATGGTTTCTCAAATTAACAGTATATTATCCATAGAAAAATCCGTATTAACTAATACTAGAAAAAGGTTTCTTAAATACTTATTGCTGTTAGCTGGACTGAATTATGTTGATTTTAGCACAGATGCCGAAAACAAGCTAAAGCGCCTAAAAGAAATTGATGATAAACTTTCGGTTTTCTTTTCTGCTAAAGCAAATGTTGTTGAAGAAGAATACGCTGGATATTCAAATGAAGTAATCGAAGAAATGCGGTTAATCGCCCTCTTAACCAAGGGGGGACATTCATTAGCCAGAGTTGAAAACAGAATGGAAATTCTAGCATATTATATAAACAACATCGCTACTAAGACCACACCCTCTGGGATTAGATTGATAGAAGAATAAACTAAAGCATTAAACAAAAGCGAGGTGAATTTCACCTCGCTTTTGCTATGTATAAAAACCGCCCAAAACCCTGTTTTGACACCAATGCGTCGGGTGGGGCAAACCAGTGAAAACCCTAGTGTTTATGCGGTTTTTTCGACTTTTGTCCTATTATACCACATTCCTCGATTCTTCTCACCTTTCCTCTTGCGGTGCCCGACTCTGCGCTCACTCCTATCGTGGCGCAATCGTCGACCGCGGCGCTTCCTTACGCTCGCTGCATCTCACACTGTGAGCGCTCGCGACGTCACCTGTTGCTTTCATAATATATAATAATCTCCTTGCTTTACAAAGCCCAACTGTTAGCATCTGTAAAACAAGGAGAGTTATACTGTTTGCAATTTTGTTTTTTGTAATTTGAATATGTTTTCAAATTATATTATTTTTAGAATTCATCATAAAATACGACCTCATTCATAGGGCGAAACTGATGATGCAAATCAAGTGGCTTTACATCATCTGAAGGATATCCCATCACAAGCAGTGCAACAGGCTCAACGTTTTCGGGAATATTAAAGCTTCCGCGCATGGCAGCAGGATCAAAATGCATTACCCAACAGGTCCGATACCTTCATTTTTACATGCTAACATCATATGGGTTGTTACAATGACAGCATCCACAGAAGAGGAAAGGGCTCCATCATATTTTCTTATCCAGCTTTCCTTCCTATTATGACATACAAGCATTGCCGTTGGTGCATTAAAGTGGCACTTGGTGCAATTTTTAAGCTTGGCAATCGACTCATCAGTATTAAGCACAAGAATCCTTTGTGGCTGATAATTGCAGCCTGTAGGCGCCTTGTGTCCTGCCTCAAGAATTTTATCGATCGCCTCTTGTGGCAGATGCTCAGGCTTAAATTTTCTTACTGAATATCGTTCGGTAATAAGTTTTTCAAAATCCACTGCTATCTCTCCCTAGGTTTGCATTTAACAATCACTTTTTGTGATATCAGTTACACAAGCTTATCCTTTTGACTATACGTTTCAACAGGGCACCTCTAAATTATTTCAATTTTTTCAGTTTTAAAGTATTGGCAATAACAATAAGCTGCATTCCTTTTTCAAGCGGGAGCGCAGGATCAACCGTTGTGTTAATCTTATCATCGTTTCGTATTGCAACCACGTTAATAGAATATTTTTTACGAAGGCTCAGTTCTATAAGCGTTTTACCAACCCATTCATCTCTTACGTCAATTTCCACCATAGACACTTCATCGGAAAGCTCTATCATTTCCGAAAAACCTGATGTAAGAAGGTTTTTAGCAAGTCTTGTTCCCGATTCTTTTTCGGGGAAAATCACTCTGTCGGCACCTACACGGCTTAAAATCTTTTGGTGCATTTCATTGCCGCATTTAACGATAACGATAGGCACACCCGCTTCCTTACAGAGTGTTACAGCCATAACGCTTGCTTCAAGATTACTTGCCATCGCAACGATAACAACGTCAATATTGGATATACCAAGTCTTTTTATTGTCTCCGGCTCGGTAATATCGGCGCATTTGCATACGGGGATTGTTTCAATTGCGTTGTTAACAGTGTTTTGGTTTATATCAATAGCCAAAACCTCTGCACCGTTATTTACAAGCTCTTTTGCAACAGCTTTTCCGTATCTGCCGAGACCTAATACGGCATAGGTTTTATTGATGCTCATAATAATTATCCCTTCTTATCCCACACTGATTTCTTCGATGGGGTTTCTTATGATATTCTGATTATCTTTGCTACGCTTAAATGCAACGGCCAGCGATATAGGACCTACTCTGCCAAGGTACATTGTTGCGATGATTATAAGTTTACCTGCACTACCGAGAGATGCCGTAAGATTTCTTGTAAGACCTACAGTCGCAGTAGCACTAACCGTTTCATAAACAATATCCAGTGCATTTGCATCCGTTGTCGCAGAAAGCAGAACCGTTGAAGCAAACATAATAATAAAGGACATACAGGTAACGGCAACCGCTTTGCTGACCGCCTGTTTTGTGAGTCTTCTGCCAAACACCTCGGTATCCTCTTTATTACGAATAGAGGCAATCGCTGCCACAATAATAACAGCAAATGTAACCGTTTTGATGCCTCCGGCTGTGCCAACAGGTGAACCGCCGATAAACATCAAAAGCAAACATACAATAGCGCTTGCATTAGTGAGGCTTTCCTGTGGCACTGTTGCAAAGCCTGCGGTTCTCGTTGTAACCGACTGAAACAAGGAGACTTCCATTTTTTGAAGCAAGGTGTAATCCTTAATTGTTTGCGGATTGTTATATTCAAACGCAAAAATGAAGGCGGCACCCACAAAAATCAAAATTAAGGTTGCTGTGATAGCGATTTTACTGTGCAGGGTAAGATCTCTGAAAAATTTCACTTTCTTCGTTCGTGCATTTTTAAGTACCCTAAGTACATCCCACCAAACGATATAACCGATACCGCCCAAGATAATTAAAGCACATGTAACAATATTGATAACAGGATTAAGTGCATAATCGCAAAGGCTGTTTTCGGCAATGATATCAATACCCGCATTGCAAAAAGCAGAAACAGAAGTAAACGCCGATATCCATATTCCTTTTGCACCGAACTCAGGTATAAAAACCGTCATATAAAGCAGAGCGCCGATACCTTCAATAATGAGCGTTCCTGCCACAACTCTTTTTACGAACCGAACAAGTCCCGACAGCGAATTCAGATTTAATGCATCTTGCAAGAGCAGTCTGTCACCGATCCCCATTTTCTTGTGAAGAAGTATCGTCAGCCCTGACATAATGGTGATAACACCAAGACCACCGATCTGAATCAGTATCAATATCACCACTTGTCCGAAAACACTCCAAGAGGTAACGGTCGGCGTTACTACCAAGCCAGTAACACAAGTGGAGGTCGTTGCGGTGAAAAGCGCATCTAGGAAAGGCTTTGCCTTTCCATCAGCTGAACTTATGGGAAGGGAAAGCAATACTGCGCCTATCAATATTGCTGTCAAAAAGCTCAACAATATGATATGTGTTGTAGATACCGGAGGCCGTTGTTTTTTCATAAATTCATCATACACCCTAAATTTACTGTTATAAAACCAAAAGGAACCAACTTTCTCTGCAGATAACTGGTTCCTTTTACAATTATTGTTTAATTTATTATAACATACTCCATTATTATAGTCAAGTTTTTGTAGAATCTTATAAACATATCCGGCATCATAATATGTAGGATACTCTTCACTTTGTTGATTTGATAACACTGTTATTATCGGTAAGCTTTGGAGATTTATACTGTTTGTATTTGGTTCTTTTTTCGTTTGTTGAAGAGGTATTGTTATCAATCGTGTCTTTTGTTCCTATGCCTTCTATTTCACTTTTACCGCTATTTGCTAATTAAGTTAATGTAACGATATAATGTTGATTTAAGAGGAAAAAAATGCTATAATTTTTGAAAAATATTTGTAGCACAAGGAGAATAGGATATGTTCACATTTACCGCATCTACCGGCGTTGCCTTTATGATGCTTTGCTTGTTTGCCGTGATTGCTTTGGGTTACCTTATCGGACGTATCACCATTAAGGGCATCAATCTGGGTACTGCCGGCGTTTTCATCATTGCCCTGTTGTTCGGCTGCGTCTTCTACAAGGACTTGGCCTCTGCCCTCACCGTGAAAGAACAGACCTTTGTCAGCGAAGCTCTGAAGATCGTCGAGAATCTGGGTCTTATGTTCTTCGTCACCGCCGTTGGCTTTATCGCAGGCCCCGGTTTTGTGTCCAACTTTAAAAAGAATTTCAAGTCCTATATACTTTTAGGACTAGTAATTATCGTATCCGGAGGCCTAACCTGCATGGGCTGCATCCTGGTGGGCAGAAACTTTACCGACCTCGCCAACGATGAGCTAACCGCCATGATGTCCGGCATATTCTCCGGCGCCCTCACCTCCACTCCTGCCTTCTCCGCCGCCAAGGGAACTGTGGCAGCAGAGCTTGTGGATCATGTTTCCACAGGCTACGGAATTGCATATCTGTTTGGTGTGGTTGGTGTCGTGTTGTTTGTGCAACTGCTGCCCAAACTGATGCGTGTGGATGTAGAAGAGGAGCGCCGCAAGATCATCGCTGCCGACACAGGTGCGAAAAAGATTTATGAAGGCAAACTCATTGATATGGACGATTTCGGTTTTATGCCCTTTGCTCTGGCTGTACTGCTCGGTATTGCCGTCGGAAGCCTAAAACTCGGCAACTTTTCTCTGACCACCACGGGAGGATGCTTGCTCTCCGGACTGTTGTTTGGTCATTTCTCCCACATTGGTTCTGTGAATATTATGCCCAAGGTTACGGTCCTCAAGTCCTTGCGAGAGTTGGGGTTGGTATTCTTCCTTATGGGTGCGGGCTTTTCCGGTGGATCCCGCTTTATTGAGTTGTTCCAGCCTGTATACTTCCTGTATGGTATGATTATGACTCTTGCGCCTATGATCATCGGCTTTTTGATGGCAAAATTTTTACTGAAGCTACCCCTGTTTAACAACCTAGGCTCCATCACCGGAGGTATGACCTCTACACCCGCACTGGGCACACTGATCCACGTAACCGGTACCGAGGCCGTCGCAACCGCCTATGCGGCCACTTATCCCATCGCCCTGATTTCTGTGGTACTGGTAAACCAACTGCTAATTATCTTTTTCTCCTAATCGAAAGATAGGAGTATATATGGTCTATTCCATCAACTCTTAAATACCATAAAAAAGCGAGGCGAATTTCACCTCGCTTTTGCTATGTTAAAGTATTGCGTTTATCCTTTGATAGTGGTATAATAAAATTGTAATTTATTCAAAAGGAGAATGAAAAATGTTAGCAGTTATTATAGCGGTAATAATTTTAATTGTTCTTATTGCCAACATCAGAATAGTGCCGCAAGCACACGAGTTTGTTATTGAGCTTCTGGGTAAGTATAAGACAACTTGGTCTGCGGGTATCCACGTTAAAATTCCTGTTGTTGAACGAATTGCCAAAAGGGTAACCCTTAAAGAACAGGTGCTTGATTCTCCACCTCAGCCTGTTATTACAAAAGATAACGTAACAATGCAAATTGACACAGTTATCTATTATGCGGTTTATGACGCAAAGCTTTACGCCTATGGTGCAGTAAATCCTATTTCTGCCCTTTCAAATCTTGCGGCAACAACCCTTCGAAATATTGTTGGTGAACTTGAGCTTGACGGTACACTTACCTCACGTGATACCATAAATGCCAAAATGACCGAAATACTTGACGAGGCAACAGACAAGTGGGGAATAAAAGTAAATCGTGTTGAACTTAAAAATATTATCCCACCTGCAGAAATTCAAAATGCTATGGAAAAGCAAATGAAGGCAGAGCGTGACCGCCGTGAAACCTTGCTTCAGGCAGAGGGTCATAAAGCGGCAGCCATTACACGTGCCGAGGGAGATAAACAAGCAATGATTCTTGCTGCAGAGGGTGAACGTGATGCACGAATTGCCCGTGCCGAAGGTGAGGCAAAGGCAATTTATCTTTCTAAGAAGGCGGAGGCAGACGGTCTTCGTGAACTAAAGAACGCACAGGTTGACGCTGCAGTTTTAGAAATGAAGAAATACGAGGCGCTTGTTGCATTATCAAACGGAAAAGCATCAAAAATTATTGTTCCAAGCGATGTGGTTGATATGACAAAAGCAAACGTTATTTTCTCTGAAACATCAGGTCTTGGCGACACAACACAGCCATCACCCGAAGCACCAAAACCCACAAAGAAAAAGGACCCATGTTGCGATTAATATAAAAAGCGAGGTGAATTTCACCTCGCTTTTATTATTTACAAGTTAAATATAATGTTTTAATATGTAAGCTCAGGATTTTTATCAACCTCTTTAATGGGAATGTCGATTTTTTCTCCCAGAAGGTCGGCACGTATTGCACAGTAAATCCATGGGCGCAAGTGGCGGTTGGGTTGTTTGACCACGTGCTGCGAATGGTAGAAAGAGATGTTAAGCTCAGGGTCTACCGAAGCATAGGCACCTGCGGCACCGGCCCAACCAAATTCTTTATGGACGGCTTCTTTTCGAGGAGCACGCATTCCTAATCCGTAGCCGATGTTGGTGGTACCATAGGTGTACATTGAGCGTTGTTGGTCGGTGAGATAATCGGTTGCCATCATGGCGATTGTTTCTTTCTTCAAAATCACGTCGCCGATACGCAAGGCTTCTAAAAACTTGATATAATCATCTACTGTAGAAACACAGCCACCGCCACCACCGGCAAATTCTTTTCCAATGTGGCACCAGTAACGTAATATAGGAGAAAACTCACCGGTTTTATTATCGTATTGATAAAGCTTTGCAAAACCATCCCAATCTTCCAAGGGGTGTAGGAAATCGGAATTAACCATTCCAAGTGGGTCAAAAATATGAGATTTCACATAGTTTTCAAACTTTTCTCCCGACAATACTTCAACAAGTGCACCCAGTACGTCGTGGCTAAAGCTATATTTCCATCCCTCGCCGGGTTCGAACTCCAATGGGTTTTTGGCAAACATATTGACCGTCTCTACCGTGGGGCAGTTGTTGCCGGGGATGTTATAATACTCCTCAAGGAGAGGGGAGTGCATATCGTAACCCATACCCGAGGTCATCTGGAACAGTTGTATGATTTTAATGGGGTTTTTCGCTTTTCGGATTCCGTCCTCCGTCTTTACGGTCATTTCCTTAAAAGCAGGTAAATAGTCGGACAAATTGTCATCTAATGAGAACATTCCCTTTTCCCAAAGTTGCATAGCTGCCGCACAGGTTAAGAGCTTTGAGCAAGAGAAAATGTGATGTTTTTCATTTCCCTTCATGGGAATCTTGTTTTCAAGATCGGAATAACCGCCCATATGACGCAGGATGCATTCTCCATCCTTATAAACGACAAGGTCAAAACCGGGTATACCCAAATCCAAAAAATGTTGATATAACGCCTTGGTTTGTTCAAACATAAATATTCCTCCAAATTTAATCATACGATT
Source organism: Clostridia bacterium (assembly GCA_017521125.1). Classification (GTDB taxonomy): domain Bacteria; phylum Bacillota; class Clostridia; order Oscillospirales; family Acutalibacteraceae; genus SFWF01. Next base: position 9,851 of record JAFXDV010000006.1, read on the forward strand.
AGTTTATCATTAAAAACAAATCAACCTTTTACACAATAATAATTTTATTGCTGTCTTCTGATTGAAAATACTTATACACCTGTGTAGAGTTTGTGACAATATGGTCTAACTTTTGAATGGGAACTAAATTATAGGGCGTAGACAGCAAAAATTTTGTTTCATCACAGATAAATACTGTTTTTTTAGATTGATTTATAGCAACCTTTCGAATTTGTGTTTCAGGTAATGATGGATCGGTAAGCATGCCCTTTTCATTGACTCCGTGACAGGAGAAAAAGAGGGTATCTATGTTAAACCTTTGTATAAAATCTTCCGCAAAGCTTCCGAAGTGAGCTAGTGAATTTTGGAATATTTCGCCACCGGTACAATAAGTTTTAATTCCTTTTTTAACCAACACCGTGGCGAGTGGAATTCCATTTGTGATTACAGTTATGTTCTTTTTTTCACTTAAAAACTCGGCCATTTGCAGCGTGGTTGTAGAAGAATCAATAAAAATGATATCATTATCATTTACCAACTTGGCGGCGGCACGGCAAAGAGCTCTTTTTTCGGTGGTGCGCACAGTCTTTCTGAAGTTGAGGGGCGCAACAATATGCTCTGATTGAATTTTTTTGGCTCCGCCATGACTTCTTGTAATCTGATTCCTGCGGTGGAGTTCTGCCAGATCTCGACGTATTGTAGGAAGACTTACATAAAGCATACGGCTTAGTTGTAATGCCGAAACATATTCCTCTTTTTCCAATATATCAAGTATTTTATCGTATCGTTCTTCTTTTAACATAATTTCACCTCCAAATGAGCGTTTTTGATTGATTATCGACTTTTTAGCCACCCATTGACAATCACTTTTGACCGTTTTATTATATAGTATGTGATTATATTTTGTCAATGATATAATTATTGAGGATGTGTTCAGCAGTTCAATAATTGCCATACGGAATAGAGGGTTAGAATGAATTGTTTGGAAAAATTAAGATTATTCTTGCTTGATATGGATGGAACTATCTATTTAGACAATGAGTTGTTCAGCGGAGTAATCGAGTTTTTAGAGTATATCAAAAGTATCGGCGGCAGGTATATCTTTCTTACCAACAATTCATCAAACAGTGTTGATAAATATATAAAAAAGCTTGCCTCTTTGGGTATTACTGCCACGGCGGATGACTTTTTGACTTCTACTGATGCTACCATCCTTTATTTGAATAAAAAGGAATATAACAAGATATATGCGTTTGGTACAAATTCATTTAAGTCTCAACTAAATGATGCATCGTTGCCAATAATCGATAAGCTTGAAGATGGTATCGACTGTCTTTGTATGGGCTTTGATACAGAGCTTAGCTTTAAGAAGTTGGAAGATGCCTGTATTTTGTTGGGCAAGGGAATAGACTACATAGCGACAAATCCTGACTGGGTTTGTCCCACTTGGTACGGCTATGTGCCTGATTGTGGTTCTGTCAGCCAGATGCTATATAACGCAACAAAAAGAAAACCCATATTTATTGGAAAACCTGAACCTACAATGGTGCTTCTTGCAATGGAAAAAACAGGCTTTAATCGGGAAGAAACGGCATTGATAGGAGATAGATTATATACCGATATTGCCTGCGGTGTAAACGCAGGAATTAACAGTATCTTTGTGCTTTCGGGCGAAGGAACAATGGAAGACTTGGAAAAAAGTGATGTTAAGCCTGACTTTGTGTATGAGAACATAAAAGTGTTATATGAAGATATACGCAAATAAAAGAAATGTTAAAATACCCGATTGTGTGGGATATGTTGACTGTTTTTTCGGATTTATTATAATAAATCGAAGAATATTTTAAAAGGGGTTGCAAAATGGATATAAATAATTTACTTAAGGGCGTTAGGTGCGAGTGCGGAAAGCATCACACTTGCGATATTGATTATGTATATATTGAAAGCGGTGCTATAAATCATCTGTCTGAAATTTGCGAAAAGTATAATAATATTTTAATTGTTGCAGATGAAAACACCTTTGCGGCCGCAGGAGAAAAAACACTTTTGGCGCTTAAAAACAAAAAAACAGAAAGGGTTGTTTTTAGCGGCAAAGAAATTCTTGTGCCCAATGAAGCGGCAATAGAGACTGTAAGCGAAAACTTAAAAGACGCACAAATAATCGTGGGTATCGGCTCGGGCGTTATTCAAGATTTATGTAAATATGTTTCTTTCTTCCATCAGATTCCTTATGTGATTGTTGCAACGGCACCTTCTATGGATGGCTATGCTTCAAACGGAGCTGCCATGATAACAGAGGGTATGAAGGTTACCTACCCTGCAGGACTTCCCGTAGCTATTATCGGAGATGTTGACGTTCTGAAAAACGCTCCGATTGAAATGATAAAAGCAGGCTATGGCGATATTATAGGAAAATTTTCGGCTCTTAACGATTGGAAATTAAGCCACCTTATAAACGACGAGTATTTTTGCGACTATATCTACAACTCAACCTACGAGCAGATTGAATCAACTCTTAATTTGGCAGAGGGTATTCTTGCACGTAATGAGGAAAGCATAAAAACCTTAATGGAAGGCTTAATCGTAATTGGAATTATGATGAGCTTTGCCGGTTCTTCACGTCCCGCTTCAGGCAGTGAGCATCATCTTTCTCACTATTTTGAAATAACCGGTATTATAAATGGCGAGGAGTATTTCCCCCACGGAATCGACGTTGCCTATTCAACCGTTATAACCTCTGAAATCCGAGAAAAGCTTTTGTCACAACCTTTTGGTGATAAAATTTATCGCCTCGGCAAAGAAGAGTACGAAAAGAAGATGCAAGAGGTTTATAAAGGGGTTGCAGGAGGTTGCATAGACCTTCAAAATAAAATTGGAAACTATAAAGCAGACCGCCGAGATATTTACAAACAGAAAGAAACAGAGATAAAACAAATATTAGCAGAAGCTCCCACAGCCAAGGGAATCCAAGAAATGCTTTCTCTTGTGGGTCTTGATATTAAAGAGTTTTATGCTCTTTACAACAAGGAAAAAATCAATCAAGGAATTTTATATGCCAAAGACTTAAAAGACCGATATACTGTTCTTTGGGTGAACTATGATTATTTTGGAGAAGAAAGAGAATAATTTGCTTTTATCCGTTCTTTTATGATTTTGTTGTATAATAAAACTGTCAAAACCTTAAAATCTTTAACCAAAAGTCTTGAAATTTATTTATTTAATGATAAAATAAATATGTAAGCAAAACTGAAAATTTTCAGACTTTAGATAACAAGGAGACTTTTTTATGCAAATGCTCGAAATGTTTTATGATGAAATTCAGGATGCCGTAGACCGCAACGTGCCTTTTATTATTCCCATTGGAACAATGGAATATCACGCACGTCACGCTTCCTGCGGAACAGACACACTAGTTGTTACAGGCTGCCTCAGAGAGCTTGAAAAGAGAAAAGAAATTGTTGTTTGCCCTCCAATCTGGTACGGTGTAGCTTCTTATGCAGTATGCGATGCTAAACCATCTCATTTCCACGTTGACGAGGACGTTTACGTAGATTATATTTATTGCGTTTTAAAATCAATGATTCAGGCAGGTCATAAAAATATTTATCTCGTTCCACATCATCAGACCGAGAATGCAGGACTAATGCCAATGACCATCGCTTGTCATAAAGCGGCTAAAAAGGTTACTATGGAATATATGGAAGAAAAGTTCGGCCGTGGTTGGTGGGGCAGTGACAATTATGCTTCCTACTATGAAGATTTAGGCAGCAACGATGACCCATTCTCATACATTAAGGTTATTCCACTTATAGGTGCCGAGGCTCAGAAAAAATGTGGCGGTTTCGACCACGCAGGCAAATGGGAAACCTCTTTGCTTATGGGTACATATCCTGAGCTTGTTGACCTGTCACGTTGCGAGCGCAATACCGAATGGTTTGCCGAAAGTGCAAAAGAAGCAAGTGCCGAAATTGGTAAGCATATGGTTGAGTGCACTCTTGAATGGCTTTGCGAGGCTATAGTTTAATAATGTAAAAGCGAGGTGAAATTCACCTCGCTTTTTCTTTATGGTAATTTACTTTTTTTAATAGGTGTGATATAATAACTGTTGTATTTGGGTTAAATTTAAGGAGTCTTAAAAAATGAAAACGCTAAAACTAATTCCGGGAATTATATTATCTCTTGCTATTGCCGTGCTGGCAACCTTTATAGAAAGCCTTTTACCAATTCACCTTATAGGCGGCGCAGTTATTGCAATGTTTTTAGGAATGATACTTAATTATTTTCTAAAAGATACCGCAGTTTTCAAAACAGGCATCAAGTTTACAGCTAAAAAGATTCTTAAATTTGCCATTATTCTGCTAGGTCTTTCCCTTAACATTAACACTATTTTTAATGTAGGCAAAATGAGCCTTCTTGTTATGATTTTTACTCTTGCAACCTGTTTTGGCGGAGGCTATTTTATTGGGAAAGCATTGGGGCTTAATTGGAAACTGTCAAACCTTATTTCTGCAGGTACAGGAATCTGTGGTGGATCTGCTATCGCGGCAATTTCTACCACTATAGATGCAGACGACAACGATGTTGCTTATGCTATGTCAGCAACCTTCCTGTTTGATATGGCTATGATAATCCTTTTTCCCATTATGGGAAGAGCTATGGGTATGAGCGACACTGCTTTTGGAATTTGGGCAGGAACTGCCGTTAACGATACCTCTTCGGTAGTTGCTACAGGATACGCCTTTTCCGATGCGGCGGGAGATTTTTCAACAATGGTAAAACTCACTCGTACGCTGGCGATTATCCCCACGGTTTTAGTGTTTGCTTTAATTCAGTTGCGAATCAAGAAAAAGGAAGCCGTAACAGCCGAAAACGGCGGCGCTGAGCTTAATTTTAGTATTAAAAAGATTTTCCCTTGGTTCATTTTAGGCTTTGTGGCAATGTCGGTGGTAGCAAGTGTATTGCCAATACCCACTGCAGTAGTAGGTGTAACCAAAAAGGCAAGTAAATTCCTAATGGTAAGTGCCCTTGCGGCAATAGGACTTAATACATCATTTGCAGATATGAAAAAATCAGGCATTAAGCCAATGATTCACGGCTTTATAATATCGGCCTTGGTTGTAATTGTCGCACTTTTAGTAGAAATGGCAATGGGGCTTGTGTAAAGGACAGCTGATTAGAGAGACTGTAAAATGATAGGAAGACAAAGATGAATAGATTACTTGTATTAATCAAAAAAAATGAGGAGATAGTTTCTTATATCTTTTGGGGCATTTTAACAACGGTTGTTAGTTGGTGCAGTTATTCTGCGTTAGTTTGGTTGTTTGATAGCTTGAAGCTTTCTGAAATGATTTCTGTTATTTCATCAAATATGTTTTCTTGGATAATGGCAATAGTATTTGCGTTTGTTACAAATAAAATGTTTGTTTTCAAAAGCAGAAGTTGGAAAAGAGAGGTATTAATACCCGAAACGGTAAAATTTATCTGGGCACGAGTTTTTACAGGTGTATTGGAGCTTGTCTTGGTTCCTTTTCTTGTTTTTGTAGGACTAAATCAGACAATATTTGGCATCCAAGGTATGCTATCAAAAGTTATTGTCACCATTCTTGTTATAATAGTTAATTATATCTTTTCAAAAAAATTTATTTTCAAAAAAGCTTCAAAATAATGGGATATTGTATGTTTTTTTATAAGTGCCGTGAAGTTTATAAAACATAAAAAACAGAGAGGTTAAACCTCTCTGTTTTTTTATTTTACAACTTCTTTTGTTACACGGATAAACTCGGTCATTGCCTTTGAACAATATTTGTTGCGCAGATGAGAACAACATAAGGTTCTTGGTTGTTGACCCTCCAACCTGTATAACACAACGTTATTTCCAAAACTTCCGTATTTAAAAAACGTATCGGTCACAAAGGAAACTCCCGCATTTGAGTCGGAGAGAGCGTAAGAGGCATTAAGTTGGTCCACCGAGAAAGCAAGGTTTGGCTTAATTCTGTATTTTTCAAAAAGCTCCATAGCTCTGTTATACATATCGTTTCCGGGCTTTAGGAGTATAAATTTCTCTTTTTCGAATATTTTAAGAGAAATAGGCTTAACAGTTTCTATATTTTTTTTTCTGTCAGAAATCTGTTCAGGGGTTATCTGATATTCTCTTAATTCATTGTTTATAGGGTGCTCTTTTGGAACACAAAGTAAAACTTCTTCTTTAAGAAGTGGGAAATTTACATGTTTATCGGAAGGCTCGTTGTTGTCGATAACAATGTCTACCTGTTCTTTATCCATTAAATCTAAAAGGTCACAGGAATTGGCTTCTACAAGAGAAATTTTTATTTTAGGATGCAAAGCGGTAAATTTGTTTATAATTTTAGGGAAGACACAAGAAGAAATAAAACTTGAACCGCCTAAAATGATTTGTCCTGCATCCAGGCCTTGTATGTCGGTTACCTCTCGTTTAAATTGGTTTTCTGCACAAATGATTTTTTCTGCCGCAATAATATATGCCTTTCCTACTTCGGTCAGACGCACACCATTACCTTTTCTTTCAAAAAGAGGCGCACCAACATCCTTTTCAGTCTTCTTTATAGCCGTGCTTAAAGATGGTTGAGAGATGAATAACTTTGCCGCCGCCTTAGTAAAACTGCCTTCCTTGTATAATGTATGTACATATTTAAAATTACGAAACATAAGGCTCACATCCATATAGTTTATTTTAATAATATTTACATTTTTAAAGTATTTAACTATAGTATAACCTCTTGTTGCCATAATTTCAAGATTGTTTTTTGAGCGAGGTAAAAACCCCGCTTTTATTATTTATATATTCTGGGTACTCTTTTAGAAATTCCACAGAGGATTTCATATCCTATTGTCTGGGCGTTGTCTGCGACCTCGTGTACCGAAAGGTCTTTGCCGAAAATGGTTACCACATCTCCCGCCTTGACGTTTTCTATATCTGTAACATCGATTAAAAATTGGTCCATACAAATTCTTCCCACAATGTTTGCACGTTTTCCGCCAACCAAAACTGTGCCCTTGTTTGATAAAAGCCTTGGAACACCATCGCTATATCCGGCACTAACTGTGGCAATTTTTCTCTTGCTTTCGGTTTTGTAGGTTCTGCCGTAGCTAAGTTCACTGTCGGCTTCCACCTCTTTAACCATTGAGATCACCGAATAAAAGGACATGGCAGGGGTGAAATCTACAGGCAAAATTAAATCTTTTGACGGAGAAACACCGTAAAGAATGATGCCTCCTCTGACAGCATCCATTTTAGTTTTATTATTGGTAAGAATTGCGCCCGAGTTACTGCAGTGCTTCATTTTGAAAGAAAAGCCGTGGTTTTCTAAAACGTTAATTGCGTTGCAAAAACGGGCGTATTGCTCTTCGGTATAGTCCACATCACTTTTGGTTTGGCTGTCTGCACAGGAAAAATGCGTGAAAATGCCTTGATTTTCAAGATTGCTTAATTTAAGAACCATTTTTACATTGTCAAGCTCGGTCTTAAAGTTGAAGCCTATTCTTCCCATACCGGTATCAAGCTTAACGTGGGTTCTGATTTTCACATTTTCATGCTTTGCCGACTCATTAAGCTCGGTTGCATATTCGGCAGAATAAATGGTTTGGATAAGGTTATATTCTGCTAAATCTTTAGCACAGGAGGGAGGGGTGTAGCCGAGAATTAAGATGTCGGAAGTAATACCTGCAAGGCGCAGTTCTTCCGCTTCGTCTAAGGTGGATACGGCAAATAAACCCACAGACTTCCCCTTTAAAATCTGTGCGACTTTTACAGCACCGTGGCCGTAAGCGTCGGCTTTAATAATAGGGATAACCTGTGTGTTTGTCATATTACAAACAGCATCATAATTTTTAGCAATAGCCTCTAGGTCGATTTCTGCCCAGGCTCTTCGCAAATAACTCATAAAAAACCTCAAAAAACAAATTTTTTTCATTATATCACTTATAAAAACCAAAATCAACTAGATATAATATTTTATTGATTTTATCGCCTATATAATATATAATTATTATGATTTTACGATTTGTTTACAAATTAGTTGATAATGTGTGATAAATTAGTAGAAGAAAAGGAGTTGTGATTATGATAGAAGTATCTTCTCTCAGTAAAAAATACGGTAATCACCTTGCGGTAGACGATGTCAGTTTCACTATCAATAAAGGCGAAATTGTAGGCTTTCTGGGACCTAACGGTGCAGGTAAAAGTACCATAATGAATATTATGACGGGGTACCTTTCAATGTCGGCAGGTTCTGTGTCTATCGACGGCTTTGATATAGTAGAGCAACCTGAGTTTGCAAAAAAGAGGGTAGGATATCTTCCTGAACTTCCACCTCTTTATACAGATATGACAGTAAGGGAATACCTGTATTTTATGTATGACCTTAAAAAAGTTAAATTCCCTAAAAAACCACATATTGAGGAAATTGCAAGACTTGTAAAAATTGAAAATGTAATTGACCGACTTATTAAAAATCTTTCAAAGGGTTACCGTCAGAGAGTTGGTATTGCACAGGCGCTTATAGGAAACCCTGATTTACTTATTCTGGACGAGCCAACCGTAGGTCTTGACCCTAAGCAGATTATAGAAATCAGAAATCTTATTGCAAGACTTGGTAAGAACCATACGGTTATTGTCTCCTCTCATATTCTTTCGGAAATTCAAGAGGTTTGCAAGAGAATTATTATTGTAAACAAGGGCAAAATTATCGCTGATGATACTCCGGATAATCTCTCAAGAAGATTATCTTCCGACCATTCTCTAAATGTTAGAGTGGCAGGAAATGAAGAAGATGTTCAAAAGATTTTAAGTTCAGTTGCAGGAGTTAAAAGGGTATCCTCTTTAGGCTCTAAGGAGGACGGCACCTGCGACTTTAGCGTTGAGCCAAAGGTAGGATGCGACATTAGACGTGGGGTTAGCGAACGTCTTGCTGAGCGTAAAAAGGTTCTTTTAAATCTTCAGTCTAACGAGATGACCTTGGAGCAAATCTTCCTTCGCCTCACCGATGACGCCGATAACGGCAAGTTTTTGTTTGAAAAAGAAACAGAAAATTACGAAGACCACAACGAAGAAGCTTTAAAAGAAAAGGAGGAAAATGAATAATGTCTGCAATTTTTAAAAGAGAATTCAAGTCTTATTTTTGTTCCCCTTTAGGATATGTGTTCCTAACAATATTCTTCTTTTTTGAGGGAATGTTCTTTACAACTATTTTTTCGGCAGGCTCGCCCGATATTTCTTATGTAATAGCGGCTATGACTACAGTTATAATCTTTGTAACACCCGTTCTTACCATGCGACTTCTCTCTGAAGACCGCAAGCAAAAGGTGGATCAGGCTTTGCTTACCGCACCGGTTACGGTTACGGGAATTATTATGGGCAAATTTTTTGCTGCATTTTCTGTTTTCGCTTTAGCTTTTTCTCCTACCCTTATTTTCCAGATAATCGTGGCCTCAAAGGTTTCGGTAAACTGGCTTGTTTATATTAACATTGTGGTAGGAATTATGCTTATAGGAGCGGCACTTATTGCAATGGGAATGTTTATTTCTTCCCTTACCGAAAGTCCGGTTATTTCCTGCATACTAACCTTGGTAGCTTTTCTTGTTATAATGATGATTTCATCCATTGCAGAAATGACAGGAATTAAATCTCTTACAGAAATTGCCGGCTACATCGGTTTTATGGACCGCTTCCAGAATTTCTATGAAAGCGTTTTTCCGGTATCTGATGTTATTTATCTGCTTTCAATAGCAGGAGTATTCTGCTTTTTATCGGTTCGTGCCGTTGAGAAACGCAGATGGTCTTAATGGAGGTGCAGGAAAGTGAAGATTAAAGAGTTTTTCACCAAACTTTTAGATAAGTTTAAAAACGCAAAAGGGAAAAAGCTTAAAAATAAAAGTGCCTTAAAGCACGGCTCCTATGCTATAGTAATTACTGCTATCGTTATAGCCGTAGCAGTTGCTGTTAACGTTCTCTTGGCAATAGTTTCTAAAAGGGTAAACCTTGAAATCGACCTATCCACTTCTAAGGATAGCACCTTAAGTCAGGAAAACATTGAGTTTTTAAAGGGTATTGATAAAGATATAAATATTACCGTTTGCGCAGATAAGGATGACTATGTAAACGGATATCTTGACTATTATGTTGCCCAATCAGAGTTTGGCGCTTCGGATAGTTCAGGAGTGTATTATTCACAGACAATAAAGCTTTTAGAAAAATATGAGGTTGCTAACAATCGTATTAATGTTTCGTTTGTAAATCCTCAGTCAACAGAATTCAGTTCTATTATCAGTGAGTATTCCAAATCGAATTTAAGATACGGAGATTTAATTGTAGAGGCAAACCAAATGGTTGAAGGTAAAGAGGTTAAGCGCAGCTCCATTGTTACCTTTGAGGACATTTATCGTATTACAGAGTCGCAATATGCTATGTACGGAGAGCAAAATACCGTTAGCGGAAACTTCCTTGAAACTGCCCTTACTTCTGCAATTTATAAGGTAATTTCCACCGAAACAAAGAATGCTGCAATTATCAGCACACACTGCAACGTCTCTGATACTGAATATTTTGCAGCAGTTTTAGGACTTAATAACTTTGATATAAGCTACATTTACGACGTTGTTATAGGCGAAATCAGTGATGAGACAGACCTTCTTGTAATTGCCTCACCTACAGAAGATTTCACACCTGACGAACTTCAAAACATTGAAAAATGGCTTATGAATGACGGCAAACGAGGCAGAGGACTTATGTATTTTGCTTCCAACTATTCTCCCAAGCTTCCAAATCTTCAGGCTTATCTTGAAGAGTGGGGAATTTCCTTTGGCGAAGGTGTCGTTTATGAAACCGACGAATCAAACTGTCTGCCAAGCGACCCTATGACTATGGGATTTGCTGCTGCACCGGTTGAAGATAAGAGCGAAAATGTGGACACTTATGATTTTATGAAGGCTGCCACCAACGATATAAGCCTTATTCTTTCGGGAAACAATGTTCCTATGTACACAACCTATGATTCATTAGATACAAGAGTAACAGGCAAGGTAGCTACTACTATGGGAGAAACCTCAGTCGTAGCACCGGTTGGTAGTTCAGCTCAATGGAAACCTGATGATTCTTATGAAAAGGCAGTGCACAACGGTATAATCATTACACGAGATTTTGAATATATTAACAATATTCCTCATAGTAGCTATGTAGCCGCATTCTCATCTACCGATTACATTTCATCTGAATGGGCTTCTTACTCTGACCTTGATAATATGGATTCTGCACTCAATGCGGCAAAGGTTGCTTGTGAGGCAGAGGAAAGCGATATTTCCTTTGCTACAAAAACAATTAAGTCCGAAAGCTATGCCGATAAGGTGACAGAAGCTTCTGTTAATGCAACAAGAGCTATATTCCAATATGCAATTCCTGCACTTATTATAATTTGCGGAATATTCATCTTCGTAAGGAGGGCTCGTCGATGAGCAACAAGGGCGAAGAGAACAAGGATATATTTGTAAACGAGGAAGAGGAAAACTCCACGATTTTTCTTACCCCAAGCCACGAGAATGAGAAGGTTAAGAAAACAGGAATGCTAAAAAAAATCATTGCCTGCGTTCTTGCTTTAGTTGTTATTGCAGGCTCTGCTCTGGCAATTAAACTTATTATCCCTGAAAAAGAAACAGGCGAAGAGGGCGTTGAAGAAATAACCTTGACGGTAGGAAAGAGCAAAGATTTTCCTGAGGTTCAATTTATAAACGGCGACACCACCCTTGTCTTTAAGGCTGTAGAGGGTGAGGAGTATGACCAAATTAACGCAAGAGATTGGTATATCCAAGGGGTAGACCCTAAAAAAATAGATTATACCAAAACCGCACAGGCTATTAACGCATTAGGTGGTCTCAAAGCCGCAAAAAAAGTCAGTGATACTGTTGATGATTCCCTTTATGGTTTTGATACGCCAAAATATGTCATTAACTTTATTGCTCCCGAAGATGCACAGGTTCCAAGCTATACTATAAAAATCGGAAATCTTTCTCCGGATAATGCGGGTAGATATGTAACCGCATCTAATCGAGAAGGCGTTTATTTAGTAAGAGCAAAGCATTTCGATTCTTTCGATATGAACGTATTAGATTTTGCTAACGTTTCTAATATGGGTCAGATTTCGACTAATAGCGAAATTACTAACGATTATTATAGTGGCGGAGGCCTTATTAAATGCGATAAGTTGGAGTTTTATACCGAGAAAATCGGCAAAGCTTATACGATTGTATCGGCAGAACACAGCGATCTTTACGGTTATGATTTCATATCTCCTGAAAAACGTCCCTGCGCCGATAGTACAGTTAAGGTTATAATAGACTTTTTTGCCAACGGTGTAACAGGGGACGGGGCTTATTCTTATGACGCAACACAGGCGGAGCTTTCAAGATTAGGCCTTAACAAGCCTGACCTTTGGGCAACCATATATGTTGAAAATGTGAAAAGAACCGTAAAAGCAAAATTGCAAGAGGATGGACATTACGCCGTTGTTGTTGATGATTCGGGAGTAATCGGCAAAGTATCTGCAGAGAGTTTAACCTTTAAGGATACCAAAATAACCGATTATTATAATGAACTTATGTTGTTCAAGAGCATCAATACCCTTAAGACTATGTCGGTACAAACAAATGGCGAAAAGTATGATTTTTCTTTTACTGCTAAATATGATGCTGAATCTCAAACCGACTCTTTGGAAGAGGTTTACTATAATGGTGAACAGCTCGAAGTTCAGAAGTTTCAGGATTATTATTTAGAGCTTATATCTCTTACCGCAGTTGAGCATAATTATGTAAATACAAGCGGTAAGACTCTAGAGGCAAAAATATATATAACCTACAGTAATGATGATGAAGATACTGATATGAAGTTTTATAAAATATCGGATAGTCGTTATCAGGTGGAAATCAACTCTGCACCTATGGGTCTTATAAGCGCAAGCTCTTATAAGAATTTCATAGATGCAACTATAGAGATTACTACAAAATAAAGTAAAACTCACTTGGAACATTCCAAGTGAGTTTTTTAATGATTATAGCTATAGAAAAGCTTTCATTTCTTCAATGCTTTCCTCAGTAAATTCTTTTAAACACTTTGCGAGCTGTAAAACACCGTCGTCGTCGCCGTTATAATTATTGATATGATGGGTAATTTTTGTAACACCAACCGCCGAGCCTTTAATCATGCTTTCAGCAATTTTTCTTACCGGGTCTTCGTGATTAGTGTTGATTATTCCTGCAATATGACTACTGATTTTTGCCAGTGCGTTAACGTCCTTGGGTATACCACCTTTAGAAAGAAGCAAGGTGTTAGCAGAATTGTAAATGCGGGTATACTCCTCTAATTGCTTTCTTAAAGCCTCTTCTAATCTGGTATCGTCAACCTTTTCAACAATACACTTAATTCCGTCAATGCCCATCTGGGTATTTTGTCTTATAAAATTAAGTATTTCAAAATCTTGTTCCATAAACATTCTCCCTTCTTTTATATAATTACCTCTACAGCAAGGTTTATTCATTGCGATTGTAGAATAAAATAGTTGTTGCATTATCCATTCATTTGTGGTAATATAAGTGTTAGAAAAAATATATATTATTACCAAGAGACATGAGCAAGGTAAATAGAGTGATTGAGAAATCACTTTATTTTCTTGCTCTTTTTTGTTTTGAAATCTAGAGGAAAAAGGAGAGAAAAAGAAATGTATGATGTAGCTATTATTGGTGCCGGTGTAATTGGCAGTGCCATTGCAAGAGAATTGTCAAGATACCAGGCAAACATCTGTGTCATTGAGAAGGAAGAGGATGTATGTAACGGTACATCCAAGGCAAATAGTGCGATTATTCACGCAGGATTTGATGCAAAACCAGGTTCTTTAAAGGCGATTTTAAATGTGCGTGGAAACAAAATGATGGACGCGCTTTCAGAAGAATTGGATATTCCTTTTATGAGAAACGGTTCTTTGGTTGTATGTACAAAAGACCAAGATAAAACAGGACTTCATGACTTATTACAAAAAGGAATTGAAAACGGTGTTCCGGGACTGAAAATAGTAGAACGTGAAGAATTACTTAAAATGGAGCCAAACATAAGTGATGACGTCACATGTGCACTTTATGCTCCGACTGGCGGAATTGTATGTCCATTTCATATGACCATGGCTTTTGCTGAAAATGCATGCATGAATGATGTGTCCTTTTTCTTAAATACAAAAGTAAACAGCATTGATAAAAATGAAGGCAATTATGTGCTCAAGGTGCAGCATGTTGATACCAATCAAGAAGAATTCATACAAGCCAAAGTAGTGATTAATGCAGCAGGTGTTTACGCTGATGAATTCAATAATATGGTGAGTGAACATAAATTACATATTACAGCCAGAAAAGGTGAGTACTGTTTACTTGACAAAGATGCAGGTCATCATGTATCTCACACCATCTTCCAATTGCCATCTAAAATGGGAAAAGGAGTATTGGTAACACCTACTGTTCATGGCAATTTGTTGGTTGGACCAACTGCTGAAGATGTGGACAATAAGGAATCCTTAAATACAACACAAGAGGGATTGGACTCTTTGGCAAGAACGTCGGCTCTTAGTGTAAAAAATGTACCTATGAGACAGGTAATTACTTCCTTTTCGGGATTACGTGCTCACGAGGACTGTAATGACTTTGTAATTGGGGAGCCAGATGATGCAAAGGGCTTCTTTAATGTAGCGGGGATTGAATCGCCTGGATTATCCTCTGCCCCGGCTATTGGTGAAATGGTTGCAAGCAGTGTAAGAGATTATCTTGGACTTTCCGAAAAAACTAACTTTATTGCTAAAAGAAAAGGAATTTTAAAGCCGGAAGAACTTTCGCTCAAAAAAAGAAACGAATTGATAAAAAGTTGTCCTGCATATGGTAACATCATTTGTCGATGCGAGATGATTTCTGAAGGAGAAATTCTTGACGCCATTCATCGTCCATTAGGCGCTCGTTCATTGGACGGAGTAAAAAGACGTACGCGTGCTGGTATGGGACGATGTCAATCTGGATTTTGTTCGCCACGCACCATGGAAATTCTGGAGCGTGAACTTCCACTTACCATGTATGACATCACAAAAAATGGTGGAAATAGTAAGCTCGTGGTTGGAATCAACAAGGAAATATAGGAGATTGAATGGTAATGAAACAATATGATTTGGTGATTGTAGGTGGAGGCCCTGCAGGCCTTGCTGCAGCTGTTGCAGCAAGAGATAAGGGAATTCAAGATATTTTAATTATAGAACGAGACAAAGAGCTTGGGGGAATCTTAAACCAATGTATTCACAATGGGTTTGGTCTGCATACATTTAAACAAGAATTAACAGGTCCAGAATATGCATCACGTTTTATTGAACAGGTTCTGGAGCGTGGAATTGAATATAAATTAAACACAATGGTGATGGATATCACTCCTGAAAAATATGTAACAGCCATGAATCGCGAAGACGGAATGTTTCAAATTTCTGCAAAGGCAATTATTTTAGCTATGGGATGTCGGGAACGTTCTAGAGGCGCATTAAATATTCCTGGTTATCGTCCAGCAGGAATTTTCTCTGCAGGAACAGCACAACGTCTCGTAAATATGGAAGGGTATATGCCGGGAAAAGAAGTTGTAATCCTAGGTTCCGGCGATATTGGTCTTATCATGGCAAGACGAATGACATTGGAAGGGGCAAAGGTGAAGGTAGTTGCTGAACTGATGCCATATTCCGGTGGATTGAAGCGTAATATTGTTCAATGTCTTGATGACTTTGACATTCCTTTAAAATTGAGTCACACTGTTGTTGATATTGAGGGCAAGAATCGTGTGGAGGCGGTCACAATTGCCAAAGTTGGTCCAGACCGCAAACCTATTCCGGGAACAGAAGAACGTTACACTTGTGATACACTCCTTCTTTCTTGCGGCTTGATTCCGGAAAATGAATTAAGCAAAAGCGCAGGAATCGCCTTAAACCGAGTCACGTCCGGTCCTATTGTTGGCGACAATTTAGAAACCAACGTAGATGGAATTTTCGCATGCGGTAACGTTCTTCATGTTCACGATTTGGTAGACTATGTTTCGCAAGAAGCAGCTACTGCAGGAAAAAATGCAGCGCTATATATCTTAAATGGTTCTGCACCTAATGTGAAAACAGTCGAGATTGCTCCGGAAGGTGGCGTTCGCTATACAGTTCCAAAATATATTCGTCCTACTGAAATGGATGACAACATAACTGTTCGTTTCCGTGTGGGAGACGTTTATAAAAACAAAGCAATTGTCACTTATTTTGATGACGAGTTAATTAGCAAACGTAAACGTCCTGTTATGGCTCCAGGAGAGATGGAGCAAGTTGTTTTAAGTAAAAAGAAACTTGCGGAATATCCGAACCTAAACAAAATCACAATTTGCATCGAAGATGTGTAGGAAGATTGGAGAATACTATGAATACTAGAGAATTAACCTGTATTGGATGCCCACTTGGCTGTTCATTAACTGTTTCATTAAACACAGACGCTGATGGAAGTGTGGAAGTTATCAGTGTAACCGGGAACACTTGCCCAAAAGGTGATATTTATGCCAGGAAAGAAGTGACAAACCCAACCCGTATCGTGACATCTACTGTCCGCGTAAATAACGGAACATCTCCAATGGTAAATGTAAAAACAGAAACAGACATTCCCAAGAATAAAATTTTTGCTTGCACGAATGCTTTGCGTGGAATAGAAATTTCGGCACCTGTCAAAATCGGGGATATTGTACTGGAAAATGTTGCTGATACTGGTGTAAATGTGATTGCGGCAAGAAATATTATGGCAAAATAATGCAATATGTTATATAATACAATTTAGTATAGAAATAGGAGTACATCTATGAGAAAAGAGTTTTTAGAAGCATTGGAAGGTTCCCCAATCATTGCAGCGATTAAGGATGATGATGGATTGAAAAAGTGTATTTCGTGTGACAGCCAGGTTGTCTTTGTTTTGTATGGGGATATCATAAGTATTCCTGATATTGTAATGAAGATTAAAGAAGCCGGAAAAATTGCAATGGTACATGCCGATTTGATTTCCGGTCTCGGTTCGAAGGAAATTGCCATCGATTTTCTAAAAAAGAACACCTTAGCAGATGGTATTATCACAACGAAACCTAATTTAATCAAACGTGCAAAAGAGCTTCATCTTTACACGATTCTCCGTCTGTTTTTGATTGATTCTATGGCCTATGAGAATATTGAACGTCAGGTGAAGACTGCAAAACCGGATGTAATTGAGGTACTTCCGGCACTCATGCCAAAAATTGTTTCTAAAGTATGCAAACTTTCGCCAACTCCTGTCATTGCCGGTGGGCTTATTTCTGAGAAAGAAGATATTATGAACTTACTTCAGGCGGGAGTAATCAGCGTTTCTTCTACAAATGATAAGATTTGGTTTATATAGGAGGCGAAATAGATGAATATGGTACAGGAAATACATACCGCTTTTATGTTAGAGGGCATCTTAGATGCATTTGTGAAAATGATACTTGCTTTAGTATGTGGGGGTGCAATTGGAATTGAACGAGGACGTAAGAAACGTCCTGCAGGATTCCGTACCTATATGCTGGTTTGCCTTGGCGCAACTTTGGTTATGATGACCAATGATTTTATTTGTCAGGTATATGGAACCGGTGATGTGGCGCGTATGGGAGCTCAGGTTGTGAATGGGATAGGTTTCCTTGGTGCAGGTACAATTATTACAACCGGTCATAATCGCGTGAAGGGTCTTACTACAGCAGCAGGCCTTTGGGCGTCTGCTTGTATTGGCCTTGCTATTGGAAGTGGCTATTTTGCAGGAGCCGTTATTGGAACCTTTATGATTGTTGTGGTGATGGTGTTTTTACATAGTTTTGACAGACGCATTATGGCAAATACAAAAGTGGTAATGCTTTATATGGAATTTAAGAAAATGTTAGTAATTCGGAGGCTCAGTGCCTATGCAAAAGAAAACCAGATTCTAGTAGATGATGTGGAAATAGAGTCTCCGGACCCAACTAGAACATCAAAGATTGCGGCAGTGGTAACCCTTCGCTTGCCAACAAAATGTGTGCATACGGAACTGATAGAGAAGATTAGCGACATAGAAGGAATCATTTATGTAGAGGAAATATAGAAAAGAATCTCAGCAAAGTTGGCTGAGATTTTTTGTTACCTATACAGAAAGGTTTATTCATTGACAAAAGGTGAATTTTATGGCTTAATATTTATGTATTAATTTTTTTAGAGGAGAAAACACAGTGCTTTTAGAAGCGTCAAACATTTCAAAAAGTTTTGGAGAAAATCTGCTTTTTGAAAACGGCTCATTTAAAGTGGAAGCAGGTCAGCATATCGGTCTTATCGGTGCTAACGGATGCGGCAAAACCACACTTTTTAAAATTATTTCGGGGGAAGAAGCCGCAGATGGCGGTTTTGTTATTAAAGGTTCAGGCGTCACCGTTGGGGTATTGAAACAACATGCCTGTAAGGATAGTACGCTTTCTTGTTATGAGGAGGCTTTGTCTGTTTTTGGTGAACTCATTGACCTTGAAACGCAAATTGAGGATATAAATTTAGAGCTTGAAACAAAAAGCGATAACGACCTGATTTTAAAGGCGCAAACCTTAAGAGAAAAGTTTGAACTGCTGGGAGGACTTACCTATAAATCTCGCACAAAAGCGGTGCTTTTAGGCTTAGGCTTTGGCGAAAAAGAGCTAGAGCTTAGCGTGGCGAAGCTTTCGGGAGGACAAAAAAGCAAGGTGGAAATTTGCAAACTCCTTCTTTCTTCTCCGGATATAATGCTCCTTGACGAGCCCACAAACCATTTGGATATACAGTCAATTCAGTGGCTTGATGGGTTCATTAAAGCCTCGAAAAGCGCCGTTATCGTCATTTCTCACGACCGATACTTTCTTGATAAGATTGCCGACAAAATAATTTCCATAGAGCATGGCAAAATTAATTCTTACGACGGAAACTATACCAAATATTTAAAGGTAAAAGAGGAAAGAGAATTATCAGTTCAAAGAGAATATGATAACAAAATGCGAGAGGTTCATCGCATCGAGGGGATAATTGAGCAACAGAAAAGGTGGAACAGGGAAAAGAATATTAAAACTGCCGAAAGTAAGCAAAAACAGATAGACAGAATTTTAAAGGATCTGCAAATTCCCGAAAGCGAACTTCCTAATATGACCTTAAGCTTCGAGGCGGAGGGTATGTGCGGCAACGAGGCGTTAACCGCCTTAGGTCTTTCTTGTGCCTTTGAAAACAAAACACTTTACGAGAACGTAAATATTAAAATGCAACGAGGCGACAGAGTTTTTATTATAGGCAAAAACGGGTGCGGAAAGTCTACCCTTTTAAAGCAACTTAAAAACAACCTTAAATTTTTTGGTACAGGGGTCACGGTGGGCTATTTTGACCAACACGGAGATAATCTTGACCTTGATAAAACCATTTTTTCTCAGCTTCGAGATGATTTTCCCCAGAAAACCGATACGCAACTTCGCTCTGCCCTTGCGCTTTTTTTATTTAAGGGCGAAGACGTCTTTCGAACCATAAGAACCCTAAGCGGAGGAGAAAGAGCAAGGGTTGCTCTTTGTTCGCTAATGCTAAAAAAAGACAATTTCCTAATTCTTGATGAGCCCACAAACCATCTTGATTTGGCTTCCCGTGAAATACTTGAAAATGCCCTTAGCGAATATGACGGCACCATTCTTGCCGTTTCTCACGACCGATACTTCATTAACAAACTTTCTAAGGGAATTTTGTATTTCAGAAATAAAGAGCTTTTATATCTGAAAGGCGACTACGATAAATACGTAGAGGAGTTGGAGGCGTCTGCCACTACCGTTAAGGAAAAGAAAACCATAGGTGCAGGAGGACTTAACTACAAACAGCAAAAGGAAGAACAAGCACGAGTTCGAAAACTAAAAACAAGTATTGCTAAATGCGAAGAGGAAATAGAAGTTTTAGAAAAGAAACAAACAGAAATAGAAGCTCAACTCAGCATTCCTGAAAATGCCGCAGATTATGAGAAAATCACCGCTTTAAGCCGAGAACTTGACGAAATTAAGACCCTTTTAAACGAAAAAATGGAAAATTGGGAAAATTTATCAGAACAAGTCGTAAATTTGCTTTGACAAATGTGAGGCTCTATGCTATATTAAAAATGTATTCAAGGATAGGCACTTTTTTTCTCTGGGTACGAAATTTTAAAGGAGGTACCCGGTTATGAATAAAGGTACAGTAAAATGGTTTAATGCAACAAAGGGATTTGGATTTATTGCCAACGACGAGGGCGGAGAGGACATTTTCGTTCATTTCTCGGCTATTAACGTAGAAGGCTTTAAAACTCTCGCAGAGGGACAGAAGGTTACCTTCGATATCGAGAAGGACCCTAAGAACGAAGAAAAACTTAGAGCAGCAAACGTAACACCTGCTGAATAAAAGAAAAAATGTAAGGCACTCAATATTGAGTGCCTTGTTTTTTAAAAAAAATATTGTGACGAGAAAAAAATTGTGTTATTATATTAACAAGAAGGAGATGGTTTTAATATGAAAAGAAAAATACTGTCAGTAATTTTAGCAGTTACAATGCTCTTTTCGGCGTTAAATATTATAGCATTTGCCGAAGAGCCTGTGATATCAAGCCTGTCCGCAGAAAGATTTATGAATGGCGAGGTTTTTTGGAACGGCCCTTATAATCCTCGCTTGGTAAAAGCAGATGAAAATATTGAAATCGGCATAGGAAACATTTTGGCTAATGGACAATTTATATCAAGCCAAGAGGCAACATATATATGGTACAAAGACAATGTTGAAATACCGGGTGCTACCGCAGAAACATACGAGTTTAAGTATGACGGCGCACAATATAGTTGTTTGATATCCTATATGGGTATCAGTTGCTTTTTTGAATTCTTTTTCAAGGAGGATACCCTGGAGGTAACAGTCGGAAGCGATGCGGAACTTGTCTTATCTGAAGATGAAATGTATACTTTTGTCGGCGGTGAGGTAGGCGACAAAACAGATATTTGGGTTAATGCTACATCAACTGCGCCAAACGCTAATATCACATACGTTTGGGAGCGTTGGGAAATGTATACTCTTCCGGGACAAATGACCGAGTTTGAGGTTTTGGATAATAACACCAATCGTTGCCAGGTTGTTCGTAGAGAGGGTACAGAGGGATATACCTGTACTGTAGATGACGGAAATTGCAACAAAATAATATATTTCCAGGTTGACCCTGTAGACACTATGACTGATACAACCTATATTGATGGTATTGCTCCTGAGTCTTATGCAGGAATGTATATTGCAGTTGCAAACCCCGGCGAAACAGTAACAATTAAAATTCCTGCCACATCTACAAAGGGGAATGTTACGTACAAATGGTATAAAACTACAATGGACGACCAAACCGGTATGTGTTATGAGCTTTTGGATAACACTTCCGACACCCTAAGCGTAGAGAAAACTGCTCCTGAGGAAGATAATATTTATCAGGCTTATGGCGAACAAACTTACGAGTGTTACGTAGAAGACGGGAATGAGAGGACTCGTTATTGGTATATGCTTTTCTGTTTGCATCCCGAGCAGATAGAAAGTCAGAGCGAAATTATTGGAGAAGACACTCCTAAGGTTACACTTGACGATAACACCGAAAACTTAACTAATAACATTTTCCGAGAGGAAATGATGGAGATAAGCGCAGGTGAGACTGGAGAGGTTAAACTTACCGCCGAACTTAAAGGTGAAGTTTCTTCAAAAGAACAGGAAATTATCAATAACTCAATTGACGATAACACAAAGATAGGTCTAAATTTAGACATCAACCTATATAAAACTATCTTTGACCAAACAACTCAGGTTACCGAGACAGCAAAAGAGGTTAATCTTTCGGTTGAAATTTCCGAAGATTTGATCAATGAAAATGCAGATATTGTCAGAGAATACAAGGTGCTCCGCATTCATAACGATGAGGCAGAAATTTTAGACTGTGTCTTTGATAAGGATAGCAAAAAGCTTTCCTTTGAAACCGATAAATTCTCCACATATACCGTTATTTACACCGATAAAAGTGTAGAAGACGAGGAGGAAAAGCAGGAAACTATCCCAGATGAAAATGACGGAAACGAAAACACTGATAAAGGTGTGGAGCCTGAGAAAAACGAAGGCCAAGAGGATGTAAAAATTCCTGCCACAGGAGACACCTCTAATGCAGCAGGTTGGTTCATACTGCTTTTAGCTTCGGCAGTTGCGTTATCTGCAATAACCCTTAAAATTAAAGATTAAATAAAAACTGACTTCTCTGTTTTGAGAAGTCAGTTTTTTGCTCTCGGATACTATTTTCAGGGCATGTAAAAACCCCATTTATGGTAGTTTTCTATCATAAATGGGGTTTATTTGTTATAATTCTTCGGCCTCTTCCAAAACAGGAGCGACCTGAACATTAAGTTTTATTATACGGTGTTCTTCCACTTCTAGCACCGTAAATGTAATGTTTTCGTAGGTTGCGGTATCGCCTGCCTGGGCGTAACGACCAAGTAATTCAACAACAAAACCGCCTACGGTGGAGTTGTCATCATCGAAATTGCGGTCGTCGAAATCTATCTCGTCGAAGAAATCTTCAATACGCATATCGCCGTCTATTTCAAAACAACCATCGCAAATTTCTACTATCTCAGGCTCGATTACATCACTCTCATCCCATATGTCACCAACTAATTGCTCCATAACATCTTCCATGGTAAGCAGACCCATAACACCGCCATATTCATCGGTAACAACTACCATATGACTGTGTTCACGGCGCATTGTGCTAAGAACATCATCAAGGGGCATAGTCTTATGTACATATACTGTAGGCATTAACAAAGAGGTCAGGTCAACGTTGGGGTTATCCACCAACTCTTTTAATGCAACGTTTACATGAAGCACACCTTCAATGTGGTCGGGGGTATCTCGATAAAACGGAATGCGGGAAAAATTAGAGTTTAATATAGCATCTACTATTTCTTCGTGTGAACTTTCAATATCAATTGATAACATATCAACACGGGGAGTAATAATCTCATATGCCTGTACATCGCCGAAATCAAAGACGCTTTGTATAAGTTCGCATTTATCTTCGTCAATAACGCCTTCGTTTTCTACCGTATCAATGATAGTTTCCAACTCTTCTTCGGTTACGGTTGGAGTTTCCTCCATCTTGCTTTTCCAAAGTATTGAAACTACCTTGAGGGCAGAATCTACCAAGAATACCAAAGGTTTGGTAATGATGGCTAATACTCTTAGGGGTATAGCAAATAAAATAGCAAAGGTTTCGGGCATGGTCTTTGCAACAACCTTCGGAATTATTTCTCCGAAAATAAGCACCAAAACAGTCATAGCAATAGTTGCAACCCATGCCATAGATTCGCCTAGTAATGAGATAACAATTACTGTTGCTACCGACTCAGATGCGATATTTACCAGGTTGTTTCCAATTAGAATGGTGGCCAAAGCCTTGTCATAATCTCCGTGGATTTTTAAAGCCAAGCGTGACGCTAAAGTCTTTTTTTCCTCTGCGGCACAACGAAGTCTTACTTCACCGGCCGAGGCATAGGAGATTTCAGAAGCGGAGAAAAACGCAGAACCGATTAGGCAAACAACGATAATGATGTAATTAATCATCTACCGCACCCCCTATCTGCTCTTCCTCATCATAAATCTCGCCCACAAGCTCTTCTAAAATGTCCTCAATTGTTATGAGGCCCAGAACTGATTTTCTTCCACGAATATATGCAATGTGAGTGCGCTTCGCTGATAATGTTGCAAGCAAATCATCAACTGGAGTGTTTGCATTAATATAAATGGGTGGGGCCATCACATCTCGTATTGAGATGTCAGGGTTTTTCAAGTATTTTTTCAGAAAAGAGCGCATACTGAGTGTGCCGATTGCAAGGTTTGCATCACTTATAATTGGAAAACGAGAATGAGTACAACTCTTGAAAATTTCTACCACCTGGTCGGCAGGGGTATTTTCATGTATTTTAATTACCTTATCCCATGGAGTCATAACATCTTTTACGGTGGACTCGGAAAACTCGATGGCATTTTGCACCAATTCTTCGGTTTCTTCGTCAATGTCATTCTCTTCTACATAGGTTTCGATAATATCATACAACTCTTCTTCCGTTACGGTTGGCACATCTTCCGCTTTTTTCTTAAACGGACGGCTAACAAGGTCGGAGAACAGAGAAAACAGAAAGCTTAATGGGGCAAGGACCTTCATAAGAAAAACGAGAGGGCCACAGGCAAATACCGCAAAAGCTTCGTTGCAGGTCTTAGCAAAAGATTTCGGAACCATTTCTCCCACAAAGAAAACAACCAAGGTTGCTATAAGGGTAGAAATTGTTACCGCATAATCAGGCATAGCCTCAATGCTGTCAAACAATGTGTATGTAAACAAGGTTGCCAAGGTAGCAATACCGGCATGAGTCACGTTATTACCAATAAGCAAGGTGGTTAACGCCTTGTCAAAATGGTCTAATACATACAACACACGTTTGGCGGCACGGTCTCCGTTTTCGGCACGAGTCGACATACGAATTCGATTAACCGAAGCCAACGCAATTTCGGTTCCGGCAAAATAACCGGCCAACACTAAAAGAATAAGGATATAAATTAAATATCCCGCAGGACTGTCGTCCATTACAAAACCAACTCCTTTAAATACATATACAATATACTTATATCACATTTCTTTATTTTTTGCAACATTTTGTAAAAAAGATGCTGAACAAGCCGATATATGAAATAAAAAAAGAGAGAAAAACTTAAGTTTTTCTCTCTTGCTGCTTTTGTGTTAATCTAAGAAATAAACAGTTACGTTTCTTACACCAAAGCTTCGGCAACCTGCCTCACTTGTAAAGAAAAGGTCTAAGTCAACGCTTCCGTTAATAAATCCGCCGGTATCTGCGGCAATAGCATAACCATAAACGTATTTACCATCGTTTGAAACGATATACATTTTTGTTCCGTAAGGAATTTCTTTTGGGTCAACTGCAATATAACCGGGTTGAGGAGAAACACCTGTTGAACATTTGCTTCCTGTGTAGGTGTAGGCAGTAGCCTTTAATGTCTTCTTTGAAGAATATTTCACAGGAACTCCCTTTGTGTCAAGCTGAAGACTGGAGGGGGGAGTAAGTGTTGAAATAGATTTAACCGAAGAAGCAGAAACTGTGGAAGGAGCAGGAGCAGCTGCCATTTGAACCTTCTTTGTACCTACAACGGTAGTTTTATCAACGGCTTCTTCAACTACTGTTTCTTCTACAACGGTAGATTCAACAGCCTCACCATTAACGTATTTAACAGAACAGGTAACTATTTTAGAACCTTCTTTACCTTCTTTTAATACTTTTTTGGTGTTGGTATTATATTTATCAGAATAAACAACAGTAGACTGATAAGGAATTCGTTCGGTATGTGTTTCAGTTTTGTATGAAACGTCTACAATATCAACTGTAGTAGCTTCATTTATATAATCTGTAAGAGGGCGACTGATAATATCGTAATCATCGGTAACGATACCGATCTTTTCGAAAATCTCACTTAGAGTACCTGCCACTACATTATATATATTAGTGGTGTTACCCAAGGTAACTGTTAAAGGGAACAAATAAGAAATTTCGATATTTGTTGAGAAGAAACGATTTTGAATTTTGTTAACCTGATATTCGCCCTTTAAATCAACACGTTGCATAGCAAGATTTGTATCCTTGCTCATAGAACGAACAACATAGTTTTGGCTGCCGTCTGAAATTCTTACAGTGTGTACAGAGCTTAAAGTGAAAGCCAGCACAACACAAGATGCAACGGCTAAAACCAAGGCAGGAAAAGCTTTTTTACTAATCACAGTTTTTGCTTTAGCAATACCTGCCGTTAAAAAAGACTTTACTTTTGATATCATTAAAAAACTCCTTATAAATTGACAATTTCTACACGAAAACTCACGTGTATAGACTGGAAAAAACAAGTAATTTTTTTGCACGAATTGTATTATAGCGGTTATTTTTGTGAATGTCAAGTGAATTAGAGGTCTCTGATTTGTGCAATATGCACAAAAAATTACAAAAAATTAAAAAATGTTACAAGGTTGTAACCGTTTTTCAGGGGTAAAAACGCCATTTCTTTTGTGCAAACCTACAAAAAAGCAGATTTAGAGAAAAGGAGGGGCGGAAAAAGGGGAGTAAAAATAGAATATATTGCGTAATTTTTAAAAAATATTGTTTACAAAAACAATATAATGTGGTAATATTATGAATAATAAAACTTTGTTTTTTATCTGCCGCAACATCCAAAAAGATGGGTTTTCTATAGTATTTACTTAGTTGCGGCTTTTATGTAGGAGGCGCATAAATGCGACTTAAGGCAGAAATAATGGATTCTGGTGCAGTAAGACGTGCTATGAAAAGAATAGCTCACGAAATATTAGAGAAAAACGGCGGCTGCAACGACATTTATTTTGCGGGAATAAAACGTGGTGGCATACCTCTTGCGCACATTCTTTCAGACAACATATATGAAATAGAGGGTGTGCGCATACCTGTTGGTATAATTGATACGGTGCCTCACAGAGACGACAGAAGAAATATTCCTGTCCCTCAGATTAGCACCTCGGACATACCTTTTGATATAAGCGGAAAAAAGGTTATTATGGTGGACGACGTTCTTTATACGGGAAGAACGGTAAGGGCGGCAATGGAGGCTTTAATCTCATTTGGCAGACCCTCCGGCGTACAGCTCGCAGTTTTAATTGACAGAGGTCATCGAGAACTTCCCATACGAGGAGATTACGTTGGCAAAAACATTCCTACATCAAGGAGTGAAACAATAAAGGTGGAAATACAGGCCGAAGAAGGTAAAATGTCGGTTGGCCTATATGAAGTATAAAAAACAAAATGGGGGTTATAAAAAATGAGCGAAAAACAAAAAGTTACAGTAGGAGAGGAAGGCATTTACGACGCAAAACAGCTGGGTATTCCTAAAATGCTTCTTCTCGGATTTCAGCACATGTTTGCTATGTTCGGCGCAACTGTATTAGTACCATTACTTACAGGCCTTGATGTAGCAACAACCTTGCTTATGGCAGGACTCGGAACATTGTTCTTCCATTTAATTACAAAAGGTAAGGTTCCCGCATTCTTAGGTTCTTCCTTTGCTTTCCTTGGCGGATATGCAGCAGTTGCTCCTGTGGTAGACGGTGTTCCTAACAAAGAACTTCTTCCATATGCTTGTCTAGGCGTTGCAGCAGCAGGTCTTGTTTATTTAGTACTTGCTCTTCTTATCAAGATTGTAGGCGTTGCAAAGGTAATGCGTTTCTTCCCACCTGTAGTTACAGGACCTATCATTATTTCTATCGGTCTTGGACTTTCAGGCTCTGCAGTAAACAACTGTGCAACCAACTGGCCACTTGCACTTATCGCACTTGCAATTGTTATTGTTTTCAATATCTGGGGCAAGGGAATGTTAAAAATTGTTCCTATCCTTTTAGGTGTTGTAGGTTCATACCTCGTTGCTATTGTTGTTGGTAACATATGCGGCGTAGAGGCTTGGGCTATTGACTTTACCGCAGTTAAAGAAGCTGCTTGGGTAGGTCTTCCAATTCACAAAGAGGCAACCATTCTCGGCGTAAACTGGGCAAAGGCTTCTCTTATCATCAGCTCTATAGTTGGCATCGTTCCTATCGCTCTTGCTACAATGATGGAGCATATCGGCGACATTTCTGCTATCGGCGCTACCGTTGGTAAGAATTTCATTAAAGAGCCTGGTCTCCACAGAACACTTATCGGTGACGGTGTTGCTACAACACTTGCATCTCTCTTCGGTGGTCCTGCTAATACAACCTATGGTGAAAATACAGGCGTTCTTGCTCTTTCAAGAGTTTATGACCCAAAGGTTATCAGAATTGCTGCAGTAATCGCTGCCGTTCTTTCCTTCTCACCAAAATTCTCTGCACTTATCAGTTCTATTCCTACAGCAGTTATCGGCGGAATTTCTTTCGTGCTTTACGGTATGATTTCTGCTATCGGTGTTAGAAATGTTGTTGAGTCTAAGGTTGATTTCACCAAGAGCCGTAACCTTATCGTTGCAGCTATTATCTTAGTTTGCGCTTTAGGCTTAGGCTCTGCTGCTACCTTCCAGATTGGTGGCGTCACAATTGCCCTTTCTGCTCTTGCAGTAGGCTCTATCGCAGGTATTGTTCTTAACGCTATTCTTCCCGGAAAAGATTACGTTTTCACCGAGGACGAGCCCAAGGATACAGGGGTTAATTTCGAAATCACAGGCGGAAATAAAGAATAAGTTGAATTTTTAACAAAATTATGTTTTAATAAAACCATCGGATTTCCGATGGTTTTATTTTTTTAAAAACGAGGTATAACTTTGAAAAAAGTATTGGTAGCTATGAGCGGAGGGGTAGATTCCTCGGTTGCGGCGGCGCTTTTAATTAAAGAGGGCTACGAGGTAAGCGGCGGCACCTTTATTCATTTTGGCGAGAACGGAAAAAACTCTGATGAAGCTCAAAATGCAAAAAAGGTTTGCGACTGTCTTGGCATAAAGCATTATGTTTTTGACGTGAGAGCCCTTTTCAAAGAAAAGGTTATAGACAGTTTTGCCCTTGAATATGATAAAGGTCTTACGCCAAACCCCTGTATTGAATGTAATAAATATATTAAGTTCGGCGCATTTTTAGATGAGGCGCTAAAACTCGGCTTTGATTTTATTGCGACGGGACATTATTCTTCTGTTAAAACCGAGTCTGATGGTCAAAGGGTACTCCTTCGTCCATCAGACCTAAAAAAAGACCAGACATATGTACTGTGGCAACTAAGCCAAGAACAGCTTTCCCATATTTTAATGCCTCTTGGGGATTATGAAAAAGAAGCTGTGAGAAAAATTGCAGAAGATTTGAATCTGCCTTGCGCCGCATCTAAGGAAAGTCAGGATATTTGCTTTGTTCCTGATAAAGACTATGGAGCATTCCTTGAAAAATATAATGGAAAGCCCTTTGAAAAAGGAATATATTTAGATTTAAACGGAAAATGTCTTTCAGAGAACAAAGGCCATCAACATTATACTATAGGACAACGAAAGGGACTGGGAATTGCACTTGGAAAGCCTCAGTTTGTAATCTCTAAAGACCCTCTGTCAAATAGCGTTGTTTTAGGTGATGAGGAGCATTTGTTTAAAACAAAAGTTATTATCAAAGACGTTAATATAATGTGGGGCAGAGATAAAACGCAGGAATTTAACTGTACCGCAAAGTTAAGATATAGTGCCAAAGACTCTGCGTGTAAATATTATCCTTTAGGAGAAAACAAAGCACTTTTAGAGTTCTCTGAGCCACAACGAGCCCCATCTCCGGGTCAGTCTGCGGTGCTTTATGAAGGAAACAAAGTTATCGGTGGAGGTAAAATAGAAATATGAAAGAAATCATAGCAAAAACTAAAGCAAATTTAGAGAAGAATAATATTTCAGTGTTTACTGTAGAAAAAGCATCTCAAATTCCTGAAATAGTTAAAGGACTAATAAAAAAAGGAGAGGTGATTTCTTGCGGCGGCTCGGTAAGTCTTGCAGAGAGCGGCGTAATGGAGCTTCTTAAAAACGGAGATTATAAATTTATAGACCGCACGAAATACCAAGACGTAAGACAAGCATATTTAGAGAGCTTTGATGCCGACACCTATTTTTCTTCGGCAAATGCTTTAACCGAGGACGGAGAAATCATAAACGTAGATGGCAGATGCAATAGAGTTGCTGCGCTTCTTTATGGGCCAAAGCAGGTAATATACGTTGTTGGAGCTAATAAAATTGTACCCGATATAATGTCAGGCTTTAAAAGAATAAAAGAAATTGCAGCACCCAAAAATACAGTTCGACTTAACTGTGATACCCCTTGTGCAAAAACAGGGCGCTGTATTTCTGAGGATTTGGCAAAGGGCTGCCAAAGCAGTCAGCGCATTTGTTCAGGCTATGTTATCTCCTCTTATCAAAGAGAAAAAGACAGAGTAAAGGTTATCCTTTGCGATGAGGCTTTAGGTTATTAAAAAACTTTACCCCACATACATTTAAAGTATGTGGGGTGTTTTTATTATGAAGAAAATTATAGCCTTTTTTGTTGTAACAATAATGCTTTGTGTCCCGTTTTATGTAAATGCAGAAAAAAGGGTAAGCATGGAGTATAATGCTACCGACCTTGATATACCCTTAGGAGAAAATCTTCAGGCAAATGCGGCGGTAGGTGATATTTTAGAAATAAACGCTAAATCGGCAATACTAATGGAACCTTATACAAAGAAAATTTTATATGAGAGTAATGCCGATGAAAAATTAGCTCCTGCTTCAATTACAAAAATTATGTCACTCCTTTTAATTATGGAGGCAATTGATTCAGGCAAATTGACCTTAGAAACGCAGATTCAGGCAAGTGAACACGCCTGTAGTATGGGCGGCTCACAGATTTGGTTAGAGCCAGGGGAGACAATGACGGTAGATGAACTGCTAAAAGCCACCGTTATAGCCTCTGCTAACGATGCCACGGTGGCGCTGGGAGAGGCAATTGCAGGAAGCGAAGAGGGTTTTGTTGCAATGATGAATGAAAAAGCAAAGAATCTGGGTATGAATAATACCACCTTTGTAAATGCAACGGGACTTGATGCCGAGGAACATTTAACCACCGCACACGACGTAGCAATTATGTCCTGTGAACTTGTAAAATACGACCTAATAAAGAACTATACAACCGTCTGGATGGACACTTTAAGAAACGGAGAATCAGAACTTGTAAACACCAATAAACTCGTGAGATTTTACAGTGGCGCAATAGGACTAAAAACAGGCACCACCTCAAAGGCAGGCTCCTGTCTTTCAGCGGCGGCAGAGCGAAATGGACTTACCCTTGTGGCAGTAGTGTTAGGCTCTCCCACGAGTAATGATAGATTTAATGGTGCAAGAAAGCTTTTAGACTACGGTTTTGCAAATTATTCTTATAAGGAAGTTGGGATAGAAACTCCTCTTGAGCCTATTAAGGTTAAAAAAGGAGTGGTTTCTCAAATAGACATTTCCTGCGAAGATAAACTCTCGGTGCTCCTTAAAAGAGGAGAGGAAGAAAAACTCTCTCAAAGGGTAGAAATCCCTGAGCAAATCACTGCACCGGTAAAAAGTGGAGACACAGTAGGATACTTGCATATAAGTCTGGATAATGAGGAAATCGGGGTTGTTCCCATAAAGGCGGCACAGTCCTCGGAAAAGCTCACTGTTTTCGTGGCGTTTTATCACATTTTTAAAACTCTCTTCAGTTTGTAAATTTTCTAAATTTTCAGTTGAAAAAATTTCTTTTTTACTGTATAATAAGAACATAAAAACACAGCACTAGAGGAGTTTTAAAAATGGCACTTAAATTCAGTTACAAATTTGCAGAGCAGTTCCTTCGCGAAAATGACCTTAAAGGTCTTGAGGGACAGGTGGCTTTAGCCCACGATATGCTTCACGATAAATCAGGTCTTGGCAATGACTTTTTAGGTTGGCTTGACCTTCCATTTAATTACGACAAAGAAGAGTTTGCAAGAATTAAGAAAGCGGCAGATAAAATCAAGAGCGATACAGACGTACTCGTTGTAATCGGTATCGGCGGTTCTTATCTTGGCGCACGTGCAGCTATTGAATTCTTAAAATCTAACAATTATAACGTGCTTCCAAAGGACACACCTGACATTTATTTTGCAGGTAACACCATTAGCGGTAGCGCACTTAATGATATTCTCAAGATTTGCGAGGGCAAGAGAGTATCCATTAACATTATCTCAAAATCAGGCACCACTACCGAGCCTGCAGTTGCCTTCCGTGTTTTCCGTAAATACTTAGAGGAAAGATATGGCGAGGAGGAAGCAGCAAAGAGAATTTACTGCACCACCGACAAGGCAAGAGGAACCTTAAAGCAACTCGCTGATGCTAAGGGTTATGAGTGCTTCGTAATTCCTGATGACGTAGGCGGAAGATACTCGGTTCTTACTGCAGTAGGTCTTTTGCCAATAGCCGTTTGCGGAGCAGATATTGATGCGCTTATGAAGGGCGCAGCCGATGCCGCTAAGGAATATGCTGTAAAAGATTTGGAAAAGAATCCTTGCTATACTTATGCGGCACTTAGAAATGCGTTTTATAATAGAGGCAAATCTATTGAAATGCTTGTTAGCTACGAGCCAAGATTTACAATGATGGCAGAGTGGTTCAAACAACTTTATGGCGAGAGCGAAGGCAAGGATAATAAGGGCATTTTCCCTGCATCTGCAGTCTTTTCTACCGACCTTCATTCATTGGGTCAGTACGTTCAGGACGGACAGAGAATTATGTTTGAAACCGTTGTCAACTTAGGCGAATGCGGAGAGGACGTTATCATCGAAAAGGAAGAGGATGACGGAGACGGACTCAACTTCCTTGCAGGAAAACCACTAAGCTTTGTTAACTCAAAGGCTTTTGAGGGCACCATTCTTGCTCATAACGACGGCGGAGTTCCAAACCTTGTAATTTCGCTTGATAAGGCAGACGAGGAACACCTTGGCAAACTTATTTATTTCTTTGAAAAGGCTTGCGGAATTTCAGGCTATATGTTGGGAGTTAACCCCTTCGATCAACCCGGCGTTGAAAGCTACAAGAAGAATATGTTTGCTCTTCTTGGAAAACCTGGCTACGAAGCCGCTAAGGCAGAGCTTGAAGCTCGTCTTGGATAAAAACTAAAACAACCGCATCCTTGCGGTGAATATATAACAAAGGAGCAGATAAAATGATTAAACTTATTATCGGAAAAAAAGGTTCAGGCAAGACAAAGAGACTTATTGACTTAGTTAATGAGACTGCAAAGAACAGCCCTGGAAACGTTGTATGTATTGAAAAGGGAGATGCCCTTACATATAGCATTTCTCATGCGGTAAGACTTGTCGATACTGAAAATTACGGAATATCCGGTTACGGAGAGCTATATTCACTTATCTGCGGTATAGCAGCAGGAAACCACGATGTTACCCATATCTTTGGAGACGCTACAATTAAACTCGGCGGTTCTATCGAGGGACTAACCGATTTCTTCCATAGAGTGTCTGCAGTAGCAGAGGATAGCAATATCAAATTTGTATTCACAGTATCCTGTGATGAAGCAGAAATTCCTCAGGGCGTATTTGAGGTTGCAGAAAAAATGTAGTGTACTTCTTGCGGAGCGGTAAAACGCTCCGCAAAGTTTTATTTAGCCAAAAAACTCTTGACAAACTAAAATGCTTTATATATAATGGTCTTTGTGACGATTGAGGTGAAATTATGCTTCTTGATTTAAAACCCCTGTTTGCAGGCAAAGAAGCTTCTTTACCGGTGGACTTTTCTATGGATTTGAGCGACCTTGATTTTTCAGGTATCAAACTCCTAAAAAGCCCCGTAAAGATAGTTGGAAATGTTATAAGTCATGCAGGAATTGTTGAGGCAGATTTTACCTGTCGAGTTGAAGTTACGGCTCCTTGTGACCGTTGCTTTAAGGAAACTGTGAAGAGCTATAGCTTTAAGATAAGCCGTACGTTAGTTACAAATCTTGAAAATGAAGATACTGACGAAATGACGGTGGTTTCCGATATGAAACTCGACCTAAATGAGTTCTGTTATGACGATATTTTACTGTCCTTGCCGACAAAGTTTTTGTGCAGTGATGACTGCAAAGGACTTTGCCCTACCTGCGGACAAGACCTGAATAAGGCCATGTGTTCTTGCGAGGAAAAGGAAATAGACCCGCGACTTGCGGCTTTAGCGGAGCTACTAAAAGATTAACTAAATTATATCAATTAAGGAGGTGCCGAAATGGCAGTACCCAAGAGAAGAACATCTAAAGCAAGAAGAGATAAAAGAAGAAATAATTTATGGAAGCTTACTGCTCCTACCCTTGTAAAGTGTGACCGTTGCGGCGAGTACAAAAGACCTCACAGACTTTGTGCAGCTTGCGGATATTACAACGGACGCGAAGTTGTAAAGGTAGAGGACTAATTATCAATCTTCAAAAACAAGGTAGAGGGGGAGGAATTACCCCTCTATTTTTTTTGGCTAAGGCGGTGAAAGATTATGTCGGTAATTATAAATTCGGTTGAAAAGGGTTCCCCTGCTGCGAGGGCAGGAATAAAGGGCGGCGAAACGCTTATTGCAATTAACAATAACGAGATTATAGACGTTCTTGACTACCGCTTTTATCAGAATGAAACCAAGCTTTTGGTGGAGATTTTGCGTAAAAACGGAAAAACCAAGACCTTCAAAATTAAAAAGGACGAGTATAAAGAGTTAGGGCTTTGCTTTGACTCCTACCTTATGGACTCTCAACGCAGTTGTAAAAACAATTGTATTTTCTGTTTTATCGACCAGTTGCCAAAAGGAATGAGAGAAACCCTTTATTTTAAGGATGATGACTCACGCCTTTCCTTTTTGTTCGGCAATTATATTACCCTGACCAACCTTACCGAGCACGAAATAAACCGCATTATAAATATGCACATTAGTCCTGTAAATATATCTGTTCACACCACCAACCCTGAGCTTAGGGTTAAAATGATGAAGAACCGCTTTGCAGGGGAGGTTCTCTCTATTATTGACAGACTGAATTCTGCAGGAATTGAAATGAACTGTCAATTGGTTTTAGTACCCGAGTATAATGACGGAGCAGAGCTTGAAAAAAGCATTACCGACCTTTTAAAATATGAGAACGTGTCTTGTGTTGCTGCCGTTCCCGTTGGACTTACCAAGTTCAGAGAGGGACTGACTCCCTTAAAACCCTTTGATGAAAAAACTGCGGCAGATGTTATTGATATAATCGACCGTAAGGGTAGGGAAAGTCTAGATAAAACAGGAAACAGAAAGGTTTTTGCGGCAGATGAATTTTATCTTACGGCAAAAAGAGAAATTCCCGATGCCGATTATTACGAGGGCTTTCCTCAACTTGAAAACGGCGTAGGAATGTGGGCGCTTTTTAAAGATGAAGCCCAAAATGCCTTGGATGAAGCACCAAGCGAAATAGCAGACTCAGATTTTACGGTGGTTTGCGGAATGGCAAGCGCTCCGCTTATAAAGTCTACAGTTGACAAGGCTACAACAAAATGGCATAATTTAGTGTGTAGGGTATATCCCATCAGAAACGACTTTTTCGGTGAAAAAATTACCGTTTCAGGCCTTGTTACAGGCTCGGATATAATAAATCAGTTAAAGGGAAAAGAACTTGGCGAAAAACTACTAATTCCTGCTAATATGCTTCGTTTCGAAAGAGATATGTTCCTTGATAACGTAACGGTTACAGAACTTGAAAAGGAACTAGACGTAGAAGTTGTAATAACCGAGGGCGACGGCGCCGATTTTATAGAGAAACTTACAGAAGGGAAAAGAGTGAATGGCTAAACCTGTAATTGCAGTTGTTGGGCGACCAAACGTGGGTAAATCCACCTTGTTTAACAAGTTAATAGGTAAAAGAGTGTCTATAGTTGACGATACTCCGGGCGTTACCCGTGACCGCATTTACGGGGATACCGAATGGGGCGGCAGAAAGATTATGCTTGTGGATACAGGCGGAATTGAGCACGGCACGGATGACGTGATTCTCTCAGGTATGCGTAGCCAGGCCCAACTTGCCATTAGTATGGCAAGTGCCGTTATTTTTGTGGTAGACGTAAAAAGCGGAGTGACCGCTGCCGATAGTGAGGTTGCGGCAATGCTTCAAAAAAGCGGAAAGCCTGTGGTAGTTTGTGTTAACAAATGCGACTCCATTGGAGATTTGCCCTTAGAATTTTACGAATTTTATAATTTAGGTCTTGGCGATCCTGTTGCAGTATCTTCGGTTCACGGTCATGGAACAGGAGATTTGCTTGATGAGGTGTTAAAATATCTTCCCAAAGAAGAGGAAACTGCAGAAGATGAGGAAGTTATAAACGTTGCGGTAATCGGCAAACCAAATGCAGGAAAATCTTCTTTAATAAACGCTATTTCAGG
This sequence comes from Clostridia bacterium, assembly GCA_017521125.1. Taxonomy (GTDB): domain Bacteria; phylum Bacillota; class Clostridia; order Oscillospirales; family Acutalibacteraceae; genus SFWF01. The sequence goes on from JAFXDV010000006.1 coordinate 45,934, forward strand.
GGAAGAACGCTCAATAGTATCTGATATTGCAGGTACTACAAGAGATGCAATAGATACATTCATTGAAAATAAATTTGGAAAATTCAACTTTACCGATACAGCAGGACTCAGAAGAAAAAGCAAGGTTGAGGAAAAAATCGAAAAATATAGCGTGCTTCGTGCCCAGATGGCAATAGAGCGAAGCGACGTTTGTGTTATTATGCTTGACGGAGTCGACGGTTTTACTGAGCAGGACTCCAAGGTAGCGGGACTTGCCTTAGAGCAAGGAAAAGCCTGTATTATTGCGGTAAACAAGTGGGATATAGTAGATAAAAATGCTACCACAATGGACTCTTATCGCAAAAAGCTGATGAAGGACTTTTCCTTTATGCCTTTTGCGCCTATAATATTTATTTCTGCGAAAACAGGGCAGAGGATAGACAGACTTTTCGAGCTTATTAAGTTTGTAAATGAGCAAAACACTATGCGCATATCAACAGGTAAGCTCAACGATATTTTGGCAGATGCTACTGCAAGAGTTCAACCCCCATCGGATAAAGGAAAGCGACTTAAGATATACTATATGACACAGGCTTCTACAAAGCCTCCAACATTCGTTTGTTTCTGTAACCGTGCAGATTTGTTCCATTTTTCGTATCAGAGATATTTAGAAAACCAAATAAGGTCTACCTTCGGTCTTGAAGGTACGCCTATACGCTTTGTAATCAGAGAGCGAGGAGAAAAATAGCAATGTCCCCTATAAATCTTTTATTGGTCGTAGCAGTTGTTTTAATTTCATATCTTATCGGCTCTATTAGTTTTGCTGTGGTATATTCCAAGCTTTTTTTAGGAAAGGATATAAGAAGCGAGGGAAGCGGTAACGCAGGAGCCACAAATATGCTTAGAACAGGCGGAACAGGACTTGGAATATTGACCTTTGTGTCAGATATTTTAAAGGCTATGCTTGCGGCATTTATTGGAAGACTTGTTTTTTCCTACCTTTTTGATACAACAGGCCTTGTTATGTTTAGCCCGCTTTTCGGCGGATATTTAGGTTGCGTTTTTGCAATGATAGGCCACGTTTTTCCAATTTTCTTTAAGTTCAAAGGCGGCAAGGCGGTTTCCTGTAGTGTGGGCGGACTTTTGATGTGTTGCCCAATACCACTTCTTATAGGTCTTGGTATTTTTGCGCTTTGTGTTTTGATAACCAAAATAGTATCACTAAGCTCTCTCGTGGCAACAGCCTCGGTGCTTGTGATTGCAATTATTATGGTAGACACCTCTTTACCTGTTTTGCCACAGATAATCTTTATGATAATTGCCGCTTCAATAATTTATATTAAGCATGCAGAGAATATCAAAAGATTACTTAAAGGAACCGAGAAGAAAATTACCATTGGAAAGGGAGTAAAATAATGGCTAAGGTTTCGGTTTTAGGAGCAGGCGGTTGGGGACTTGCGCTAGCTCTGACACTATACGCAAACCACAATGAGGTTACTGTTTGGTCTCCTTTTGAAAACGAGGTAAAAGAGTTAACCGAGAGGCGAACTAACGAGAGGCTCTTAAAGGGAGTCGTTCTCCCTGACGAAATAAATATAACAAGCGACTTAAATTGTGTTAGCGGTAGCGCTATAACGGTTATTGCGACCCCATCCTTTGCCGTAAGAGAAACTGCACAAAAACTAAGAGAGATTAAAGATTTTGGTGTGGTTGTAAATGTCGCTAAAGGGCTTGAAAAGGGGAGTCTTAAAAGGCTTTCTCAGATAATATCAGAAGAATTGCCCGAGGCATCTGTAGTAGTCTTGTCAGGCCCGTCGCACGCCGAAGAGGTTGCAAGAAAAATACCTACAATGTTAACGGCGGCAAGCGATGATACGGAAAGTGCAGTAAAGGTTCAAAAACTTTTTTCCAACGAATTTCTAAGGGTTTATACCAACTCGGACATAATTGGAGTAGAGCTTGGCGGAGCCCTTAAAAACGTTATTGCGGTTGCTGCAGGTCTCTGTGATGGTATGGGACTTGGAGACAACTCTAAAGCGGCACTCATAACAAGAGGCCTTGCGGAAATGACAAGGCTTGGTGTGGCTATGGGAGCTCAAGTTTCCACCTTTTCAGGACTAACAGGTCTTGGTGATTTAATTGTTACTTGCACCTCAAAGCATAGTCGCAACAATCGTTTTGGCAACCTGGTAGGCCAAGGAGTTTCGGTTGAAAAGGCTTTAGAAGAGGTGGGCACGGTAGAAGGCTACTATGCTGCCAAAATGGCTTATGAACTTTCACTAATGCTGGGTGTATATGCACCTATAATAACAACCTGTTATGAACTTCTTTATAACGGAATATCAACAACCGATATCGTAAGAGAACTTATGACCAGACCCTTCAAGGAGGAATAGCCGTGGTATATACGTTAACCTTTAATCCCGCTCTTGATTATGCGGTAGAGCTTGATGCTTTTAGCGAAGGTGGACTTAACCGTAGTAATAATGAGTATATAAGCTATGGCGGTAAAGGTATAAATGTATCGGTTGTTTTAACAAACTTAAAAATAGAAAACACAGCGCTCGGCTTTTTAGCAGGTTTTACAGGAAGAGAACTTGATAAAAGTTTAAAAGAACAAGGTATAAAAACAGACTTTGTATACTTAAAGTCAGGTTTTACACGAATAAATGTAAAGATAAAGAGCCAAAGCGAGACCGAAATAAATGCCAATGGCCCGCAAATTGATAAAGCTTCTTTAGACAAACTTTTTAGGAAACTAAACAGTATAAAATCAGGAGATTACCTAATTCTTTCGGGCAGTATACCTAAAAATCTTTCACAAAACATATACAAAGAAATTTTAGAAATGCTGGCTGACAGAGGCGTTGAGTTTGTCGTAGATGCTGAAAAGGGTTTACTTTTAGATACTTTAAGGTTTAAACCGTTTCTTGTTAAGCCGAATCTTTTTGAGCTTCAGCAGATTACAGGCAAAAGACTTGAAAATGAAACTGAAATAATTGATGCGGCAAAAGCACTTCAAAAACAGGGCAGTAAAAACGTCCTTGTAAGTTTAGGCGAAAAAGGAGCTCTGCTTATTTCAGAAAAACAAGAAGTTTTCCGCCAAAAAGCGCCTGACGGTAGGCTTGTCAATTCGGTGGGTGCAGGCGATTCTATGATTTCAGGTTTTTTAAAAGGGTATTTTGAAACCAAGGACTACGAGAAAGCCCTAAAATTTGGTGTGGCGGCAGGTAGTGCTACCGCTTTTTCGAGAAGTTTAGCAAAAAAAGAAGAAATATATGGAATATTAGAAAAATTAGACTAAAAGGATTTGCAAAAAAGAAGCAAATCCTTTATTTTTTTGAAGTTTTTTCCATTTTTAACAAATAATTTTACCAATTTTGTAAAATGTTTCTTTTTTATTCAAAATATATATATTTTGGCAAAATTATTATTGACATTTTACACAAAACAAGGTAAAATGTTATGTACGGATATTAGCATATTGTCACTTAAATATAAAGAATTCTACTCTTCGTAGTGTAAATTCAACAATTTTGCAACGAACGTTAAAAACGATTGTGCAAAATAAACAAAACCTTAGTTTGCAAATATGCAAAATGCCCATTAAATCCCTTTAAAATCGCTTTTAGCGTAGGATATACGAATATTAATAAAACAGCGTTTTTAGATTTAGGAAAGGATGAAATTCATGAAGAAAAATTTCTTGCGAGTTTTGGCAATAGCTCTAACTTTGGCAATGATGGTAACTTTAGTAGTTACTACGCCGGTGGTTGCATTTGCCGAGGAAGCACCCGCAACCGATGCGTCTCAAGCCGTATCGACCAGTGACCTCCCTACATATGTGGACTATTTAAATAATAGTGGAACAACAAATGCAGCAACACAATCTGCTGTTGTTTCGCTTGACGGTTATCAGTCTACAGTTGATAAGGTAGAGATAGCTGACGGCATTCTTAATTGGTACGATGGTAACGGTTCTCTTACCTTCACCGTAAATGTGCCTGAAACAGCTCTTTATAATTTCAAGTTTGTGTGGAAACCAAAGGGTAGTGGTGTTGACCTTAATTTTGGCGTTAAGGTTGATGGAGAATACCTATTTGAAGGCACACATAGTGCGATTTTCACAAGACGTTGGAAGAACATTTCCGATGAGCCTCGTAGCGATGCTCAGGGAAATCAGTATTCTCAGGAGCAGGTTGAAACAGGCGAGTTTATAGAGGCTTATTTAAGCGATACAACCGGTCTTGTTTCCGAACCGTATAAATTTGCTTTAACTGCAGGAACTCATACTATTACTCTTGTAGAACCAACTCAGTCTATCCAGATTAAATCTATCAGCTTTGAAGCACCTGAGGTTGTTAAAAGTTATGCAGAGGTTTCTGCATCATACGATTTAGTTGAAAATTCTGACCTTGGTATTATCACAATTCAGGGTGAGGACGCAGCAGTAAAATCTTCAGCATCTATCATTCCTAAAGCTAATAATAGTGACGCATCTATGACTCCTCGTAATGCGTACGTAATGAAAATTAACCAAATCGGCGGCACATCATGGCAGATGCCCGGTGATGAGGTTGTATGGAACTTTAATGTTGAAAAATCCGGATATTACAGTTTAACCCTTCGTTGCAAGCAGTCCGATCTTGTTAACGGAGAAAGCTTCAGATGGTTAAAAATTGATGGCAAAACCCCATTTGAAGAGGCTAAAAACTTAATCTATGCTTATGACACAGGTTGGAAATATGAGACCTTTAAAGCTCAGGATGAAACTCCTTTCTATTTCTATCTTGAGGAAGGTACTCATACCCTTTCTATGACTGCAACAACCGGCAGACAAGCACAGTACATAGCACGTCTTTCAGATATAGTTGACGTTATCGCAGATGAATATATCAAAATCATTATGATAACAAGCGAAAACCCTGATATTAACCGTGACTATGAACTTTTCAATCAGATTCCTAACTTTACCGAAACACTTACAAAGTGCCGTGATGACCTTACTACCCTTGCAAACGACATCAAAAAGGACACAGGTAAGCGTAGCAACCAGTATGTTGCCACAATGGAAAATATGGCTCGTGTACTTGGACAGATGCTAAAGAGTCCATATAGCGCACAGCAGTATTTAAAGGACTTTTATACCAACTACACTTCACTTAGCTCATGGCTCTTTGATATGACCAAGGTGCCACTTGCTGTTGATGAAATTCAGCTTGTGCCTTATGGTCAGCAGTATGAAGACAAGACAGTTGGATTTTTCCAGAAGACAGGGTTTGGCATTATCAGATTCTTCTCTTCCTTCACTCAGGACTATTCACTCACAGATAACGAGAATATAGAGAATAGCGAAAAAGAAAGAGTAAGAATGTGGGTTAACTGGGGTCAAGATCAGACTGCAGTTTTAAGCTCTATCATTCAAGATTCATTTACCGCAAAAACAGGCATTCCTGTTCAGCTTGAAATAGTTAATGCTTCTCTTATTTACGGTATATTAGCAAACAACTTCCCTGATATCAGCCTACATATGTCAAGAACCGAACCTGTAAACCTTGGTATTCGTGGTGCTCTTTATGATTTAACCAACTTCTCTGATTATGAAGAGGTGCTAACTCGCTTCCAACCAGGTGCAGAGACACCATACAGATATGGCGACGCATTATATGCGTTACCCGATACACAAACCTTCTTTATGATGTTCTATCGTAACGACATTCTTAACGATTTGGGACTTAAGGTTCCAAATACTTGGGATGAATTCCTTTATGACGCAACAATTATTCAAAGAAACAATATGAACGTGTATGTTCCTTACACACAAATTGCGTCAACCACAACCGTAAACGCAGGACTTGGAAGTCTTAACCTCTTCCCAACCCTTATGGCACAAAACGGACTTTCCTTCTACAATGAAGAGCAAAACGGTACTGCTCTCAATACTAAGGCCGCCATTGATGTATTTACAGAGTGGACCGACCTTTATAAAGATTATGACCTACTTTATGAAGCAGATTTCTACAACCGACTCCGTACAGGTGTTATGCCATTAGGTATTGCTCCTTACTCTACTTATATGACACTTTATTCAGCGGCGCCTGAAATCAGAGGCCGTTGGTCAATGGCACCGGTTCCAGGCAACGAAAAAGGCGAAAGATTTGTTGCAGGCGGCGGTACAGGTTGTGTAATTGTTAAAAAGTCTAAGCACAAAGAGGCAGCTTGGGAATTCCTCAAGTGGTGGACCTCTGCAGAAACACAGTCAAGATATTCAAGCAACGTTGAGTCTATAATTGGCGTAATTTCACGTACTGCAACTGCAAACGTGGAAGGCCTTTCAAAGCTTGCTTGGGACTCAAAAGATTTCAGTATAATTAAGGAACAATGGTCATACGTAAGAGAACTTCCTGAAGTTCCAGGAAGCTACTATCTCACCCGTTCAATCGACCAGGCTTTCTGGATGGTAAGTAACGGTGAGGCAACTCCGAAAGATGCTATTGTAAAATGGAGCAAGCTTGCAGATGATGAGATTGCTCGTAAGATTAAAGAGTATAGCTGAGGTGATTAAGCATGAAGAAAAATAAAACTAAAAGTTTAAAACAGGAGAGCTTTAGAGAAAGATTTCCTATGTACGTCATGTTTGCACCTTTCTTTATCTTCTTTGTTTTATTCACAATTTTACCAATTTTAAGTTCTATCGTTCTAAGCTTTACATCTTATGATATGATTAGCATACCTAAGTTTATAGGCTTTGATAACTACCGCAGAATGATAGTAAATGACCCTACCTTTTTGATAACTGTTAAAAACACCTTATTATTTGCAGTTATTGCAGGTCCTTTAGGTTTCTTACTTTCTTTCGTTCTTGCGTGGTTCGTAAACGAATTTTCTCCAAAGGTACGTACCCTGCTTTCTTTCATGTTCTATGCACCGGCTCTTGCAGGTAACGCATATTTCATCTGGCAGGTAGCATTCAGTGGAGACAGCTACGGTTATGTTAACAGTATGCTTCTTTCAATAGGTATCATTACCGAACCTATTGTTTGGTTTAAAAATGCTACATACCTTATGCCAATTCTTATTATCGTTCAGTTGTGGCAGAGTATGGGTATTTCCTTCCTTTCCAACATTTCAGGTCTACAAAACGTAAGCCGTGATATGTATGAGGCAGGAGCTATCGACGGTATCAAGAGCCGTTGGCAGGAACTTCGTTACATAACTCTTCCTTCAATGTCACACATGTTGATGTTCAGTGCGGTTATGCAGATTCAGAGCAGCTTCTCTGTAAGTGCTATCGCTGTGGCTTTGGCAGGATATCCTTCAAAGGGAAATGCAGTAGATACAATTGTTTCACTTATGAGCGACGTTGCTACTGTTCGATATGAGATGGGCTATGCTTCCTCAATGGCGGTTGTACTATTCTTAATGATGGTAACAACACGACTACTTGTTGGCAAGATAATGGCCGTAGTTCAGAAGTAAGGGGGTAAGAGATATGGTTATCGTTGATAAAATAAATGCGCTTAAGCTTAAAATCTTTAAGCCAAATCCTAACAAACAATCTCTGGCTCCCGGTAGACTTCCATGCAGACGCTACACAAGAACCAAGTTCGGAGACTTTGTAATGTTCGTAATGTTGGCAGCAGCAGGTCTTTTCACAATGCTTCCACTTATTTACGCAGTTGCAACATCTTTCAAACCTTTGGATGAGCTTCTCATTTTCCCACCAAGATTCTTAGTTAGAAGACCTACTTTAAACAACTACTTAGTATTGCCGGACCTTATGGCAGCTCTTAAAGTTCCCCTTTCAAGATACATTTTCAACGGTGTATCTAACGCTATTGTTACTACCTCTGTTTACATTGTGGTATCTTCAATGGCAGCGTACGTTCTTTGCAAGGGTAACTTCAAGCATAAGGGCGCAATATTTATGATAGTACAGTTCTCACTTATGTTTAACAGTATTACCTTAGGTATTCCACGTTACCTCATTTATTCGTATCTTGGTATGATTGATACCTATTGGGTATACATACTACCGCATATGGCGGCAACCTTGGGCGTATTCCTGATGAAACAGTATATCGAAGGATATGTACCCGATGCATTTATTGAGGCGGCAAAAATCGATGGAGCCGGAACCTTTAGGATTTTCTGGACTATCGTAATGCCAATTGTTAAACCTGCGTGGTTAACTCTTACACTCTTCACATTCCGTGATGTTTGGTCAGAAATACCTTCCGGTACAATTTTTACCGAGCAGTTAAAAACACTTCCTCAGATTATGGGACAAATCACCGCCGGTGGTGCAGCTCGTGCAGGTAGTGCCATGGCTACCACCGTTATCATGATGATTCCTCCAATTATAGTTTACCTGATCTCTCAAAGCAACGTTATCGAGGCTATGAGTAGTGCAGGTATCAAAGAATAACTATTATGGCGCAAAGGAGATGGTAAAGTTTGAAAAAAATATTTTCTAGAATATTAGTTGTAGCACTTATATTATGTATGTTATTTACCATACAAGTGCCAGCATTTGCCCAAGAGCCATATGATAGTTATACATATTGGTCTAATGTTCAATCGGCTGAAGTAGAGGTTTTAAACCGACCTATGTATGAGCCTACTGGGGTAATTGATGCGGCAAAAATCGGAGTAGCACCGTTTTCCTCTATAAAGGGCATTGTGAGAGACCAATACGATAATGTTTATATACTTGACAATGCTTCTCGTATAGTTGTGACCGATAAAAACTTTAATCTTATTAAAGAGATCGGCCTTGTAAACGGAACCGAGAGATATGACGAGGCAAACAGTGTATATGTTTACTCTGACGGCACAATTTATATCTGCGATATAAAGGGCGAAAGAATTCTTCATATCGATAGCGACGGAAATCTTTTAGATACAATCGTTCTACCGGAATCTACTCTTATTCCTGACGATTTCAGATTCCTTCCTACAAAAATTGAAATAAATGCAAACGGATATCTTTATGTATTGTGCGAAGGTTCTTATTACGGAGTTCTTCTATATTCTCCTGAAAGAGAATTTTTAGGATTCTTCGGTTCAAATACTGTTAAAGTTTCTATCGGAAGCGTATTTAGCACTGTGATGAGCCGTGTTTTCCCTAACAACGTAAAGAGGAGCAATAGCGTACGTTCTCTACCATTTAGTATGGTTGACCTTTGCATTGACAAGAATGGCTTCATTTACACCTGTAACGGCTTCACAAAGGCATTTGACACAACCGGACAAATTAGAAAACTAAGTCCCGGTACAGGCGGAAATGTATTTAGTGTTACAGATGCTAACTTTATAGATGTTGACGTCAACAAGACATTTGATAACGGTGTTTTAACAAAACAGAACCTAATGGACGTTGAGGTTGACAGCAAAGGATATGTATATGCGCTTGAATCGGCATACGGAAAGATTTTCGTTTATGACGATGAGTGCCGTAAGCTTTCTGTATTCGGAAACGGTAAAGGAAGAGGTAATCAGGTAGGAACCTTTGAAATTGTTTCCGGTATGGAGCTTTTAGATGACGGAAACCGCATTATTGTTTCAGATGCCAATACCAACCGTATTACAGTGTTTGGTATTACCGAGTTCGGTGCAAAAGCTAAAGAGGCTATAACCTGTACTCTTGAAGGTGACTATGAAGGCCTTGAAGCAAAATGGCAGGAAGTATTGAAACTCGATAGCAATTTCCAGCCTGCATATAGCGGAATGGCTCGTATAGCACTTAACGAAGGCAAATATGAGCAAGCTATGGAATATGCAAAAATCGGTTATGATCGTAACATTTACAGCGTTGCCTTTGAGTTTGTTCGTACAGACCTTATTGATAAATATTTCGGTCTTATATTCCTTGCATTAGTTCTTGTTATCGGCATACTTATAGCTTGGCTTATTATCAGTACCAAGAAAAAGGTACAGCTTGTTAAAAACCCACAGCTTAAGCTTATGTTTGCGACAATGATTCATCCGGGTGACACGTTTACAACCATTAAAGAAAAGAAACAGGGTTCAATTATCCTTTGTCTTATAACCTTGCTTGTTTTCTATATTGTAACAGTATTAAAAACAATAGCTTCAGGTTTCCTTTTCTCAACATATAATCCAGAAACCTTTAACTCCCTTTGGGAATTTGTACGAAGCGTAGGATTCGTTATTTTATGGGTAATTTCCAACTGGATGATTTGTACGCTTATGCAGGGTAAAGGTAAGCTCAAGGAAATTCTTATTGTTACATGCTATAGCTTGTGGCCACTCATTATAGAGAAGGTTGTATATATCATATTCTCCAACGTACTTCTCGCTGCAGAAGGAAGCTTTTTAGGCATCTTCAGCATTATAGCTACCTTGTACTTTGTAATGCTTATGATAATGGGACTTCTCAAAATTCACGACTTTAGCTTCTCACGTTTCTTGGGAACAACCTTGTTGACGTTTTTAGCCATGGCGGCAATCGTATTCTTAGGAATTATGATTATAATTCTTATTCAACAGCTTTATGGCTTTGTAGTAACACTCGTTACTGAAATATTAACACTTTAGGAGGTGCCAAATTGCGTAAAAAGATATTTTTAGTAGTATTATGTATTGTGCTTGCGTTATCTTTAGTTGGCTGCGCAGCAGATCCATCTCTGCTCAGTCTCGCATTTGATGAAAAAATTTCATCTGAGGCACCCTCTGATTCACTTATAGCACAAAACGAAAATTTCAAGCTTGAAATTGATACCGAAAAATATGGTGTTGTTTTAACCAACCTCAAAACAGGTAAGGTATGGAGCACAATACCAATGCAGGAAGGCGAACCACAGTATGATGCGTTAGGCCTTCCTATCGGAAATCACGTACAGGTAGATTCATTACTCTTAGTTTCCTACATTGACGGAAAAAGTAAGAATGAAACTGTTACCCAGTCATATACCTCTGCGGTAATAGGCGGAAGAGTACGTACTGTAAAGGGCGAAAATGGCGTTGTAATTGAGTATTATTTTGACGACGGACAGATAATGATTCCGGTTGAATTTATTTTACAAAACGACCATCTCCAACTTAAAATAGACCCTAAGAAAATTCAGGAAACAGAAAGTCGTGTAACGGCTATTTCTGTAGCACCATTCTTTTGCTCTGCTGCAAACGATAAAGAGGATACATACCTGTTCTTCCCATCCGGTTCCGGTGCGTTAGTAGGAACTTCATCCCTTTCTCCTCAGGGTTACAAGTACTCTGCAGAAGTTTATGGAAGAGATCTTACTAACGAGCAAACTACCATGATAACCAAGGATAAAGATGTAAGGCTTCCTGTATTTGGTGCAAAAACCGATGCAACAACCGCTATTTGTGGAATTGTTGATGAGGGAGAGGAATCGGCAGTAATTGAAACTGTTGCCGGATCTACATCCTTTGCTCGCTCCACAGTATATGCTACCTTCAACCTCAGATCCTTCATCAGTTTTAAGGGAAAGAACGGAAAGAGCACAGCGAAAAATGTGTATGCTTCATATAAACTCTCCTCTCCTCTTTCAGTTAGATACTATCCTTTGAGTGATGAAAAGGCTAACTATAGCGGAATGGCAGAGGTTTATAGAAACTACCTTACAGAGACAGGCAAGATGCCAACACTTACAGAAGATGTTAATCTTAATTTAACACTAATTGGCGGTGAGCTTGTTCCAAAGAGCTTCTTAGGTGTTCCATACAGTGATTTGTTCTCTGCAACAACACTTCAGGATGCTTATAACATCACTAATGAGATAACCTCAAACGTAAAAGCCAAGACATCAGTAAAACTAAAAGGCTTTACCGCTACAGGTGTTGATGTAGGTGGCGTTGGCGGTGGTTATGTAATTAACGAAAACCTCGGCAATTTAGAGGATTTTAACAAACTTAACCAGTTATGTAATGATAAATCAGTAGGACTTTATTTTGATTTTGAGTTAGTTAAGTTTAAAGGTTCTTCTGATGGATTTAGCAATTTCAGAGATGCAGTTTATAACTCAGGTGAAATAAAAGCTGCTAATTATGACTATAATATTGCAACAAGCTTGTATGAGAAAAGCACCGCACATCAGCTTCTTACCCCAGGCAAGTTTGTAACTGCAGTTGAGAAACTCTTAGATAAAACTGCTAAATGGGATTTAAACGGCGTTTCACTTGAAACACTTTCTCAAGTTTCCTATTCAAACTATTCTAGCGAAGATTCGGCTGATTACTATGCCAAGAGCTATTTTGGCGACCGTGTTACCGAATCTATCAAGGTTTTAAAGGATAACGGCAAGAAGGTTATGTCAAGCGAGGCAAACCAAGCTGCTGCAATCGTTTCTGACGTTATTGTAGATGCTCCTCTTGAATCTGCTAAGGTTAACATTTTTGCACAGGATATACCATTCTACTCAATGGTGTTCAAAGGAAATGTAGGACTTGCAGGTGAGAGCATCAATCTTGCAACTAATACAAGAAAAGCACTTCTTCTTTCTGTTGAAGCAGGATGTGGATTAAATTATACCTTAATAAACAAATGGGAAAATTCACTTATCTCTTGCTATTCTCCTATTTTCTACAACAGTAGATACGCAGATATTAAGGAAGACATTCTTGCAAATCATGCTGAGCTTTCAGATTATTATGAAAAGATTGCCGGAGCAAAGATTTCTGCTCACAACATTTTAGCATCAGGAGTTAGAGAGACCGTGTTTGATAACGGCGTACATGTTATTGTTAACTTTAATAATACTCCTGTGTCTACCGTTGCCGGAGAGGTTGCTGCTCAAGGTTTTGTTGTATGGGAGGCTGCAGTATGAAAAAAGTAAAAAAGAATAGAGGAATAGAAGAACTTAAAAGCTCCTATGGTAGAATGTTTGTTTTACCTTGGTTTATAGGCGTAATATTGTTTTTCCTTGTTCCATTTATTGAAACGGTTATATTCTCCTTTTCTTCCATAAAAATTAATGTTGGAGAAATCTCCACAACCTTTGTAGGTCTTGAGAATTATGATTATATTTTAAATCAGGACCCTAACTATACCAAATATCTTAGTGGAGCAATGACCACCTTCTTATATTCGCTTCCTATTATCATTTTCTTAAGCCTGTTCTTAGCACTTTTACTTAACCAGAAGTTTGCTGGACGCTTACTTTTCCGTGCAATCTATTTTGCACCGGTAATTATAGCAACAGGTGAAGTTATTAAGTTGCTCTTCGGCCTCGATGCTAGTAGCGGAGCAACAATGGGTGTGTCTGAATCATTAACCTCTAATATGATTGATGCTAATGATATTACATCCCTTTTAGGTCTTAGCGGTGAAATAGGTGAATTCTTTACAAGAACAATCGGAAGAATCTTCGACCTTGTGTGGAACTGCGGAATTCAGATTGTCCTCTTTATAGCAGGACTTCAGTCTGTTCCTCGTCATTTATATGAAGTTTCTAAGGTAGAAGGCGCAACCAAGTGGGAAGAATTCTGGTTCATCACCTTCCCAATGCTTGGACGTGTAACACTTCTCGTTTCTATGTTTACTATGATTGAATTAATCGTAGCTGAACGTGGTAATAAAATTGTAAGTAATGCTTTGACCTCGATGAACTCAGGTATTTATGATAGAACATCTGCAGAGCTTTTCTTCTATTTTATGGTTTCTTGTTTATTCATTGGAGTATTTATTTTCTTATATAATCGCTTCTTATTGAAGCGTTGGGAATAGAAGGGGGGCGCAAACTGTTATGATTAATATTAAAGAAAAACTTACCGAGCAGAATTTGCTCAAATACAAATCATACGGTAAGAAGGGTGCAGACATATTATTCGCTCTCTTCAGATATATGATTCTCTTAACAGTTGGTTATATAGTTTTATATCCATTGCTCTCTATGATTGTAACTTCTATTCAAAGCTTAGACTCAATGAGAGAGTCCATCAGAATGTGGATTCCTACAGAATTCGCAATTAAGGACAATTACACCTTAGCAATTGATGTTATGAAATACGGAAAATCTTTAGGTGTAACCCTTCTTTATATGATGGTGCCCGCTGTTCTTCAGATTGCAACCTGTGCTATTGCAGCTTATGGATTTGCTCGTTTCGATTTTAAAGGCAAGGGAATTCTTACTGCACTTTTATTTATAACAATCCTTGTTCCTGATATTATGATTGTTATTCCTCGTATGGTAAGTTACACACGTCTTGACTTTTTAGGAATTTTAGGACTTTTAGATAAGTTGACAGGTATTGATTTAAGACCAAACATAATCAATACTGTATGGGCAATGTATCTCCCTGCATTATTTGGTGCAGGTGTTCGCTCCGGTATACTCATTTACATTTACATTCAGTTCTTCAAGGGCCTTCCAAAGGAACTCGAAGAGGCTGCTTGGGTAGACGGTGCAAATCCTTTAAGAGCATTTATTTCAATTGCAATTCCATCATCAGGCGTTGTAATCCTCACTGTAGCAGTGTTCTCACTTATCTGGCATTGGAACGAAATTGTAAACAGTTCTATGTTCCTTTCAGGTAAAATGCCGTTATCGGTTCAAATTAAATATTTCTCCAAAAATATGTCAGCAATATTGACCGATCATGGTAACAGAGACTACAACTCAGTAGCTATCAAAAACTCGGCCTGTATATTATTTATTGCACCAATGCTTGTATTCTATATGATTGTTCAGCGTTGGTTCATCGAAAGTATCGACCGTGTAGGTATTACAGGTTAATAACTAATAACTTAAAAAGCTTTCTGCAAAATCGCAGAAAGCTTTTTGTTATCTATTGCCATAAATTACATAATTCCTTGACTATAACACAAGATATAGTGTATAATTAAATATATTGTATATTAAGGAGATTCCTAATGGCAAAGACTTCTAAAGATTATGGAAACGACAGTATTAAAAAGCTTGAAGGACCTGACCGAGTACGAAAAAGACCTGGAGTTATTTTCGGTTCGGACGGGCTGGATGGCTGCGAACATTCTGTCTTTGAAATTATATCCAACTCTATTGACGAAGCAAGAGAAGGCTATGGTAAAAAGATTATCATAACCAAGTTTAGTGACGGCTCCATCGAGGTTCAGGACTTTGGTCGAGGCGCCCCCGTTGATTTCAATAATAAAGAGCAGTGCTTCAACTGGGAACTTCTATATTGTGAGCTTTATGCAGGCGGTAAATATGACACCAACGACGGCGGAAACTATGAGTTTTCAGTTGGTCTTAATGGCCTTGGCCTGTGTTCAACCCAGTATTCTTCCGAATATATGGACGTAGAAATCAAACGTGACGGATATAAATATAATCTTCATTTTGAAAAAGGTTATAACGTTGGCGGACTTAAAAAAGAGGTTTATACAGGCAAGGATACGGGAACAAAAACACGTTGGAAGCCTGATATTGACGTTTTTACCGACATCAACATTCCGTCAGAATATTTTATTGACGTTATTCGCCGTCAGGCAATAGTAAACGACGGACTTCTTTTTATATTCCGTGAGCAGGACGGAAACAAATTTATAGAAAAAGAATTCTCTTTTGAAAACGGAATAAAAGATTATGTCAGCGAGGTTGTAGGCGAGGAAGGCATTACTTCAATTCAAAGCTGGTCAACCGAGAGAAAGGGTAAGGACCGTGAGGACAAGCCTGAATACAGGGTGAAAATCAATGCCTGTCTCAGCTTTTCCAATAAAAGACAATTAAAAGAATATTACCACAACTCTTCTTGGCTTGAATACGGCGGAGCTCCTGAAAAGGCAGTCAGAAGCGCCTTCGTTTCTCAGATAGATGCTTATATAAAGCAACAAAATAAATACACTAAGAATGAAAGCAGAATAACCTTTACTGACGTAGAAGAATGTATGGTGTTGGTAATTTCTTCGTTTTCAACCCAGACCTCTTATGAAAATCAGACCAAAAAGGCTATTACCAACAGATTTATTCAAGAAGCAATGACCGATTTTCTCCGTCGGCAACTCGAAATTTACTTTATAGAAAATAAGGCTGAGGCAGATAAGATTGTCGAGCAGGTACTTATAAACAAGCGTAGTCGTGAAAAGAGCGAAAGAGAAAGAATAAACATAAAGAAAACTCTCCAGTCCTCTAACGATATGGCTAACCGAGTACAGAAGTTTGTTGATTGCCGTAGCCGTGACGTCTCGGTCAGAGAACTCTTTATAGTAGAGGGTGACTCGGCACTTGGCTCCTGTAAACTTGCACGTGATTCGGAGTTTCAGGCAATAATACCTGTAAGAGGTAAAATTCTTAACTGTCTGAAAGCGGAATACGATAGAGTATTTAAAAGCGACATTATAACCGACCTTATTAAAGTTCTTGGTTGTGGTGTAGAGGTAAAATCTAAGGCAAGTAAAGACCTATCAACCTTTAGCCTTGATAATCTCCGTTGGAATAAAGTAATTATCTGTACCGATGCCGACGTAGACGGATTTCAGATAAGAACACTTATTTTGACAATGCTTTATAGACTGATGCCTACCCTTATAAATGAGGGCAAGGTTTATATTGCAGAAACTCCACTTTATGAGATTAACACTAAGGAAAAGCCTTATTTTGCCTATGATGAAAAAGAGAAGGCAGAAATTCTCGAGATGATAAAAGGGCAAAAATATACATTACAGCGTTCAAAGGGACTTGGCGAAAACCAACCTGATATGATGAACCTGACCACAATGAATCCTGAAACCAGAAGACTTGTAAGGGTGCTTCCTGAGGATGCCCAAAGAACAGCAGAAATGTTCGATTTGCTCCTTGGAGATAATCTTCAGGGCAGAAAAGAATTTATTGCAGAAAACGGATACTTGTATCTTGATGACGTTGACGTAAGTTAGTGAGGATATTACTTTATGGCTCCAAGAAAAAAGAAAACAGAAACGGTTAAAGAAACTCCAAAACCCAACGCATATATTGCAGGCGCAGGGGCGGTTGTTGAGCAACCTATTACCGAAACACTCCAAACGAACTATATGCCCTATGCCATGAGCGTTATTGTTTCACGTGCCATTCCTGAAATTGACGGATTCAAGCCGTCGCACAGAAAACTCCTTTATACAATGTATAATATGGGGCTTTTAAATGGTGGTACGATTAAGTCGGCAAATATTGTGGGTAGAACTATGCAGCTAAACCCCCACGGCGATGCCGCTATCTATGAAACAATGGTGCGCCTGTCAGAAGGCTATGAAGCATTACTTCATCCATTTGTTGCATCAAAGGGAAGCTTTGGTAAGGCTTATTCAAGGGATATGGCATATGCCGCTTCCCGTTATACCGAGGCAAAACTTGCGCCAATCGCCGCAGAACTTTTTGCCGATATTGACAAGGACACTGTAGATTTTGTAGACAACTACGATGCTACAATGAAGGAACCTGTCCTTTTCCCTGTAACCTTCCCATCTGTACTTGTTAATGCAAATACGGGTATTGCGGTAGGTATGGCAAGTTCTATTTGTCCATTTAACTTAAAAGAGGTTTGCGAAACTACCATCGCTTATATTAAGGATAACGATATAAACGTGGCAGATACACTCTTAGCACCTGATTTCCCCATTGGCGGCCAGCTGCTTTATAAGCGTGAGGAAATGGAGGAAATTTACAGAACCGGTAGAGGTAGCTTTAAGGTAAGAGGCACCTATTCTTACGATAAATCTGCAAACTGTATTGATATTAAGGAAATTCCGCCAACCACTACAAGTGAAGCGATTATAGAAAAGGTTATCGACCTTGTAAAGCAGAAGAAGATAACCGAAATAAATGACATTCGTGATGAAACCGACCTTAAAGGTCTTAAAATCACAATCGACCTAAAGAGGGGAACCGACCCTGATAAGCTAATGAAAAAGCTTTATAAAGCAACGCCTTTAGAAGATTCTTTTTCTTGTAACTTCAACGTGCTTATTGCAGGTTCACCTCAGGTTTTGGGCGTAAAAGAGCTTATCAGCGAGTGGGTAGCCTTTAGAAATGAATGTGTAAAACGTAGAGTTTATTATTCTCTTTCAAAGGCTAAAGATAGACTACATCTCTTAAAGGGGCTTTCAAAAATTCTCCTTGATATAGATAAGGCTATAAAGATTGTAAGAGAAACCGAAGAAGAAAAAGAGGTTGTTCCCAACCTTATGATTGGCTTTGGTATTGATGAAATTCAGGCAGAATATGTAGCCGAAATCAAACTCCGTCATTTAAACAGAGAATATATCCTTAAAAGACTTGAGGATATCGAAAAGCTTGAAAAAGAAATTAAGGAAATGGAAGACATCCTTGCTTCCCGCCGCAAACAGCTTAGCATTATTGTAAAAGAGTTGGAAGGCGTTATTGCAAAATACGGCAAGGATAGAAAAACCGTTATCATTGAAAATAGCGAGGAATTGACTGAAGACTTGACGGTTGAGGTTGACAATTCTCCTGTAAACCTCTTCTTTACCAGAGATGGTTACTTTAAGAAGATAACTCCACAGTCTCTTAGAATGAGCGGAGAGCAGAAACTTAAAGAGGGGGATATACTCACCCAACAACAAGAATCTACCAATGCTGCAGACCTGTTGTTCTTCTCAAACAAGTGCCAGGTTTACAAATCGAAAACCGCAGATTTCAGTGACGGTAAAGCCAGTCTGCTCGGAGATTATATTCCTGCAAAGCTTGACTTTGAAACAGACGAAAACGCAATTTATATGGTAGACACTACCGATTATAAAGGCTATATGCTCTTTATATTCGATAATGGTAGAATAGCAAAGGTTCCCCTTTCTTCCTACGCTACAAAAACCAATCGCAAGAAACTTATTAACGCTTATTGCTCAAAATATAATCTTCACACCATTCTTTATATAAAAGAAGATTGTGATTTATTCCTGACTTCCACAAACGGAAGAGTGCTTCTTGTAAATTCATCAGCAATATCCCCAAAAGCCACTAAGGATAACGGCGGTATTGCGGTAATGACTCAAAAGAGGGGACAAAGAATTTACTCGGCAGAGATTGTAACCGAGGGTATGCTTGACAGTCCGTATCGATTCAGAGCTAAAAACCTTCCTGCCGCAGGAAGCTTTAAGAAGGAGACAGAGGAAACACAGCTAACCTTTTAAATAGCAAACCGCCTAAACTCTAAAACAACAGAATTTAGGCGGTAAGTCGGCGCAAACGCATGATAAAATTTTAGCCGACAATAATAATATATCTCAGAAATCAGGCATTATTATAGGAATTATTTGACAAAGCAAAAAAAATGCCGTATGATAGTGGTTAATGGATATTGAAGCACAAGTTTTTTTGGAGTGATTTAATTGGCAGAAGAATTAGCAAAAGTATATGACCCCAGCGAAGTAGAGGATAGAATATATAAATTCTGGCTTGACGGAAAATACTTTCACGCCGAGGTCGACGCAAATAAAGAACCTTATACAATAGTTATACCACCACCAAATATTACAGGACAGCTCCATATGGGACATGCCCTTGACGAAACCTTGCAAGATATTCTGATTCGATACAGAAGAATGCAGGGCAGAGCAGCTTTATGGCTGCCCGGTACCGACCACGCTTCTATTGCAACAGAGGCAAAAATCGTTGAGGCTATGAAAGCCGAGGGACTCACAAAAGAAGACATCGGCAGAGAAAAGTTCTTAGAACGTGCTTGGGAGTGGAAAGAAAAATACGGTGGCACTATTATCAGTCAGCTCAAGAAGCTCGGTGCTTCTTGCGACTGGGACAGAGAAAGATTTACTCTTGACGAAGGTTGCTCTAATGCAGTAAAAGAGGTCTTTGTAAGACTTTATAATAAAGGGCTTATCTACAGAGGAGAGCGCATCATTAACTGGTGCCCCCACTGTCTGACTTCAATTTCCGACGCAGAGGTTGTATATAACGAAAGCGAAGGACATTTTTGGCATATTCGTTATAAGGTTGCCGACTCTGATGAGTATGTTCAGCTTGCCACAACAAGACCTGAAACTATGCTTGGCGATACTGCAGTTGCAGTTCATCCTGACGATGAAAGATATAAGCACCTTGTGGGTAAAAAGGTAATTTTACCTTTAGTTAACAGAGAAATTCCTGTTGTTGCCGACTCATATGTTGAAATGGATTTTGGTACAGGCGTTGTTAAGATTACGCCTGCTCACGACCCCAACGACTTTGAGGTTGGACTCCGTCATAACCTACCTGTTATAAACGTTATGACCGACGACGCTAAGATGAATGAACTTTGCGGAAAATATGAGGGACTTGACCGTTATGAAGCAAGAAAGGCTATTGTTGCCGACCTTGAAGCTGCAGGAAATCTTGTAAAGACCGAGCCACTTAAGCATAATGTTGGCTCTTGTTACCGTTGCAACTCTGTTGTAGAGCCAAGAATTTCTAAGCAGTGGTTTGTAAAGATGGAACCTCTCGCAAAGCCTGCAATTGAGTCTGTTAAAAACGGCGACATTAAGTTTATTCCTGCACGTCTCGAGAAGATTTACTTCAACTGGATGGAGAATATTAAAGACTGGTGTATTTCTCGTCAGCTTTGGTGGGGACACCGAATTCCTGCCTGGTACTGTGCAGACTGCGGCGAGGTTATCGTAAGCCATAACGCCCCAACCGCTTGTCCTAAGTGCCAGAGTCAGAATTTAAGTCAGGACGAGGACACCTTAGATACCTGGTTCTCTTCGGCTCTTTGGCCATTCTCAACACTTGGTTGGCCTGAGGATAATATCGACCTTAAATATTTCTATCCTACCGACACTTTAGTTACAGGATACGATATTATCTTCTTCTGGGTTGCTCGTATGATTTTCTCAGGACTTGAGTACACCGATACCGTTCCATTCAAGACAGTACTATTCCACGGTATTGTTCGTGATGCTAATGGTGTTAAAATGTCCAAGTCATTAGGTAACGGAATTGACCCGCTTGTTGAAATTGAAAAATACGGTGCCGATGCACTAAGATTTACACTTGCTACCGGAAACACACCCGGTAACGATATGAGATATTCACCTGAAAGAGTAGAGGCAAGCAGAAACTTTGCTAATAAGATTTGGAATGCCGCACGCTTTATCAGAATGAATCTCGACTCTGCTGAAGAAATTCCGCTATCAGAAAATCTTGCATTAGAGGATAAGTGGATTTTATCTAAATTCAACACACTTGTAAAAGAAGTTACCGATAATCTGGATAAGTACGAACTCGGTCTTGCAGTAGCAAAACTCTACGATTTTATTTGGGACATCTTCTGCGACTGGTATATTGAGGTTGCAAAATCTCGCCTTACAGCAGAAAAGGAACAGGCAGACGTGGCAAGAGGAGTATTACTCCACGTATTTACAGGAGTATTAAAGCTTCTCCATCCGTTTATGCCATTTATCACCGAGGAAATCTGGCAGTCATTGCCACATAGTGGCGAGGCTATTATGGTGTCCGATTGGCCGGTTTATACCGATGAGCTTTCCTTTAAGGCAGAAGAGGAAGAGTTTGAAAAGGTTATGGAGGTTATCAGAGCTATAAGAAACCGCCGTAACGAAATGAACGTACCCCCTTCACGCAAGGCAAAGGTTTATATCGTAACCAACTTTGAAGAAACCTTTAATAACGGAGCTCCTTATGTATGCAAACTCGCTTCTGCTTCTGACGTAACCGTTTCTAAAGCAGAAATAGAAGGCGTAGAGGATGCTGTCAGAGTCGTAACCGATTCGGCTACAGTTTATATGCCTATGAACGAGCTTGTTGACTTTAAGGCAGAACTTGCACGTCTTGAAAAAGAGATGGAAGCCGCATTAAAGGATAAAAACTTCTATGAGAGCAAGCTTAATAACGCAGGCTTCGTAGCAAAGGCTCCTGAGGCCGTTGTTGCAAAACAGAGAGAGCTTTTAGCTAAAACACTTGACAGAATTGCTCTACTGGAAGACAGTATTGCAAAAATCAGTAAATAATATCGAGCCGTATGCTTTTTAAAAAAGCATACGGTTTGAATATTTAATATTTGTTTCATCGTTTTCTAAAACTGTCTGGTTTTGGTCCATATAAATTTCAGGGACTAAAGGCTTTTCATCTTCTTTTTCTTCAAAAGGCTTTTTCTTATCCATATTATCACCTCAGTATTATTTTTTAAAATTTTGAGAAAGATATTAAAGGAATTTTTTATGAATTATAATGAAGCGTTAAACTATATCCACTCTCTTTTAGTTTTTGGCTCAAAGCCGGGACTTGAGAGAATAAGCGAACTGCTAAATAAACTTGGTAATCCTCAAGATGACCTTAAATTTATCCACGTTGCAGGAACCAACGGAAAAGGCTCGGTTTGCACAATGCTTTCCAATATATATATGAAAGCAGGTCTTAAAACCGGTCTTTATACCTCTCCATACGTGGTTGATTTCAGGGAGAGAATTCAGTTTAATGGGGAGTATATAGAAAAAGACATCTTAGCAGAGCTCTGTAAGCAGGTTAAAAACACTAATGTGGTTGTTACTGAATTTGAATTCATAACCGCTATGGCAATGCTTTATTTTAAATATAAAAAATGTGATATAGTAATACTCGAGACAGGTCTTGGCGGCAGATTTGATGCCACTAACGTTATAAAAGAAAATTTGGCTTCGGTCATTACTCGAATTGATTTTGACCATACCGCATATCTAGGGGATACTTTAGAAAAAATTGCAATGGAAAAAAGCGGAATTATAAAAAATGGTCCCACCATTTGCTATCCGCTACAGGAAAAACAGGCCGAAGAAACAATAAAAGCGTATTCAAAAAAATTTGTTTTGCCAAACACAGATAATTTAGAAATTCTAAATAGCGACGACTTTGGTAATCGCTTCATATATAATAATGAAGAATATAAAACAACGCTTAGCGGAGAACACCAGATTTATAATGCCCTGACTGTTATCGAAACGGTAAAAACCGCAGGAGTTTCAGTTTCTCAAAACCATATAACAGAGGGTATAGCCTCGGCAAGTATTCCTGCAAGACTTGAGGTTATTTCAGAAAAGCCATTAGTAGTTTTAGATGGCGCCCATAATCAAAACGGAGGAAAAGCCCTTGCCGATTTCCTCAAAAAACATAAAAATGTTGTTGCAATTATGGGAATGATGGCAGATAAAGACTGTGATAGTTTTCTTGAAACTACTTTACCCTTTGTAAAAAGAGTAATTACTGTGACCGTTAAGGAAAACCCAAGAACAATGTCTGCAGAGGACCTAGCAACTCTTGCGAGAAAACACTGCGAGGATGTTTTAGTAGCAAATAGTTATAAAGAAGCCATTGAAATAGCCGTTCAAAACTTAAAAGAAGGTCCACTTTTTGTTTTTGGTTCTCTTTATCTTGCCGGAGGCATAAGAGATGACCTAATCTCCTATTTTAAATAAGTTTTCGACAACCCAATATGACATATATTTTAAGGACAAGCCTTTATACTAAAAAAAAGGCTTGTCCTTAATTTTTTTCGGAGGTGCAAAATGCCTGTAAACATTCATTCGGTAGGCGAGGTATTAACCGTTTATTTAGAGGGAGAAATTGACCATCATGCCGCAAAGGGTATGAGAGAAGAGATAGATGCGGCGGTGGAGTTTAATATGCCCTCTCTTTTGATTTTAGATTTTGATAGGGTGACCTTTATGGATAGCTCGGGAATAGGACTTGTTATGGGAAGATATAAAAATCTCCAAAAAAGCGGAGCAAAACTAAATCTTTCCAATCTTCCTCCCAATATATATAAAGTAATGAAGCTATCGGGAATAGAAAAACTTGCCAAAATCGATAAAGGAGAAAACTGATGAAAGCAATAAATACATTTTCGCTTAAAATACCGTCTCGCTCAACAAACGAGAGCTTTGCTCGTGTGGCAGTGGCGTCATTTGCGGCGCAACTTGATCCAACAGTTGAAGAGATTTCAGACATCAAAACCGCCGTTTCCGAAGCGGTAACCAACTGTATAGTTCACGCCTATGCAAATACAATCGGAGATATATACATAAATTGTGCCATACTTCCTGAAAAAAGGCTGAGAATAAAAATCAAGGACAAGGGTTGTGGAATAGAGGATATAAAACAGGCGATGGAACCGCTTTTCACAACTGCGGGAGGAGAAAGAGCAGGCCTTGGCTTTGCGGTCATGGAAAGTTTTACCGATAATCTTAAAGTTCGCTCAACCTTGGGGAAAGGCACCACCGTTACCATGGAAAAGAGAATAAGCGTGAGAGAAAATGTCTGAAAGGTCGGCGCTCATAGAGGATAACATAAAATTAGTTCACTCTTGTTGCAAACACTTTACAAACCGAGGACTTGAATATGACGATATGTTTCAGGCAGGGTGCGTAGGCCTTGTCAAAGCGGCAGACGGTTTTGATGAGGAAAGAGGACTGAGGTTTTCTACCTACGCAGTACCGGTAATTTTAGGGGAAATAAAAAGACTCTTCAGAGACGGCGGAGCAATTAAAGTCTCCCGTACACTAAAAGAGCTTTCCCTAAAAGTAACAAGAGAAAAAGAAAAGTTTGAAAGATTAAAGGGCGTCGAGCCCACAGTACAAGAATTAGCGCAAATATTAAATGCCACTCCAGAAGAAATAAGTGAGGCGATTTGTTCATCCCGTCAGGTATTGTCTCTTACCTATGAAGATGAGGACGGCGTAGGAGAACTTGAACTTCCTTCAGAGGATAACGAAAAAGGAATTTGTCTGCATCTTGACATTGAAAGAGGCTTGAAATTTTTAGAAGGGGAAGAACAAAAAATTATAAAGCTCAGATTTTTTACCGAAAAAACTCAAACCGAAACGGCAGAAATTTTAAATATTTCTCAGGTGCAGGTTTCACGAAAAGAGAAAAAAGCTCTTCAAAAGCTTAAAAGGTATATGGAAAACTATAAAAAATAGATAAAAACTGTCAATTAAACCTCAATTTTTAGTGCAAAAATTGAGGTTTAAAAATTTTTTAAAAAAACTGCAAAAAAATGCTTGACAATGGGTTGCGTATGTGGTAATATAATCAGGCGCCGCAAAAAGCGGAGCGAAAAAAAGATGGACCTTGAAAATTAAACAACGACTAAGAAAAGAAATTGGACCCGACAATTTTGATGAGAAATCAAAGTAAATTTAAGGACAAGATTTAAGAAATGCGTCAGCATAAAAAGTCTTGAAAAAGAGCAGCAAATGTTCTGAAATAGATTTGAACGCCGAGAGGTGTTTAGATAGAATATTTTAGAGAGTTTGATCCTGGCTCAGGACGAACGC
>JAFXDV010000003.1 GCA_017521125.1 Clostridia bacterium
TAGGTTTTCCGCCGCCCATAGCACGAGCCCGAGCTCCCGGGCCACCGCCACGTGGACCACCCATTCCTCTCATACTGCCTGAGTTGTGACGTGAGGAATAACGTTTTTGGAGTGTTTCCAGTGTTCTTTTTGCCATTTGCTATTCCTCCTTTTTGTCAGTCTGGGAATAATAAATTTCTTTATATTCCTCGCAGTTTTCAAGTAGTTCTTGGTGTTTGCCTATACCGGTTATTTTTCCGTCATTCATAACAACGATGGTATCCGATTCAATAACCGAGGAAATTCTTTGTGCAATAATAATCTTGGTAGAGCCTTTAAGCTCGTTTTTAAAGGAAGAGCGTATTTCCTTTTCTGTTGCGGTATCTACCGCACTTGTAGAGTCGTCAAGAATAAGAATTTTAGGCTTTTTAAGGAGTGCTCTTGCAATACAAAGGCGTTGCTTTTGTCCGCCTGAAATATTCACACCGCCTTGACCAAGCTCGGTGTCATACCCTTCAGTAAAGCCCATAACAAAACCGTGCGCCTGAGCATAAGAAGCGGCTTTTTGCAGTTCTTCCTTGGTAGCATTTTCCATACCCCAACGCAAATTTTCCTCGATGCTTCCTGAGAATAAAACATTCTTTTGCAGCACCATTCCAACACCTTCACGAAGGTTGAAAATAGAATAATCTTTAACGTTTATGCCGTCGATTAAAACTTCGCCTTCGTCTGCATCATAAAGTCTTGGAATAAGGGAAACGAGGGATGTTTTTCCGCAACCTGTTGAGCCAATAATACCCACAGTAGAACCTGCTTCTATTTTCAAGTTAATGTCTTCGAGAACCTGGTCTTCACTATTTTTATAGTACCTAAATCCAACATTTTTAAATTCAATTTCGCCCTTTTCAATCACCTTGTCTTTATATGCTGCATTGTCATCATTAATGTCACTTTTCTCGTCTAAAACCTCAGAAATTCTCTTTGCAGAGGCTAAAGCTCTGGAGGACATCATAAGCATATGAGTAATCATCATAAGGGACATAAGAATTTGAGAAACGTAGGTTAAAAAGGCAGAAAGGTCGCCAATCTGCATACCGCCAATCATTCCTGCTTCTCCTAAAACAATCTGACCGCCAAACCATAAAACCGCAACGGTTGCAAGATTCATAAAGATAGTCATAACAGGGGACATAAAAATCATAACACGCATTGCCGACATTGCGGTATTTTTCAGACTATTGTTGGCGTTCCCAAATTTTTCTCTTTCAAAATCTTCTCTTACAAAGGACTTAACAACCCTGACGTTTGTGATGTTTTCCTGAACAGTAGAGTTGAGATGGTCAATTCTTTCCTGAACCTTTGCAAAACGACTAAAGCCTGTGCGAATAATAAAGAAAACCGAAAGAGCCATAAGGGGAATAACAACGGCAAAAACAACGGTTAATGAAGGTCTTATGGTAATGGCCATAATAAGAGCGCCAATAAGCATACCGGGAGAACGAAGGAACATTCTCAGCAGCATATTAACCATATTCTGAATTTGTGTTACGTCATTGGTAAGACGTGTAACTAAAGAACCGGTGGAAAACTTATCAATGTTGGCAAAAGAGAATTTTTGCACTTTAGAGAAAATATCACTTCTCAAGTCAGCGGCAAAGTTAACCGAAGCCTTGGAGCCAAAGTAGCTACCGCCAACGCCGCCGGCCATCATAATAAGTGCCGTTAAAATCATAAGACCTGCAAGGCCAATGCTCTTACCAACTGTAAGGGTTCCGTCCATACCTGCATTTATGAGTATGGAAAGGAAATAAGGCATAAGCACGTCTCCTATAACCTCAATTATCATACACAAAGGGCCCAATACAAAATAAAGGGCGTGTGGTTTAACGTATTTTAACCATTTTTTCATATAGAGCCTTCTTTCAAATTATCAATAACCTTATCAAGCAAAACGCCTAAAATTTCTTTTTCCTCACTACTTAAATTACCAAAGGAACGCTCGTCAAGGCCGTCTAAAATTTCTCTGGACTTTTCTACAACGCCCTTTCCTTTCGCAGTAATGGTGATTTTGTTATATCTACTGTCGTTTTCACTTGTATTTCTGGATATATAACCTTCATTTTCAAGTTTTTTTAAGGATACTGCTACTGCCGCAGGACTTATTCTGAAACAGTTGGCAAGCTCCTTTTGAGAGGGAACCTCGTTTGTTCGATAAAGATGCATTAAAAGCATATGTTGGTTTCTGTGCACACCTGTTGTGATAAGCATTTTTTCAGCGAGCTTGTGATGCATACGATTGATATGCATAAACTTGCTTTTAAGTTCTCTGACGTCTGTTTTTTTATCCATACTTCACCTTCGTTAACTTGTTAATAATTAACACCTTAACTATTATACATAAATATTTATTCAAGTCAATAAAAAAATAACAATTATTTGTTGAAAAAATGTTTTAGGTGCGATATAATAAAATGGCTAGTGTTATAAATGCAACAGGGAGATTGAGTATGTCGGCAAGAGATAGTGTTATTGATGTAGAAAAAGAAGTCAATATACATCTTGAAAACAAGAAAATAAGCCGAAATTTTTTCTGGTTTTTATGGGCACTTTATGTAATCGTTTACATAAGTAAAAGTAATTTTAACGGCGCTCTTGCCAGTATAGTTTCGGATGGCATTATGACAAAATCTCAAACAGGATTTATAATTGCAATGTTTTACATTGTATATGCACCCTTCCAGATTATTGGAGGTATGATTGTAGATAAACGCAGTCCGGAGCGTATGATAAAAATCGGACTATTGGGAGCAATAGTTGCCAACATAATTGTTTTCTTCTTTAGCGATAACTATTATGTTATGCTTGCTGCATGGACCTTTAATGGTATTATTCAGTTTGGTATTTGGCCCGGTATTTTTAAAATTATTTCTTCCCAGCTTGTAAAAGAAGATAGAAAAATGATGTCCTACTATATATCTTTTTCAACAACGGCAGGATTAATAACAACTTATTTATTGGCGGCAATAGTGCCTCACTGGAAATATAGTTTTATTATAACTATTGTAGCACTTGCTTTATTTACTGTTGGTTTACACCTCTTTGAAAAACGTTTAAGCCCTTATATGAAATGGGACAGAAAGGAAAAATATGAGGTTGATAACAACTCTTCTAAAGTGAATTATAGCCTCTCTACAAAAGAAGTGCTTTTAAAAAGCGGATTTTTCTTTGTTGTTGCATCACTTATATTTTCTACGGCTACCACACAGAGCCAAAAAACCTTTGCATCTATAATGTTTGTAGAGAATTATGATAAGGTTTCATCTTCTTTGGGTAATATTCTTACAATAGTCTTTCTTATTGCAGGGCTAATAGGCACGTTGCTTGCAGGAAAAATTTGCAAATCGGTAAAAAACGAGGTTTTAGGTATGGCAATTTCTTTTGTATCAATGATACCTCCGTTGATAGTTTGCTCCTTTGTAGGAAGTGTACCTATTTTTGCAATGGTTTCATGCTTTAGCATTGTTGCAGTAGCCGAATCATTTGCTGCTCTCCTTAGAACACGTTATACAATGACATATGCTAAATTTGGCAAGTCGGGAATGGCAGCAGGCATTTTAAACAGTGCGATGGCGGCGAGCTTTGTTTTATCATCTTATGTTGTTCCTTTGCTTATAGAAAATTTTGGTTGGCACACAGCTATATTTATGTGGGCAATGTTTATGGTTATAGCAGCAATCTTGCTTTTAATATCAAATACAAAGTATAAAAAGATGATTAATCAATTTAGCACAGAAGAAACTCGGACCGAAACGGCGAAGATTAATAAATAACTTTAATTTCAAGAGGATTGTTTATGAAAAAAATAGGCTTTGATAACGAAAAATATTTGCAGATGCAGTCGGCTCATATCAAGGAGCGCATTTCTCAGTTTGGAGGAAAGCTTTATCTTGAGTTTGGCGGCAAACTCTATGATGACTATCACGCTTCAAGGGTTTTGCCCGGTTTTCAACCCGATAGTAAACTCAGAATGCTCTTGCAGTTAAAAGATCAGGTTGAAATCGTAATCGTTATAAATTCTGCAGACATTGAAAAGAATAAGCAGCGTGGGGACTTAGGAATTACCTACGATATGGATGTTATCAGACTTATAGATATCTTCCGTAACATAGGTCTTTTTGTAGGTAGCGTAGTGCTTACTCGCTTTGGCGGACAACCTACCGCCGAGGCTTTTAAACAACGCCTTGAAAACCTTGGTGTCAAGGTTTATAAGCATTACGCCATTGACGGCTATCCATCAAATATTTCAAAAATTGTTAGTGATGATGGTTTTGGCAAAAACGAGTATATTGAGACTACGAGAGAATTAGTGGTTGTAACCGCACCGGGTCCCGGAAGCGGTAAAATGGCAACCTGCCTCTCTCAGTTATACCACGATAACAAGAGGGGAGTAAAGGCAGGCTATGCTAAATTTGAAACCTTCCCAATTTGGAACATCCCTCTTAGCCACCCTGTAAACCTTGCTTATGAGGCGGCAACAGCCGACCTTAATGACGTTAATATGATAGATCCCTTCCATTTGGAAGCCTACGGTAAAACAACCGTTAACTATAACCGTGACGTTGAGGTTTTCCCTGTTGTTACAGCTATGTTTGAGCAGATAATGGGAGAGTGTCCGTACAAATCTCCTACCGATATGGGAGTTAATATGGTGGGCAACTGCATTACCGATGATGATGTGGTTAAAAAGGCTTCCTGTGATGAAATTATATGCAGATACTATACTGCACTTTGCGAACAGAAAAAAGGCAAAGCAAGTGATGAAGAGGTATTCAAACTTGAGCTTCTTATGAAAAAAGCAGGTGTTACCAAATCGGACAGAAGCGTTGTTTCTCCTGCCCTATTAAAAGCAGAGGTGACAGGACTTCCTGCCGCCGCTATGGAATTGCCCAACGGCACAATAGTAACAGGAAAAACCACAGAGCTTTTAGGCTCATCTTCCGCCCTTTTATTAAATGCTTTAAAGGAACTGGCGGGACTTGATGACAGTGTTCATCTTATTTCTCCATCGGTTATAGAGCCTATTCAGCAGCTTAAAACCGAGCATTTCGGCAACCGCAACCCAAGACTTCACACCGACGAGGTGCTTATAGCCTTGTCTATTTGTGCGGCACAGGATGAAAACGCTAAACTTGCTATGGACCAGCTTGAGAAAATAAGAGGTTGTCAGGTTCATTCTACCGTAATTCTTTCTCAGGTGGATGAAAAGGTATTTAAGCGCTTAGGAGTTAGCGTAACCTGCGAGCCTTCCTACCAAAAACGCAAGGCGTAAATTATATGGAAAATAATTTATCGAAAAGTTGCTGTTTTACAGGTTACCGACCTGAAAAATTTGATTTCAATTTATGTGATGATACAAAAGAGTATTTAGAATTTGAAAATAAGCTTTACGGCGCAGTATTTTCACTTGGCGACCAAGGAGTAACAAGATTTTACTGTGGAATGGCAATGGGATTTGATATTCTTGGAGCCGAGGCGGTGCTAACGCTAAGGGAAGCTAAAACCGATGCCGCTATAGAACTTATATGCGTAAAACCCTTTGAGGAACAGGCTAAAAGCTTTCCTGATTTTTGGAAGAAAAAGTATAACAATATACTAAAAGAAGCCGATGAAATAGTGGTTATGGGAAAGGATTATTATAAAGGCTGTTTCCATAAAAGAAATTGTTATATGATTGATAACAGTGATATGGTTCTAACTTATTATGACGGAAAAAGCGGTGGTACTAAAAGCACTCTGATTTATGCAAACAAAAAGGGCAAAAAAATAGTGAATATCGGGGAATACGGAGTACAAACGTATTTTGCAGAGGACGAAGAAATCTATGAAATTATAGAGGATGAAATTTAATTTTCATCCTCTGTTTTTATTTTTTAAAAATTTTTTTAAAATCATAAAAAAACTATTTACTTATTGACGAAAAAGTAGTAAAATATATGATGTATGAGATGAAATTCTCAGTGTAAAAAACAAGGAGGAAATTTTCATGGCAAGAAAATTCAAAACCATGGACGGTAACAACGCTGCGGCACACGTGTCATATGCGTTTACAGAGGTTGCGGGAATTTACCCCATCACTCCGTCCAGCCCAATGGCTGACTATGTTGACCAGTGGTCTGCGCAAGGGCTCAAAAACATTTTCGGAACAACTGTAAAGGTTGCCGAGATGCAGTCTGAAGCAGGTGCTTCAGGTACAGTACACGGCTCATTGGCAGCTGGTGCTTTAACAACAACTTATACCGCTTCACAGGGACTTCTTCTTATGATTCCCAATATGTATAAGATTGCAGGTGAATTACTACCATGCGTGTTCCACGTATCTGCACGTTGCGTAGCATCACACGCTCTTAACATTTTCGGTGACCATTCTGACGTATATGCTTGTCGTCAGACAGGTTTCGCTATGCTTGCAGAAACCAACACCCAGGAAGTTATGGACCTTGGTGCAGTAGCACATCTTGCTACCATTAAGAGCAGAGTTCCTTTCATCAACTTCTTCGATGGATTCAGAACTTCTCATGAAATTCAAAAGATTCAGGTTTGGGATTTTGAAGACCTTAAAGAAATGTGCGATATGGATGCAGTTGACGCATTCAGAAAGCGTGCTTTAAATCCTGAGCGTCCTGTAATGAGAGGTTCTCACGAAAACGGAGATATCTTCTTCCAGCATCGTGAGGCTTGCAATAAGTACTATGACGCAGTTCCTGCAATTGTTGAAGAGTATATGGACAAGGTTAATGCTAAACTTGGTACAGATTACAAGCTCTTTAACTATTATGGTGCTCCTGACGCTGAGAGAGTAATCGTAGCAATGGGTTCTATCTGCGACGTTGCAGAAGAGGTTATTGATTACCTAACCGCTAAGGGTGAAAAGGTTGGTCTTGTAAAGGTTCGCCTATATCGTCCTTTCAGCGCAGAAAAACTTGCTGCTGCTATTCCTGAGACAGTTAAGAAGGTTGCAGTTCTTGACAGAACTAAGGAACCTGGTGCTCTCGGTGAGCCTTTATACCTTGACGTAGTTGCTTCTCTTGCAGCTATGGGCAGAAGCCTCAAGGTTATTGGCGGACGTTATGGTCTTGGTTCTAAGGATACTCCTCCTTCAAGCGTATTCGCAGTGTATGACGAACTCAAGAAGGACGAGCCTAAGTCACAGTTTACTATCGGTATTGTTGACGACGTTACCGGTCTTTCTCTCGAAGAGAAGGAAGCTCCAAACACCGCTGCAGAAGGCACAATCGAGTGCAAGTTCTGGGGTCTTGGCGGAGACGGTACCGTTGGTGCTAACAAGAACTCCATTAAAATCATCGGTGACCACACCGACAAATACGTTCAGGCATACTTCCAGTATGACTCTAAGAAAACAGGCGGTATCACCGTATCTCACCTTCGTTTCGGCGATAAGCCAATTAAGAGCCCATACTATATCAATAAAGCAGACTTCGTTGCTTGTCACAACCCATCATACGTAATCAAGGGTTACAAGATGGTTAACGACGTTAAACCTGGCGGTATCTTCCTTATCAACTGCCAGTGGACTGCTGAAGAGCTCAATGCTCATATGCCTGCAGAGGCTAAGCGTTATATCGCTAAGAACAATGTTCAGCTTTATACCGTTAACGCTATTGACCTTGCTGCCGAAATCGGAATGGGCAAGCGTACAAATACAATCCTTCAGTCTGCATTCTTCGCACTTGCTAAGATTATGCCAAGTGAAGATGCTATTCAGTACATGAAGGATGCTGCAACAAAATCTTATCTCAAGAAGGGTCAAGATATTGTTGACATGAACCATAAGGCTATCGATGCAGGTGCTACCGCATTCGTTAAGATTGACGTTCCTGCAGACTGGGCAGATGCTGCCGACGATACCGTTAAGGTTACTGAAAACGGACCTGAAAAGCTTGTTAAGATGGTTGATACCATCATGAAGCCTGTTGCTAAGATGGACGGAGATTCTCTCCCCGTTTCTGCTTTCGTTGATTATGCAGACGGTACATTTGAGCAGGGCGCTGCTGCTTACGAGAAGCGCGGAGTTGCCGTTATGGTACCTGAGTGGAACAATGAAACCTGTATCGGTTGTAACAAGTGCGCATTCGTTTGCCCACATGCTACAATTCGTCCATTCGCTTTAAGCGATGAAGAAAAGGCAAACGCACCTGAGGGTATGAAGTTTGCAGTTAAGGAAAAACTCGTTACAAATAAGGGCTATTCATATGCTCTTACAGTATCTCCTATGGACTGTATGGGATGCGGAGTATGTATCGGCGTTTGTCCTACTGCTTCTCTTAAGATGGTTGCTCGTGAGAGCCAAGAAGCAGAGCAAAAGGTATTTGATTACTGCGTAGCTACCGTTACAGAAAAAGAAGGCATTGCTTCTTCTGCTAACTTAATTTCAAGCCAGTTCAAGAAGCCATTACTTGAGTTCTCTGGTTCTTGCGCAGGTTGTGCAGAAACTTCATATGCTCGTCTTATCACACAGTTATTCGGTGACAGAATGTACATCAGTAACGCTACCGGATGTTCTTCAATCTGGGGTGGTCCTGCTGCAACATCTCCTTACACCGTAAATAATGAAGGACACGGTCCTGCTTGGGCTAACTCACTCTTCGAGGATAACGCAGAGCATGGTCTTGGTATGTACCTCGGACAGAAGGCTATCCGTGACCAGCTTATCCAACAGGTTACTGAAATGGCTGCTTCTGAAAAGGCTTCTGATGAGTTCAAGGCTGCTGCTAATAAGTACCTTGAAACTGTAAATGATGGTGAAGCAAATGCTGCTGCTACTACTGCTCTTGTTGCAGAACTTGAAAAGGCAGCTAAGGACGGTTGTCCTACTGCTCCTGCAGTTCTTTCTAAGAAGGAATACCTCTCTAAGAAATCTGTATGGATATTCGGTGGTGACGGTTGGGCTTACGATATCGGCTTCGGCGGTCTCGACCACGTACTTGCTTCAGGCAACGACGTAAATATTATGGTATTCGATACCGAGGTTTACTCTAACACAGGCGGTCAGGCTTCTAAGGCTTCTCAGCTCGGTCAGGTTGCTCAGTTCGCAGCAGCTGGTAAGGCTATCGCTAAGAAGTCACTTGCTGAAATCGCTATGTCTTACGGATATATCTACGTTGCTCAGATTGCTATGGGCGCTGACCAGAATCAGACTCTCAAAGCAATTAAGGAAGCAGAAGCATATCCAGGTCCTTCACTTATCATCGGTTACGCTCCTTGTGAGATGCACTCAATCAAGGGTGGTATGGTTAACTGCCAGAAGGAAATGAAGAAGGCTGTTGATTGCGGATATTGGAATATGTTCCGCTTCAATCCTGCTGCAAAGGCAGAGGGCAAGAATCCTCTCACCATTGATAGCAAGCCTGCTACTGCTGATTACAAGGAATTTATCCTTGGTGAAGCTCGTTATGCATCACTTACCCGTTCCTTCCCAGAGCGTGCAGAAGCTCTCTTTGCTAAGGCAGAAGAAAATGCTAAGGCATCAAGAGAACATCTTGAAAAGCTCCAAGAATTATACGGTAAATAAACAAAATAAGAAAGCCTCGCAGATTTCTGCGAGGCTTTCTTATTTGCTATATTTTATTTTTGCTTTCGCTCAAAGAAAACAAGAATAATAGATATTAAAATAAATAAAACACCAAATAAAACAAGTAATATTAAACAACTGTTCACAAAGCCACAAATAAAGGTATAAAGGCTTTTTGATAAAATTGCTATACTTGATATCTTATTGGTAATAAGCAGTACCAACGGAATTATACCCACTAAAAGACCACCGCCGCAGAAAGAAACGAAACTAAAAAAGAAAAATTCTTTTCTGCTTAGCAATTTGAATAGGAAGAATAGGGTAAAAGCACAAAGAATTAAAGAGGAAATAATTCCTATGATTGCGATTTTAGAAAAAGTGGTAGTAAGTCTGCCTAAAAATTGCAAAATTTCCGGACTGCTGTACCTTAAAACTATGCGATAACCTTCCTCTGCAAGCAGGGAAACGGCAGATTCTGTTGCATCATCTATAAAAACAAAATTTTCGTTAGCCCAAAGTGTAATGGCATTTTTAAGCTCTTCCTTGATAAAACTCAAATCAGGGGCTTTGCCTCCTGAAAAATTGCAATTTACAGAGTCTGTAACAATCTGTGAAACAGTAGTGGAAGAAAGCTTGTCATCAAAAAAATTTGATGGAAGACCACTTGGTATGGCAAGGTCCGAAAGACCTTCTTTTATTTCCTGTTCTGCAAAATTGATATAACCTGTCTTGTTTATTATGCCATTAATAAAAGTACTGTTTGAAACAATTTTCACCGTAGCACAAAGTCCCACACAAGCTAGAGCAAAGGCGAGTATAAAGGCGGTAAAAACAGTTATAATTTTTTTCAAAGTAGAAATTTTATTCATAATAACACCGCCTATTCATAAAGCAAAACCTTAGGGCCGCTTATGAGCTTTGCTGTTACAAAATAGCGCTTTGGTGTAAGTCCTAAAGCGTTAAAGGGGTAACAGGTGTAAAGCACTAAATTCTCTTCACTTGCCGCAAGGTTATAAGCAGAAGGGTCGTTTTTATCCTTTATCTGAGCATTTGAAATGGCATATTCGTATATACCGTAATTGGTCTTAACTGTGATTTTATCTCCAAATTTCAAAAACTGCAGACAGTTAAAATAGGTGTTGTTATGTGCAGAAATTAAAATGGTAGAGCCTTCTCCGGGGAAATGGCTACCCATATAATGCCCTGCACCTCGACGTAAAATGGCGCTTGAATCTCCGAAATAAAGGGGGATTTCAAAAAGAGTACCATTAGCCTCAATATTAATCATTCCATACTTTGTGCCGCTTAAGGGATACTGAATTTTGCTGGATGGCACAGTTTCGGTATAACCTTCTAAAACCTCGCCGTTATAAATATCCTTATTAATTTCTTCTTCTCTGTTTAAACTTTGGCTTGAAAACATACTAAAGCCATCAGACACTAGTTTAATCGCAGGATTAAAGGTAAGAAAAAGAAACAAAAGTCCTAAAATCAAAAAGGCTAACGGAAACAATATATGCTCCGTTAGCCCCCTGTTAATCTTGTTCTTCAATTATTTAATTAAACCTAATTTTTTAGATGCAACGAAAGCAGCGCCTAATAAAACAACTACAGAAGAAACAACGATAGCCATTACAGAGAAATCACTGTCTGCACCTGTTGTTTTAACGATTGGAGCGGCATCGAAAAGAGTTTCACCGGAGTCGTTTGCAACGATAGTAACGTTCTTACCGTCATAGGTAAGGGTAGACTCAACAACAGCACATGCCTTTTTACCAAGGTCAAGGATTGCCTGCTTATCCTTTTTAGGTAAAACCTTAAGGTCGGAAGTTTTCTTAAGGTCGGAAGCCTTAACAATTTCCTTACCCTCATTAATGTAACCGAGAACTTCATCAGCCTCTGCCTTAGTAACATCGTGAGTCTTTAAATAGTTCTCTGCCTGATTTACGTAGTTTTCAGGAATCTTAAATTCAACGCCGTTTACAGTAACAGAGCTTTTAAGAGCTTCCATAATTCTTTGCTCTTCGGCATTAATAGCGCCTTCAGCACTAACGCTAAGGCTCATGGGAACTACGAGAAGTGCTATAACTAAAAGAATTGCGAATACTTTTTTCATATCATAATACCTCTTTTTAAAAATATTCCGAATGAATCGGTACCTATACAAATATCATTATAACGGCTATTTGCTAAAAAGTAAAGGCTTTTTTTAAAAAATTAAAATTTTTTCTAAGTCTTGCCTTTGATACGATTTTGTAGTATAATATTACGGATAGTATAAATATATAATAACAAGGACGCCAATATGCTAAAAAATACAGGATTCGACCCTTTGGGATATGTAAATAGGGTAAAGGAAATACTTCCTAAAATTTATGGGAAAAAGCCTTTAGCGCTTATCAATACCTACGGTTGCCAGCAAAACGTTTCGGATAGTGAAAAAATTAAGGGAATGCTTACGACAATGGGCTATGGTTTAACCGAGGATGTAGAAAAAGCGGATTTTGTTCTTTTTAACACCTGTGCCGTAAGAGGCCATGCAGAAGACAGAGTTTTCGGCAATATAGGTGTTATGAAACAATACAAACAA
Source organism: Clostridia bacterium (assembly GCA_017521125.1). Taxonomy (GTDB): domain Bacteria; phylum Bacillota; class Clostridia; order Oscillospirales; family Acutalibacteraceae; genus SFWF01. Next base: position 12,159 of record JAFXDV010000003.1, read on the forward strand.
AAAAACAAAAATATGATTGTTGCGGTGTGTGGTTGTATGGCGCAGCAACAAATAATAGCAGACAAAGTCAGAAAAAGCTATCCTTACGTAGACCTGCTTTTCGGCACCCACGTAACCACGAGACTTCCTGAGTTTATTTATAAAAGGCTCACGGGAAGCGGCAGAATATTTGAAATTTCTCAGGATAGTAGCGAAATTGTTGAGGGAGTTCCTATTAGTCGTGACGGAAAAATCAGAGGTTGGCTTCCCATTATGTACGGATGCGACAATTTTTGCACCTACTGCATAGTACCATATGTCAGAGGTCGTGAGCGTTCCAGAGCAAGTGAGGAAATAATAAAAGAAGCAGAGTGCCTCGTCAAAAGCGGATATAAGGAAATTTTTCTTTTAGGACAAAACGTGAACTCCTACGGAAAAGGACTAGACGAGGATATAAACTTTTCAAAGCTTCTAAGACGACTTAACGCAATTGAGGGAGATTTCGTAATCAGATTTATGACCTCTCACCCTAAGGACTGTACTAAAGAGCTGATTGATACAGTAGCAGAGTGCAAAAAGGTAGAAAGACATCTTCATTTGCCATTCCAGTCAGGAAGCGACAGAGTTTTAAAACAAATGAATCGCCGTTACGATAGTAAAGGATATTTAGAACTTATTAACTATGCCAAAGAAAAAATAGACGGCGTTACCTTTACAAGTGATATTATCGTGGGCTTCCCCGGAGAAACCTATGAAGATTTTGAAAAAACTGTTAAGCTTGTAAAAGAGGTGGAGTTTGCATCACTTTTCACCTTTATCTATTCTCCAAGAAATGGTACTCCTGCCGCCTCAATGCCCGACCCCATTACAAGAAAGGAAAAGGGTGTCTGGTTCAACGAGCTTTTAAAGGTTCAGGAGGAAATAGGGAGAAGCAACAATCAAAAATTGGTAGGACAAACCTTCAGAGTTCTTTGCGACAGTATTGAGAGCGAAGGGCTTCTAAGCGGAAAAACCTCATCAAACATTGAAATTATGTTTGAGGGTAGTGACCAACTGTTAGGCCAATTCGTAGACGTCAAAATTACACAGTACACAAATTCTTTAAAAGGAGAAATCGTATAAAATGGATATTATTGAGCTTACAAGAAAACTCGGAGCTGCAATTCAGCAAGAAGAGGCTTATAAAAATTTTATTGCTATAAGAACTAAAAACGATAACGACGAAGAACTTCAAAAGCAAATAGGAGAATTTAATCTTCTTAAAATGCAACTTGATGAAGAACTTCAAAAGCAGGAAAAGAACGAAGATAAAATCCGTGAAGCAAACGAAAGGGTTTTAGAGGTATACAATACCATAATGTCGTCGGAAGCTATGCAGGAATTTAACAAAGCCTACGCAGAGTATAAAGCACTTACCGACAAGATTATGAACATTCTTGCAATGTGCCAAAACGGAGAAGACCCTGAAACCTGTGAGCCTTCAAATTGTACAGGTAACTGCTCAAGCTGTTCAGGATGTCATTAATAAATTAAAATTCAAGGAAAGGGGAGATTTAAGTGGCCAAAGAAAACAAAAACGGACTTTCGCCAATGATGAGTCAGTATATGGAGATAAAAGAAAACTATCAGGATAGTATACTCTTTTATCGACTTGGCGATTTTTACGAAATGTTTTTCGGCGATGCCGAGGTTGCCTCAGAGGAACTTGATTTAACCCTTACAGGCAGAGACTGTGGCCAAGAAAAACGTGCGCCTATGTGCGGCGTCCCCTTTCATAGTTGCGAGTCTTATATAGCCAGACTTATCCAAAAGGGGTACAAGGTTGCCATCTGCGACCAAATAGAAGACCCTGCCACTGCAAAAGGAATTGTAAAAAGAGGGGTTACCCGTGTAATAACACCGGGAACAGTTGTTGAAGACAGTATGCTAAACGATGACCGCAACAACTATCTTGCAACGGTTGCGTTTGCAAAGGAAGGAGTATCGGTTTGCTTTGCTGACATCTCCACAGGTAAATCTTATGTTACCGAAATTAAGGGTGGCGATTTAGAACAAAGACTCATAAACGAATTCGGCAGATTTACACCTGCAGAGTGCGTTACCACAAAGGAGATTGAACTTCAACCCCGATTTTTAGAATTTTTGAAGAACAATACCGAGTGTATGCTTACCGAAAAACCAAAAACATTCTTTGAAATCAAAGAATGTGAGGAGCTTGTAAAGAAGCACTTTAAAGTAGTAAGCCCTGAAAACTTAGGGATAGAATCAAATAGCCTTGCAGTTTCAGCGTTAGGCGGCACCCTTTTCTATCTTTATGAAACAGGTGTTGAGCATACAGTTACCATAAACGAGGTTGAATATTATTCCTTAAAGGACTTTATGTATCTTGATTATTCGGCGGTGCGAAATTTAGAGCTTTGTCAGACAATGCGTACCAAGAGTAAAAAAGGTTCTCTTCTCTGGGTTTTGGAAAAAACTAAAACCGCAATGGGAAGAAGAATGCTCAGAAGTTTTATAGAGCAGCCTCTACTTAGCATTTTTGATATTGATAAGAGACTTAATGCTGTTGAGGAACTTGTTTCAAATACCGTTATGCGTGGAGAAACAAGAGAATACCTTAGTGGTATTCGTGATATTCAGAGACTTCTGTCAAAAGTTGTATACGGAACTGCAAACGCCAGAGACTTGCTTTCCATTTCAGATACTTGCGGCAGATTGCCAATACTTAAAGAAGGAATTTCATTCGCAACATCCCGACTTATAAAGGAAACTCATAATAACCTTGATACCTTAGAGGATATTTACACCCTCATAACCTCCGCCATAAGCGAGGACGCCCCCAATACAGTGCGAGAGGGTTCGATGTTTAAAAAGGGCTTTAACTCTGAACTCGACAGTCTTATTGATATTGTTGAAAATGGTGCAAATATCATTTTAGAAATTGAGGCAAGAGAAAAAGAAAGAACAGGCATTAAGAATTTAAAGGTCAGATATAATAGGGTTTTCGGATATTATATCGAGGTATCAAATTCATTTCTTAATATGGTGCCTGAAGACTATATCAGAAAGCAGACTCTCACAAACGGCGAAAGGTTTTTCACCGAGGAGCTTAAAAATCTGGAGGGTAAACTTTTAGGAGCTAAGGAAAAGCGTGAACGCCTTGAGTATGAGCTTTTTGAGGAACTAAGACTCAAAGTTGCAGACAACCTTAAACGCTTCCAGACAACCTCAGAGGCAATAGCTCTTATGGATACCCTTTGCTCTTTGGCAGAGGTGGCGGTAAACAATAACTATGTAAGACCGCAGCTTAATAGCGAGGGAATTATAAGAATTGAAGAAGGCAGACACCCTGTAGTTGAACAAATTTCTAAAGTCCCCTTTGTATCAAACGATACCTATTTAGACCTTAAAGATGACCGTTGTGCCGTAATAACAGGTCCTAATATGGCAGGTAAATCTACATATATGAGACAGGTAGCCCTGATAACCCTTCTTGCTCAAATTGGTTCGTTTGTACCTGCCACATCGGCAAATATCAGTGTCGTTGACGCTATATTTACAAGGGTTGGCGCATCTGATGACTTAGCCTCAGGACAGTCAACCTTTATGGTGGAAATGAGCGAGGTTGCTTCAATTATAAAGAACGCTACCAAAAACAGTCTGCTCATTTTAGATGAAATCGGAAGAGGAACCTCAACCTTTGACGGAATGTCAATAGCCAGAGCAGTACTTGAATATGTGGCTGACAAAAAGAAGCTTGGCGCAAAAGCATTATTTGCTACCCATTATCACGAACTAACCGAAATGGAAAGAGAAATAAAGGGAATAAAGAATTATAATATCGCCGTTAAAAAACGTGGAGACGATATTATATTCCTGCGCCGAATAGTTCGAGGCGGAGCCGATGACAGTTACGGTATTGAGGTTGCAAAACTTGCCGGAATTCCAAACTCGGTAATCACCAGAGCTAAGGAAATACTGAAAAAGACCATTGAAGAGGGAGTACAAATTACCAAAAGGGTAGAAACAAGTGAACTCCAGATGCCAATGGGATATAACATATCTTCTGAAATAGCAGAAGAACTTAAAACCATTGACGTTAACACGCTGACACCAATTGAATGTATGAGCGTTCTGTCAGAACTCATCAAAAAAGCAAAAGAATTTTAAAAAGGAGGTAGGATTTTGGCTGATATAGTAGTACTTTCAAAACAACTTGCCGAGCTTATTGCGGCAGGGGAGGTTGTAGAAAGACCTGCTTCGGTTATAAAGGAGCTTGTTGAAAACTCAATAGATGCAAAAGCAGATAAAATCACTGTAGAAATACAGCGTGGTGGAAGTATCTATATGCGTGTAACCGATAATGGTATCGGCATTAAAAGAAGTGACGTCAAGAAGGCGTTTTTGCGTCACGCAACAAGTAAAATCAAGTCAGAATCCGACCTTTACAGCATAGCAACCCTAGGCTTTAGAGGAGAGGCATTAGCTTCTGTCAGTGCAGTAGCAAGGGTGGAGCTTATAACCAAAACAAAAGAAGAGGAAACCGGCACACGATACGTAATTGAGGGTGGCGAGGAAAAACTTTTTGAGGAAACAGGTTGTCCTGATGGTACTACAATAATCGTCAGAGATTTGTTTTACAATACCCCTGCAAGAATGAAATTTCTTAAAAAAGATGCCTCAGAGGCTACCGCAGTTGGTAGCATCATAGATGCTATCGCCCTTTCCCATCCTGAGATTTCCCTGAAATTCATTAAGGATGGAAAACTAACCCTTAACACCCAAGGGGATAATAATTTAAAATCTGCAATTTATACTGTTTTAGGCAGAGAATTTGCATCATCGCTTATCCCTGTAGATACCGAAACAGGAGGCATAAGAGTAAGTGGTATGCTTTGCAAACCTATATATGCAAGACCTACAAGAAGCGGTCAATATTTCTTTCTTAATAACAGATTGATTCGCTCTGCAGCGGCCTCAAAAGCGCTAGATACGGCGTATAAAAACTCTATTATGGTGGGGAAATTCCCTGCAGGAGTTATCAATATAGAAATACCTTTTGACAGGGTAGACGTAAACGTGCATCCTGCTAAAACAGAGGTTAGATTTTCTGATGAAAAAGCAGTTTTTGAAGCGGTCTATTATGCCGCTAAAAATGCTTTAGAAACAGGGGATACAAGACCTGAGTTAAAATTAAATACAACCGCAAATTATCCGAAGCCTACTCCAAAACCCTTTGAGAGAATGACCACTCAGGAGTTTAGGAGCAAATTTTCTAATAATGAGCCAAAAACCTTGGCGGAAGAAATTTATGTAGACCCTAAACCTGTCAGCAACCGACTCAGTGATTTCCCCAAACCCATTATAAGAGCTGAAAACACTTTTGTAACCCAGGGCGAGCAAACTACCGTTCAGGCAGAGCTTGAAGTTCAAAAGGCAGATATAAAAACAAATGTCGATGACATTGTAAATCTTTCAGTTACTGACAAAAAAACCGAAGAGCAGAGTGTTACCTATATAGGTGAAGCGTTTAAAACCTATATAATTGCACAGCAGGGAGAAAGCCTTTTCCTTATTGATAAACACGCCGCTCACGAAAGAATACTTTTTGAAAAACTCAAAAAGGAAAAAACACCTGATACTCAAAGATTATTGTCGGCAGAAGCGGTCTCCCTTTCGAGACAGGAAAAAGAGGCGCTTCTTGATAATACAGAGCTTCTCACTAAAGCCGGATTTGAGGTTGAGGAGTTTGGCTCAAATTCAGTTTTAGTCAGAGCAATACCCTCGGCGCTCAGTCAGAAGGATGTAAATCTTGTTGTGGGAGAAATTGCATCAAACCTTTTAAGTACAGGTAAGGCAGAAACTGCTTTGATGGATGATCTCTATCATTCGGTGGCTTGTAGAGCCGCAGTTAAAGCAGGAAACCTCCAAAGCGCTCTTGAACTTCAAAAGTTAGCTTCTGAGGTGCTGCAAAACGAGGATATAAAATACTGTCCTCACGGCAGACCCGTGGCTTTTGAAATCAAGCTTTCGGAGATAGAAAAACAGTTTGGCAGAAAACAATAACAGGAGATATTTTTAATGAAAATACCCCTAATAGCAATAGTTGGTCCTACCGCATCGGGTAAAACCGCCTTATCGGTGGACTTGAGTTTAAGGCTTAATGGTGAAATTGTATCCTGTGACTCTATGCAAATTTACAAAGATATGCACATAGCCTCCGCTACCCCCGATGAGCAAGAGAAAAAAGGTGTGCCTCATCATCTTGTAGAGTTTTTAGACCGTAGCGAATCTTTTTCGGTAGCCGATTATGTAAACCTTGCCCACCAAAAAATAAAACAAATAAATGAAAAAGGGAAACAACCAATTTTAGTTGGCGGCACAGGACTTTATTTTAATAGCCTTGTTGACAATATTTCCTTTAGTGAAGAAAAAGTTGATGAAAGTCTGCGACAGAGTCTGGAAACAGAGTTTGATAAAATAGGCGGCGAGGAGATGCTAAAAAAACTTGCTGAGTTTGATAAGGCGGCGGCCGACAGACTTCATCCTAATAACAGAAAGAGAATTATCAGAGCCTTTGAGGTATATATATCAACAGGCAAAACCATAACCCAGCAACAAATAGACTCAAAGGCAGTGCCTTCGCCCTATAAACCCTATATAATCGGACTTGCCTTTAAGGATAGAGAAATTTTATATAAAAGAATAGAAAAACGTGTTGATCTAATGATTGAAAAAGGGCTATTAGAGGAAGCCGAAAAGGCCTATAATTCAAGGGATAATAAAACGGCAATTCAGGCAATAGGCCACAAAGAATTTTTTGAGTTTTTTGAGGGAAAAGCCTCATTAGAAGAAGCAGTAGAAAAATTGAAAACCGAAACACGACATTATGCAAAACGCCAACAGACCTGGTTTGGCAGAGATGACAGAATAAATTGGATATACCTGGACTGCACAGATGATGTGCAAGACGAAGCAATAAAAATTCTTGAAAGGAGCGGATATTTTGAATAACAAATTTGTCAAAATTGGGTTATCAGTACTCATAATTGCTTTTCTTTTATTTCAAATATATTCCGCAACCTTTTCCTCCATTTCAACAACCTCGGCAATTCCCTTTGAATATACCGAGGGCATAGATACTACAGGAATTATCATTCGTGATGAAACTTTGGTAAAAAATTCCGAACAAGGCACCTTGCATTTTGCAGTCGTAGACGGAGAAAAAATAGCAAAGGGCGGAGTAATCGCTCATATCTACGATGGAGACTCTGCATCGGCAAACGCTACAAAAATAGAAGAATTAAAAGCGCAGCTTAAACAGATTGAGGAGATTGAAGGCTACAATAATATGTTAGCAGTAGACCTTAACACAGTGAACGCTAAAATCAGCAACTATTATAATGATTTTGCCTTTAATTCGGCTTTAGGTAAATATGATAAGCTGAATGATTCGGTATCCGGACTACTCACAATGATGACACGAAAAAAAGTGGCAACCGGAGAACAGACCGATTTTTCTTCCCTTAAAGATGCCATAAATATTCAGATTGACCAGTTAAGCCAAAGCTCAGGAAACGTAAAGGGAAGTATAAAAGCAACGGTTTCAGGCTATTTTGTGTCGGTTGTAGACAATTTTGAAGACAAACTTAGCACCAAGGACTTGTCGGTTTTTACCCCGGACTATTTTAACGAATTAACCGAGGGTGAAAGTAGTGAGGATGTAATTGGGAAGATAGTATACGACTATGAATGGTATATTGCGTGTTTGGTGCCGATAAACGACTCAAAGTTTTATAAAATAGGGGAAACAGTAACCCTTAAAACCACAACAACCTCTAATCCGAGATTAACAGCTAAGGTGGAAAGAGTAAACCTTTCTCCAACAGGAGATGATGCAGTAATTATTTTCTCCTGTAATGAAATGAGCAGTGAACTTGCAACAATGCGCTCAGGCGCCATTACAATTATTAAGAATGAATATAGCGGACTAAAGGTTGATAGTAAGGCTTTAAGAGTAGTGGACGGCAAAACAGGCGTTTATATTGTATCAGGACTTGAAGCAAAGTTTGTAGAGGCAAATATTCTCTATTCAAACGACAGTTACGCTATTTGCGAACTTAATAATAGTGATAGTAGTAAATTAAGACTTTACGATGAGGTAATCGTGAAAGGAAAAAATCTTTATGATGGAAAAATCATCTATTAGTATTTTTGATGAGAACTATAAATCAATAGAAGAACAAATTTCTGCCGCCGCAATTAAAAGTGGTAGAAAACGAGAGGATATAATTCTTCTCGCCGCAACCAAAACGGTTAGCACCGAGGTTATAAATTATGCTATAGAAAAAGGCATAAAATATATTGGAGAAAACAGGGTTCAAGAATTTTTATCTAAGGAAAACGAACTAAGTACCAATGCTCACCGTCACTTTATAGGACATTTACAGTCCAATAAAGCAAAGGACATTGTAGGCAGGGTAGAAATGATAGAATCGGTACACTCTGTAAAATTAGCCCGTGTAATTGGAGAATTATCGAAGAAAAAAGGAATTGTAACCGACATCTTGCTGGAAGTAAACATTGGAAACGAGGATAGCAAGTCTGGTTTTACAGCCCAAGAAATTTCAGAAAAGATAGAAGAAATTTCAAAAATTTCGGGGGTTAAGGTTAAAGGCTTAATGGCAATTCCTCCAATTTGCGAAAAAAGTGACGAAATTCGCAAATATTTTGCCCAAATGAACAAACTGTTTATTGACATTAGAGCAAAAAAAATAGATAATGTTAGTATGGACTATCTATCTATGGGAATGTCATCTGACTTTGCAGAGGCCATAGAAGAGGGTAGTAACATAGTAAGACTCGGAACAGCATTATTCGGAAAAAGAAATTACAATATATAAAGGAGAAGGAAAATGGGATTTAAAGATTATTTCAAAGGTATTTTAAATGTTGATGACGATGAGTTTGAGACCGAAGAAATGTTGGAAGAGGAAGAAACCCAACAAAGCTTCGAGAAAGAAACTTCTGTAAAAAGAGAACCCATTATTCGCAGATATACTTATGACCGCAAAACCAAAGGAGAAGACGACTCTACAGGAATGAGAGTTGTTCTCTGCAAGCCTGATGTGTTTAATGACGTTGCTCCTATTGCCGATCATTTAAGACAGGGTAAAACCGTAGTGCTTAACCTTGAAACAACCGAGAGAGAAACTTCGAGAAGAGTTGTAGACTTTTTAAGCGGTGCGGCTTATGCACTTTCTTGCAAATTAAAGAAGGTTGCAAACAACACATTTATAATAGTGCCAAATTCAACCGACATTTCAGGAGAACTTTTGCTTGATGATTTTGGTGAGGAGAACTATTTCATTTAATGGAATTAGACTTACTAATCCCTCGCATAAATGATGCAATACGCATTTGCGAAACTTCGCAGGCTCCTAAATTCGTAGGTTTTTTAACCTCAAATGAAGTCGCTGAGATAGAAAAAAACTTAAAAAGCATTATTACCAAATATAGTTTTTACGGCGGATATGATGAGGCAGAAAGGCTTTTCTTCGGAGCCTTTCCCGAATGGTGTGATGAAAGGCAGGAGCTTTTCCCCATAACACCCGTTACCTTTACCTACCGAGAGTGCGATGCTTTAAGCCACCGAGATTTTTTAGGTGCTTTAATGTCACTTGGACTCACCAGAGAAACGGTTGGAGATATCCTTGTGGAAAAAGGCAGAGCTGTTGCTTTTTTGAGTAGTGATATTGCAGATTATGTGTTGTCTCAGCTTGATAAGATAGCAAGGGTCGGTGTGAAGGTGGAAAAAGGCTATAGTATGCCTCTGCCTAATATGTCAGGTTTTGAGGAGATTACCGATACGGTTGCCTCTCCACGACTTGACTGCGTTGTTGCATCTCTTTCCAAGAGTTCTAGGGCACAGGCAGAAGAGTTTATTTTAAACGGCTTTGTTTCAGTAAACTCAGTCTGTGTAACTAAAACAGTAAAAACAGTTAACGAGGGAGATAAAATCACCATACGAAGAAAGGGTAAATTTTTAATAGAATCCTTAGCACAAAAAACAAAGAAAAATCGTGTTATACTAATTGCAAAAAAATATGTATAAATCAGGAGGCCAATATGTTAAGAGCGAAAGATATTGAAGAATTTGAGTTTTCTAAATCTAAGAATGGATACGACCGTGAAGAAGTGGATGAACTTCTTGATAAGGTTGCCCAGGATTATACTGAGTTTGAAACCCTTATTAAATCATTTGAAAGCAAAATTGAGAGTCTGAATAATAAAATTAACGAGAGCCAAACTGATGCCAATAGCATCAATACTGTACTTATCAGTGCTCAAAAACTTGCCGATTCAATAGTAGCTGATGCTAAAGCACAGGCAGAAGAGATAACAACTGCTGCAAATAATGAGGCAGAGCAAATAAAGGTTCGCACCAAAAAGGCTCTTGAGGAAATAGATGCTGAGATTACCAAGCAAAAGCTTAAAGCACAGGGAGAGGTTGACGAAATATTAGAGGCCGCTGCAAGAAAATCAGAGGGTATGATTTTAGCCGCTAAAGATTCCGTGGCTCGTGAGCAAATTCTCTTTGATAGCATTAAGGCCGAGGTTGCTAACTTCAAGAAAACTGTGAAAGCTGCTTATAAAGAGCATTTAGAGTCATTATCAACTCTACCTGAAGAGGTTCCTGTAAATCCCGAAAACGCAGCAATCGGTATAGAAGAAATCGTAAATAGTGAGCCAAGACTTGAAAGATTTGTTGCTATGCCTGAACCTGCTATAGTAGAGGAAAAAATTGAAGAGCCCCAAGAGGTAATTGAAGAAACTACAGAGATCGATATTCAAAGTTCTTCCGTAGAAGAAACCGCTATAGTAGAAGAGGTTAAAAATGAAGTAGCCTCCGGCTTTGTGGTAAATTCCATTGAATTTGCCGAGGAAGAAGAAACACCATCCTTCTCAAAAGGCTTTTTCTCAAAACGTAAATAATATTTTAATTAGGAGATATATAATGGAACAGCAAGATTATAACAAAACCTTAAATCTGCCGGTGACAGATTTCCCAATGAGAGCAGGACTCCCAACAAGAGAGCCTGAAGCACTAGAAAAATGGCAGAACGAGGATGTTTACGGTACTCTTATGGAGCAAAACGAAGGTAAACCACTTTATATCCTTCACGACGGCCCTCCATATGCTAACGGTATAATCCATCTTGGTACCGCACTTAACAAATCCCTTAAGGATTTTGTTGTCAGATATAAAAATATGACAGGATATAAAGCACCTTTCGTACCCGGCTACGATACCCACGGTCTTCCTACCGAGCTTAAGGCAAGAAAAGCGGCAGGAATGAAATCAAGTGAGAAAATTTCTGCGTTAGAGCTTCGCAAAATGTGCAAGGAGTTTGCCGTAGGTTTTGCCGAGGACCAAAGAAAGCAGTTTGAGCGTCTTGGAGTTTTGGGAGAGTGGGATAACCCATACTTAACTCTTAAAAACAAGTATGTTGCAAAGCAGATTGAAGTTTTTGGTGAAATGGCAGAAAAGGGCTATATATATAAAGGTCTAAAACCGGTATACTGGTGTGCCGACTGTCAGACAGCTCTTGCTGAGGCAGAAATTGAGTACGCAGAGGACCCTTGCTATTCTATTTATGTTAAATTCCCTGTTAAAGATGATAAAGGCTTGCTTTCCGCAATGGGCGCAAACCTTGATAAAACCTATTTCGTAATTTGGACAACAACTACCTGGACATTACCTGCAAACCTTGCAATTTGCTTAGGACCTGATTACGATTATGCTCTTATCAAAGCAGGAGAAGAATACTACGTAATGGCAAACGAGCTATATGAGTCAGCTCTTGCCGCTGCTGAGATTACCGAATATGAGGTTGTAGGCACTATTAAGGGCAGAGAGCTTGAATATGCCGTTGCAAAACACCCATTTATTGATAGAGATTCTCTAATTATTGTAGGCGACCACGTAACCTTAGAAAGCGGTACAGGCTGTGTTCATACTGCTCCAGGTCACGGTGTTGATGACTTTGAGGTTTGCCGTAGATACAAGGAAATCGGAATGGTTGTTCCTGTAGACAATAAGGGCGTATTAACCGAAGAAGCAGGAATGTTCGCAGGCCTGCCTACTGAAGAAGCTAATAAGAAGATTGCCGTTTGGCTTGATGAAAATGGTTATCTTTTTGCACTTAAAAAGATTATTCACCAATATCCACACTGTTGGAGATGTAAAAACCCAATTTTATTCAGAGCTACTGAACAGTGGTTCTGCTCAATTTCCGACTTTGCAGACAAGGCAGTAGAGGAAATCAGCAAGGTAAAATGGGTTCCCAAATGGGGAGAGGGAAGAATTACCGGAATGGTTAAGGATCGTAGTGACTGGTGTATTTCCCGTCAGCGTACCTGGGGTGTTCCAATTCCTATCTTCTATTGTGAGGAATGTGGTAAAGAATATATCACAAAGGAATCTATCGCAAAGGTTTCTAAGATTTTCAATGAAAAAGGAGCAGATGCTTGGCACGAACTAACCGCTGCTGAGCTTATGCCTGAAAATGCAAAATGCTCTTGCGGAAGTACCGCATTTAAGAAAGAAACCGATATTATGGACGTTTGGTTCGATTCCGGTGTATCTCATGCCGCAGTATTGAACAGAGACTATTTACAGAGCCCTGCAGACCTTTATCTTGAGGGTGCAGACCAATACAGAGGTTGGTTCCAGTCTTCACTTTTGACATCTGTTGCAACCAAAGGCGTAGCACCTTATAAAACCGTTGTAACACACGGTTGGGTTGTTGACGGCGAGGGCAAAAAGATGTCCAAATCTATTGGCAACGTAATCATTCCTGATGATATTGTTAAACAGTATGGCGCAGACATATTAAGACTTTGGGTTGCATCATCTGATTACCACGCAGACATTCGTGTTTCTCAGGATATCTTAAAGCAACTTTCAGAAATTTATAGAAAAATCCGTAATACTGCAAGATTTATTCTTGGCAATATTTCAGATTTTAACCCCGATACAGATATGGTTGCAGACTCTGTGCTGGAGGAAATAGACCATTGGGCACTTATGCGTCTTGATTCTGTTATTAAGACCTGCAGAGAAGCTTATGAAAACTTTGAGTATCATATTATATTCCACGCAATTCATAATTTCTGCGTAATTGATATGTCCAACTTCTATCTTGACGTTTTAAAGGATAGACTTTATGTAGAGGCAAGTGAGAGCCAGACAAGAAGAGCTGCTCAAACTACAATGTATAAGGTGCTTGACGCTCTTACCAGAATTGTTTCTCCAATTCTCGCATTCACTTCAGATGAAATCTGGCAGTTTATGCCTCATACTAAGGATGTTGACCCAAGACACGTTGTTTACAATGCTATCCCTGAGGCAGAAGGCAACTACGATGCAGAGTTTATGGCTCGTTGGGAGAAAATTCACGAGATGCGTGAGGATGTTAAGAAGGCTCTTGAAATTGCCCGTACCAATAAGGTAATTGGTGCATCTCTCGATGCAAAAATCACCATTTATGCCGACGGCGAAATCTATGATTTTGCTAAGAGTGTTGAGGGTATGCTTAAAACCGTATTTATGGTTTCTGAGTTTGAACTTATAAAGGGCGGCGAAGGAGAGTTCAAGGGTGACGTCGAAGGTATGAGCATTACCGCTACCCACGCAAACGGCGAAAAATGTGCTCGTTGCTGGAGCTTTACAGGCGACCTTGGAGCAGATGCAAATCATCCAACAATCTGTGCTCGTTGCGCTAACGTCATTAAAACTATAGATTTTGCGGACTAATTTTTAGGGGGAAATGTTTTGTCCTTTATTATTGCAGCTATAGTGTCGGCACTTATCTTAGTTGCTGACCAGATAACAAAATATATAGTTACAGTTAATATGACCCTCGGTGAATCAAGGCCTTTTCTTAAAGGCCTTATTGACTTTGTATATATTTATAATGAAGGAGGAGCCTGGGGCTTTTTAAGCGGCTATCAGTGGATACTTTTAACCATTACTTCAATGGTTATAATTATATTTATTACTGTTTTAGTAAAGTATGGTATGAACGATAAACTTCTGTTCTGGTCGGTTTGCCTTGTCCTTTCAGGAGGACTTGGAAATATGATAGACAGAATTTTCCGTGGCGGAAAGGTAGTAGATTTTCTGCATTTAGAGTTTATGCCAAACTTTCCTGTTTTTAATGTGGCAGACTGTGGAGTAGTAATAGGCACAGGCCTTTTAATTCTATATTTTATAGTTGGCACCATTAAGGAAAACAAAATTAAAAAGTATCAAGCTTCACTTGGTGAAGATAAATGATAGGAGAAAAATATACTGCAGTGGATACAGGAGAGAGAATAGATTCTTTTGTATCAGAAAAGGCTGAGGTTTCTCGTAGCCGTGCGGCAAAGCTTATTGAAGAAGAGTACGTCACGGTAAACGGAAACTCAGTTTCCAAAAACTATAAACTAAAAGCAGGGGACATAGTAGGGGTTACAATACCCGAAGCAAAGCCCTTGGAGATAAAGGCGGAGAACATCCCCTTAGATATAGTTTACGAGGACGCCCATCTTTTAGTAGTAAATAAGCCAAAGGGAATGGTTGTTCATCCTGCCGCAGGCAACTATGAGGGCACCTTAGTCAACGCCCTTATGTATCATTGCGGAGACTCCCTTTCAGGAATAAACGGTGTTTTGCGACCGGGTATAGTCCACCGTATTGATAAGGATACAAGCGGACTTTTAATGGTGGCAAAAAATGATATGGCTCACAATTTTTTAGCTGAGCAAATAAAAGAGCATAGCTTTTATAGGGAATATGAGTCCATAGTTTATGGAGAAATTAAAACCGATAAGGGCAGAATAGAAGCCCCCATCGGCAGACATCCTGTAAACCGAAAACAAATGGCCGTAACCGAAAAAAATTCTAAGCAGGCGGTTACGCATTTTGAGGTTATCCAGCGGCTAAATGGTTTTACCCATATAAAATGTCGTCTTGAAACAGGCAGAACCCATCAGATAAGGGTTCATATGTCCTATATAGGACACAGCGTGGCAGGGGATGAGGTTTACGGACCGAGAAAGGTTATAAAAGAACTTAAAGGTCAGTGCCTCCACGCCAAAAAGTTAGGCTTTGTACACCCCGAAACAAAGGAGTATATGGAGTTAGACAGTGACCTACCTCAGTATTTTACAGAGTTTAAGAAAGGTTTAGAAAATGGGAATATTTGACGGTTGCCTTTTAGCATCTGATGTAGACGGCACCCTTATAGCAAGCGGATATCTACCGCCGGAAAACGTAGAAGCCATAAAGTATTTTATAAGCGAGGGAGGAAAATTTTCCATCTCCACAGGCAGAAGCGCAGGGGCGGTAAACCAAGTTTTCAGAATATTTGATAAAAAACTTACCTCTTACAGTATAGTTTTAAATGGTGGTATGATTTATGACTTTCAGGGGGAAAAATCGGTTTTTGATATGACCGTTTCCGAAAAAGTCAAGGAATTTACCAAATACATAGCCGATACAGACAAAAGCGTAGGCATCGAGATTCACTCAGGCGGCGAGGTTTATGTAATGAACCGAAATAGTGAAACCGACCTCCACGAAGAATATGAGGAACTGAACCCTTATTTCGTTTCCTTTGATGAAGTTAAAGATTATTCATGGAACAAGGTTTTGATGGCGGGCTTTAATAATAGCGAGAGAGAGCTGAGAGCCGAAAAAGCCAAAAATTTTGGTCTCAAAGATAACGAGATATTAAACACCTGTGCTGCAATTTTAGGCGAGGACAGACTCTATTTAGAGCTTCTTCCCGTTGGTGCTTCCAAAGGCGAAGCATTAAAGAAATTAAGGGAAATATACGATATTAAAGAGGGCGGCCTCTTTGCTATAGGAGATTATTATAATGACCTGTCAATGTTGGCGGTAGCCGACATTAGTAGTGCGACAGGCGATGCCCCTGAAGATTTAAAGCAAAAGGTTAATTATGTCAGTAAAAAGTGCCGAGATGGTGCTGTTGCTGACTTTATTGAATACTTAAAAACAATTTTGGAGGTAAAAATTGATGGTAGAAACAAAAAAGAACGAGCTTAAAAAAATAGCTTGTGAAATCAGAATGGGCATTATTGAAGGTGTCCACGGTGCAAAGTCAGGACATCCCGGCGGTTCTCTTTCAATTGCTGATCTTTTGGCATATCTTTATTTTGAAAAGATGAACATAGACCCTAAAATGCCAAAGGCTGCAGGCCGTGACCGTTTAGTGCTTTCTAAAGGACACGCAGCACCTGCTCTTTATTCTGTTCTTGCAAACAGAGGCTATTTCGACGTAGCAGAACTTAAAAATCTCAGACATACCGACTCAATGCTTCAGGGACATCCCGATATGAAGAATATTCCAGGTGTAGATATGTCATCAGGTTCTTTAGGCCAGGGTGTATCTTGTGCAGTAGGAATGGCTCTTTCTGCAAAACACTTTGGAGACAAATACCGTGTGTACACCATCTTAGGCGATGGCGAGTGTGAAGAGGGACAGGTTTGGGAAGCAGCTATGTTTGCGGCTCACAAAAAACTTTCAAATCTTACAGTTTTCGTTGACTACAACGGCCTCCAGATTGACGGCGCTATCGACGAGGTAAACAACCCAGCTCCATTTGATAAAAAGTTTGAAGCTTTCGGCTTTAACGTAATTACCATTGATGGCCATGATTTTGACCAGATTGAAAAGGCAGTAGCTGACGCCCAAAAGGTTACTGACAGACCTACCGCAATTATTATGAACACCGTAAAAGGTAAGGGCGTTTCTTATATGGAAAATCAGTGCGGATGGCATGGTCAGGCACCAAACGATGAGCTTTATGAGGTTGCTATGAAGGAACTCAAAGAGCAACTCGCAGCACTTTAAGGAGGTATTTAAAATGGCAGAAATTAAAAAGATTGCTACAAGAGAAGCCTATGGTGCAGCTCTTGTTGAAATGGGAAATAAAAGAGACGACTTTATCGTAATGGATGCAGACCTTGCAGCTGCAACCAAATCAGGTGCTTTCAAAAAGGCTTTCCCTGAAAGATTCTATGACTGCGGAATTGCAGAACAGAATATGATGAGTATTGCCGCAGGTATTGCTGCTACAGGCAAGAGAGTAGTTGTAAGCTCTTTCGCAATGTTTGCCGCAGGCAGAGCTTTCGAGCAGGTTAGAAACTCTATTGGTTACCCACACCTTAATGTTATTATCGGTGCTACTCACGCAGGTATTTCTGTAGGTGAGGATGGCGCTACCCATCAGTGCTGTGAGGATATTGCGCTTATGCGTACAATTCCGGGCATGACAATTATCAACCCTGCAGACTATACCGAGGCTGTTAAGGCTGTCGAGGCTGCATTTGAGCATGACGGCCCTGTTTATATGAGATTTGGTAGACTTGCAGTTCCCGTTGTGTTCGATGAGGACTACAAGTTTGAAATCGGTAAGGGCGTAGAGCTTAAAGAGGGTAACGACGTTACAATTATTGCAACAGGTCTTATGGTAAATGAGGCTTTAGAGGCTCACGAGATATTAAAGGCAGAGGGCATCAATGCAAGAGTAATCAATATTGCAACTATTAAGCCTCTTGATACTGAAATTATTCTCAAGGCCGCTAAGGAAACAGGAACAATCGTAACTGCTGAGGAGCATAGCGTAATCGGTGGTCTCGGAAGTGCCGTTTCGGAGTACTTAAGTGAGGCTTGTCCTGTTCCCGTACTTAAAGTTGGTGTTAAAGATACCTTTGGTAAGTCCGGTCCTGCTGCTGAACTTCTTGATGTATTTGGTCTCAGAGCAAAAGATATCGTAGCAAAAGTAAAGGAAGCTGTAGCACTTAAAAAATAATAGGAGCAAATATTATGGATTTTAACATTTTAGATTTCGGCGCTATTGCCGACGGAAAAACTATGAACACCAAAGCCATTCAGGCGGCTATTGATGAATGTGCTAAAGAGGGCGGCAGAGTTATCGTACCAGCTGGTACTTTTATGTCAGGCTCACTTTTCCTGAAAAGCAACGTAGAACTTCATCTTGCTCATAACGCTACCCTTCGTGCAAGTGAAGACCTTGCAGACTACAACGAAGAGGATGCTTACGAGCAGAACTGGTCAAGCGAGAGAGAAGGTTGGAACGGTAAGCACTTTATTATGGCAATTGAGTGTGAGAACGTTGCTATTACCGGTACAGGTACTATTGATGGTAACGCTCACGTTTTCTTCGAGGCTTATCGTCCACCAAAGGATTATGACAAGGATAGCTTTGTAAATGCAGGTTATTGTTGGAAAAAGGGTAGCTCTGCAAACAAGGATAAGGTAAATAGAAGACCCGGCCAGATGATTTGCTTTATTGAATGTAAAAATATTATCGTAAGAGATATTTCTCTTATTAACTCAACCTGTTGGTCCTGCTTCGTTCATGGTTGTGACTTTGTTCGCATAAGCGGTGTTAGAATTGACAATACCTTCTATCATCTCAATACCGACGGTATTGACATTGATACAAGCCGTTATGTCACAATTTCCGACTGTGTAATTTTAACAGGAGACGACTGTATTACATTCAGAGGCTCAGGAAAGCGTCTTAAGGACAAAGACCGCTGCTGCGAATATGTAACAGTTACTAACTGTGTTCTTTCTGCTTCTGCCGCTGCTTTCAGAATTGGTGTTGGTACATTCCCGGTACGTAATATAACCGTTTCCAATGTATCGGTTCTTTATTGTGGAGAGTTTATTAACTACTGTGCAGAGTGGGCAAACACAAGTAAGACACCATTTGACAACATTATATTTTCTAATGCCGCAATTGAGCATACCAACCGTCTCCTCACCTTAAAGGTAAATCACGGTACACCTGTTAAGAACTTAAAACTTCAGAACGTTACCGCAAAGGCTTTATCTGCCGCTATGATTTACTCCGTAGATGAGGGCGTTATTCAGAACTTCCTTCTCGACAACGTAGATGTTGTGTCTGTTGGTAACGACGTTGTTATGGATGCCGACGCTCCAAAGGATATGAAACGTGCATTTGCAAACTTCTATAATGTTGAAAATCTAACCTTCAAAAACTGTAGCTTTACAGTGCCTGAAGAACACGCAAAGGATTACGAGACAGACGTAGAACTTATAAACTGCAAAAACTTCAGAAACATTTAACAAAAAAGGTCTTAACGGAAAACTCCGTTAAGACCTTTTAGTTTTATTCCTCGGTAATTTCTAAAGCAGTAGAATTTTCAGTAATAAATTCAAAATCGTTATATTTAACAATTCTTGGTTTATCGTAGCCTACAACCTTAACATTCTCCATATGGAATTCCTCACAGTTTTTAACTGTTGCAAAAGCAATATCTTTACATTCTTCATCAACCTCTATGGTACAATCTTTGAGAGTGATAGAAAGAGGTTCATTTTCATCTCCGTGAATATGTATTGGACGAATAGCACCCTTTAGTTTGCAGTTTTCAAAGGTTATTGAAGAAAGGGAACGATTGCAACACCATTTGTGATTTCCGTCAAAGCTTAAATCAAATAAATTCTCGGTGTAATCAAAGTCACAGTTCCTAATAATAATATCTCCCGGGGTATGTCTGATTTGTGCTCTAAAGTCGCAATAATATAGGAAAAGGTTTAAGCAGCGATGATGACAATGCTCTCCTGTTAAAACACCGTCTCTCTTTTCTTCCTTTGTTAAATTGCCTCTAAAGCCATAAGCGGTAGGACCAATACCTTGACAGTTTTCAACTAACACTTTTGTACCGCCAAATCTTAATGCACTACAAGCGCAATCAAAAAGACAGTTTCTTACGGTAACGCCATAATTATCAAAGCCTGCAATACCGTCATCTCCGGTATGGAACACACAGTTTTCAACTAATACACGGTCACAGCTTCTTACATCAAAACCATCATGACCACCAAGTACGGTAACGGCCTTCATAGTAATATCTTCACTGTTATGGATAGCGTGAGCCCAGTTGCTGCTATTATAAATTGTATAACCCTCGAGATAGATGTTTTTACAATGCCACATATTGATGGCGTGAGGTCCTCTATACTTTTCTTCTCCAATTTCGTCAAAGCAGTTCATTCCGTTAATGTAGGAACCTTTTTCGCCTATAATAGAAACATTTTCGGCATAAAGAACACGAATGAGAGCGTTGTTCCAACGGCTAAAAAGATGTGCGGAACGAGCGGTGTTTTCAGGACAGGGGGTAACCTCTAAAGGTTCCACGGTATCGTTTATATATCCTGTGTAATCTTCGGGATTTCTACTGCCTTCAATAATGGCGCCTGTCTCAAGATATAGAGTAACGTTTGAGCGCAGTCTTATGCCACCGCATCTCCAAATGCCCATAGGCACAGTTACTCTACCGCCGCCTGCTAAAAAAACTGCATCTATTGCTGCCTGAATTTTGTCGGTTTGTAGTTGGTCGCAAACTTTTGCACCAAATTCGGTAATTGAAACGTTCATAGAATCAGCCTCATTTTTTGTTTATTTTATGCTAGTATAATATAATAAAATAAAAAAGTCAACACTTAAAGATTAGATTGACAAACAAAGTTTATTACTCTATAATTAAATTTAAAGTAGATAAAAGATTTATTATATATGGAGGAAAAAATGAAGTATCTTTTAGGTGTTGATGTAGGTACTACATCTCTAAAAGCGGCAGTTTTTGACGAAAAGGGAAGCTTGCAGAAAAGTGTCACCAAAGATTATACTTTAATCGTTTCAGGCGACAGAGTAGAGTTTCCCGCTCAGGAGTATTGGAATATTTTCTACGCTGCTTACAAAGAGGTTACCGAGGGTATAGAAATTTCTGCTTTAGCGGTTGATACTCAGTGTGAAACAATGATTTTAACAGATAATGATGGAAATCCTCTTATGAATGCAATTGTTTGGCTTGATAACCGTGCCGCAGAAGAAGCAGATGAAATTAAAAAAGTGTTTGGTAATAAAAAGGTGTACGAGGTTACAGGACAACCTGAAATCACTGCTACCTGGCCTGCTTCAAAGCTTTTGTGGGTAAAGAAAAACGAGCCTGAAATTTTTGCTAAAATCGGCAAAATTTTCTTGTTGGAGGATTATTTACTTTATCGTTTAACAGGCGAATTTGTTACTCAGAAAACACTGCAGTCATCAAGCCTTTATTTTGACATAATTGGTTCTTGCTGGTGGAAAGAAATGCTTGATTTCATCGGCGTAAAAGAATGTCAGCTGCCTAAAATTTTAGATAGTGGTGTAAAGGTAGGAGAGTTTGAGGGAGTTTTAGTTGCTACAGGCGCTATGGACCAGATTGCAGGAGCGATCGGCGCAGGTGTTGTAGATAAAAATGTGGTAAGTGAAATGACAGGAACAACAATGGCAATTTTCGTGCCTGACGTTGAAATGCCGCCTTATAATCCTGAAAGTATTGTACCTTGTCATATGAATTATGACGGTAAATATTGCTTGGTTTCCTGGACTCCAACTGCAGGAATTGCACTTAAATGGTTTAAAAACAATTTCTGTGAGGATTTTAGTTTCAGACAGTTGGATGAACTTGCTGCAGCGGTGCCTCCGGGCTCAGATGGACTCACATTTTTACCATATCTTTGCGGTTCAACAATGCCAAAGTATAACCCTGACGCAAGAGGCGCATTTATGGGAATGACAATGGAGCATACAAGAGGTCACGCAATCCGAAGCATTTTGGAAGCGGTTGCCTGTATGCTCAGAGCAAACCTTGAATATTTGGGAATTAAAAACCGAGAGGTTCGTTCAATGGGCGGCGGAGCAACAAGCCCACTTTGGTGTCAAATCAAGGCAGATATGACAGGCTCCGACATAGCAATTCTTAAAAACAAGGAAACTGCATGTCTTGGCACCGCCATTTTAGCAGGCGTAGGTGCAGGCATCTATACAGACGTAGAGTCGGCTTGTACATCTATGGTAGAAATTGAAAAAACATATCATCCAAGCGGAACATCTTATGATGAATGTTATAATAATTTTTGTAAAGCAGAGGAGAAGGTACTATGAGTAAAGTAGCATTTATTGGTTTCGGTGAGGTTAATACTCCTATCGACATTATCATTAACAAGTGTAAAGCCGCCGAAGAGGCATTAAAGGCAGAGGGACTTGACTTATTATCTGTATATCCTGTAACCGACGATTACGAAGAAAAGGATATAAAGAAGGCTCTTGACGCATTAAAGGGTCAGGACTTTGACAGTATGGTAATTTGTATTGCAGGTTGGATTCCAACCCACGCAGTTGTAAAGATTACAGAGCAGTATCGTCATCTTCCAATGGTACTTTGGGGACTTTGCGGATGGAGAGAGGGAGATCGTATTGTTACTACCGCCGATCAGGCAGGTACTACAGCTTTACGCAACACCTTCTATGACCTTGGTTATAAATTTAAGTATGTTTACGATATTATCGGCAAAAAGACCAATTCTAAAAAGGTTGCAGATTACATAACAGCCGCTAATGCCGCTGCTACACTTAGAAGTGCACGTATCGGTATGGCTGGTTACCGTGATATGAACCTTTATGGAACTCTCTATGACGGAAGCTCATTAAAGAGAGTTGTAGGTCCTGAAATTGAAACTTTTGAAATGCTTGAAATCAAACAGCGTTTCGACAAGATAACAAAGGAAGAAAAACAGGCAGTAATCGACACAGCTATGGCTAAATGGAAGTTCTTAAAACCTGCAAAGCAGGAGAGTATGGAACTCGCCGCAGGCTACTATTTAGCAATTAAGAGCATTATCGATGAGCGTGGATATACCGCTATTTCCCTTAAGGACGTTGACGGTATGAAGAAGCTTTTAGGCTTCCCGCCTGCACCTATCTTTATGCTTTTATCTGATTGCGAAAAGGTTGCAACCGTTCCTGAGAACGACTCTCTTGGTAACGTTACTCAGCTTATGGTTAAGGCGTTAACAGGACAGTGTGGAGCTTACTTAGAGTTCTATGAGTTCTTTGAAAACAGTGTAATTGCAGGTGTTCCTGACTATGTTCCTGCAGAAATCGTAGACGGCGAGGTTACCGTTATGCCTGCCGCATTCGGTGAACTTGCAGAAGGTATCCTTAACGTTTCTAAGGTTCGCACAGGCGAGCTTACAATGTGTCGTCTTTTCTATCGTGACGGAAAATATTATATGCATCTCCTCAAGGGAGAGGGCAAAACTCCACCTAAGTGGGAAGAAGCAGGTTGGACTCAACCCGCACCACAGCTTCCAGGCCTTGAAATCTTCCTACCTGACGTTGAAAAGTTTGCACAGAATGTAATGTGTCAGCATTATATCATTTCTTACGGCGACAATACCGAGCTTATTGAGAATCTTTGCGATATTTTAGGAATAGGAATTGTTAGATAATGACAGATAATAAGATTTTAGAATTTATTAAAGAAAATGAGGAGCTTCAACTGAAGCTCCTTAAAGACCTTTGCGACATACCTGCTCCATCTCATCACGAGGAAAAAAGAGCAGAATACATAAAGGCATACCTTGAAAGCCTTGGTGCTAAAGGTGTTTACATAGATGAAGCACTTAATGTTGTTTATCCCCACAACTGTGAGGGAAGTAATAATATAACAGTTATTGAGGCTCATACCGATACAGTTTTCCCCGACCTTGAACCTATGCCTTTAGTAGAGGACGGTAATTTGCTTAAAGCCCCCGGAATTGGAGACGATACCGCAAGTGTTACCTCGGTTCTTCTGACAGTTAAATATTTTATCGAAAACAATATAGAGGCTAAAAACGGCATTCTGTTTGTTCTAAACTCCTGCGAAGAAGGTCTTGGAAACCTAAAGGGTACAAGACAGCTTATGAAGGATTATGAGGGCAGAATTAAAAGGCTCTTAACCGCCGATGCAAAACTCGGAAATTCTGCCATCGGTTGTGTTGGTTCTCATCGTTATCTTGTAACCGTAAACACTATAGGCGGCCATTCTTTTGGTGCTTTTGGTGTTGAAAATGCTTTAGCCGAGCTTAGCAAGATAATTACCAAGATTTATGAAATCGAGGTGCCTCAAAAGGAAGGTAGCAAAACAACCTATAACGTTGGTACCGTTTCAGGCGGAACTTCGGTTAATACCATTGCTCAGACCGCTCAAATGCTTTGCGAATACCGTTCAAGCGATGTCGACTGTCTTGCCATTATGAAAGAACACTTTGAAAAGATTTTCAACGATGCAAGAACAGATAGAGTAAAGGTAGACGTTGAGCTTGTGGGTGAGCGTCCTTGCACAAAAGCAGGTACAAATAATAAAGAACTTACAAAAATGATGGGCGACATCGTTCTTGATGTTACAGGTAAGGAACTTAAAACACATAGCAGTTCAACCGACTGTAATATTCCTATGTCTATGGGAATACCCGCTATTTCGTTTGGTACATATGTTGGCGGTGGAACTCATACAAGGCAGGAGTGGATTGAAAAAGACAGTCTGCCTGTGGGAATGGAAATTATAATTCGTGCCGCACTCGAAATGGCAAAATAAAAATAAAACCCCCGATTTATCGGGGGTTTCTTTTATTTATTATACTCTTTTGCAATCTGTGCCGTAATACGTAAAAACTCATCAATGTCCTTTACAGAGTGACAGTGTAGGGGAGAAACACGAATTGCACCTGAAAGGTTTAAAGCCTCTAAAATGCGTTTAGAGTATATACTTGAAACAATTCGCTCGTAAACGGTCACACCTCGTTTTTGATACTCGGCTACACATTCGGTCAGGTCAATGCCCTCTATCCTGATAGCAGCAATTAAGTCACGGTTTTTAAGTTCGTCTTCATCAACACAAACAGTAACGTTGGGAATATGTCTAAGACCCGGCAATTCATCAGTTCCCTCTAACATTCTGTAAAGCAGAGCACGTTCTTGCAGATGAATACGCTTCATACCTTCGGCGTATAAAGTCTTCCTGTCTGCTTCGCCTAAAAAATGCTTACCAATATCACATACGTAATTTATAATTTCCATTGCGGCCGCAAAGTTAGCAGGTGCGCTTGTGCCAAGTTCAAAAACCTTTTGGTCTTTGGCGATTAACTTATGGTGGGGAAGAGCGGCAACCCTGTCGGAAACGTAGGCAAAACCGCAACCTCTAATGCCGAAGAATTTGTATGGCGCAAAATTAGCTCCGTCTAACTGTAATTCCTCCACGTTCATCTGACAATGGGGAGCGTGTTGAACCGCATCAGAAATGATGTATAAATCAGGCTTAATTTCTCTTGCAAGTTTAACAATTTTCTTAATATCCATAATGTTGCCTGAAATATTAGAGGCCGACATAACGCTTAAAAGACAGGTGTCCTTATCCACGAGTTTTGCAACGTCCTCAGGCTCAATACAACCCTTTTTGATGTTGGCGGGAACTACCCTCATTTCCTTACCTGTTTTCTTGCAGTAAAACTCTATAGCATCAAAAGCCGAAGGGTGCTCGAGGCAAGATACAACCGCATTTGTGCCGGGTATATTCTCCATAATGAGACCAACCATATGAAACATTGTCTGAGAAGCAGTAAGCTCGGTAATCAAAGCGCCGCTTTTAGCACCGAAAATAATCTCTAAAATTTCCTTAGTTCCTTGTTCAACAAGCCCCTTTAAGTATAAAGAGCGCTCGTGAATTCGCTCAGGGCAGTCGGGGAAACTGTCTATAGCCTCTTTTGCTTCAACGCATTTTCTTAAACGAAGTGAGCCACCTGAATTTTCAAAGAATAGGCGTTTGCCATAAACAGGATCGGCATCCACATAACAAAATTTCTCTTTTAACTCATTTGTAAAGTTTTCTTCAAATAAAAGTCCATTTGGATATGACATAATTTTGCTCCTTTAAAACTTTGGTGTTAAATCTCCCAATTTAACGTAGCGTACGGCATCTTTCCCTCTGACTGCAGGATTGCCGTTTTGATATTCAAGTGCTAGTTCGCTTGTACTGTAAGCAAAATATACATCTCCTAAAATATCTATAATGCATACGTTTACAATACCACACTTGCTGTATAAATCACAAACAAGCTCTAGGGATTCCCCGTAAACCATTCTGACCGAGGTTCTGCCTTGTTGAATGGCAGGACGATTCTTGGTGTCGGCGTTAAAATAGTTATAAGACATAAGTATATCGTTGTTATGTAAAATTATTCTTGGTCTGCACTGAATACTGTCTTTAAAGAAATAAGGCTCTGACCAAGATTTTCCATTATCCTCTGAGTAAGTAAAACCAATAGCATCTATATTCTTGTTGGTCCTAAAAATAGCATATATTTTGCCGTTTAAGAACTTGTAATCCATTTCATATTGGGCAGTATAAGGACAAACGGCGAAAAACTCTATGGTTGCTAAATTATCATTTGAGCGGTATAAAATAGGCTCGGCAAAGCAACTTGTAATAGCGCCGTAATGACAGCCGTCTTCGCCCTTAAAAATGGTATGTCCGCCAATGGCTATCTGTTCGGTAGCTACATATTTATGGTTGAAAAATCCATTATTTTCAAGATATGAAAATTGCTCCGAACCTGTAAGAGGTACAAGAGTATCGTCATCCTTTTTGAGCATAACGTGTTTTTCTTCTGAAAGAACACCTGTTAGGTAATCAAAATCTTTGTAGCAAACCAAATGGTCGCAATCAGCTTTGCTGTTATCTTCATAAAAAACTCTGACTTTTCCTTCACCCAAACCTAAAATATTGGGCACATATACGTTTCTGCCGGAAACTACGTCAATAGTTCTGGAGTTAGTTGGTTGGGAAGCGGGGAAATAGGTAAGAGAAATTCTGCCACGAGATTCTCCATAACAACCCTGAAATCCTGGCATATATGCGCAAAACATTATGCCGTATTTTTTATCAAAAGCCATATTAACTCCATCGGCACTTGTTTGGGTCAAACCATCGCTTATTTGAACAGAGCGCTCTAAAACTTCAGATGTTTTAATATTTTTATTTGCCATTTTAAAACCCCCAACACATAGTTTTTTCTATTTTACCATACTATTTTAGAAATGAAAATTTCAAATTTTGCAAAATATATTGAAAATTCGGCAAAATTATGTTAAGATCCAACTATGAAATATTTTGAAAATAAACTGACCTACAACAAGATAACCTTTGATTTAAGCAACTCCCCGTCTCCCGATGAACGTGAAATCCATTCCTATCACGAAATTTTATACTATATCGGGGGAGAGGCAGAGCTGCTGACAGAGAAAACTCAAATTAAACTAACCCCCAATTCTCTGCTCCTCATTCCAAAGGAAAAATATCATTTTTTCAGACTTGACCATAGCGGATATTTTGCAAGAATTAAAATCGGTGTGCCCCACGAGTTTGTAAAAGAAATCGGTTTTCATTCAATGTTTTCAGAAATATCAATATGCGAAAATATAAACGAGTCTGTTTTATATCTACTTAACAGATTACATCAGATTTTAACGCAAACTCAAACTGAAAAAATACCGTTTTATGCTTATAACGTGTTTATGATGCTTCTGAGTGAAATAGATATTACAGGGGTTTTCAAGGAAGGTCAAATCGAATCTGCCGAGGAGAGCTTTCTTCCTGAGATTATTTCATATATCTCACAAAATTTGTCTTACGACCTGTCAATCGAAACCCTTGCCAAAAAGCTTAACCTTTCAGCATCAACCCTGACCCATTCATTTAAAAAGGAATTGGGTATTTCTCTCCACGAATACATAACCCAACGTAGACTAATGCTTGCAAAAAAACTTATTTCAAAAAATCAAAAGCCCTCAAAAATACACTTAGATTGTGGCTTTAAAGACTACTCCTCGTTTTATAAAGCATATGTAAAGCATTTCGGCTACCCACCCTCAAAGGAAAAATAAAAACCTCCCTTATGGGAGGTTTTTTTACTTTAAAGTGCGATTTTATCAATTTCTTCAAGTTCTTGCTTGGTAAATGTAAGATTTTCGGTCATTTTGAGATTCTCTATTATTTGCTCAGGCTTTGATGCGCCAATCAGAACACTTGTAATACCTTCTTTACCATACACCCAGGAAAGAGCCATTTGAGCCAGAGTCTGACCTCTGTTTTCGGCTATAACGTTTAACTTTTGAACTTTTTGGAGCTTCTCATCGGACAAAGAACGCTCGTTTAAAAATCTTCCGTCTGTCCTTACTCGGCTATCCTCAGGAATACCCTTTAAATATCTGTTTGTAAGAAGGCCCTGAGCCAAAGGGCTGAAAATAATCATTCCTTTTTTATATTCCTTGGCAGCTTCTAAAATGCCGTTATGCTCAACAGTTCTGTCAAAAATGGAATATCTGTTTTGATTTATAACAAAAGGACAGTGAAGCTCGTTTAAAATATCCGCCGCTTCTTTCATAGTCTCACCATCATAATTGGAAAGACCAACGTATAAAGCCTTGCCACTCTTAACAATACTATCAAGCGCCCACATGGTTTCATAAAGGGGAGTATCCTTGTCCATTCTGTGATGATAGAAAATGTCAACATAGTCAAGACCCATTCTTTTAAGGCTCTGGTCAATACTTGAAATGAGATATTTTCTGCTGCCAAAATCTCCGTAAGGACCAGGCCACATATAATAACCTGCCTTGGTGCTTATAATCATTTCATCACGGTAAGCCCTCATAGACTGATTTAATATTTTGCCAAAATTAGTCTCGGCACTTCCCACCGAGGGTCCGTAATTATTAGCAAGGTCAAAATGTGTAATACCATTGTCAAAGGCGGTAAAGCACATTTTAGACATATTTTCAAAATCTGCATTATCCCCGAAATTATGCCAAAGGCCTAAAGAAATCGCAGGAAGCTTTAATCCGCTTTCTCCACATTTTCTATACTCTATAGAATCATATCTTTTATCATTTGCAACGTACATATTTCTACCTCCGTTCTTAAATTTATTATATTATATAAAGACTTGCTAGTCAACGATAGATGCTTAAAGCAAAGATTGTTTTATCTGTCGAAATATGGTAAAATATGTTAAAAGAGTAAAAGGAGATTAAAATATGCTTTGGGTTATTGCGGCAATACTTTCTGCAGTATTTGCAGGACTTACATCAATACTTGCAAAGTGTGGAATAAAAAAGACCGATTCGGATCTGGCCACAGCAATCAGAACAGTTGTGGTACTTGCGTTCTCCTGGCTTATGGTGTTTGTGGTTGGCTCTCAAGGAACAATAAAGGACATTACACTTAAATCGCTTATTTTCTTAATTTTGTCGGGACTTGCCACCGGTGCATCTTGGATTTGCTATTTTAAGGCGCTCTCAATGGGGGATATAAATAAGGTTGTACCTATTGATAAATCAAGCACAATACTTACAGTCCTTTTGGCGATTATCTGTTTTGGCGAAATCTCAAACCTTGGGATGAAACTTGTCGCAACCATAGTTCTTAGCGTTGGTATTTTTCTAATGGTAGAAA
Organism: Clostridia bacterium; assembly: GCA_017521125.1. GTDB lineage: Bacteria > Bacillota > Clostridia > Oscillospirales > Acutalibacteraceae > SFWF01. Next base: position 41,584 of record JAFXDV010000003.1, read on the forward strand.
AGAAAGATACCGAAAAACAAATAAAAGGCCGTTCCTGGATGATCTATGCGGTGCTTTCGGCAGTTTTTGCGGCGCTAACCTCAATTCTTGCAAAGGTGGGCATTAGCGGAGTAGAATCGAATCTCGGTACCGCAATTCGCACCGCCGTAGTTCTTATAATGGCTTGGATTATAGTCTTCGCAAGAGGAAGGCAAAAAGGCATTAAAAATATAAATAAAAAGGAACTGTTATTTATCTGCATGTCTGGTATTGCTACAGGAGCATCGTGGTTATTTTATTATTACGCCATAGCCCAAGGAATAGTGAGTGTAGTAGTACCAATTGATAAACTAAGCATTTTAATTACTGTGGCATTTTCATATGTAGTGTTCAAAGAAAAACTTTCAAAAAAAGCTTTTATAGGCCTTTTGCTAATGACAGTTGCCACATTGCTTATGGCATTCTTCAAATAAAAGTTTTAGATAAAACACCAATTTTTACATATACTAAAAATACATTGACAAAATACAAAGGTTTTGTTATAATGTTTCACGGAGACTCGGCTTTTGTGGAAAGTCTGTCAGGGAGGATGCGTCACCGACTGAAAGCGCGTCTGAGATGAGTAGTAAGCTTGGGAACACTCTGCGGAAAACCTTAAACTTAATATAAAAGTGGATGCGTATGCACATCAAAACGGGTGGCACCGCGGGTAAACATTTTGTTAGCTCGTCCCGAGGAATTTTAAAGATTCCTCGGGACTTTTTATTTTGAAATTTTTTAGGAGGTTTTATAATGTACAGAACATTATTCTGCAACAATATCCGAGAAGAGCATATCGGCTCAACCGTTTCTCTGGCAGGTTGGGTTGACGTTGTTCGTGACCACGGCGGAGTTGTTTTCATTGACCTTAGAGATTATACAGGAATAACACAGGTGGTAGTTTATAATGAGGAGCTCATTAAAAATATAAACCGTGAAACTGTTATTTCGGTAACAGGCGTTGTTCGTAAACGTGACGAGGAAACCGTAAATAATAAAATTGATACAGGCCGAGTTGAACTTGTTGCAGAAAGTTTAACAGTCCTTGGCAAAAGCCACAGTATGCTTCCTTTCGACGTAAAAGATTCACGCAAGAGTAAGGACGAATTGCGTCTTAAATTCCGTTATCTTGACCTTAGAAATCCTAAGAACCACGAGAACCTTGTAATTCGTTCTAAGGTTATTCGCCATATACGTAATTTAATGGAAGGCAAGAACTTCCTTGATATGCAAACTCCTATTCTTACTGCATCTTCTCCTGAAGGCGCACGTGACTTCCTTGTGCCAAGCCGTAAGCATCCGGGTAAGTTTTATGCGTTACCACAAGCACCTCAGCAGTTTAAGCAGCTCCTTATGGTTTCGGGCTTTGACCGTTATTTCCAGATAGCTCCCTGCTTCAGAGATGAGGATGCACGTGCAGACCGTTCTCCCGGTGAATTTTATCAGTTAGACTTTGAAATGGCTTTTGCTACCCAAGAAGAAGTTTTAGAAGTTTGCGAGGATGTAATTTACGATACATTTAAGACCTTCTCTGACAAAAAAATAACCGAAAAGCCATTCAGAAGAATCACTTATGCTGAGTCTATGATGAAATACGGCTCTGATAAGCCTGACCTTAGAAACCCACTTATTATATGTGACCTTACAGAATTCTTTGCAGACGTTAATTTCCCTGCATTTAAAGGAAAGCCTGTTAGAGGAATAGTTGCAGACTGTAAGGGAAAATCAAACAAATTCTTTGAAGACTCCTTAAAATTTGCAACAAGCTCCGAGGTAGGCCTTGGCGGTCTTGGTTATATCACTCTTAAAGAGGGTGCATTTATCGGACCTATCGCAAAGTTCTTAACAGATGCTAAAAAGGCAGAAATTATCGAGCTTACAGGCGTTAAAGAAGGGGAGACACTCTTCTTCATTTGCGATGACAAGAAAAATGACGTAGAGAAAAAAGCAGGACACATCCGTACTTGGCTTGCTCGTAAGGAACAGCTTGACCTTATTAAAGACGATGCCTTTGAATTCTGCTTTATCGTTGATTTCCCAATGTTTGAAATTGATGAAGAAACAGGGGATACAATCTTTACTCATAACCCATTCTCAATGCCGCAAGGCGGAATGGATGCCCTGAATGGCCCCGACCCAACACAAGTTTTAGCTTATCAGTATGACCTTGTATGTAATGGTATTGAGTTGGCTTCAGGTGCGGTAAGAAACCACGATATTGATATTATGAAAAAGGCCTTCGATATCGCAGGATATACCGAAGAGGAATTAAAATCACGCTTTAATGCCCTTTATACTGCATTCCAGTATGGTGCGCCTCCTCACGCAGGTATGGCACCTGGTATTGACCGAATTGTAATGCTCTTAACCGATGAGGAAAAGATTCTTGACGTAATTGCATTCCCGCTTAACGGTAATGCTCAAGACCTGCTCCTTGGTGCTCCAAGCGAGGTTACAAATCAACAACTTGAGGACGTTCATCTTCTTGGAAATACCAGTGCTCTTGCTACCCGTGCAGTAGCATCAGGTGGTGCAAAGAGACAGGGCGAAAAACGTTCAACCTTCTCTAATGCACAACAGCTTAATCAGCTTTCCCTCAGCGAAGATGAAGAAGCAGTAATGCAGAACATCTTTAAAGATATGAAAGGTGCGGAAGAAAGTCTTAAAAATGTTGATACAACCGACACAGAAGAAATGATTTACGTTATGCCTATGACCAACGTTTTACGTGAGGATGAGCGTAAGCAGAATTTCACAAGAGAAAGTCTGCTACAAAACGCACCCCAGCGTAGCGACGACAGCTGGCAGGTTCCCCGTTTAGTAAAGTGAGGTAGATAAAATGAAATATTATGCTACTAAAATAAATGAAAAAGGCAATATCGCCGTTGATGATACTATCCTTGTAAAAGACCTTCCCTGTACCGCAGGCTCACGTATACTTGAAGGCTTCAAATCCCTTTTTAGTGCCGAGGCAGTAACACGTCTTGAGGATAAAGGATATACCATTTCAGGAAAAACCCACGTTGGCGAGTTTGGACTTGACCTTTGCGGTGAGTTTTCCCATTATTCTGAAAAAGAAGAAACGATTAAAGGCGCAGCCGCCGAGTTAGTTAAAAATGGCGAGATTAAAGCCGCTCTCGGCGTAGATATGAACGGCGCCCCACGTAGAGCTGCCGCTCTTTCAAAGGTATGCTTCTTAAAGCCAACCTACGGCACCGTTTCTCGCTATGGTGTAGTTTCAACTGCCGCTTCAGGTGAACAGTTAGGCGTTTATGCTAATGGCGTAGAAACCATTAAGGAAATAATGGAAGTAATCGCAGGACACGACGATAAAGACGGCACAAGCCTGAAAGATGCCGCCTATGATTACAAATGCGATGCAGAAGTTAGGGGCAAAAAAGTTTGTGTTGTAAAAGAACTTTTAGAAAAAGCCGATGAAAACACAAAGTCTGCAGTTTTAGACTATGCTAAGAAGCTTGAGACTCAGGGCGTTATCGTTGAGGAAATTTCACTTGATTTCTTTGACAATGCAAACACCACTTGGCAGATACTTTATACTGCCGAAACCTGCAACAACGTTTCTCGTTATGACGGCGTAAAGTTTGGTTTCAGAGCAGAGGAATACAGAAACATAGACGAACTCTATGTAAATTCAAGAACCCAAGGCTTTAATTTCCTTACAAAAGCCGTAATTCTTTACGGAAGCGATGTTCTTTCTAAAAATCGTTATGAGGATTGTTACGGAAAAGCTTTAAAGGTTCGCCGTGTAATTGCCGAAAAAATGGCAGAGTTATATAACACCTACGATGCAGTTCTAACTCCTGCTTGTAGCAAAACCGAATTTAAAGAATATAGCATAAACGATGCCTTTACAAAGGTGTTTAGCGAAGGCGTGTTCACAAGTGTTGCGAACCTTACAGGAACTCCTGCCCTTGTTAGCGGCGGCGTTCAGCTTATGGGTAATCACTTTAGCGAAACAACACTTTTAAGTCTTGCATATGCTGTAGAAAGGATGGGCGAATAATATGAACTATGAAGTTGTAATAGGACTTGAAACTCACGTAGAGCTTAGTACCGAGTCTAAAATTTTCTGTTCTTGCGGCGGCCATTCTTCTCCAAAGGAGCCAAACGACTGTGTATGTCCCGCTTGTAGCGGTATGCCGGGTATGCTCCCCGTTATGAATAAGCGTGTTATCGAACTTGCAGTTACCGCAGGTCTTATGCTTAATTGCGAAATCAGCCGTTACACAACCTTTGATAAAAAGAATTATTATTATCCTGATTTGCCTTGTGCTTATCAGATAACTCAGCTCAATCATCCTATTTGCACAAACGGTGTGGTAACACTTAAAACCTCTCAGGGTAATCGTGACGTCCGCATTAAGCAGATTCATATGGAAGAGGATGCAGGTAAGCTCGTTCACGAGGGCAAGTTCTCGTATGTAGACTTTAACCGTACCAGCGTACCCCTTATTGAAATCGTAACTCAACCTGATTTTAGAAGCGCTGAAGAGGTTGTAACCTACCTTAATAAACTTAAATCAATGTTCCGTTCAGGCGGCATTTCAGAATGTGAAGAAGGCGCAATGCGTTGCGACGTAAATATCTCTGTTCGTGAAGAGGGTAGCGATAAATTCGGTGTACGTACCGAAATTAAGAATATGAGCTCCTTTGAAGCCATTGAAAAGGCTATTAAATATGAAACTCAGCGTCATATTGATGCCCTTGAATACGGCACAGAAGAGCTTGTTCAGGAAACAAGACGTTTTGATGACGTAAGCGGCAAAACCTTTGCTATGCGTAATAAGGAAACCGAAGCCGATTACCGTTATTTCCCTGATGCAAACATTATGCCAATCGTTATCGACGACGAGTGGCTCGAGCAAATCAAATCTGCAAAGCCTGTTGAAATTGATGAAAAGGTACAGTACTACAGAGATGAAGGCATTAGTGAAACCGAGATAGAAATGCTCGTTTCAAACCACAAGTTAAGCAAACTTCTTGACGACGTTGTGGCTATGGGATGTAACGCTAAAGAAACTGCAACCTGGATTTTAACCGACTGTGCAGGAGTACTCAGAAAAGACGGAAAAACTCTTGATGAGCTTAATGTATCAGACACCCAACTTGCCGCAATAATCAAGATGGTAGCCGCAGGCGACATTAACCGTAATGCAGGCAAAAAGATTCTTATCGCAGTTGTTGAAAAGGGCGTTGACCCTGTGGCATATTGCAAGGAAATGGGTCTTGACCGCAAGGTAGATGCTTCAGCAGTTGAGGGAATAATCGATAATGTTATAGCTGGGAACCCACAGGCCGTTGAGGACTTCAAAAACGGCAAGGTAAAGGCTAAACAAGCATTGTTCGGAGCTTGTATGAAAGAACTTAAAGGTGCAGGCGACGTAAACCTCATAAGAGAATTATTAGACTCTAAATTAAATAATCTATAAAACCAAAACCGCCGTAGGTTAATACCTGCGGCGGTTTTAATTGTTACAGCAATTCTTTTCTGATTAAACGGACCATAATAGAGGTGTTAAGCGTTGCGGCATCATCAGGATAAATTTCTTTTATATATCCGGTAGAACAATATTTAGCCTTAAACTCTTCTACAATTTCCTCATCACTCAAGCCCTTTTTTATACTGTCAAGTATATCTGCAACCTTGTTTTGTGTGGCAGATTTCATATTTTCAAGGAAAAATTGGGTTTGCGCTTCATCGAGCTGTCCTAAATGAGGAGCAACCATTGTTTTAATATTAAGCTGCTCAATTTTTTCAATAGAAGAAATGGCATCAGAAAAGCTAACAAGACAGGAGGGCAAAATTGTTTTGTCACCGTCATATATGCCCAGCGTTTCGTTAGAGAGAAAGAGACCTTCCTCTCTCAAGTAAAAACCAACACAACAGCGGGTGTGACCCGGGAGATAGAAGACTTCAAACTTCATATCGCCTGCGCATACTATATCGCCATCATCAACCTCAATATCTACCCTTAATTCATCACCAAGAAATTCATAACTTGAAACTCCGCAGGTATTAGCAAACTTGCAGTCAAGCTCCTTCATCACTCTTTTAGCGCCGTCACGTTTAAAAATATCTGCCGCATATTTTCCTGCAACAACTGTTGCGTTTGGAAAATGCCTTAAAACGTATGCGCTTCCAAGAGCGTGGTCATAATGTGAATGTGTCAGGAAAATATAATCAAGCTGACGTGACCCTAAACATTTTTTTATATTTTCAGCAACCGTATATCCGGTAAATCCAAAACCGGTGTCATATAAAATGCTTGTTTTTCCATTATCAATCAAAAAAGAGGCGTCTCCTTTGTGGCCTCGTACGTCTGTTATCTTCATATCCATTTCATTACCAACTTCAGTTTTAATTTTTGATATTGTACCACAAAAACCATAAATTTTCAAACAAATTACTAACAAAAAGAAATTTTAACACCCCAGACCTTATCTATGAACAAAAACAAAAAACAAAAGGAACCAACCTCACAGATGATTCCTTTTTAATTTGGTCGAGGTGACAGGACCGACCGTCTGCTTCGCATACTATCCGCTTGTCGACCCAATGCTACGCATTCGGTACCCGACTACACGCTCTCGGCTAAAAACTTGCCACTGGCAACTTTTATTAACGCCGAGACCTTCTCAGGTTCGAGTCCTACAAAAACAAAAATAAAAGGAACCAACCTAAAGGCTGATTCCTTTTATTTGGTCGAGGTGACAGGACTCGCCGTCTGCTTCGCATACTTTCCGCTTGTCGACCCAATGCTACGCATTCGGTACCCGACTACACGCTCTCGGCTAAAAACTTGCCACTGGCAACTTTTATTAACGCCGAGACCTTCTCAGGTTCGAGTCCTACAAAAATAAAAGGAATCAACCTAAAGGCTGATTCCTTTTATTTGGTGCGGTTGTTCTTAACGGATTCGAGAAATCAAACTTAAAACAACCGACAATCACACATATATTCATATCGCATCAAATCGGCACATTGGTGTTTTCAAAAATAATAATATAAAATGTATATACAAGATGAGTTGTATATACAAAAAGAAGGAGAAAATACTGATGCTTAAATTTATAGAAGAGTTTTACTATGGCAACATTGATCCACAAGCGCGTACCACAAAAGAAAACAAGGCAGTCCAAAAGCAAATGGAAATTTTAATGCTCAATGAGGACTTCCTAACCGATAACCTATCTGGCGAAAGCAAAAAGAAATTCTTAGAGTTTTGCAACGCTTGGAGCGTGGTAAACGGTGAATCAAATCTTGACAGCTTCATAATGGGGTTCCGTCTTGGTGCACAATTTACATACGATACGTTTGTATCAGACGAAGCACCATTTCAAGATTTATTGAAGGAGAATTGATTATGGAAAAGTATATTTATGATAAATCCAACGGCTTATGGTACGAACTTCAAGGCGATTATTATATCCCTTGTCTTAAACTTCCAGATGAAGAACAAGTTGAAATAGGCATATGGGGTCAACGACATTTAGAATATATTAAACACCACCGAAAAGGCTTCTATACTTCGTTGGTTTTAGATTGCAAACTCAACCGCCACCTTGCCGATATCAACAAACAAGCGGAGGAAATGTTTGATACACTTATCACACAATACAAAACCGCCGAAGGTGTTACCGAGCAACTTAAAGCTGACGACCAAATGGAATGGGTTTGCAAAATGAATAGTATGCGTGATAGAATCAACGAAATCATATATAAGGAGTTGATTTACGTATGAGTTGCACCATTCCAAAAGAAGCGCTTGAATCATTTGCTCGAGCCATTTTGCCTGACATTATAGCTTTCTACGAAACCGAAGAAGGCAATCGTCAATACGAAGAATGGCTTAAAACAGGTGAAATTATAGCGCCCGAAAAGAGCGAATAAAAGCAAAGAGGTTCCATCGTTGTGTGGAACCTCTTTGTGTTTTCATATAAACTCATATTTTTAATTGAACATAAAGTTTTATCAAAATTAAATGTAGTTATCGCTATATTTCGTATTGCACATCCACAAGGATTATGTTATAATATACTTGTTATATTATAATTTTTTATGAGGTGTACTTATGGCTGTTAGTTACAAGAAACTATGGAAGCTTTTAATTGACCACGATATGAAGAAAAAAGACCTCGCCAAAGTTGCGGATATCAGTAACTATACTATCACCAAAATGAGTAAAGGTGAAAATGTTACGGTCGAAACTCTCGGCAAAATTTGCGCTGCATTAAACTGCGGTGTGGATGATATTATGGAATTTATACCCGAAGAAGTAAAGTGAGGGAATACCATGCTCGAAAAAATATTTGATCTTATAAAAAACAACTTTAAGAATCCGAAATTATATGTTTTTCTATTAGTTATATTGTTAACTGCCTTAGTATTGTTCCCTTATATTGATGCCAATTTCTTTTACTATAGCCGAGTAAATGACCGTATTGATATTTTAACAAAAGTTTCTGAAATCAATGTTGAGCAAATACAAGAAAATGAAATATTGCACAAAGAATACAATAGTATTCTCGCAGAAATTCAGAAGCAATCTACTGGAAGTGTAGGTAGTGTTTTCATAAAAGAATCTAACAATACAGTTAATTTAATCAAGTTTATAACTGGCGGCTCACTTGTATGGATTATAGCGTTGCTATGCTTTTTCATTAAGGGGTTTAAAAATTGGGGATATCGTATATTGGGTTTCGTGTTTTTTGCGGGGCTTGGCTGTGTGTTTGGGCTTGCAGCTAAAGCAATACCTACTATTGCAAACCCTATGGTGAATTATATTGGTTTTCCAGTTTTACTCATAATTGTAATCGCGTTGCTTGCTACCGGCGGAAAAAATAAGAAAAGTGTTTAGGAGTTAAATAATGATAACAGAGTTAATAATTGAAGTTTTGTCTTCACTTATGTCTGGTTTGACGGGTGTTAGCGATACTTTTATTGAACTGTTCTTTAGAAAAAAACAGATATTAAAGGAAGATAAAAAGACACAAGAAACATTATCAAAAAAACTTGAAAAACTGACCGATAATCTTCACGAAACATCTGTGCTAATGGCGGAAATAGAAACGGAATTTCAACAGCAAAAAGAATTAGCTGAAAAATGGAGCAAAGAGGCTGAAACTTCGCAAATCATAGCATCCATGAGTGAAAAAGAAGTTGAAGCGGTCACTAAGATTTTTGGCGGCGTGCTTAAAGAAGATGAAAAGAAATCAAGTAGAAAATCGTGGTGGTGGAATCTTTTCTTTTGCATTCTTGGCATTATTGGTGGTTATTTAGTATCAAAACATTTGCTATAGTCCGTATTATGGGACATAAAATTTGATAGAATCAGTATATCATGGTGAGGTTTATGGAAGAAAATCGAATTGATATTAAAGAAAATTATATATACAAGCTCGATAATGAACTGCTGGAGATATTATTAAAAGATCGTTCTTTAAAGAAAAACATTATTTGGGCTACGGATAACTATGCACATAAAGGGTTCGGCTATCAGTTTTCAGATGAAATATCTATTATGGCGATTACCGGTCATAAAGGTGGCGTAGTAAAGCCGAGAACCGAAAAATCCAAAAAGGAACAAGCAGATCGCATCCGTGATAAAGCGGAAGTGTTCACGCCTTCATGGATCTGTAACAAACAGAATAATCTCGTGGATAACGCATGGTTCGGTACAGATTTTGTGTTCAACGAGGAAACAGAAAAGACTTGGATATCAACCGCCGAGCCAATCGTGTTTCCCACCGCAACAGGCAAGACTTGGCAAGATTATATCAACGATGTTCGTTTGGAAATCACTTGCGGTGAAGCACCGTACCTTGTTAGCCGTTACGACACCGTCAGCGGATATATGATAGAACTTTCACAGCGTATTGGCTTGCTTGACAGAAAACTTCGTGTTGTGAGCGAGAATACACAAACGGAGAAAGAATGGCTTAAATGGGCAATCAAATCATTTCAGAACACTTATGGCTACGATTGGCAGGGCGACAACGTACTTTTGGCGCGAGAAAACCTACTTTTTACTTTCATCGATTACTACAAAGCGAAGTTTGACAAAGAACCCGATATTGATATTCTAAAGAAAATTGCTGAAATTCTCTCGTGGAATATATGGCAGATGGACGGCTTGAAATTTGTAATTCCCGAAAGTTGCAAAGAGGTAGAAGAAGGGCAGCTTACATTATTTGATATAAATACTGAAAAGCAGCCTTGTCCCGGATGTGCCAAGAACGATCCTTATGCACACACAGGAGTTTACTGTATCATTAAGGATTGGAAGGCAAACAAGAAGGTCACCTTCGTGTCCCTCCTAAAAAAAGATTGATTGGAGCATTATGATGAAAGATTTAAGCATACTTGACAGCTTAATAACAGGTCGTGTAGAACCTCATATATATGCTTTTACCACGAATACAATTCCGAACTATCTGAAGGTTGGCGATACCTACCGTCCCGTGTCCAAGCGACTCAGCGAATGGCGTGAGTATTTTCCGAATCTTGAGCAGAAATTTGAAGGCAGCGCAAAAATCACCGAGGATGTGTATTTCCGTGATTTTGCGGTTCATTACTTCTTGGAATCGGAAAAGCGTAGAATCCGTCTTGAATCAACAGATCTCCCCGAAGGAGTATATTATTCAAGAGAATTCTTTAGAGAAGCAACCGTAGGTGATGTGGAAGAAGCAATCGCCGATATCAACGAAGATTACCACAGCAAAACAGGCAGATATCATTACTATGATGCTAAAACGCAACTGCCCACCACGGAGAAATATGCTTCAACAGGCACGTGGTTTCCCCGTCCGAATCAGCAAGCAACTATAGATGCGTTTAAGAGAGCTGTCGATAATGGCAGAACGCATCTGCTTATGTATGCCGTTATGCGTTTTGGTAAATCTTTTACCTCTATGTGCTGTGCCAAGGAAATGGGCGCAAAGCTTGTTGTCGTTGTGTCTGCAAAGGCCGACGTGCGCGACGAGTGGCGTAAGACGGTTGAGAGCGCCGAGAACTTCCGAAACGATTATGAATTTTTGTCTTCTGCTGATTTGGAGAATAATTATAGCATTGTTACGGATACTCTTGACCATCCTACCGATCCGAAGAAGGTCGTTGTTTTCTTGACTTTGCAGGATCTTCAAGGCGAAAATATCAAGGACAAGCATGCTCAAATTTTCGGTCGCAAAATAGACCTTCTTCTCGTCGATGAAACACACTTTGGCGCAAGAGCTGAAAAATACGGGGCCGTGCTTCGTGCGAGCCAAGGAGAGAAACTTTCCAAGGAAGAAAAATACGCCGTTGAGGATATCTTGGAAAGCACGAAGGAATTTGATGTTAACGTAACAGTCCACCTTTCCGGTACGCCTTATCGCATTTTGATGAGTGATGAATTCGATAGAGAGCAGGATTTAATTGCTTTTTATCAGTTTACCGATATAGTCCGTGAGCAAGAGGAATGGGATAGAGATAACTTTGCTAAGGACGAGCCGAAGGAAGAATGGGAGAACCCGTATTTTGGCTTCCCTCAGATGATAAGATTTGCATTTAATCCGAATGAATCCGCACGCAAACGCATGGCAGCCTTGCGTGAAAGCGGTATGTCGGATGCTTTCTCTGCGCTCTTTAAACCGAAATCTGTTGTTAGGGCTGATAACGGAAACCATAAATTGTTCGTTCATGAACAAGAAATCCTTGAATTGCTTGAAGTCATTGACGGTAGCAAAGAGGATGAAGAACTGCTTGGATTCCTCGATTATGATAAAATTAAGGACGGCAAAATGTGCCGTCACATCGTCATTGTTTTGCCGTACTGTGCTTCTTGCGATGCACTGGAAGCATTGATCAGAGGCAACGCCGATAAATTTAAGAATCTGAACGACTATGAAATTATCAACATTTCCGGCGTGGACAACCCAAGCAGATACAAAAAGCCGAGCGATATCAAGAGAGCAATCAGCGCCTGTGAAGCAGAAGGAAAGAAAACTATTACCTTGACGGTTAACCGCATGTTGACAGGTAGTACTGTTCCCGAATGGGATACCATGCTGTTCCTCAAGGATACCTCCTCGCCGCAGGAATACGATCAGGCAGTATTTCGCTTGCAGAATCAGTACATAAAGACCTTTGTGGATGAAAACGGCGAAACAATCAAGTTCAATATGAAGCCGCAGACACTTCTCGTTGATTTTGATCCCGACCGTGTTTTCGTTATGCAAGAGCAAAAGGCACAGGTTTATAATGTCAATACTGACGAAGCCGGAAACAGCAAGCTCCGTGAGCGCATTGAAGAAGAACTGCGTATCTCTCCCGTTATCGTAATGAACAAGGATAGAATCGTTCGGATCACGGCAACGGATATACTGAAGGCGGTTAGCGAATATTCCAAATCCCGTGGCGTAGCGGAAGAAACCGTCGAAATCCCCGTGGATATGTCCTTGCTTGACATTGATGCAATTCGTGCGGCTATTGAGCGCGAAAATGAACTTGGCTCAAAAGCAGGCCTTACTATTAAGGGCGCAGACGGAGATGGCGTTGATATGGACACGCCCGATGATACCGATCCGACTAATACAACCGGAGAAACAGGTTCACCTACGGGAACGGATACACCGACCGATGAGCCTGCCGGCACAACACAGGCAGAAGAAAAGACAAAGGATGCCGTAAAACAGTTTAGATCGTACTACGCAAGAATTCTGTTCTTTGCATTCCTTACAAAGAACACGGTTATTTCTCTCAGCGATATTATAAATTGCATTGACGAGCCGAATAACGCTCGTATTGCAAGAAATCTTGGTATCAGCAAGGTTGTGCTTGAAGGAATGTTGGCGCATGCCGATAAGTTTGTTCTCAGCCGTTTGGATTATAAAATCCACAACCTCAATCAGCTTTCGCATGATGATAGCGTTGAGCCTATCACCCGTGCATCCGTATCCGTTCAGAAATTCGGAAAGCTCGGTGAATCCGAGGTTATTACGCCAAAGCATATCTGCAAGGATATGATCGATATGATTGACGATGCCGATTTGAGAGCCGTTATGGACAGTGGAAACAAGGTACTTGATATTGCGGGTAAGGCAGGCGAATTCGCCCTTGCCGTGTTTGAAAAGTATATCTCCTTGGGTTATGATAAAGAAGTATTGAAAGATGCGATTTACACCATCCCTACGTCAGGTATCACCTACGAATTTACCCGTATGATATACGAGATTTTGGACTTGAGCGTGGATAATATTGCTTCCAAGTTTAATTCCTATAGTCTCTTGGATGTTAAGGATGAGGACGGAGATATCGATTATACCAAAATTGCGGCATTGTTAAAACAAAATAAGCCGTTTGATACCATTACAATGAATGATGAAATTGCAGAGGGAGATGAGATAGTGAATTTTGATATTGTAGTAGGAAATCCTCCTTACCAACTTAAAGATGGTTCGGGTGGCACAAATGATGCTCCTATCTATCAGCACTTTGTAGAGAGTGCTCATGCAGTAAACCCCAAAATTTCAACTTTAATTATGCCGTCTAAGTGGTTTACTTCTGGTAGAGAGCATCTTTTGGGTGAATTCCGCCAAAAAATGCTTAACAATCGAAGCATACAAAACATGGTTGTGTATTCCGATTTTAGAGATATTTTCCCCGATGTGAATATCAAAGGTGGCTTATGCTATTACCAATACAATTCCAATTACAGCGGCGACTGCAGTTATAAGCTTATTCAAGGTGGTAAATCAAGTGTTTGCAGCAGACGATTAAATGAATATGATGTTCTTATTCAAAACCCCACACTGGCAGCAATCGTAAAGAAAATTTCCAACTTTGATAACGAGGACGTAGGTTCTGTTGCAAGTATTATTTCAAACGATACTCCGTTTGGAATCCCCACCAATCCCGCCACAAGCAAGAAAAACCCTTATGATGTCTTTAATAATGCATCAGATGACCATAACACGCAACTTTTCTATTTAGACAAGGCTAAGAGAAAAATTGCATATATAAATCGTAATGATGTAAAGAAAAATGCTCAAGACATTGATTTCCACAAGGTATTCATTCCGGCGGCATATGGTGCAGGAGAGGATTTCCCCCATCAAATAGTTGGGCGTCCTGAATATGCTGAACCTAACTCTGTGTGCTCACAAACATATTTATATGCAACATTCCGATCTGAAGAAGAAGCGAAAAACTTCATTTCTTATTTAAAAACTAAAGTTTTTAGAGCGTTAGTTTGGGCATGTAGAATTGAGCAACATTTACCTAATAAGACATATAGATTTGTTCCTTTGCAAGATTTTTCAAAGCCGTGGACGGATGCAGACTTGTATGCTAAATATGAACTGACAGAAGAAGAAATCGCATTTATCGAATCTATGATTAAGCCGATGGAGTGAATTGGATGACAAAAAAGAAAGAAACTCTAATATATACAGTAATTACCTCGGTCGCTTTTTTAGCATTGTCGTATTTATTTGGCATTGTCATTTCTTTTGAGTGCAATTGGTTAACAAATGAGTTCTTATTTGTAATTTTCAGCGGAGCTTTTGCAAGTTCTTTGGTTGTCTTGATTAGTGAAATTTTTGGTTATAGACAACTTAAAAAAGCTATGGAAAACGAGTTGTATAGTCATCTTTCGTACTTGTATGTTGCTGCCAAAGTTGCAAAAAATGCAATGACAGCAGTCATTGAAAATACAGGAATTCATGTAGTCCCAGATATGCTCGATCAGCAGCAGTACCAAATATCGTCAGCATTAAACTGTATATTTAACTTGGATTATTCAACATTTTGCAAAAAACAAGAGTTGTTTGTTGGGTTGACCGCATTTAAGGAAAAGCATACTGCCTATATGGCGATGATAAGGGAGTGTGCTTATTTGCAGATGTCGATAAATCAAACACAAATTGATGAATTGATGAAAAATCCCCATTTTAATGGCCCGATCAACACTACGTATCCATTGGTGTTAAAAACAGCACAAATATTACAAAAGCATTTTGACACAATTATGGGCGACTGTGAGCAGTTGTTTGATAAAGTTGACTATTCTGGGCGGTTTAATTGGAAAGAAGGCAAGAAAAAGGTTTCTCAAGTAAACAGTATAGATTTAGAGGACGGTTCTCTTGAAAACTTTTTCAAGAGAAATCTATGATAAAGCAAATAGAGTGAAAATGACAGATTACTTAAAAATATACGAAAAATTCAAGGATGTCAAAGAGGTTAAGGATTATATCGATGATGTAATCCTCCTCCGGCATTATTACGCTACGCAGCAATACTCTCAAATGCAGGATCATATTCGCAAGTTGATGAATAAGCATCTTGTTGAAACTCTTGCTTGGAATGCTGTGAATAGTTCTCAGCCGACAACGATAGAGCAATCTTATATCAATGCTGAACACTTTTTGCAAATGCAAGGCGCAAAGACAATAACAAAAACGGTTAAAAATTACGCTCAGCGTCTGTCTAAAGAAGAAATTGAGTTTGTTAAATCGTTAGAAGTTATAAGGAATTAAAGCGAGGTCACCGTTATGACATTAAAACAAATAGAAAAAACGAGAAATTTATTATCAAGAGTTGATTCTGTAAACGGATTAAGAGAGGTGCAAGAATTTGTTTCCGAAGTAAAAGCGTTTTATGGAGACGATTTTACAACAAAATTGAAAATAACGTCTTGGAACACACCTGATACATATTCGCAAGTATATGAAAAGAATGACAAAATTGCAATTCGGAATTTCCTTGAGTCATTGCTTGCCCAGGATATAAATGCCTCTGCTATAATTGACATCTTGAATTTAATTGAAGAAGGCGAGAATATAAAAAACAACAGAGAGTTGTGGGAAAGATATGTTTCTAAGGTCTATTATTCGTATTCTGATAAAATTGTCTTTGATCAAATGACTGCTACAATTGCAACAGCACCACAAGAAATGTGGAATCTAAATATGTATCAAGTTTCAGAAGAGATGATTGATGGTATTATTGCAAAAATGAAATCGTATGCCAACATTCTAAGCAAACCTAAGCCGCTTGCCAAGGATGGTAATTCTTCGGTGCAAAATAAGCAGGAGATAAATTTTCAACCGCATATTAACATTGAAACAAAGAACGAGACAAATATAACTATAGATGCTGTCTTTGATAATGCACGGCAACAAATTGAGGATGCCGGTCTGTCGGATGTGCAGACACAAGAACTGTTTAACAAACTGTCAGAGTTAGAAGAAATAGCCAAAAGTAAAGAGAGCAAGGGAAAACGCTGGGCAAAGGCAAAAGAAATAATGAAATGGCTTGTTGAACAAGGTATCGCGGCCGCAAGCATTCTAATTCCTGTTCTATCTGAATCTATAAAATAGACCTAAATAACAAGGAGGTGTGTGCTTTGATAAACAAGCTTATTACTGAAATCAACGAAGCTTTATCTCATAACTTATATTTTGCTGCATTATCATTGGCACTTACTCTCCCCGATATATGCGGCAAAGCAGAGTATCCCGAAAGAGGTTCCACAAGTCGTTACAAACTTTGGTATGACGAGTATATCGGACAATATGAAAAATCTCCACCTATTGACGGGGTGCCGGACATGCCTTATTTGAGTGGCGAAATAGTATATAATTTCAGAAGCTCGCTTTTCCATCAAGGAAATCCTA
Source organism: Clostridia bacterium (assembly GCA_017521125.1). Taxonomy (GTDB): domain Bacteria; phylum Bacillota; class Clostridia; order Oscillospirales; family Acutalibacteraceae; genus SFWF01. The sequence goes on from JAFXDV010000003.1 coordinate 58,276, forward strand.
ACCTGGATAATTCCGAATATAAAAAGCGCAATAAAAAAGAGTGTCCCATTGAACACTTCAAAATCGTTGTCGAGACTGAGAAACCATATAAAATATACGGTGGAGAAGCAGGCTCCTTAACTATTGATAACAACGGCATAGAGCATCGTGAATATCGCGTTAGTGTCAGAAGGCTTTGCATGATACTGTGTTTATCGGCAGAAAACTATTATCAAAAGAATAAAGAGAAGTTCACTTTTTTCGATTATTCTATTTTAGATTGGGATAAGTACGTAGATAGCCTTCCCGAAGAAGATCGCGAAATGATGCTTGAAGAAGCATTAAAAGATAGTTTGTAATACGATTATCGAGTATTTTATGTGAGGTGTATGTATGGCACAAAATGTAACTCTATACAATCTTTTGATTTCATGTCCAGGCGATGTTACGGAAGAGGTAAAACTAATTAAATCTGCTGTTGAAGAGTTCAATGAGTTGTATTCTGAAACTTTAGGTATAACAATAAAAACTCGTCACTGGAGTAAAAGTTCATATGCTCAATCGGGCGGTAAACCGCAATCATTACTGAATGAGCAATTTGTAAATAAATGCGATGCTGCCGTCGCAATCTTCTGGACTAAGTTTGGATCTCCTACGGATGAATTTGACTCAGGAACGGAAGAAGAAATTGAAATTATGCTTCAATCTGGCAAGCAGGTGTTTATGTATTTCTCGGACAAGCCGCTCCCTCCATCACAAGTAAACGAGGAAGGGTATAAGAAAATCCAGGCGTTCCGTGAGAAATATAAAGATCGCGGCATTTATTTTACTTATTCTTCTGATGAAGAATTTAAGAAACTGTTTTTTGCTCATCTTTCAATGTATTTTCTGTCCGAAGAGAAAGTTAAAGAAGTGAAGAGTGAACGAGCTTCCAAGTTAAAACTGATGGGAATAGAAGATAATGGCAAGTTGTCTGAAGAAGCGGTTGTTTCTTCTTTTGTATTAAATACTCAAACAACAATGCACCAATTTCTCGAAACAATTCGCTCACTTTATCAAGAAATCGCAGGAATGAATGTAGGCAAACGAACTGCTGTAAACAATACTTTTTTAACGGGTTTTATAAGTGCAGTAGATATAGATGATGAAGAACGAAAGTTTCTCAAAGAGGTTGCAGATCAATTGGAAGTGGAGCTTCCTGACGACTTTTTTGATTTAGGCAATCTTGGTAAAGACCCTATCTCTGTAGGTTTATACGGTGGACTTAAGTTAAAAGGTAGTTCAGAAGAAGTTTCCAAGTATCGAAAAATCAAAAAACTACACGAAACTATATCGAAAGCATTGGAATGGGCTCCTGTGGAAAAAGCCTTTTCTAATAAACGTTGTTTGCGCTTAGCAATTCAAAACTGCGGTAAAGCGATAGATGAGGATGTAGAAATTTCATTTGAGATACCTCAAAATGCATTACTAACCTTGGAAGAGTTTCCCCCTTTTGAAAATGATGAAATGGGATATCTTTTAAATGATTGCGATATGAGTGTCTTATTTGGAATTAATAGTACAGCTGAATATATTGAATATTCCGAATCAGAGAGGAATATCCCTACAACTTATACTCCAAGACCAGTTGGCTTGCCAGGGTATGTTCCAAACTATAGCGATGATTTCATCGAGGAGCTAAATGATGTTTTTTCCTATTCAATTTATTCAAATGGAGAAAATTATATTGTTAAGTTAAAGGTGGATTACATTAAGCACAACACAACAGTTGCATTCCCTTCAGTTTTATTTATTAAAGATGAACTCACAGAAATACCCTATAAAATCACATCAAAAAATAATCCTGATGTTGTAGAAGGGGTATTGCAAGTTAAAAGTTTAAACATTTAGATATTTGTAAATAGTTAAAACCGGTGCAAGGGATTATCGCTTGTACCGGTTTTTATTATACATATTTTAAATTTCAGGAATATTTTGTATATACTTAGCTCGTTATATAATTGAGGGGGTGTTTTAACAGCTCTCTCAATTATTTTTAAAATATTCAAAAAAACTCTTGACAAACGAACATTTGTTCTATTATAATGTAAAATGCTGAATTTTCGGCATTTTACAACTTAATATGAAGATGTGTTAAAACATAACATTCGTGGCGTATGCCACTGCCTTCATAAATGCTACGGGACTGTTGGCAGAGAAGGCTGATCATACAGTCCTCGTCTTTGAATTTCAAAGTCGATACATAGAACATCGGATTTAAGCGAGAGCATTGCTCCCGCTTGTTCGTGTTACCTATGTATCGGCTTTTTTATTTTGTCTTCAAAGAAAGATACATATATACAACAATCTCATTTTAAGAAAAGAACCTTGACAACTGAATAGCCGTCCGATGGGGATATGATTTTGCGATGACCTTGCTCAAAATTCAAGCGAGCGAAACAACGTTGCGGTGAGATTCCGGGACAGGAACGACATTCGGATAGAACGGCAAAAAACAAATTTATCGTTTAAGGGAGGTGTTAAACAACACTTATAAAGCAATATGCTTTATTTTTTCAAGGCGCCTTGATGGGACGGCATCACTTCGTGATGGCATTGGTCTCGCAAGCATCGCGCTTGGATATCACAAGCGCACCTTTAAGGGTTTTCAACCCCTAACACCCCGAATGAAAGGAGGAATCAATTATGTCTCAAAAAATGCAAAGCTTTATCTTAAGGCTTGAACCCAAAGAGTCCATGTGGCTTGAAAGACAAGTTAATAAAAGTGGTCTTAACAGGCAGGACTACCTTCGTAAATTGTTTAAAGAAGCAGTTATAGTGCCTTGCCCATCAACCGAGCTTAAACCGCTTGTAGAAAGCTTGAAGCCTATTGAAGAAAATTTGAAACAATTAGAAAAGCACTTTTGCAAAACTAAAACGATCGATATGGCAAAGCTCGATGAAAATATGATTGAGCTTAAAAAGTTGATTGCCGAAACAATCGACTACGATTATGACAAAGAAAATTAAAAAGAAAGAAGGAGTTTATTATGAATCATAAACAAAAAGGAATTATTGTTAGGCTTTCAGATGAAGAGTTCCACGCCTTAAATGAAAAGGTTGAAATGTCAGGACTACCCAGACAAACTTATGTAAGAAAGCTCATTCATGGCGTAATGCCCGATGGAAAAATATCTGAAGAATGGCACACTGTTTTTAGGACCTTAGACTTAATTAGAAACCATATTCACTTGCTGATACTGTTCGGTGCCGGCGAAAACTCTAACCAATTGCAAAAATTAAAGGATTATCGTAGTTGGATTACGAAGGTTGAATTTGGATTAGACAAAGGTTTTGTATGGAAATGGTATAAGGAGGATAAATACTATGGCTAAAAAGAAAAGAGACAGTATTGTAAATATTCGGGTAACACACTTTGAAAAGCAACGCATTTTGCACCACGCTAAACAAAGCAACCTAACTATATCGGAATATTTAAGACAGCTTGTTATTACAAACGAATTAAAATTTGAAAAAGAAAAGGAGAATGTAAATGAAGGATAAAATTACTGTTTTGAAAATCGAGAACCTAAAGGAATTTGAAGGTCATCCATACAAGGTGACCGATAATGAAGAAATGAACGCATTGGCACTAAGCATCAAGGAGAACGGGATATTAAGTCCCGTTGTAGTACGACCGATTGAGGACACTGGCGATTACGAAATTATTTCGGGACACAGACGAATATTTGCAGCGAAAAAGGTAGGACTTACCGAAGTTCCTGCCTTAATTTATGCCATCAGTCACGAGGAGGCCATTATTGCTTTGGTGGATAGCAACCTCCACAGAGAGCATATCCTACCGAGTGAAAAAGCGTTTGCGTACAAAATGAAAATGGATGCGCTATCCCATCAAGGAAAACGCACCGATTTAACCTCAGACCAAGTTGGTCTAAAGTTATCTGCCGAACAAGTATCTGATGATGACAGTGCCACCCAAGTAAAAAGATATATCCGCTTGACCAACCTCATAAAACCACTACTGGATATGGTTGATGAAGGTAAGATAGCTTTCACACCTGCGGTGGAGCTTTCCTTCTTAAACGATACCGAACAAGCCGATTTGGTTGAGGTAATCGAGGTTTGCGAGGCTACTCCGAATTTATCCCAAGCACAGAGGTTAAAGAAGATTAGTCAAGGCGATGGTCTTATCCCTGAGGATATAGCAGAAATATTAAACGAGCAAAAAGCAAATCAAAAAGAGCGGATCAAAATCCCCACCGAAAAACTACGAAAATATTTCCCCAAGCGCTATACGGCGGCGGATATGGAAAAAGAAATCTTTGCGATGCTTGAAAAGCGTTATAAAGAAAAACAACAGGGAGCGAGGTGATAAATATGGGATTGATTGTAGGTCTCGGCGGAGAGCAAAAGTATAAAATCGGCAAAGTCAACTATGTAGTAACCTCATCCTTTTTGCCGCCAAAAGAGAAGATTGGCCTTAAAGACCGAATGGCAAGAGTTATTACAAGCGATTTCACAGATTGGACAGATGCACCAACAACAGATAATATGAATACGGAATATATGTGCTCGACTGTCGGAAAGGAGGACTAATGCAGTCGAAAGAAAATTTAGGAATTACGGCTCTTTATTGCCGTGTATCTCGTGACGATGGCACTGAGAAAGAGAGTAATTCCATCACCAATCAAAAACGTATGCTTTCTAAATACGCAAAAACCAATGGCTTTAAAAATATCAAGGTCTATGAGGATGACGGATTTACCGGTACCAACTTCAACCGACCGGATATGCAACGGCTCTTAGATGACGTTGAAATGGGATATATTTCAACCATTATCGTAAAGGATATGTCCCGCTTCGGTCGTGAGTATCTGCAGGTCGGTTATTACACAGAGCATTACTTTCCCGAAAAGAACGTGCGGTTTATTGCGGTCAATGACGGTGTAGATAGCGCTAACGAAGAGGATAATGATTTTACCCCTTTAAGAAACTTTATGAATGAGCTTTACGCGAAGGATATTAGCCGAAAGGTGAAATCTGCTCATCGTGTTAAGGGAATGGCAGGCGAACCGTTATCTCAACCACCTTATGGGTATATGAAGGATCCCGAAAACAAAAAGAAATGGATCATAGACCCCGAAGCCGCAAGTGTTGTAAAGGACGTTTTCAAAATGTGTTTAGAAGGCAAAGGCAATGAAACTATTGCAAGAATACTACAAGAAAGGCAGGTGTTAATTCCAATGGCTTATTGGCAATCCAAAGGACTACCGAGAGGTGGTAAGATTAAGCAACCAAACCCTTACAAATGGTGCAAAACAAGTATTGCGAAGATTCTTTCTCAGCAAGAATACTGCGGTGATGTCATTAACTTCAAAAGCTATTCTATATCCTTTAAGAAAAAGAAACGCATACCAAAGCCTAAAGAGGAATGGATGGTGTTCAAGGATGTACACGAGCCGATTATTGACCGTGAAACCTTTGAGCAAGTACAAAAGCTCACTAAAACAACTAAACGCAGGTCACCGAAAGATAAAAGCATCCCCAAGAATATGTTTGCCGACTTGCTTTACTGTGCCGACTGCAAACACAAGCTTTGGTTTCATATCAATACTAAGAACAAAGATATTCATTATTTCAGTTGTTCTAATTACGTTAAAGATTACAGAGGAACGTGTCAAACAAGACATTATGTAAGAGCCGATGCAATCGAAGAAGTGATAACTTACGAACTTCAAAGGCTTGCGGATTTCCTAAGATACGATGAAGAGGGCTTTGCTCAACTGCTTGCAGACAAGACAAATAAAGATATGCTCAACGAACAGAAAAATGCCAAAACGCAAATTGACCAAAGCCTTGCTCGAATCAATAAAATTGACGTGCTTTATGAACGGCTTTATGAGGACAATGTGTCGGGTAAGGTCACAGATTCATTCTATATGGAACTCTCCCATAAATACGAAAACGAAAAAGAAGAACTAAAAAAGAAAATCTTTAATCTTAAAATTCAGCTCGACGAACTTAACAAGAAATTTTTTCACAAAGAGATGTTTTTATCGGCAATCGGGAAATTTATGGAGATGAAAACCATAACGGCGCCGCTTATTCGTGAGCTAATCGACCACATTGAAGTGCACGAAACCGAAGGCGAAGGGAAATATAAAACCCAACGAATTGTGATATTCTACCGATTTGTAGGCTATATAGAAATTCCGGAAATGGCTTTAAATCAAGGAATCACAAAGGATACAAGGCAAGGAGTCTCGGTTTCGTATATACCAAAGGCGATAACAGCATAACAAAAAAGGAGCAGGTAACCCTGCTCCGATACATAGAAAATACTGATGTGCATAAAAAAGAATGTTCATAACGGTCAAGTCCGTTATGAACATTCAACATGGTCGAGGTGACAGGACTCGAACCTGCGGCATCTAGTTCCCAAAGCCGCGGTCAAACTTTTTTCTGCTAAGAAAGCGTTATTTCTGCTCTTTTTGGTCGGTTTTTGCATCGTTTCTGCTCTATTATTTCCATTATTTCCACCTCTTCTGTGCGTAGATGTGGTCAAATATAGGGTCAAAATACAACGACCACCCGAAATCCTTTAAGGATTTGAGTGGTCGATTTCATATTCATTTGACACCATCAGTATAACTCAATACAAGCAAATAGTCAAGTCGTTTTCAAATTCAATATTGTTAACCGAAGCCATCATGGAACTATCCATGGTGGCTTTTTTTATTTTCAAGGAAAGGAGGTTTACAGCATGAGAAAAGAAACCAATATGGCAGGTGTGAAATCAGTGGCGAAAGCATTGCTTATGCTCGACATCCATCTGACCGACTACTCCCCTGTGATTGTTCAGCACCCATTCACATCAAGTGGAATGGTGGCAGCTCCAACCGAAAACGGACTTGCAATGTTGGATATTACTCAAGGCGATGAGAATCTGAGTGCGTGGCGTGGGTTGATGGTGAAACAGATCGACCAAGCAAAAAACGCCTATCACATTTATATGATGCTTAACAAGCCATACGCACTTTCATTCCTCAGCCTTGCAGAACCCCACCTGTCGCAAAAGGACTTTTCTGAAATATTGGCAGATGCATGGATCCGGTCAGAAAATCCAAACATGGATAAGAACTTCGTCAAGAAAAGCCTTGTGGATATGTTCAAAAAGGCTGATCAATCAATTCTGATGGACGGCGAAGAAAAAGATGTGTTTGATAGTTTCGATGATACCGTAACAATCTACCGTGGCGTTACCTCATATAACGCAAAGAACATTAAAGCTCTTTCATGGACAACCGAATATCAGACGGCTGAATGGTTTGCCCATCGGTTTGGTGAAGAAGGAACTGTATATGAAGCTCAAATCAGCAAGGAACATATCCTTGCTTTTTTTAATGGCAGAAATGAGTCGGAAGTGATTGTGGATCCTAAGTACCTAACCGATATCACAGAAGCTCAAGCAATGGACACAGGAATGAATTTAAGTCAGTAAAGGAGAATCGAAATGATTAATGCAATTATCAATAATAAAGACAAAACAGCAGTGGTCGAATTTCCGATGGATCTGTACAAGCTGTATCAGGACCTTCATGAAATCGGGTTTCAGGGTGGCCCCCACAGAGTCAAGCTGACCGATAACGAAGAAGACGATATCCGTGTGAAGCTCTTTTCCGATAATGACTTCGGTAACCATTTGGTATTGTTGTTCAATGAGAATGACACTCTCGAAGACGTCCATACCGTAGTCGGTGCAATCACTATCGCACCGGACGAGGTCAAAGAGCAGCTTGAAGAATATATCCTTCATGACCAGCTCGATACCAAAGAGGAACTCTATGACCTGCTCACAGAACTGAAAGAAACCAACGCACCTATCGTAACCACCTTCTACTGTCCTTTGACCGGTCAGATTCACGATGAAGAAGACGGTGGTATGAACGATGTGGACGGACGGTTTTTGAGTGACTACATCAGCGAAATCGAAGAAAAGTTGGAACACGAACAGAACCCCGACTTTGAAATTGCAGACTACATTACCGACCATCCCACAGCGAATGCAAAGCTGAAAATGGCAAGATGGTCTGTGGAAGAAATCGGCGGTGTCCTTTATGGCAGAATCGACTGTCGCTCGGCTGAAGCGTTCACACCCGAAGAAATCGAAGCAATCAAAGACGGCATATCCGGTCAGAACAGTGATGGTTTCGGTGAAGGCTTCGAGCAGCGTGAGATCAGCACGGATGAAGGCGATTTGTATGTGTCGTTCTGGCACAGTGGTGACGATTACTTTATCCATACCCAAGAGGAAATGGATGAGTATATAAATCAAGGCAACGGCTTAAAGATTGGAGGGATGTAATATATGGCTGTGCTTTTCTCTGCGGTAACCGTAACGGCTATCGCAAAAGGTGAACAATTGGAGTTTCTTGTCGGGGGAATTCCAAGAGAACTATCCGACCTTGAAGGCTGGACGGCTTTCGATAATTTCGTTGGCGAAATCGATGAGGAAATGGACATCAGCGTTCACGCAGATGGTTACATCTACGGCGAAGGTGAACTGTTCAAGGCGACACCCGAAGAAGTCGCATATTTCTATATGCGCAAGGGTGATAATCCCGACTTCCTTAACGACAGATGCCAAAACATTGAGAAGGTCGACTTTGACTTCAATTGGTCGCCCGATGAATTATTCAGATTGGAGATGAACTGAAATGAGCGTATTTCAAGATTGGGCAGCGTTGGCGAAGGAAAACAAAGCCAAATATCCGCCCGGCACAAGAATCGAACTGATTCAGATGAACGATCCGTTCTCCCCCGTAGAAGCAGGTACGCGCGGTACTGTTCGCCATGTGGACGATGCCGGACAACTGCATATGCAGTGGGATAACGGTCGCACCCTTGCCCTTGTTTCAGGTGAGGACTCTTTCAGAAAACTGACAGAGGAAGAACTCGCCGAAGAACAGAAGGCACAGGAAGAACAGGAAAACAATGAAAATATGGACGAGGACGAAAACGGCCCCGTCATGACGATGTGAGGTGAAACGAAAAAATAATAAGTAAAGCTCGGATGCCCTATGGCTATTCGATTTTTTGATATGTTCTCCGGCATCGGTGGTTTTCGTTCGGGACTTGAACGGATAGACGGCTTTGAATGCATCGGTCATTGTGAGATCGATAAATACGCTAACCAAGCCTACAACGCTATGTATCAACCGAAAGGAGAACTGTTTTATGAAGATGCAAGAACAATCAACCCCGATGAATTACCCGATATCGACCTTATATGCGCAGGATTTCCTTGTCAGGCTTTTTCAATTGCTGGAAGACGGCGTGGATTTGACGATGCAAGAGGAACTCTCTTCTTTGAAATTGCCCGAATTGCCGCCGTTAAAAGACCTCCATTTTTGCTCCTTGAAAATGTTCCCGGACTCCTATCGCATGACGGCGGCTGGACGTTTGCGACCATCCTCCTTACGCTTTCTGAATTGGGGTACGATGTCACATGGCAAGTGCTTAACAGCAAGGATTTTGGTGTTCCTCAATCCCGAAAACGTGTGTATATTATCGGATTTCTTAGAGAGCGATGCGCCGGAGAAATATTGGCTTTCAACGAAGCAAATGTTAAAGCTCTTGCACAACGCATACCCGGACGCGAAGGTAACCGTGTGTACTCCACAGACGGAGTCGCAATCACCCTTACAAGTAATGCCGGAGGATTCGGAGGAAAAACCGGACTCTACGAAATGAGTCTGCCCATCAAGTCTCTGACAAAGTCGGGATACCAGATCGCACACCCCGGAGATAGCATTGACCTTGCCTACCCGAACCTTAATACTCGACGTGGCAGAGTCGGTGACCAAATCGCTCATACCATAACACCCGGTGCAACACAGGGTGTATTTTTTATTGATATGAACGAAGGCGCAAAGCTGACCGATAATGCGAGATGCATTACTGCTCGACAAGATTCAGGCATCAGCAAACACAAAGGCGAACACTCAGGTGTGTTTGTTGAGGATCAAGCGAGAGCAGTCAACTCACCCGAAAGAGATACTGTCCGACAGCAAGGCAGACGAATCAAAGAGCCGGATGAACCGATGTTTACCCTAACCACACAGGATAAGCACGGCATTATGAGATACGGCAGAGTCAGACGGCTGATGCCGATTGAATGCTTCCGACTCCAAGGCTTTACCGATGAGCAATTCCGAAAGGCAGAAGCCACCGGACTCAAGGATGGACGGCTATATAAGATGGCAGGTAACGCAGTCAGCGTGCCTGTCATTTCTGCTTTAGGGATGTTCATCAAAACAATCGCAGAGAAACACAATATTGGAGGTGAAAACTGATGATGACTAAAAAAGTCATGACACTTGAACTATCAAGGGAAAACGAATTCTCCGATGGGTACTTGTATAGATCTCTTGAACTACCGGCACAGGAATATGAAATCAGAGATGTACTACAGCAACTCCGTCAGAGAAGTGCTGACATTACGCCTGACTAAATCGCCATTTACAACAGTAAGTACATTCCGCAGCTTGAAGATAAAAGGTTCGACAGTCCTACGGTTGACGAACTGAACTTCTTTGCCAAGCGCCTTGCTGAAATGGACGAAACCGACATGGCGATCATGCAAGCACTCTGCACTCGCTATATTAAGGACGAAGACGAATTCGTTAGCATCAAAGACCTCATCAATATGACATACGGATTGGACAGCGTGTCTGTCCTTTCCAATGTCACAAACGATGAGCAACTTGCAGACTTCGTTATTGAAAACGAGATGCAAGACGATGTAGCGAGTATCCCCGAAAGCGCAAGGTATCTCTTGGACAAGGCGAGAATTGCTAAGTTTCAGCGTGAAATGGACGGTGGCGTATACAGTGGCAATCTCTATGTATGCACTGAGCATTTTGAGATGCCGAAGGTATATGACGGCCACACCCTTCCCGAAACAACGCACGAACCGTGGTTTGCGTTCAGATTGCAGGTAGCTCAAGCACCGCAGACTGATGAACCCTTTGCAGAGCCTTGCGAATGGATATCTCTTCCCATGACTGACGAAGCAATGACTGAGGTAGCGAAAAGACACAATGCATCAAGTCTCAAAGAACTTGTGTACTACAATTTTCAGTCAAGCGTGGCTCAGATCACAACGGATGATTTCACGCAGATGCTTGATATCGAAAAGCTGAATGCGTTGGCTTTCACCATGGCTGAAATGTCGCCGGATGAACAGATTACGTTCAAGGCAGCTCTTGAAGCTGAAAGAAAGCACGGCATCAACCTTGACGATATACTGAACATCTCAAACAACCTTCACCGTTATGAGATGAACACATGTTGCGAAGGTGCTTCCGACTTCTTCAAACAGTATCTGCTCACGCATATGGATACCAAGTTTGATGAACGATGGCTGGACCCTCTCGTCTATCGACGTGAAGGTAGCAGACTGCTCGAAAAGCTCGGTGCTACGGTAACGGACTACGGCATTATTTCCTTTGCCGGTGGCTCACTTTACAAGCTCGTGTCCTACGATTCAGATGAAACAGTAACGGAAGATGCTGCTCCCGATGAAGACGAGGATATGGGCGAAGACGAAGGGATGGTGATGAGTTTATGACCTACGATGAATTCAGCGCCAAACTTGAACAGGTAATAACCGAACACGACTGCACCGATAACACCGGTGATTTCCAATGTGATCAAACAGGAGGTTTTCCAACCTCTCTTTGTGTCTGTTGGGAAAAAGGTGTGGCTTGGCTGATGCTCAATTACAACATGGCAGAAGACGGTCAAGACCTCACCGCCTGTGAGCAAGGTGTAGCTGACTTTGGCATCCGTCAGTGTTGCGATGTCGACCAATTCAACGACATTCTGAAGCAACTCGGTGAAGATGCTTATGATATCGGGTATATGCCACCCGATGAAGATGAAGGGATGTGTGTAACATGACAGAACTTGCGTGGCTCATCACGGGAGTATTGCTCGGCGGTTGCATTGGCATCACCGTCATGTGTTGTCTGCAGCTCAATCGTGTCAACGCCTACGAAGCGGAGATACAGAAGCTGAAAGAGCAACTCAAGAAATAACTATAACAACGGTGTCTTTCTTAACGAAGGACACCATTCCTTCGTTTTGATTGCACCTTGTGGAAACGAGGTGATCAAAATAAAAACCCCTGTATCAAGAGTTGGAAACAAGACCTCCATACTGCACATTCTGTATGCTTGTTTCCCCATAAAATTCAACAGGTTTATTGATGTATTCGGCGGTTCAGGCAGTGTACTGCTTGGAAAGCCGGAGGTACACTCCTTTGAAGTGTATAACGACTTTGACAGAAATCTCGTCAATCTGTTTCATTGTATGAAAGAGAGAACGATGGCAACGATCCGTGAACTTGGGTTCTGCACCCTTAACTCCCGTGAGGATTTCATTGCCATACGCCGATTTTTTGAGCATGAACAGTTTAGCGATGACTACCTGTCGGAAGAACTGCATCTGACGGAGATCATGGTGCCTCCTCCCGATGCAAAGGAATTACAGGAACTGCGTAAGCGTATCACTCTTGATTATGATGTGCGCCGTGCGGCTATGTTTCTGAAACTGCTCCGCTACAGTTATTCAAGCAGCGGAAAGTCCTTTGCCTCACAGCCGTTTGATATTCGCAGACTCTTTGGTCTCATCCAAGAGCTTGAACACCGAATGGCAAATGTGATAATCGAGAATCAAGACTTCGAAACCCTTATCAAGCACTATGACAGACCGGATTCGTTCTTCTATCTGGACCCTCCTTACTTCTCAACCGAGGATATGTATGAGGTAGGCTTCGGATGGGATGACCATGTACGACTCAGAGATACGTTGAAGAATATCAAAGGTAAGTTCCTTCTGTCGTATAACGATTGTCCCGAAATCAGAGAACTCTACGAAGGGTTTTCAATGCTGGACTTCTCCCGAACACATTCGATGGCACAGAGGTATGAAGCCGGAAAGCAATTCGGCGAACTGCTCATTGCCAACTATGACATTTTCGAGAGAGAAAAGAACAAACCGCAACAACTAACCCTCTTCAATGTTTACGGCATGGAAGAAGATTACGATTACGAAAAAATACTGAAGGAGTGTATTGTATCATGCAAAATAAGACCTTAAAGGAAACCATGTACGAATTCTGCGACATCGTTGCAGAAGAACTCGACAAGAAAGCATTCACTGCGGTGATGCTTCCTGTTCCTACGGATTTGCTCGTCAAAGCCGACATCAGACCTAACGATAAGCTGATCATCATTGCCGAGGATGGCAAACTGATTATTCAGGCAGCTTGCCGTGTGGAATGCGGTGGCGACTGCGATGAGTGTCTGGTGGCTGAACTCGACTGTGAAGGCGACTGTGAGAATTGCCCTTGCAGATTTAACTGTGATGATTCGGAGGTGGACTAAAATATGGCGAAGTTATTCCGTATCCTTGGTAAGCGCGGTCGCATTACCATCCCTTATGAAATCCGTCAGCGTGTCGGTTTCCGATACAATGATGTGCTTTCCTTCGAGGAAAGTGCTGACGGTAGAAGCGTTGTTGTGAAGCGTGAGAAGATCTGTGATAACTGTAAAAGAGAGCAACCCGTCAAAGAAGACGAGGTTACTCTCTTTGATTTTTTGAACGGCTTATCTCCCGAACAGCAACATGCAGCTCTCGTCCACCTTCACTTGATGTGGGCAGAGCGTAAAGGCGGTGAAGCTGATGGCACAGAAGGCATTGTATAGATGGTCTTTGAGTGAAGCTCAAAAGCTGGGTGAAGTTGACCTATGGCGTGAGTCATACAAGGAAAACTGCACCTGTGCAAGAGCTATCGAAGACTTTATCGCCAGTCATTATGCCGATAACTGCCTCAACACCGATGGTGTAGAGGAACTGATCGAAAGATTCGGTTTTAACCGTCTCAATTGGGTTCTTGCGAACACCATTCAGCGAAAGGAAGCTGACGGCAGAATCCGTGAAGAAAACAAGGCTTGGGCAAGAAACACTTATATCCCTAACGATGATATTCGTTGGCACTATGAGGTTGACTCCCATCCCGGACTGACCGATTTGTTTACTAATCGTGTCCGAAAGGAATGGAATGCTCTCGGTCTGTTTGAGAAGAAACACTGTACCGATGAAGGAGATTACGAAGGAAAGGTTCTCGCTTTAAAACCGAGTGTTCTAAAGCATGAATATCAGTCGCCCGACTTCCAATTGTTCTACGCAACAAGCGGTTTCGGTTGCGACCCCTCTAAGATCGGCACGGCGGTATATGGATATTTTCTCAAAGACGATGAACATACCCATTTCAGACGTCAAGATTTCCTCGGTGTCGTTGATGACGAGTATATTCCCGATTGGGCAAAGGAAAAGCTCGAACAACAGGGTTCGGATGAATCCGAAGATATAACTATTGGAGGTATGCAGCAGTGAGAGTAAACATCTATCACATCAACAAAGCAAGGGATGTCAACGGAAAACTCTATTCTGTTTATCAGAACGGAGATGTAGTTGACCCCTCAATCTATGACGAGGTGTTCAGCGCCGAGCTTGATACCACAAACCTCGAAGAAATCCATCGCATGATGAAATTCGAAGGTCATCCGCTGATGAGAGCCGCGAACCTTACCGTGTCCGATGTTGTAGTCGTGAACGGTAGAGCGCATATCTGTCAGCCTCGTGGATTTGAGGAAATCGACTTCGACGTGAACAAAACGCAGAAGCCGGATAACCTCATGCGCGTGGTGTATGTCGAACCCAACAAACCTGCCTATGTTGCGGATGTTGAGCATACGCTGGAGGCAGAACAAAAGGCAGTTGGTGGCGGTCTTATTCAGACTCTGTATTTTGAGGATGATAACACCACCATTATCGCCAATGACGAATCGAAGCTCATGGGTATGCCCGGTAACAGAAGGTTCGGTGACGGTTCAACAATCGTTGCCGGACCTTTTTTCGTTGTCGGAATTGCCGGTGATGACTTTAGATCATTAACAGATGAGGAGGTGGAGAAATATATGGACAGGTTCGCTGTGCCTGACCAAATCAGTCAGGAAGAAGTCGAAGCTGACATGGGCTTCACATTTATCCCTATGTAACAAATAACGAAAGTGAGGTAACGCCTTATGGCAACAAAGAAAACTACTCCCAAGGCAGCTCCCAAGACTGCCGAAAAGAAGAACACTCAGACCGCAGAAGCTCCTGCTAACAAGTACAAAGTACCGTTCATCTCTGCCAAAATCGACAGGCTTGTCGACTATGAAGGCAGTAAGGTGAAGGCAATCGCAAGTGCGGTCATCGGCAACCACTTTGCCGTTCATGGTTTCAAGGTTATCGAGAACGATAACGGCGAACTCGCTGTTTTGAATCCGGCAACAAAGGGTTCTGACGGTAAGTATTACGATAACTTCCACGCTATCAGCAAGGAAGGTCGTGAAGCAATCAACGGATACATCCTCGATGCCTATGAGCAGAAGCTCGCAGAGGAACAGGGCGAGGATCAGGATGCCGAGCAGGGCGAAATCGCTGAGGAAGACCAAGCGGTCGGCCCCAGTATGTAGCCTTTTCAGAGAAAGTTTAGCATAAACGCTGGACTTTTCAGTTTCTCTTTGTATCCTAAAGGTAAAGAGGTGAACTATTATGATGAAAAGAATCCTATCTATCATCCTATGTACTCTCCTTATCGTGAGCCTTGTAGGATGCAAAAACGAACCTGCCAAGTATGATTTAAAAGCAGCTTCGAGTATAACCGAAACGGTTGAAACCTCCTCGATAAATGTAACATCGGGCGAACAAGAAGATAAAAAGAGCGATGACATCACTATCAAGGAAACCGAGTCGGCAACCACCGAAGAAAGTGATTCGACTTCCGAAACCAAATCAACAACGGCAGAAAAAGAAACAACTGAAAAGGCAGAACCGCCTACTCAAAAGGTCGAGGAAACCAAGCCTCAACCAAAACCGACAGAAACACAAACCGAGCAGAAACCAAAGGAAGAACCGGTCAAGGAAACCACCACAGCAACAGAACCTGCAGTGACGGAAACACCCTATGTAAGACCGAGTGCAGCCGAGGTGGAACAAGCGGTTGTAAAGTATGTCAATCAGTATCGTATTGCTCAAGGAGATAAACAGACCACTGTACTGACCGGACTCACCAATGTGGCGAGATACCGAGCAAAGCAGCTAACCACGAATTTCGCACACACCGACATCAGAGAGGTATGCGCCGAACTCAAGTACGGCAAGTATGTCGATCTGACGGAATACGGACATCCCGAAACGGATAACTACTACGAAGGATATAACCGAGAGGCCATCGCTAAAGGTGGCTGGGGTGGCACTGCGGATGAAATCGCCGAGAGGATCGCAACAGGATTTAAGAACAGCACAAATCACTGGCGATATGTGGGCGACTCAAAGTACAGTTATATGGCGGTCGGCGCAACCTACAATGAAGCTGACAACCAATGGTATATCTGCATCTGTATGAGCAAAGAAAACTACGGTGGCTAAACCGTAACAGACAAGGTGGAGTTTGATGCACAAGCATCAGGCTCCACCTATTTTTTATTTCAATCTATGAAAGGATGATTTTAATGAAATCTATCAGTAAGAATTGGTCGAGAATCACCGCAATGCTCCTCGCCGTGATTATGGTAATTGCAGCATTCCCTATGAACGCATTCGCCGCTGTTGCATCTGACCTGCCCGACAATATGGCTGACCACGCTATCCTCAGAGCGTTGGAATACACCGGATATGACGTGCAGAAGCAGAAGAATGACGGCACTCTCTATCAGTCCGGCAGCTATGGTTCGAGAACCCCTGCGGATGTACTTTCGGACATCTCCTACGGTACAAGCACATCGGGTAAAGAAACCGTTGCTGACAGTTCGACAGTAACCGGTCTTGCTCCTAACATCGCAAGATTCGAGCAGTATGGGTTGTGCTGTGCATCTTTCGTAACCTACTTTGTGTGCAACTATCTGCCTAACATCGAAGGTGCGAATACACAGTTTATTCTCGATGCTATCAATGCGACCGGCATGAACTCTCAGGCGGTTGTAACTTGGCAGACTGCCCTTAATAAACTTGCAAATGAAGGTAAGGTTGAGAAGATCGGCACAAGTTCTTCCAATGTAGACCGAAGCAAGCTCGCTCCCGGCGACCTTATTATCTTTGGTACTGCTGAGAACTCCCACACCCACATCGCAGTATATTCGGGTACCTACAAAGGAACAGACTTCCTCATCCATGTCGGTAACGACAGAGGCCCCGAAATTATGCCTGTTGCTTGGATGAGTCAGGCTGGCGATAAGTCTTCCTATCCTAACGCCTATTACCATCTGCCCTCCGAATTCTTTGAGGATGACGGTACTATCGAAATCTACAAAAAGGATACAGATGGCAAAGCGTTGGCAGGTGCAACCTTCACCGCAACCGATACCGTGACCGGTAAGAGTTATGTAATTGGCCCCACCGATTCCAAAGGCTATGCAGAAGCAACTCTTCCTTATGCGACCTATAAGGTTGTCGAGTCTAAGTTCCCGACCAACTACAGAGCATATGGCACTTCTTCTTGGACGGTAACCCTCAACAGTAGCTCGCCCAACGGTACGATTACCATCAATGCAGTGAACGAGTTAATCCCCGGCAACTGCAAGATCGTAAAGACCAGTGAGGACGGCAAGGTCGATGGCATCGACTTCACAATCAGCGGTAACGGAGTCAACAAGACGGTTACGACTGCAAACGGCGGTCAGATCACCGTTAAGGATCTCAAACCCGGCACTTACACTGTGACCGAGAAAGCCATTGACAAATACGAACCTCAGTCCAGTCAGAGCGTAACTATCGTAAGCGGTCAGACTGCTACTGTTAACTTCTCCAATACCTTAAAGCGTGGCGACCTCAAAGTGACCAAGACTTCTGAGGACGGACTCGTAGAAGGCGTACAGTTTAAGCTCACAGGCACATCCCTCAGTGGCGAAACCATTGAGCAGTTCGCAGTTACCAACGCAAAAGGTATTGCAACCTTCTCTGATGTGCTTATCAGTGGCAATGTGAAATACACCTTGTCTGAGGTGAATGTAGAAGCACGATATGAAGTTCCTGCTTCTCAGTCTGTGGCTGTTGAGTGGAATAAGGTGACCGAAGCATCCGTTTATAACAAACTCAAGCGCGGTGACCTCGAAATCACTAAGGACTCCGAAGACGGTATGGTCGAAGGTGTTAAGTTCCGCTTGACCGGAACATCCCTTAGCGGTGAGAAGATTGATATGACGGCTACTACCGATAAAAACGGCATTGCCCGATTCGAAGATATCCTCATCACCGGTCACTCCACCTATACCGTAACCGAGGTGGACACCAAGGCGTATTATATCACCCCTGCAGCTCAGTCGGTATCTATCGCATGGAACGAGGTAACCCACAATTACTTCTATAACGAACTCAAGCGTGGCTCTCTCCGTGTGCAGAAGACCTCCGAAGACGGCTTCGTAGAGGATATGAGATTCCACCTTACCGGTACTTCTGATTCGGGAATCAAGGTTGATGAAACCGCATACACCGATGCCAACGGCGTGGTAATCTTTGATAACATCCTCATCGGTTCGAACTATGTACTGAAAGAGGAACGCACCCCGACAAGATATGTTGTCCCTGCCGAGCAGTCTGTGGATATTGCGTGGAACACCGTAACAGGTGCATCCGTCCAGAATATCCTCAAGAAATGGCGTGCTGACGTGTTTAAGGTGGATGGATATCTCTATTGGGGTAATCCCGAAGACGATAACGGTCTTGTACCTGTGGTAATGTCCCTTAAAGCGCCTTCCTCTGACGAGATGGTAGACAAGTACGGTTGGCCTTACGGTGAAACTCAGGGCGATGCAACTCTCGAAGGTGCGGTATACGGCGTGTATAAGAACGGCGACCTCGTTGACACCTACACTACAGATAAGAACGGTTGGTTTATTACCAAGTATTATCCCTGCGGCGACAACAACGAGTGGACTATCCGTGAAATCTCTGCAAGCGAAGGTTATTTGCTCGATCCCACCGTTTACTATGTGGATGCATATCCCGGTAACTACAGCGTAGAGCTTAACACCGAGTATATCGATGTGTACGAAGCAATTATCCGTGGCAAGATCTCCATCATCAAACACGCAGACGATGGCTCGACTCAGATTGAGCATCCCGAAGAAAACGCAGTCTTTGAGGTATTCCTCAAGAGTGCAGGATCCTATGAGAATGCAAGAGAAACTGAGAGAGCATTGCTCGTAACCGATGCGTATGGCTTTGCTGAAACTCCCGATTGGTTGCCCTATGGTGTTTACACCGTAAAGCAGACTAAAGGACTCGAAGGCAAAGAGCTTATGCCGGCGTTTGATGTGAATATCTGTGAGGACGGCGAAACCTATCGCTACCTCATTAACAACGCTACCTTTGAGGCAGAAATTGAAATCGTGAAGAAGGATGCGGAAACCGGAAAGGTTATCCCTGCCTCCGGTATCGGTTTCAAGGTACGAAACACCGACACTGGTGAATATGTGATTCAGCACATCAACTATCCCACTCCGATGGACATCGAAATCTACTATACCGATGCCAACGGAAAGCTCATGCTTCCTTACGCACTCCCTTACGGCAATTACGAAATCATTGAGCAGAACACCTGCTTCGGATACGTGCTTGACAGCACTCCCGTAGCCTTCAAGGTGGACGGTTCTACCGATATCGTAACTGTGGTTAAGTCGAACTACGCACAGAAAGGAACAATCACCATCTCCAAGTTCGGTGAGGTCTTCTCCTCCGTGGTAGAAAAGGATGGCATCTATCAGCCTGTGTATGAAATCAAAGGCTTGGAAGGTGCAGTGTATGAGGTAATCGCAGTAGAGGATGTAATCACCCTTGACGGCACTACCCGATACACCAAAGGTCAGGTAGTAGCAACCATCACGACCGGTAAGGACGGCAAGGCTACCACTGAACCCCTCTATCTCGGCAAATACGAAATCCGTGAAGTCAAGGCTCCTTACGGCATGGTGCTTAACACCGAACCCGTGAGCGTGGAACTCGTATATGCCGGAGAGCTTGTAGAGATCACCGAAACCTCTGCCTCCTTCACTAACGAGCGACAGAAGATGGTAATCGACCTCAAGAAGACGATGGAGAACGATGAAATCTTCGGTATCGGCACTAACGGTGAGATTACCAATGTACAGTTTGGTATGTATGCAGCCGAGGATATGACTGCCGCTGACGGTAAAGTCATTCCAAAGGATGCACTTATCGAAACCGCTTACTGCGACAAGGATGGCAACATCGTATTCGTGACCGACCTGCCCGTAGGTGCAAAAGTGTATGTCAAGGAAATCCATACCGACTGCCACTATGTACTGAACGATGAATCCTTCAAGGTGGACTTCGACTATGCAGGTCAGGAAACCGAAACTGTCCGTGAATCTGTAAACGGCGGCGAAGCAATCGAAAACGAAATCCTTCGTGGCACGATTGTCGGCAAGAAGGTTGACGAAGACGGCTTCACCATCTGCGGTGCATTGTTCGGTCTCTTCCGTGCAGATGCTACTGAGTTTACCGAAGACACGGCAATCCTCACCTGTGAATCCAATGAAATCGGTATCTTCTACTTCGAGAATGTACCCTATGGCAAGTGGATCGTGCGCGAGATCAAGGCAGCTCCTGCCTTCGTTCTTAACGAAACCATCTACGAAGTTACCATCGATGAAGACGGTGAAGCCGTAGAAATCGAGGTTGAGAACAAGTTTATTACCGGCTCCGTTCAGACCATCAAGGTTGACAAGGATTATCCCGAAAACACCCTTGCCGGTGCTGTGTTCGAAATCTATGTGGATGTCGATAACAACAAGGAATTCGATGCAGAAATTGACCTCCTTGTCGGCGAAATGACCGAGGACGAAAACGGTGTTCACACCTATGAGAAGCTCCGCTATAACGGATACTTCCTCCATGAGAAATCCGCACCCGAAGGCTTCCTCAAGGACGATGGCTATTACTATTTCGAAATCCGTGTGAACGGCGAAGTGGTAACTGTTGAAAACGAGGCCGGCGTTGGCTTTATCAATCAGGCTATCAAGGGCAATGTGGAACTCATCAAGGTAGATGCCGAAAAGACCGACACCAAGCTCGGTGGCGCAGTCTTCAAGATCTACGCAGACACCAATGCAAACGGCGAATACGATGCTGAAGATAAGTTCGTAACAGAGCTTACCGATAACGAAGGTGTTTACCGTGCAGAAGGTATCCGTTACGGCAACTACTTCTGCATTGAGGAATTCGCTCCGGTTGGCTTCGTGGCCGACACCAAGGCTTATTATTTCGAGATTCGCACTGACGGTGAAACGATTGTAATCGCCAATACCGAAGATGGTCTCTTCGCTAATAAGCCTATCACCGGTGAAATCGAAATCACCAAGACCGACATCGCAGATGGCAAACCTCTTGCAAATGTCGGCTTCCGCATCAAAGATGCAGACGGCAACACCGTAATCGAAGGTTATACTGACGAGAACGGCATTGCCAAATTCACTCTCCGCTATGGCAAGTACACCTATTCCGAGTTCAAGTGCTTGGACGG
>JAFXDV010000007.1 GCA_017521125.1 Clostridia bacterium
ACCTCTGGTGCACCAGTTGTTCTGCCAAGGGCATAGCTGGGCAGCTACGTGCGGATCGGATAAACGCTGAAAGCATCTAAGCGTGAAACCGACCTCAAGATAAGATATCCCATAGCATAAGCTAGTAAGGTCCCCGGTAGACTACCGGGTTGATAGGCAACATGTGTAAGCGTGGCGACACGTTCAGCTAGGTTGTACTAATAGACCGAGGGCTTGACCTTTTTCGTCCTCTTTACTTGCAATCCCTTTGTTCAGTTTTTAGGGTGCGATATAAAAACAAACTATAAGACCGATTTCTTCGGTTTTATATATAGTCGGTGTCGATAGCGATGAGGGTCCACCCGTTCCCATTCCGAACACGGAAGTTAAGCTCATATAGCGTCGAAGATACTTGGCGGGCAGCTGCCTGGGAAAATAGAATGATGCCGACACAAAAAAGCATCGTACAATACGTACGATGCTTTTCTTTTTATATGTTTAAAATAAGTAAAACAATAAAAGCAATAGGGCATAGGAAATTAATTGAAAGATAAAACATCCTTTTAGGATATTTTAGTCTATGGGAGTTTAAATTTATTTCATTTCTTATATCTTCTAAATTTCCCGTTTTAGATATAATAACAACCTCAAACAGTCCCACTATAAGCAAAAGAAAATTGCAAACAAGATTATCTACACCAGACATCCTAGCCAGACCGCCTTTTCCTAAGAAAACAAAGCCAACTAACAAACCTAACACCGATAAAACAATCGTAGTTCTTTCTTCTGAAATATTAAATTTATCTTGAATGCAAACGGTAATGCTTTTAAGATACGAAAACATAGAATCGAGACTCAAAAGTGAGAGACTTAAATAAAAAAGGAATATTATAATACCATTTATAAAAGGGCTGTCGGTTAAGGATGTTATGGCCGCAGGATAAACTGAAAAGCCGGTAGTAATACTGTTAAAATCTACTATCCCGTCTTTAATAACCGACAGATAAATAGCACTTGCTAAAAGGCTTACAAAAAGGTCTACAAAGGCTATGATAGAAACAGATTTTATTATATTTTCTGACTTTTTTAAAAATGATCCGTAAGCAAACATAACTCCCACCATTATAGATAGGCTAAAAAGCACTTGCCCTGCCGTATCTATCCAAAATTGCGGAGAACCAAGCAGATTAGGGTTTATTTCAAAAATTTTTGCAACCTGACCTGGTGTAGACATTATGCCGCTAACCGCCAAAACTAAAAGTAAAACAAATGAAAAGATAACCGATACTGAGGAAATTGTACCGAGCCTTTTTGCCGAACCGTTACAAAAGCAAACTACCGACCACGCAATAATCAGAAATATGACTGCAAAAGGCGTGGTGGCGCCGCCGGTATAACCTGTTATATCATAAAAAAACGTATCAATCTCCGATGAACTTAAAGTAGGAATTTTAAAAGCAAAAAAGGTCATTAAAAGCAAAAAGGAAAAAAGCGCTCCATAATAACACATTATAAAAAGTGAGTTGTTCAACATAGCAAACCCCAAAAAACTGCCTTTTTGGCTTATTTGTTTCATACAACCTACACAGCCCTGTCTATACATTCTGCCCATTGCTGTTTCGGTAGCAAGCAAGGGTAAACCTAAGGTGATTAAAAAGACAACATAAAAAACAACAAACAGAAAACCGTATTTAGAAAGCAAATAAGGGAATCTAAGAATATTTCCAAGACCCACGGCGGCACCCACAGAGGTCATAATAAAATAAAGGGAAGAGTTCCACATATCACGCATAAAAACACCTGCCTCATCAATTATATGAGCGCAGGTGTTTTGTTATCACAGTACTATTTTGTCTGCGGCAGAGTTTAAAAGACGTTGAATATGTCGGGAAGAAAAAGAGAGCCTTTGGGCAATTTCTTCTAAGGTGTCGCCGTATATGTATTTTCTTACAAGTATTTCTCTTTTTCTCAGGTCCTTCTCTTTTTTTATAGCATCTTCTATGGATTTTGCAGATAAAAGACACATGTCACGCTCTTTTGTCAGTTCCTTGCGACTGCTTTCATAAAGCTGAATGTCTATGTTAAGCTGCTGGACCCTTAGCATAAGACTACGGTATTCTGCTAACTTCTTTTTTGTATTATTTCTGTCCATTTTTCTTCTCCTTTAGCATAATATATTGGCCGTAAGAAAGTTTGGTGCCATGAGTCTTGTTATAGGAATCCAATTCTTTTAGAGTTAGTTCTAACAAAGAGCGCTTCTTAAGTTCAGCAAGGTTTCGCTGTCTTTCCCACATTTTTTCTCCACGTTCCTTGCAGGTGTCTGAGCAATAATCTCCTTCTTTTGAAAGCTTAGAGCCGCAGTATTTACAGTGGGTAGAAGTCAGTTCTTTAAAGCTTTCAGAGTGGCAAAAAGGGCAACGTTTAATTCGCTCATAGGGTGGGCTATCAAGGCCGTGTCTCTCAAAAATTATTTCTACAAACTCAAAATTCTTTTTGCAGTCCTGACAATAGTACATAGCATTAGTTCTCCTTAATTTTTACTTGACATTTACTAAATTATGTAATATAATGTCGATAAAGAACAAAATATTACTAATATCAGTAATTTCAAGTCAATTATATTACTGACTTTAGTAATTGTCAAGGACATAATTACTAAAATCAGTAAATTTGTCACATATTAACAAAGGAGAACTATTATGAACGACCTTTTTGACAGAATTGAAAAACTTTGTAAAAGCCACAGTATGAATATTACCGAAATGTGTAAGCTCTGCTCAATACCCAGAGCATCACTTTCCGATTTTAAAATGGGAAGAATAAAAACTCTTTCGGCATCAACCTTGCAAAAAATTTCGGAGCTCTTTTCAGTGAGCGTTGAGTATTTAATGTCGGGAGAGGAAAGGTTTGTAGACGAGCAAAGTCTTAAGGTTGCTCTTTTCGGCGGTAGTGAGGATGTCACCGACGAAATGTGGAACGAGGTTAAGCGATACGCGATGTATGTTAAGGAAAGAGAAAATGGAAATAATCAAGCTTTATAAAATTGCAGACCGAGAGGGAATAAGGGTAGATTTTCCTCATATGCCTAACGTTAAGTCGGCCTGCATATCATTAAATGGAAAGAATTTTATAGCCATTGATAAAGGGGTGCGCTATGGCTCGGCGGAAGAAAAGGTGAAATTAGCCCACGAAATAGGCCACTGTGCCAGCAACGGATTTTATTCGGTAGGCGAGAATTTAAAAGACCGAGAGGAAAAGGAAAAAAAGGCAGATTCTTGGGCAATTGAAAACTTGGTCCCTCTTTCTGAATTAGAACAGGCTATAAAGAACGGACAGGAAGATATATCGGCGCTAGCCGAATACTTTGGTGTAACTGAGAGTTTTATGCAAAAAACACTACAGTATTATTCAGAAAAAAACTAAAAAAAAGTTGAAAAGTGCAAAAAAATATGATAAAATTATTCTTAACTTATTTTTGGAGGACTATATAGGTCGTCCTTTTTTGAAAGGTGGTCCATGAAAATGGCATTCAAATCAGAGTATTTACAAAAGGTATACGATGATGTAGTAAAAAGAAATGCAGGAGAGCCTGAGTTTCATCAGGCAGTTAAAGAGGTGTTAGAATCCTTAGAACCTGTTATCGAAGCTCGTCCTGAGTTTATTGAAAAAGGTGTTATCGATTCTATCGTTGAACCTGAGCGTATGATTTCCTTCAGAGTTCCTTGGGTTGATGATAACGGCAAGGTTCAAATCAACCGTGGTTTCAGAGTTCAGTTTAATAGTGCGATAGGACCTTACAAGGGTGGTCTTCGTTTCCATCCATCAGTATATTCAGGAATCATTAAGTTCTTAGGTTTTGAGCAAACCTTCAAGAACTCTCTTACAAGTCTTCCTATGGGCGGCGGTAAGGGTGGCTCCGACTTTGACCCAAGAGGCAAGTCTGATATGGAGATTATGAGATTCTGTCAGAGCTTTATGACCGAGCTTTCTAAACATATAGGACCAGACACCGACGTTCCTGCAGGAGACATCGGCGTAGGTGCACGCGAAATAGGTTACTTATTTGGTCAGTATAAGCGCCTTAGAAATGAGTTCACAGGAGTTCTTACAGGTAAGGGCCTTTCTTACGGCGGCTCACTTGTTCGTCCTGAGGCAACTGGTTTCGGCTCAGTATATTTTGCAACCGAAATGTTAAAATCTTTCGGTGAGGAAGTTAAGGGTAAAACCTTTGCTATTTCAGGTTTCGGTAACGTAGCTTGGGGTACTGCAAAGAAGATTGCTCAACTTGGAGGTAAGGTTGTAACAATTTCCGGTCCTGACGGATATGTTTATGACAAAGATGGTGTTGTTACCGACGAAAAAATTAACTATCTCTTAGAGATGCGTGCATCAGGCAGAGATAAGGTTCAGGATTATGCAGATAAGTTTGGAGTTCCCTTCTTTGCAGGAAAACGTCCTTGGAGCGAAAAGGTTGACGTTGTTATGCCTTGCGCAACTCAGAACGAGGTAGGCATTGAGGATGCTAAGAATATCGTTGCAAACGGTGTTAAGTATTATGTTGAGGTTGCTAATATGCCTACAACTGCCGAGGCCGTTGAGTACTTAAAGGCTAACAAGGTTGTTATTGCTCCTTCAAAGGCAGTTAATGCAGGCGGCGTTGCAGTTTCAGGACTTGAGATGAGCCAGAACTCAATGCGTTATTCTTGGACCAGTGAAGAGGTTGACGCAAAGCTTCATCAGATTATGTCCAATATTTATGCTTCTTGCGCAAAAGCAGCTAAAGATTATGGAATGGAAGGCGACCTTATTGCA
Organism: Clostridia bacterium; assembly: GCA_017521125.1. Taxonomy (GTDB): domain Bacteria; phylum Bacillota; class Clostridia; order Oscillospirales; family Acutalibacteraceae; genus SFWF01. Next base: position 4,792 of record JAFXDV010000007.1, read on the forward strand.
GGCGCTAACATTGCAGGTTTCTTAAAGGTTGCAGATGCTATGATGGCACAAGGCGTGGTATAAGAAATTATAATAAAAAATCCTGATGTTTTACATCAGGATTTTTTCATTATATATTTGTAATAATCGTGTTCGAGAATTTCAGAAGAGACTTTAAATTTATTGCTCACTATATTTTTAACGTTTTCAAGGTAGAGTTCGGTTTCCGCCTCGTTTTTAAAGGTTTCACTGTTAAAGGGATAAAACTTATCGGTAGTAGCGTTGTATTTTCCTTTAGAGGTAATAAACGAACGGTCGCTTAATATTACCAATGCTTCTGAATCAGAGAAAATATCCCTTCCCATAAGAAGCCTTGAATCAAATTCAAAGCCAAACAAATTTAACAAGGTGGGAAGCACGTCTAAAGATGAACAGTATTTATCAATAGTAGGAGGGTTCTGAGTTCCACCGCAAAACAGAATGAAATTGCTTTTATAAAGCTCGAAATTTTGTTCTACAGGACGACCTAAAAGCTCTTCCCAAATAGCAAATTTGTCTGCATTATCTTGTTCGAGACCATAAGGATAATGGTCGGGGGTAATTGCGATTACGGTTTTTTCATAAACCCCGGCCGCCTTTAACTCGTCAATAAGTTTCTCCATAGCCTTGTCGAGCTCGATGTTACAGGCGTAATATGCCTTTAAGGTCTCGCTACAGTCAAGGTCTTTGACTAAATCCCAGTTTTTAGCAGCAATGTCATTTTTTTCAGGATTGTAGTCCAAATGTCCGCTAACAGTCATATAGTAGGCGTGGAAGGGCTTATCGTCAGATAAATAATCTTTAATCGAACCGTTAATCATTTCAAGGTCGGACTGAGGCCATTGTTTTGTTACATATTCTTCAAGTCCGTTTCCGTAGCCTTTATATGTATAACCTAAATTGGGATGGGAAATATCTCGATGATAATAATTATATGTATTATTGTGGTAAGCAAAGGTCTTGTCTACGCCAATGGACTTAAACATATTTCCCAAACCAAAGGGCATATAATTTTTGCCCGAAGTATAAAAACTCCAAATACCTGCTTTGGGAATAAGACCATTACATATGATATATTCTCCATCAGAGGTGGAAACGCCCCAAATGGGAGTGTAGAAATTGTTAAATTTAAAACCCTCGTTTGACATTTTGTAAAGTGTAGGGGTGAGATTTTCGTCCACCGCATATGGAGAAAAACCTTCGGCGGTAACGAGAATTAAATTGTAGCCTTTATACATTCCCGTATACTCATTTTTATTACTGGGAACAAGGCTTGAAAAATAGTTGTTTAGACCATTAAATTTTGAATTATCAGATGGGAAATCAATGTCTATCACGTTATAATTTTGCTTTTCAGCAGGGTTGTAGTTATCCTTGTCTAAAGGAACTTCCTTCTCAAGAGAGATGTTAGGATTTACGCCGAATAAATTATATTTTGCATCTAAAACTTCGGTTCTTAAAAGGCCGAATTCTTTGACCGATAAATTAGTATCAAATTCACTTGACTGTATGGCAGAAAGGTAGGGAATAAAGGAAATTCCATAGGAAAGTGCAAAATGAACGGCAACACCGAGAACTAAAAATCTAAACCACCTTTTTTTTCTGGGAGATTTATACAAAATTATCTTGTGACTGAAAACACAAACGACAATAAGAGGTAGGGATAAAAGGATAATGGCAGGGAGGCTGTCCAGAATTGCTTTTACGGTTGATTCAAAAAGGCCTTCGGCAATAACCTGAGCCGTGCCGCCTACAGTCAGAGAGTAGAAAATAAGATATTTGTTAAAAAACATATGATAGGTGGTTTGTGTTGCAAACAGAATAAATAAAAAAGAAAAAGCAATAACTATAATGTTTTTTTGAGACCTTTTATTGCGGAAAATCTTAGATATTGCGGTTATAATACCAAAAGGAACAAGAGAGAACAAAGGCATAAAAATTAGCCCAAAGGTAAAAAATTCATTACAGGTGAAAAGCTTAAAAATAAGCTCCATATAAACAATTGACACATATGTAAAGAGTCTGCTATCAATATGTAATGGTCTTTTCATTAAATCAACTCCACTTACTATTGTAGCAGAATTTTCGACAGAGTTCAACTAATATAGTATTCAAAATCAAAGACCTTTATATATGAAGAAGAAATAATAACGGCTTTGCGATTGTCATTAAACCCGTTTTTTCGTATTGCTTCGTAGGTTTCGCAAAGTGTCAAATAGGAGAAAGAAACAACAAAAAGAATGGCGGCTGTAGTAACCGCCGAATATATAAAAACTTTTATATTCCTTTTGATTTTACTCACCCCAAAGTGTTTAATAGGTTTATAAGACAGTTTCCTACAAGCTCTGCCGAGTAAGCCGCCTCAGAAATACTATTGGCGTCAGTACCAACCTCTAAAAGCATAGAGCCTGTGGTAAGGTGCTCGTTATATTTTTTAGACATTAAGAGCATAGGCCTTGCAAGACCGGAATACATTACCTCCATAGTTTGTTGGAAACGAGCGGCAAGCCTGAAATTTTCTTTCCAATTAGGGAAGCCTGTAACGGCGCCGCTTTGACTACCCATACAAAGCATAACCTGTGCCGCTTTTCTGCCATCAATTTCTACTGTCGGTTTAGATTTATTGTTCTCGCCTAAAGAAATAGAATCTCTATGAACGTCTATTACTATTTTTATTGACGGATATTTATTTAAATATTCAGTAATGGTCTTTTCAGCCTTGTCGTAACTGCCTGAATAGGAGTCTTTATCATGTTGGGTTGTATCGTGCAGAACCGAAAACCCTCCCACCTTCAACCGCTCGGCGATAATATTTCCAATATTTATCATATTAGCGGCGTTATCTGTGGTTCGTGTTGCATCTGCGGCAGTATAGTAATCTCTATCTTCTTTCATATAACTTTCTGTAGCGTGGGTATGCACAATTAAAACCTGAGGTTCAGAATTTTTTTGCACCTTAAATTTAATAGGCTGTGAAAGTTCCGAATTTATATCAATATTTAGTCCCGTTGAGTTTTTAATGTGCACGTTGTTGTGAGAAAGATTAGCCGAGTTAGTTGAAATAAACTGCTCAGTAATTTTGCCTATAGCCATCTCAGAATCAGAGCCGACAGTTACCGACTCTTCACTTGCCGATGGGGCTTCTTGACTTAAAGGTATGTCCACCTTTTCAGATTCTTCACTTTGAAAAACAAACTCAGAGGAACTGGGGGTAAGGGATGCCACAGGTGGACTTTCTTTGAATGGCTCGTTATTCCAAACCTGAACCGAACCGTCATTCATATATATAAAACCACAAAGAAAAACCGAAAGAATTGATAAAAGCATTGAAATAATTAGTCGGACGCAGTTCTTGAAATTTTCCATAAAGCCCACTCTCCTCATATCAACAATATGAGAAAATCGGTTAAATTAGACCTAATAATTCATCAAGACTAAAAGATGGTTGCAAACATAAATTCACAGAGGCAGAAATCAGTTCGCATGCCCTGTTTATCATCATATCAATCTCTTTTGGAGTGACTATCATATCAGGACAATCTTCGCCGCTGTTTTCGGTCAAATCGCTAACCAAGGTTTTTGCATCCACAACCGTCGGCACACCCAGGGAAATGACGGGTACGCCTAAAAACTTCTCATTTATTTCGGCACGTGAATTACCAACTCCGGAGCCTGGGCAGATTCCACTATCACTAATTTGTACTGTGCAGCCAAGACGTGATAAATTTCTTGCAGCTAAGGCATCAATTATAATGACGGCGCAGGGAGAAATACTTTTTACGGTCGAAGCTATAATTTCCCTTGTTTCAATACCTGTTTTGCCTAAAACACCGGGAGAAATTACCGCAACACTTTTAAGCTCCAAAAGACCTAATTCGTGGGCTAAATCTTTAGATATATGTCTGGTGGCAAGAATTTTCTCGCAAACCAGAGGGCCCAGAGCGTCAGGGGTTATGTCGGTGTTGCCAAGACCTGCAACCAGAATCAAATCTCTCTTTTTAGGGAGCAACAAATCAAGTTCGCGTGACAAAAGGGTGGCGGTATTCCTGTCGAGCACTGAAGAAGCGGTGAAACGAGGAACTTCAGCGGTTATATAGGTGCCTTTCGGTTTCCCTATAGCTTTCTCACCTTCATTATTGGTAATTTTAATGCGTGTGATTTTAACTCTGTCTTTTTCTTCGCTGGAGACAGAAACTCCGGGGGGAGTAGTGCTGATTATTTCAGTATTTTCTAGTGCTAAGTCGGTTCTTGCAATATTTTCTTTCATTCTTTTTAACAGTCCTTTAAGTTTTTTTAAAAAATACTTGCTTTTTTTAGAAATCTATGTTAATATACTAAATGTTTCAGTTTAAAGAGGAGGTGCTGTTAATGCCTAATATTAAATCCGCAAAGAAGCGTGTACTTGTAAGTGCTGCTAATTACGAGCGTAACAAGGCTTACCGTTCAGGAGTTAAGACTGCTGTAAAGAAAGCTAACGCCGCTATCGAAGCAGGTGCCGCAGATGCAGATGTTGCAGTAAAGGCTGCAGTTAAAAAGATTGACCAGGCTACCGCAAAGGGTATCTATCATAAGAATACCGCTGCAAGAAAGAAATCTGCACTTGTTTGTAGCTTAAACAAAGCGAAGGCTTAAATTAAAGTAAATTTAATGCAGACTCTGTGGAATTAAACGTGCAGGGTCTGCTTATTTGCCTTAAAAAACAAAAAGTAATTATTTCTCAGGAACACACATATATTATATGGGTGTTTTTTTGTTTTATCACACAAAAAACAACGGCGGTTTTTGTATATTTAATAAAAGTTGTGAAATTGCAACATTTTATTTTAAAAACACTTGACATTATTTTGTTAAAGGTGTATATTTATATAGTAATAGTGGGTTATCATATATTCACTTTAAGTTTGAATATCTTTGATATTCATTTTTCTAACTTGCGTTTATTATTTTTTAAGCAACGGAGGAAATTATAATGACTAAAATGAAAAAACTTTTTGCAGTTGTTTTGGCACTTACTATGCTCTTTACAATGGCAAGCTTTTCTGCATCTGCAGACACCACTCCAACAGTTACTGTTACAGCTGATGAAACTTCAGTTCAGGTTGGTGACACTATACAAGTAACAGTTGCTCTCGCAAACCTGGGCGGTGTGCATGGTACTTTTGCGTATGACAAAACCAAGTTCACTTACAAAGACATTGCTTTTACAGGTAGTATCAACTCAAAAATCAACAATTTAAAGAATAATAACGGTAATCTCACCCTTATTATAGTTGACGGCACTGCGACCCTAACCTTTGAGGCAACCGCTGCTGTTGACAATACTGAGTTCGCTTTCAATGTAACTGCCGCTTCTAATGAGGAAGGAACTGCTAAAGTTACGGATGTGGTTTGCACTCCAGCTACCGTAACAGTAGCCAAACCAATAACATATGGAATAGAAATGTTAGGTGCAACAATCCGTTCTACAAATGAGATCGACAATCAGGACCTTGGTTTTATCGGACGTCTTAAAACCTCTGAGGATGCAGAACTTGTAGAGTTTGGTATGATTGCTGCTTTCACAAAATCTTTAGAAACTGCAACAATTGCAGATGCTGATTTCACATTAAACACTAAAGACCAATTAAATGTAGATGGTAAAACAGTAGTTGCTCATAAAGCTATCACAAACGAAGATGTTATTCAAAGCGTTGTAGAGAGTGACGGATTATTCACAAGTCATATTATTGGCACTGATTCTTTTGAATTAATGGGCAAAAACATAACAGCAAGATTTTATGCTAAATTCAACGTTGGCGATGAAGAAAAGACTGTTTATAGCGAAAACACTTATAAAAATTACAAGAAAGTTGAAACTGCAACAACGGGCGTTTCTAAGCGTTCTATTGTAAAGGTTTTAGGTTCTCTTATTGGAGATATTTGTAATTCAGAGGATGCTCCTGCTGACGTAAAGAGCAAAGGAGAAACAGCTATATCTGATTATAACGGTGCGAAAACCAACGACAATAAGCAGAAATTATTAAATTTCGTTTCTGAGTATCAAAATTACTTGCCAACGTCCGAGTTAATAGGATAAGCATAGAGATTGAGGTGTATATAAAATGAAAAAGAGAATGTACCAATCACCAGAAATGGATTTTAAGTTTTTCCTTACTAATGATATTTTGTTAGCATCTGAGGGTGATTTCGATATAGAATTCCCAGAAGACGGCGAACTTGGTGACGATGATGATATCTAAGGTTTTTAAGAGTATTGTTGTTCTAACCTTTGCCTTGCTCGTTTGCATTTCCTTTGTTTCCTGCAAAAAAGGCGATAAAGACAATAATGAATCTAGCCTGATAACAAATACTGAATCTAGCACCAATTCAAATAATGAATCTACCCCTTCAACAAATACAGAGGGAACAAGTTCATATAATTTTGTATTAGATGATGATACAGATGAACCTTTAACTTCCGAGGAAGAAGAGGCGGTAGCATCAGCGTGGAGTTCGATTGTTACTAATAGCGATGCAGTAGTAATTGAACCATACAAGCCTTCTACCCCATCTAGCACATCAAGCTCAAAGGTGTCTTCAACTGAAGAAACAAGTAGTGAAAAAGATTCTTCTAGTCAAGCATCTACTAGTAGCCAAGAGACATCAAGTGGAAATGTTACTAGCAGTAATCCACAAACCTCATCAGAAATTCCTTACTATCCTGGTGTACATTAAAAAACAAAGCAGATTAGAATTTTCTAATCTGCTTTTTGTTTTCTACATAATATTAGGCTGTTACTATCATTTTATAGTAACCGCCTTTATTTTCAAAAATTTATATTATATCCATAAAATAAATCTCCAAGCCACACACGAAAAGCGCCTTTTACAGATTTATAATATCTTTTGTAGTGGGTAAGAGAGAAGACAAGGGATAACCAAACAAACGGGTTTTTAGTGTTTAGAAATTTGAGTCTCTTTTTCTCAAACTCCACAAAGCGTAATATAGTGTGCTTTTCTTTTTTGCATAGCGTTGCTATATACGAGTGAGCGTTTATTGATTCTGCAACACCTGAAACACGCTTTTCTCGGCTTCCTAAAAATTCCTTCCTGTTTATATCAGAAAGGGAAACGTTATCTTCGTGAAAACGATAATAGCATAGCACTCGGTTTAAAATCGTAGCCTTTCCGAGTGTTGTGCCTAAGCAACAAATATACCAGTCGTGCGCAAGAATAGATTTCACGTCAATAGGTACCAAAAATTCTTTGATTTTTGACCTAAAACAAATAGAAAAGCCTCTTACCCAAGAGCACCCAATAAGAGAATTAACACTTATATCCTCTACACTACCATCGTTAAGAAGTGAGTAGTAGGGGATTTTTAAATTGGTAATACGATTATCATCTTTATCTATAAGCTGATAACGAGATGCTAAAACTAAAGTATCGGTGTGTGTCATCATATAATCGCACATAACCTCTACCTTGTCTTTGCTCCAAATATCGTCCTGGTCGCAAAGAAAGATTAAATCTCCCTTTGCCTTGGCTATAGCACTGTAAAAATTAAGACAATAGCCCAGGTTTTTCTCATTAACGAAAAATCCCCAACGTTCGTTAAGGCTATTTCTATCAACAAAGGCTTTTACAATTTGTGGGGTATTGTCTGTAGAACAGTCGTCACAAATTATGACCTCGTCCACCGTAATAGTTTGGTCTAAAATGCTTTGAAGTTGTTTTTCAATGAATTTTTCGCCGTTATAGGTGGCAATACATACAGAAATCATATTATTTTACCTTAAAATATAATTTACTTAGTCGGTATTTAATAAAGCAGGAAAGCCTTAAAAACAGAGAAATTAAAAGAAAAGAATTACTTTTTGCAACTCCTATAATAAGTCTTCCTCTTATGCTTTTTGCTATGGCTTTTTTGGCAGCTTCCTTAAATTCAGGACTTTTAATTTCACCGAGTATCAGCTGCTTTCTATCCGCAGCTTTCATAACAGACCCTTTAATAAATGTGTCGCACAAAAAAGATAGCACATATTTTACATAATAGTAACAACAAAAACTCTCTAAACCATTGGTAACTAAAAGCATTAGTTTTACACGTTCTTTTAAAAATTTGAGTTTTTTGGGGTTGAAGCATTTAGTCAGGCTCTCGCTATTTCTTTGGAGATAATGGTAATAGCAGTCATCAAAAACCGCACATTTGGACATCTTTTGCCAAAGCATTAGATTAAAATAGGTATCCTCAAAAATCTCGCCTACCGGCATAAAAACTCGGCTTTCCTTTATAAAATCTGCAAGATAAAGCTTGTTGCAGCAAGAGTCAAGTAAGCATTTGTCCTTTAAAGACTCAAAATGAGAATCTTTATTTTCCTCAGTTATGATATATGTGCCGTCAGAAACCTTATAACTATTGGATCCCTCAACATCTATAATAATTCCGAATATAGAAATCTCTGCCGCTTCTTTTTCTGCCTTACTGAACATATTAAAAAGACTGTCTATTTCTAAAAAGTCGTCAGAATCAACAAAGCAAAGGTACCTGCCCTTTGCTTTGTCAATTCCTAAATTTCTCGCCGAAGACAGTCCACCGTTTTTCTTATGAAAAACCTTTACTTTTTCATATTTCTCACAAAGAGCGTCACATAAAGCACCGCTACCGTCAGGTGAGCCGTCGTCTATGAGTAAAATTTCTATATTTTCCATACCACCATCTAAAACCGATAACACACATTTTTCAAGATATTTTTCGGTCTTATAGACAGGGATAATAACGCTTATATCCAACATTTTAGTATTTGAATTTCCCTTCAGCAACGTTTCTTAAATGTTGTCCGTAAGGAGATTTTCCATACTTCTCGGCAGATTCTAAAAGCTTTTCCTTAGTAATCCAACCATTGATATAAGCAATTTCTTCAACTGCAGAAATCATAATACCTTGTCTATTTTCAACAACCTTAACAAACTCAGCGGCATCATATAAAGCGTTCATAGTACCTGTGTCAAGCCATGCGAAGCCACGGCTTAAAACTTCTACGTTTAAAGAGCCTTCTTCTAAATACATTTTGTTAAGATCTGTAATTTCAAGTTCGCCACGTGCCGAGGGTTTAACCTTTTTGGCAAACTCACAAACACGGTTATCATAGAAATAAAGACCTGTTACGCAGTAATTTGATTTTGGGTTTAAAGGTTTTTCTTCAATAGAAACGACCTTTCCTTTTTCATCAAATTCAACAATACCAAAGCGCTCAGGATCGTCAACGTAATAACCGAAAACGGTAGCGCCCTTTTCTTTAGCTGCGGCTTCCTGAAGAGTTTTTCTAAAGCCTCTGCCATAAAAAATATTATCCCCTAAAACCATTGCGCAGGAGTCACCGTTTATAAATTCTTCGCCGATAATAAAGGCCTGAGCAAGTCCGTCAGGAGAGGGCTGAACTGCATAAGAAAGATTTATGCCAAAGTTACTGCCATCTCCTAAAAGCCTTTCAAAATTGGGAAGATCGGTGGGTGTAGAAATAATAAGAATATCTTTAATTCCTGCAAGCATAAGGGCTGAAAGGGGATAATAAATCATAGGTTTGTCATAAACGGGGATAAGTTGTTTAGAAATTACCATTGTAAGAGGATAAAGGCGAGTGCCCGAACCTCCTGCCAAAATAATTCCCTTCAATAAAAAGCACCTCGGTTAAATAATTTCTATGTCAATGGACTGAATTATTACATCTTCTAAGGGCCTGTCACCTGCGCCGCATTTAACATCGGCAATAGCATCAACAACATCCATTCCCTCATAAACCTGACCAAATACGCTATGTTTAAAGTCAAGCCAGGGAGTGCCGCCAAGCTCCTTGTAATCTGCAATAGACTCTGCAGGGAAACCTCTGTCGGTAAGTTGTTCCATCTGCTCAGCCATTCCGTCAGGAATTGTATCTGCCTGAACAATAAAGAACTGGCTTCCATTAGTGTTGGGGCCTGCGTTAGCCATAGATAATGCGCCTCTGATGTTATGAAGCTTTACGCTGAATTCATCCTCAAACTTTTCACCGTAAATGCTTTCGCCGCCCATACCCGTACCGGTAGGATCGCCGCCCTGAATCATAAAGTCCTTTATAACTCTATGAAAAATAATTCCGTTATAGTAGTCCTGTTTAGAAAGTTCAATAAAATTCTTAACAGTACGCGGAACTTCGTTGGGAAAAAGTTTGATTTTAATATCTCCCATATTTGTGTGCATAATAGCAACCGTATCATTTTTTTGGGGTAGTGTTGTCTGAAAACTCATAACAAATCTCCTTATACAAATATTATTATACTTATCTTACCAATAAATATACATTTTAGCAACCTAAAAATTTTATTCTTGTTTTTGACCACAATATATGGTAGAATTAGTTAATAATTGATAATTTTATTGTTAAAGGTGGCAGTTTTATGAAATGTCCTTTTTGCGGCTATGAAGAAAGTAAGGTTATAGATTCTCGACCTACAGATGAGGGAGAACGTATTCGTCGTAGAAGAGAATGTCTTAAATGTGCTCGTCGTTTTACAACCTATGAGCTCATTGAAAGTCTGCCTATAATCGTAATTAAGAAGGATAAAACGAGGGAGACCTTTGATCGTGATAAGCTTCTTAACGGCATGTTAAGGGCTTGTGAAAAGCGTCCTGTTTCCTTTGAAACCATAGAACGTGCTATCGATGATATTGAAAGCATAATTCAGAACACCCTTGACCGAGAGGTGTCCAGTGAACGCATTGGCGAACTTGTAATGGATAAGCTTAAAAGTATAGATGAGGTAGCCTATGTCCGTTTTGCCTCGGTTTACAGACAGTTTAAGGATATTAACACCTTTATGGATGAGCTTAATAAGCTTTTAAATAAATAGCGAAGGAATATATTATGAATCAGTTTGAGCAAATGGCAGAGCTTCTTCTGCCACATATAGACAAAGAACCTGAATATTATGAAACCCTTTACCCCGAAAGAAATCTACCTGAGGGAGCAAGGGTAGTTCGTATTGCCCCAAGTCCTACAGGGTACCTTCATTTAGGTACTCTTTTTATGGCCCTTGTAAACAGAATAACCGCAGATAGCACAGGCGGAATTTTCTATACAAGAATTGAAGATACAGACAAAAAGCGTGAAATTGAGGGCGGTATCGACGATATTATAAACGGACTTTTGCAGTTTGGAATCAATATCGACGAGGGCTACGTTACCCCTACCGAGCAGCAGGGAATTTATGCACCGTATAAGCAGAGCCTTAGAGGCGAAATTTATCAGTGCTATGTTAAAAAACTTATAAAAGAGGGACTTGCATACCCTTGTTTTTGTACTGCAGAGGAGCTTGAAGCGGTAAGAGAAAAGCAGGAAGCCGAAAAAATTCGCACAGGCTATCACGGGGAATATGCAATTCACAGAAATATAACCTTTGAGGAAGCAAAGGCGTTAATAGACGAGGGTAAGCCCTACGTTGTACGCCTCAAATCTCCGGGAAGCGAGGAGAATAGAATTTTCTTTGACGACGGCATTAAGGGCAAGATTGAAATGCCTGAAAATGATGAGGATATCGTTCTCTTAAAGTCCGACGGAATTCCTACCTATCATTTTGCTCATGCCGTTGATGACCACTTAATGCGTACAACCCACGTTATTCGTGGCGACGAGTGGATATCAAGTGTGCCAAAGCATATCCAACTTTTCAGACTATTAGGCTTTAAACCTCCCAAATATTGTCACGTAGCTCCTATTATGAAGCTTGATAATGGTGCAAAGCGTAAAATATCCAAAAGAAAAGACCCTGAGGCAGCCGTTCATTATTTTGCCGAAGAAGGATATGAGGCAAAAAGTGTTATCGAATACTTAATGACCGTAGCATCAAGTGAATTTGAAGATTGGCGCAGAGCAAACCCTGACGGAAGCTATAAAAAGTTCAAGTTCAACCTTAAAAAGATGTCGGTTTCAGGCGCCCTTTTCGACAACGATAAGCTAAACGACGTTTCTAAAAACATCGTTTCAAAAATGAACTCTGATGAGGTGGTTGAAAAGTTAACCGCCTGGGCAAAAACCTACGATGAGGAGTTCTACGCAGTTTTAACAAAAGATTTAGATTATACAAAATCGGTATTTGCTATCGACAGAGACTGTCCAAAGCCTCGTAAGGATATTGCAAAATGGAATGAGGCTAAACAGTACTCGGCATATTTCTATAACCAGTATTTTGCCCCTGAGAGAGAATACCCTGAAAACATACTTAAGGAGGATATTAAAGCCTTCCTTAGCGAGTATGTTAACGTTTATTCTGATAAAGATACAAAGGAAGAGTGGTTCGGCAGAATTAAATCCCTTTGCGAACCTTTAGGCTTTGCCGCAGATACCAAAGAGTATAAGGCGAATAAGGAAGCATATAAGGGAAGCGCAGGAGATTTATCTACCATTCTACGCATTGCAGTAACAGGCAGAAGAAACACCCCTGACCTTTGGAGTATTATGCAGGTTTTGGGATATGATGAATGTAAAAACCGCATCTTAGATGCCCTTGGAGAGATATAGTATGTCAGAAGAAATTATAAAAAACGAAGGAGCTCCTTCTAATTTCATTCACGATTTTATTGATAAAGACCTTGAAGAAGGTGTTTATAGCAGGGTTCAAACACGTTTTCCGCCCGAACCCAACGGATATCTTCATATTGGTCACGCAAAGGCAATTTGCATAAACTTTGGCACAAGTGAAAAGTATAAGGGAAAATGCAATTTGCGCCTTGACGATACCAACCCCACCAAAGAGGATACCGAGTATGTAGATGCCATTATGGAGGACATTAAATGGCTCGGTTTTGAGTGGGACAACGTCTACTACGCTTCAGACTATTTTGATTTTATTTATGACTGTGCTTTAAAGCTTATTGATATGGGACTTGCCTACGTTGATGAACTGACAGCCGATGAAATCAGAGAATATAGAGGAACCTTGACCGAACCGGGAAAGGAAAGTCCGTTTAGAAACAGACCTATAGAGGAAACTAAAGACCTTTTCGCACGTATGACTGCAGGAGAATTTGAAAACGGCAGTCTTGTACTTCGTGCAAAAATAGATATGGCTTCTTCAAATATGAATATGCGTGACCCTGTAATCTATCGCATTATGAAGGCAGAGCATCATCGCACAGGAAATAAATGGTGCGTTTATCCTATGTACGACTTTGCTCATCCGTTATCAGATGCAAGGGAAGAGGTTACACATTCTCTTTGCTCTTTGGAGTTTGAAAACCATAGACCCCTTTATAATTGGTTCTTGGAGAAATTAAATCTCTTTGCCGAGCCACCAAGACAGATAGAGTTTGCAAGAATGAACGTTAACTACACACTCACCTCTAAGAGAAAGTGTTTAAAGCTTGTAAACGACGGACTTGTTGACGGATGGGACGATCCAAGAATGGCAACAATCTGCGGTATGAGAAGACGTGGATATCCTGCCGCCGCCATCAGAAATTTCGTAGAAAAAATCGGTGTAAGCAAGGCATATAGCGTTATTGACTATGCACTTTTAGAGTCTTGCGTGAGAGATGACTTAAATCAAAATGCCGATAGAGCAATGGCGGTACTAAGACCTTTAAAGGTGGTTGTTGACAACTATCCTGAGGGAAAAACCGAGGAAATTTCGGTTGAAATCAACCCAAATAAGCCTGAATTAGGTAATAAAACAGTTACCTTCTCAAGAGAGATTTATATAGAGCAGGATGACTTTAATCTTAACCCACCCGGAAAATATTTCAGACTTTGTCCTGAAAAAGAGGTAAGACTAAAGGGAGCTTATTTTGTTAAATATGCTTCTCACGAGGAAGACGAAAATGGTAACGTTACCTGTGTTCACGTAACCTATGACCCTGCATCCTACGGCGGAGAATCTCCTGACGGTAGAAAGGTTAAGGGAACTTTGCACTGGGTAAGCGCAGACCACTGCATAACTGCAACAGTAAAGCTCTATGACAGACTTTTCAATGTTGAAAACCCATCGGATGAAGAGGGCGTTTCCTCCTTTGCCGATAACCTTAATAGTGAATCGTTAGTAGTTCTTGAGGGTTGTAAGTTAGAGGCATCTCTTAAAGACGCTAAGGCAGGAGACGGCTTCCAGTTTATGAGACAGGGATATTTCTGTGCAGACAAATATTCTACCCCTGACAATCTTATTTTCAACCGTACAGTAGCCTTAAAAGATTCCTTTGCAAAGAAGGTGTAAAAATGACCGTAAAAGAGGTATATGAGTTTTTAGATGAAAAATTCCCTTTTAATACCGCTTTGCAGTACGATAATCCGGGACTTTTAGTAGGGGATGAAAACGCTAAGGTAACAGGTGTTATAACCTGTCTTGATTGCAGTGATGAGGCGATAACCAAAGCGGTGGAACTAGGCGCTAATTTAATGGTCACCCACCACCCCCTTATCTTTAAGCCCTTAAGCTCAGTTACCGCAGACGGACTTGTTTACCGACTTATCAGAAACGGCATTTCTCTTATTGCCGCCCATACAAATCTTGATGTGGGCGATGGGGGAGTAAATGATTGCCTTTGCAAAACAATAGGGCTTGAAAATGTGGAAAAAATATATGATAACGAAGGCTATGCTTTTAGAATGGGCGAGTTAGAAGAGCCAATGGACTCCGATAGTTTAGCGGCTTTGTTATCGGAAAAACTGAATTTAAGAGTAAAATATGTGGGAGAAAGCGGCTTCATTAAAAAGGTTGCGGTTTCAACAGGTTCTTGCGGAGATTTACTTGATGTAGTTTTAAAAACCGAAGCAGACGCCTTTGTAACTGCCGATATAAAGCACAAAGACTTTTGCAGAGCACATAACGAGGGCTTTACTCTTTTTGACTGTGGGCATTTTAATACCGAAGACGTGGTAATTTCCCCTTTGTCAGAGCTTCTTAAAACCCTTGATTTAAAGGTTTTTGATTTTCATTTTTCGCCAATAAAATATAAATAAAATTTTGTTTACGGAGCTAAAAAATTAGCTCCGTAATTTTTTTTAAAAAAAGCAAAAAAACCATTCCTTTTTTCATAGGTTTATGATATAATTTAAAGTGAATAATTGTTTGTGAGGTGGCAGGCGTGAAAGTCGGCAAAGGCTTAAGAATTTTTGCAGCAATATTATGTGTTTTTATGCTGTCCTCGTGTACCGAATTTGATAATAGCGCTAAATCTCTTCTAAGGGCTCCAAGGCAAGAAGAGATCTACCATATTCAAAAAGCGTTAGAAGCCTCTGCCGGAAGTGATATCACCTTAAAATACCCAACCTCAGGCGAATATCGTTCGGCATTTATTTTAAAAGATATAAATGGCGATAGCAAAGATGAGGCTTTTGCATTTTACAGTAAAACAGTGGAAGATGCCGTTACAATGAACATCAACGTCATAACCTCAAACGGCGAAACATGGCAAAGCAAAGGAAACTCAAACATAGTTGCAGGTGGCATAGAAAAGGTTGTTTTTTGCGACCTTGATGGTGACGGTGTAGAAGAAATTATTGTTGGCTGGACAGTTTTCGGTACTGTAGATAAACAACTTGCAGTATATTCTTTTGACGGAGAAGGCCTTAAAAAACGAGCAGGAGAAAAATACTCCGATTTCATATGCGGCAATCTGACCGGAGATGAAAAAAACGAGCTAATCGTTTTAGGAATTAACGCTACAGATAAATCGGCAGTAGCAAAGGTGTTTTCACTTAATGAGAAAAGCATATCCGAGCTTGGAGCTGTACAGTTGGACGGAGGAATAACCTCGTTTTATACTCCGGTGCTATCAAAGCTTTCAAACTCCAAACCTGCGGTATATGTTGATGCGGTAAAAGGTGTAGGTACGATTACCGAAATTCTTTGGTTTGAAAACGAAACTCTAAGGCACCTTGATCGTGAAAACGAAGCAGAGGAAAGTGTGACCTTCAGAACAACTTTAGCAACGGTTAAAGATTTTAACTCAGACGGCATCTTAGATGTGCCACTTTCTGAAATTCTTAAATCAACAGCAGACCTAGAAGAAATCGACAAGGTCTATGTAACGAACTGGAGCAATTTTGATGGCAAGAATTTCAAAACTGTAGCCTCAGCATTTATGAATTATTCTGACGGATATTATTTAACCATATCTCCGCAAATGCTTGATAAACTTTATCTAGCGCGAAAAACCGAATCAAGGCTCAGAATTTTCTATTCCTACGACCTTAAAACAGAGACTCAAGGTGATGAGGTATTTCGCATTATGGCGATAGATAAGGCCACATATAACGAGGAAACCTACAAAACACAGGCTTACGAAAATATATATGAAACCGATAAACTTGTCTATCTTATAAGGGTTCAGAAGGATAATCCTATTGGTATGACAAGTGAAATTTTACGATCAAGCTTCGGCGTTTTAAAATAGAAGCGGGAGGATAATAAATTGAAAAAGATACTCATTGTAGAAGATGAAGAAGCCATAAGAGAGTTTGAAGCCATAAATTTAAGACGTTCAGGCTATGAAACTGTAGAGGCAGGCTCAGGCGAAGAGGCTCTTGCCATTTTTGATGCAGAGCCAGATTTTGATATTGCCTTATTGGACGTTTCTATGCCTGGTATGGATGGCTTTACGCTTTGTAAGGAACTAAGAAAACGCACCCAAGCATTAGGCATTATAATGTTAACTGCAAGAACGCAGGAAATGGATAAAATCAGTGGACTTATGATGGGAGCGGACGACTATATTACCAAACCCTTTAGCCCTTCGGAGCTTTTGGCACGTATAGATTCTCTTTACCGCAGAGTTAGTATGAATAACCCTGCAAACAGCCTTAAAAATTCAGATGAAATAAAGCTTGGCGATTTTGTTCTTAACTTGCGCAGACACACACTGCTTAAAAAGGGACAAAATGTTGAACTCACTCAGGTTGAGTTTCAGATTATTGAATATTTCTTCACAAATCCCGACACTGCTCTCGACCGTACCGATATACTTAATAAGGTTTGGGGCAACGGATACTTCGGTGAAGAAAAAATTGTTGATGTAAACATTAGAAGACTTAGAATGAAGATTGAAGATAACCCATCTTCTCCCCGCAATCTTGTAACCGTTTGGGGTATGGGTTATAAATGGAATAGCGGAAATTAAGATATAAATTTTTAGAAAGGACGGTGAAACCATTGGAACTTGAAATTAAATTTAAAAGCGTGGCTTGGCGTTGGATACTTAACGTTTTTCTTGTTATGATTATAGTGGTTATCGCCGTTGAGTCTGCCTTTTGCGTTTTTATGCACTCTTTTTATCTCGATAGAGTTAAAAGACAGGCAGAGGAATATGCTCAGGTCTTTATAACCTCGCTGTCAGGCACAGGAGGAGAAGAGTTTATCAACCTCTCAAGAGAGTACTGTGAAGGCTTTGAGGATAAAGATAAACTTGAGATACAGATTATAGACAATACAGGTGTAGTACTGTTTTCCACAACAGGCTTTACTTCAACACATAGTGAAAAGCCTGACTACGTCAGTGCCATAAAAACAGGCAAGGAAAGTTATTGGATGGGCAAAAACTCTGCAGGAGAAAGGGTGCTTTGCCAGACTGCCCTTCTTGAAGATAACAATGCCAATCATTTAGGCGCAGTGCGTTGGATAGTATCTCTTGCCAATATGAACAGACACCTTATCGCCATCTGTCTTATAGCAGTAGGCGTGGGACTTGCAATTCTCCTTATTACAGGACTTTCAGGACTTTTCTTTATTAAGTCTATAGTAAGACCAATCAGAGACGTAAGTAATATGGCTCGTAAAATTGCTATGGGTGATTTTAATTCTAAAATCGAAATTCAGGCAAACAACGAGGTGGGAGAGCTTTGCGACTCCATTAACTATATGGCATCAGAGCTTCAACAAGCAGAAAAAATGAAAAACGAATTTATTTCCTCCGTTTCCCATGAACTGAGAACTCCGCTCACCGCCATCAGAGGATGGGCAGAAACAGCAAAAATGTCAATAGGCTTTGATGAGTCAACAGTCAACAAGGGACTGGACGTAGTCCTTTCAGAGTCAGAACGACTCAGAGGCTTGGTTGAGGAGCTTCTTGACTTCTCTCGTATGCAGTCGGGAAGACTTTCAATGAGCCTGCAAAACTTTAACGTCGTAGAGGTCTTAGGTGAAGCGGCAGAAATGTACGTGGAACTTGCCAAGAAGCAAAATGTTGAGCTTTCTTACCTCCCTGCAAAAGAGCCTATAAACTGTCACGGAGACGTTAACCGTATAAAACAGGTGTTTATAAATATTATTGATAACGCCTTAAAATACAATCAACCGGGCGGTCAGATTCTAATTGAGCAACACACTGAGGACGCTTGTGTAGTAATTGCTATAAGCGATACGGGTGTAGGAATTCCAGCCCAAGACCTTGATAGAGTAAAAGAAAAATTTTATAAAGCAAATAAAACTGTAAGAGGTTCAGGAATAGGACTTGCAGTTGCCGATGAAATTATAAGACAGCATAACGGACTTTTGCTTGTTGACAGTACCGAGGGCATAGGTACAACCGTAACAGTAGTTCTGCCTATTTACGAAGAAAAAGAGTTAGAAGGAGAAGCTAATGAGCAAGTGTAAAATGACAAGCATTGGCGGTCAGGCGCTCATAGAAGGTATTATGATGCGTGGACCTAAAAAACAGGCCCTTGCAGTCAGAACAAAGGACAATAATATAGACATTAGTTTTATTGAGTTTAAATCTATTAAAGAAAAATATAAATTTTTAAACCTTCCGGTCTTAAGAGGGGTAGTAAACTTTATTGAGTCTATGGTTCACGGCTATAAAGCCATGATGCTCTCTGCCGAAAAGTCAGGTTATCTTGATGAAGAGGAGAGCCAAAAGCCCAAAAACGAAACCAAGGAAAAGGTAATAATGTCTGCAGTAATGACTGTAGCAACCGTCTTAGGTGTCATCCTTAGCGTAGTTCTTTTCATTTATCTTCCATCCCTTGCCTTTAAGGGTATAAACTATATTGCAGGAGGCGTTTTGTCAGGATGGCAGTCATTTTTTGAGGGCTTTATAAAGATACTTATCTTTTTAGGCTATATGATAGCCGTTTCATTTATGAAGGATATTGATAGAGTTTTCCGCTATCACGGAGCAGAGCATAAAACCATCTTCTGCTATGAGGCAGGACTTGAGTTAAATGTGGAAAACGTAAGAAAACAGGGACGTTTTCACCCAAGATGCGGCACCTCGTTTATGATTTTAATGCTATTAGTTAGCATTTTCATTACCTTTATAATCGACAGTATTTTCCCGGTTTTAAAAACAATTCTTTGGCTTAGAACCTTAATTAAAATTCTACTGCTTCCCATTATTTGTGGAATCGGTTATGAGCTTATAAAGCTTTGTGGCAAACACAACAACATTTTAACAAAAATCGTTGCAGCCCCTGGTCTTTGGATTCAGAGAATTACTGTTAAAGAGCCTGATGACTCAATGATAGAGGTGGCAATCGCCGCTATGAATGAGGTTATCCCTGAAAACGAGGACGTTTTATAATGGAGGCAAAACAAGCGGTAGCCTACGCTAAAAATTTTTTAGAAAAGGTTTCAAGCGAGGCCGAAAGTGAAGCCGAAATACTTGTTGCACATCTTTTAAATGTCTCAAGAGGCTCGTTAAAATATACGAGTAAACAAATAGAGGAAAAAGATTTAGAACCTCTCCTAAACAGAAGATTAAAGGATGAACCACTACAATATATTTTAGGTAAATGGGGGTTTTATAAGGGAGAGTTTTTGGTAGGCGAGGGAGTGCTTATCCCAAGACAAGATACCGAGACTCTGGTAGAAACCGCAGTAGAATTCCTAAAGGAGAAACAAAACCCAAGGGTTATAGATTTATGTTCAGGAAGCGGTTGTGTTGCTATCAGTATTGCAACGGATTTTCCTAATGCAGAAGTTATAGCTTGTGAAAAATACGAAAAGGCTTTTTCCTATTTAGAAAAAAACATAAGTTATAATAATACAAAAAACGTAAAACCACTGCTTTTAGATATAACTAAGGAAACTCTTGAAGCGGCAGACCTTATCGTAAGCAACCCACCATATATAACAAAAAAGGATATGGAAACTCTTCAAAAAGAGGTGCTAAAGGAGCCTGAAACGGCACTATACGGAGGAGAAGACGGTCTGTACTTTTATAGAGTGATTGCAGAAAAGTGGAGTCCTGTCCTAAAAAAAGGCGGTATGCTCGCCTTAGAAATCGGCATAGGCCAGGAAGAGTCGGTTAAAGAACTTTTAAAAGCCGCAGGACTCAAAAATATCGGCACAAAAAAAGACCTTTGCGGTGTTCAAAGGGTAGTTTTTGGGACAGCCGAATAGGTAGAATATAATCAGAGGGTAGAAAAACTGCCCAAATTCAAATAAAGGTGGTAAAAACTATGGCAGCAGAAAAAAATAACGATAAAAACAAGGCACTTGAAACCGCACTTGCCCAAATCGAAAAGCAGTTCGGTCAGGGTGCAGTAATGCGACTTGGCGAAAATATTGATATGAACGTAGAGCATATAAAAACCGGCTCAGTTTCACTTGATTATGCCCTTGGAATTGGCGGTATGCCAAGAGGAAGAATTGTGGAAATTTACGGACCTGAATCTTCAGGTAAAACAACCGTTGCCCTCCACGTTGTAGCAGAGGCTCAAAAAAGTGGCGGTACCGCCGCATTTATCGACGTAGAACACGCCCTTGACCCTGTATACGCCTCAAACCTTGGCGTAGACATTGATTCTCTCTTAGTTTCTCAGCCTGATACAGGAGAACAGGCATTAGAAATTACCGAGGCTCTTGTTCGTTCAGGAGCTATCGACGTTGTTGTAATTGACTCGGTTGCAGCTCTTGTTCCTAAGGCAGAAATCGAAGGCGAAATGGGAGACAATCACGTAGGACTTCACGCAAGACTTATGTCTCAGTCCTTAAGAAAACTTGCAGGCGCAATCTCAAAGTCTAAGTGCGTAGCTATCTTTATTAACCAGCTTCGTGATAAAATCGGTGTATTCTATGGAAGCAGCGAAACCACCACAGGTGGTAGAGCATTGAAGTTCTATGCATCGGTAAGAATTGACGTGCGTAAGGTAGAAACAATTAAATCAGGTGGAGAAATGATAGGTTCTCACACCAAAGCGAAGATTGTTAAAAATAAGGTTGCTCCTCCGTTTAAAGAGGCAGAGTTTGACATTATGTATGGTAAGGGAATTTCCCATGAAGGAGAGCTTGTTGACCTTGCAGTTAAGTTTGACATTTTAAGACGTTCAGGTGCGTGGTTCTATTACGGTGAAACACGATTGGCTCAAGGCAGAGATAATACAAAACAACTCTTCATTGACAATAAAGAGTTAGCCGCAGAGGTGGAGGAAAAAATCGTTGCTCGTTTAAATAACGAGGTTATAGAGGAAACCCCTGCAGTAGAGATCGACGTGGTTGAGTCTAGACCAAGACGCAAAAAGGTAAATATTGATATAGCGGTTGACGATTAATGAAAATTATTTCTTTAACCGAAAAGCGAAAGAATCTCACTGCCATCTGCTTAGAGGATGGTAGTGAGTATCTTGTGGACAGTGACCTTGTGATTTCAGAAAACCTGAGGGTACAAGGTGAAATAGAAGAGATTGACCGGCTTCTCTTAAAATCAGATTTTAAAAGGGCAAAATCTCGAGCTCTTTGGTATCTGTCACGGTCCGACCATTCAAAAAAAGCCCTGACTGATAAACTTTTAAAAGGCGGCTTTTCAACTGAATCGGTAGACCTTGCAGTAATCAGAATGGAAGAACTTGGTCTTATAAACGACGAGTCCTTAGCAGAAAGACTTTTTGAATATTTTAGTTGTCAGAAAATGTCGAAAAACGAGATATATCATAAGCTTATTCTAAAAGGAATTGAGCGTGAACTTGCTAAGGACATCGTATTTTGCAGTGAAGAGAGCGAAAGTGAAAAAATAAAGGAGCTTCTTAAAACCAAATATTCTAAAAAGTTGGATAGCCAAGAGGATATTAAAAAGGTTTATGCAAGTCTTGTTCGCAAAGGCTTTACTTTTTCGGACATCAAGGAAGCTCTTAAAGAATATAGCGAAGAATTAGAATATAGCGAGGATAATTATGGCGTATAAGGTTAGTGTGGTATCCCTTGGATGCCCAAAAAATCAGGTTGATGCAGAAATGATGCTAAAATACCTTGTGGACGGCGGTTTTGAAATTTCAAGCGTTGAAGCCGAGGCAGATGCAATCATTATCAACACCTGCGGCTTTATAGAAGAAGCAAAGGCAGAGGCGATAGAGAATATTTTAGAATGTGCCGCATATAAAAACGAGGGAAACCTAAAGGCACTTATAGTCACAGGCTGCCTTGCTGAAAGATACAAGGATGATATAACCCAGGAAATTCCTGAGGTAGACCTTGTAGTAGGAATTGGCAGCAATTCTAAAATCGCCGAGCTTACCTTAAAAGCCATTGAGGGCAAAGCAGAAAATTCCTATGGTCCCAAAGAAGACCTTGATCTGAACGGAGAAAGAATTTTAGGCGGAATGCCCTTTACCGCATATATTAAAATTTCTGACGGCTGCGATAACTGTTGTACCTATTGCGCTATTCCTAAAATCAGAGGAAGACTCAGAAGCCGCAAGATAGAGGATATCGTAAAGGAAGCTAAGGCTTTAAGTGAAAAAGGTGTTACCGAGCTTATCGTTGTAGGTCAGGATACCACCGCCTATGGCGAGGATATTTACGGCAAGGGTAAACTCCCCGAACTTTTAAAGGAACTTTGTAAAATAGAGGGTATCCACTGGATAAGAACCCTTTATACATACCCTGAAAGAATAACCGATGAACTTCTTGAGACAATAAGTAGTGA
The DNA here is from genome assembly GCA_017521125.1 of Clostridia bacterium. GTDB lineage: Bacteria > Bacillota > Clostridia > Oscillospirales > Acutalibacteraceae > SFWF01. The sequence goes on from JAFXDV010000007.1 coordinate 27,680, forward strand.
GGAAAAACTTGTAAATTATTTGGATATTCCTCTACAACACGTTGATGGTGACCTTTTAAAGAGGATGAACCGCAAGGGCAACGAGGAACATCTCAGAGGTTTAATTCAAAAAATCAGAAAAGCCATTCCGGATATTACTCTTAGAACAACCTTTATAACAGGTTTCCCCGGAGAGAGTGAGGAGCAGTTCTGCTCTTTACAACAGTTTGTAAAGGACGTTCGTTTTGACCGACTTGGTTGCTTTACCTATTCGGCAGAGGATGATACTGCCGCTGCACTTTTTGATAATCAGATTGATGAGCAGATAAAGGTTGACCGAATGGAAAAAATAATGGAAGACCAGATGACAATAGCAGCTTTAAAGAACGAAGAAAAAATCGGCAGTGTCTGCGAGGTGCTTGTAGAAGGCTGGGACGACTATATTAAATGCTATTTTGGAAGAAGCAGAGCAGATGCTCCTGAAATAGATGGCAAGGTTTTCTTTACTACTAAAAAACCTCTTGTTATCGGAGATTTCGTTAGTGTAATGATAAACGACTGCTTAGAATATGATTTGTTAGGAGAGATGATTGATGAATTTGCCGAATAAGTTAACGGTGCTTAGAATAATTTTAACCCCCATATTTATGTTGAGCTTAGTGTGGCAGTTTCCTTATCACTATATCGTAGCGCTTGTTGTTTTCATATTTGCTTCACTTACCGACTTTTTTGATGGCAAAATTGCAAGACAGCAGGGAATTGTAACCGACTTTGGAAAATTCCTCGATCCTCTTGCCGATAAAATGCTGACAACCTCTGCATTCTTAGGCTTTATCGCCCTTGGCATAGGCGATGGTGCAGTATGGATCGCCTTTATAGTTTTGTTCAGAGAGTTTTTAGTTTCTTCTCTAAGACTAGTTGCGGTTTCGTCAGGTGGAAAGGTAATAGCCGCCAACATTTGGGGTAAACTAAAAACTGTTACACAGATGATTGCTATAATTTATGCTCTTGCGGCAGAGCAGTTCATACAGTTTGTCGACATCCCTGTCTTAACCTTAGTTTTAAGGTCACTGACTACAGTTTTCCTCTGGATATCTGCAGTTATCTGTATAATTTCAGGTGCAATTTACCTTATTGATAATATAAAATTTATAAATTCTTCAAAATAAAGGTAGACAAAATTCAAAAAATAACTATAATAATAGTAGTATATATAGATGCGTTTATCAGGTAGAGTAGCGTTTTTTATGACCGCAGAGAGAAGACCTCATAGGCTGAAAGGGTTTTTGGAAACAGAAAAATGTGAAGTGCGCCTGTCAGCACACAGCGGAGAATAAAGTACCTGCCGTGCGTATAGCTGCGTTAAAGCTTTTGAGTGACAAACAGGAGTGGAACCGTGGATAAAACCGCCTCCGATGGCTTTTTGCCGTCGGAGATTTTTTATTTTAAGGAGAAAATTATGTTTTTTAAAAGAACTTTAGAGGATATAAGAGCAGTTAAAGAGCGAGACCCTGCTGCCAGAAGTGCTTTAGAAGTGTATTTTCTGTACCCGGGTGTCAAAGCAATAAGGATGTATAGAAGAGCCCATTTTTTCTATACCCATAAAATGTATTTAATTGCACGTTATATTTCTCAAAAGGCCGTGCGCCTTACAGGAATTGAAATTCATCCGGGGGCTAAAATAGGCAGACGCCTGGTTATAGATCACGGAACAGGTGTGGTAATCGGTGAAACCGCAGAAATTGGCGATGACGTACTGATTTATCAGGGGGTTACTTTAGGTGGCACCGGTAAAGATACAGGCAAACGCCACCCAACAATAGGTAATAACGTAATGATAAGCTCAGGCGCCAAGGTGCTGGGACCCTTTAAGGTAGGGGATAACGCACGAATTGCGGCAGGCGCCGTAGTTTTGGAAGAGGTGCCTGAAAATGCAACCGTTGTAGGTGTACCTGCCAAGGTTGTAAAATTAGGTGGAGTTAAGGTCACACCGCTCGACCAGGTTCATATACCCGACCCTGTTATGCAGGAAATCTGCAGACTTGAGGGTGAAATATACAGACTTAATAAAAAACTTGAAAAATTAGAGGAAAAAGAGGAAAAGTAAATGAAAATTTTTAACACCTTAACAAGAACAAAAGACGAACTTGTACCAATTGAGGAAAATACTGTCCGTATTTATGCCTGCGGTCCTACCGTATATAACTTTATCCATATAGGAAACGCAAGACCTCTTTGCGTTTTCGACGTACTTCGCCGTTACTTAGAGTGGAGAGGATATAAGGTTAATTTTGTTCAGAACTTTACCGATATTGACGATAAACTCATAAAAAAGGCAAACGAAGAGGGAATAACCGTTCCTGAGGTTGCCGAAAGATATATTAAAGAATTCTGGACCGATGCTAAAGGCCTTAACGTGCGTGAAGCTACAGTTCATCCTAAAGCAACCGAAAATATAGATGCTATTCAGGACATTATCAAAACCCTTATTGAAAAGGATTTTGCATATCAGTCAGGAAACGATGTTTATTTCAGAGCTAAGCATTTTAAAGATTACGGAAAGCTTTCCCATCAACCCCTTGATGATTTAGAGGCAGGAGCAAGAATTGAGGTTGCCGAGATTAAGGAAGACCCAATGGATTTCTGTCTTTGGAAGGGCGCAAAGGAAGGAGAACCTTTCTGGGAGTCTCCTTGGGGCAAGGGAAGACCGGGTTGGCATATTGAGTGTTCTGCAATGGCAGGAAGATTTTTAGGTAAAACCATAGACATTCACTGTGGCGGACAGGACCTTATTTTCCCACATCACGAAAATGAAATTGCACAGAGTGAGTGTGCTAACGGTTGCGATTTTGCTCATTATTGGATGCACAACGGCTACATAAACGTAGATAACCGTAAAATGTCAAAGTCACTTAACAACTTCTTTACAGTAAGAGAGGTTGCAAACGTTTACGGCTATGAGCCTATACGTTATTTAATGATTTCATCTCATTACAGAAGCCCAATTAACTATAGCACCGATATTATCGAACAGGGTAAAAATGCATTAGATAGACTCTATACCTGCAGAGATAACCTTGACTTTGCCCTTAAAAATGCTATTGATGGCGGAGAGGTACCAGAGTTTATAGAAAAATATAAGGCAGATTTCATTACCGCTATGGACGATGACTTTAACACTGCAGATGCTATGGGCGTCCTCTTTAGTATGGTAAGAGAGATTAACACAATGATTTCAGCAGGGGCAGGCAAAGCAGCTCTTGAGGCTGCCGCTAAAGCCTTTGATGAGCTAACCTGGGTTTTAGGCCTTGTTTATAACAGAAAGACCAATGACCTTGATAGCGAGGTTGAAGCATTAATTCAGCAAAGAACTGAGGCCAGAAAAGCAAAGGACTTTGCTACCGCAGATGCTATCAGAGATAAATTAAAGGAAATGGGTATCATATTAGAGGATACTCCACAGGGTGTTAAATGGAGCAGACAGTAGCTTCTAAAAAAGAGCCTTTAGGTAAAGGCTTTTATGTTCACGTTTCAAAAAATCATACCTTTGGTACCGATGCAGTGCTTTTAGCAGATTTTGCAGGAACAAAGAGGTTTAAAAACCATTGCGACCTTGGAACAGGGTGCGGAATCATTCCCCTTATTCTTCTTCGTGACCAAAAAACCAATGAGGCATATGGGGTAGAAATCAGTGAAGAAGCCTGTTTCCTTGCAGAAAAAAGTTCGACAGAATTCACCAAGGGAAATTTTAAAATAATAAACAGCGATCTAAACGACCTGAAGGGTAAAATACCCTTCGGGGAGTTTGAGCTTGTAACCTGCAACCCGCCATATAAGGCTAATGGTGCAGGTATACTTAGTGATACCGAGACCGACAAAACTGCAAGACACGAAACCAAATGTAGCCTTGAAAACGTTATTGAGGTTTCCTCAAAGCTTTTAAGGTCATCAGGTAGCCTTTGCCTTTGTCAACGGCCTGAAAGACTTTCGGATATGATAAATTTAATGAGGCAGTATAAGGTTGAACCTAAAAGACTAAGAATTGTTTGCAAAAAAGCGGGGACTGAGCCTTGGCTCGTGCTTTTAGAAGGCAAAAGAGATGCAAAGAGCGGAATGAGAATAATGCCACCCCTTTTTGTTTATGAAGAAAACGGAGAATATACCAAAGAAATGCTTAACATATATGGTTGTTATAAGGAGGGATTTTAATGAGTGGGAAACTTTATGTAGTAGGAACACCCATAGGAAATCTATCCGATTTTTCCCCACGTGGAATTGAAACCTTAAGAAACGTGGATTTTATTGCCGCAGAGGATACAAGAGTAACTGTCAAGCTTCTTAATCATTTTGATATAAAAAAGCCTATGCTCGCTTATTACGAGCATAATAAAATGGAAAAGGGCGGAGATATTATCGCCCGACTATTAGCAGGAGAAAACTGCGCTCTCGTTTCAGATGCAGGTATGCCTGCCATTTCTGACCCGGGCGAAGACTTAGTTCGAATGTGCTATGAAAATGGTATCGAGGTTGAATCTGTTCCGGGACCAAGTGCGCTTGTAACCGCACTTGCCATTTCGGGAATGAAAAGCGGAAGATTTTGTTTTGAAGGTTTTTTGTCGGTTAATAAACAAAGTCGCAGACTGCATTTAAACGAGGTTAAAAACGAAAAACGAACAATGATTTTTTACGAAGCTCCTCATAAGCTTCCTGCAACATTAAGGGATATGTATGAAGCCTTTGGAGATAGAAAAATTGCGCTGGTCAGAGAACTTACCAAAATTCACGAAGAGGTTATTCATACTACCTTAAGCCAAGCCGCAATGAGGTATGTTGACGCTCAACCAAAGGGAGAATTTGTTCTCATAATTGAGGGACAAAAGCAGGAAGAAAAAAACGTATATACAATAGAGCAAGCGGTTAAAATAGCAAAGGAGTATATGGCAGATGGCAACTCTGCTTCATCCTCTGCCCGACTTGCCGCTGAAGATACAGGGTTTAAGAAGGGAGATATCTATAAACTAATAAACTAGGTGTTTTAATGATAAAAAAACGCAAGGGAACAGTTATTACCCTAACCTGTATTGTAGTCATTTTGGCGTTAGCATTATTTTCTTTAATTACGGCGTTCGCTTTTTTAACAAAGGATTATAATCATAAAGACCTATCTTCTGAGTTCAATGCCGTGCCGCCAATATCTCAGGGGGTCGTTAATATTGCCCTTTTTGGAGTTGATGCAAGACAAAAAGATTCTTTTGAGGGACTGACCGATTCAATTATGATTTTATCGGTAAATACCGATACAGGACAGCTTAAAATAATCTCAATTATGAGAGACTCTTTGACTATGGTAGAGGGTTATGATACCCCTATGAAGATAAATGCCGCATATAGTCTGGGCGGCCCTGAACTTGCAATTAAAACCTTAAACAATAATTTCGACCTTGATATAAAGGAGTATGCCACCGTTAATTTTTACGGAATGGCAGATATTATCGATGCAGTTGGCGGGCTCGAAATTGATGTTAACGAAAACGAAATAAAGTCTAAATACGGCATAAACGATATGATTTATGAGCAGAGTCTTTATATGGGTATAGAGCCTGAATATGTAAAAACACCGGGGGTCCAGACCCTTAACGGAGTTCAGGCAGTAAGTTGGGCGAGAATTCGTTATGCCCATACAAACAGTGGCGAAAACAACGATGCAGGAAGAACCGAAAGACAAAGACATGTAATGGAGCTTCTTCTTAATAAGGTTTTAAGCCGAAATCTTACTGAATATCCTAAAATAATAAAAGCTCTACTTCCTTTTATGGAAACATCTTTGTCTTACAACGATATAATTAAACTCTCAAGTGTTTTCCGTAAAGAAATCATATATACCCAAACCAGAATTCCAATGGACAGGTATCTTTTAAAATCTCCTGAGGGATTTGGTTCAATAAAATATTATGATTATGACTTTGCTTCAAAAATAATTTATTCCTATATTTATGAGGACGTAACCCAAGAGGAGTTTTTAAAGAAAAACAACCCCTTAAATACAAAGGGGTGGTATAACGATGATAACTTAAAATAAGAGGGAAGTGAACGGGTTGAAAACATTAAACTTTAAAAATGTGGGTATAAGAAACAACGGCATTAACACCTTTTTGGTCGCACTTTTGATGGCGGCCTGTTGTTTCGTACCGTACATAATTACAGGCAGAGGATATTTCCTCTTTTATGGAGATTTCAACGTTCAGCAAATACCTTTTTATCAAATTTGTCACGATGCCATCAGAAACTCACAGTGGGGTTGGAACTTTTCAACCGATCTTGGTGCAAACTTTATAGGCTCTTATAGTTTTTATTTGCTTGGTAGCCCGTTCTTTTGGCTCACCATTCCCTTCCCAAATAGCTTTTTGCCCTATTTAATGGGACCACTATTTATATTGAAGTTTGCCTTTGCTGCACTTACGGCTTATCTATATATACGAAGGTTTGTGAAAAATGCCTTAACTGCAGAGCTTGGAGGAATTCTTTATGCCTTTTCAGGCTTTTCGGTGTATAATATCTTCTTTAACCATTTCCACGAGGCAATTATTATATTTCCGCTATTGCTTTTGAGTTTTGAACTTTTAGCTACGGAGAATAAAAGGGGAATTTTTGCATTTACCGTTTGCCTTTGTGGTGTTACAAATTATTTTTTCTTTTTTGGTATGCTCGTTTTCGGACTGATTTATATGTTCTTTAGATTCCTAACAAAGAGCATACGTTTCTCGGTCAAAAAACTTTTAGCGATAATTTTTGAAGTCATTTTAGGAATAGCGTTAGCGGCAATTATTTTAATTCCGTCATATCTTGCGATTTCCGGTTTTGACCGCCTGAGCAACATAACTCTTGGTTGGAATTCTCTCCTTTACGGAAAGGAAAGCATATACGCAAATATAATCGAGGTCTTTTTCTTTCCTCCTGACCTTCCCGCACGACCTGTTATGTTTCCTAATGCAGATGTAAAATGGTCCTCTCTTGGCGGATGGTTGCCGGTATTTAGTATGGTGGGTGTTTTTGCCTACTGTCAGGTCAAAAAGGGGAATTGGATCAGGAAAATTTTAATTACCTGTACCGTAATGGCGTTAGTGCCAATACTCAATTCGGCGTTTTATGCCTTTAATAACGCCTATTATGCACGTTGGTTTTATATGCCAATTCTACTTATGTGCCTTGGTACCGCACTGGCTATAGAGGATACCGAGATAGATTTTAAAAAGTCGTTTTTACAGGTTTTTGGGATAACCCTTGGAATTACCCTTGTAATAGGACTTTTCCCGCAAAGCGGCAAGGACGGCAACTTTACAATAGGCCTGTTTACAGATAATACACAGCTCACGTATATCGTAAGATTTTGGGCAACCTGCCTCATTGCCATTTGTGGTTTAGTGGTTTTAGGTTTTCTTTTAAAACTTAGGAAAGAAGATTTCAGTCGGTTTTTAAAATTAGCCATTGTCACAGTTGCAGTTTTTTCAATAGGCTATGCTAATTTCTTTATAGCGGCAGGTAAAACCCATTCCTATTCTAATACCGCAATGATAGATAACCTCATTGAGAGCGATTTGAAATTAGAGGGGGACAAAGACACCTTCCGAATTGATACCTATAAATGTGTTGATAATACCCCAATGTTTTTAGGGTATTCCTCTATAAATTGTTTCCATTCAATAGTGCCAAGTACAATTATAGATTTTTATAAATTCATCGATGGGGAAAGAGTGGTTGCCAGCAGACCCGAAACTAACCTCTATGCCATAAGACCGCTTTTATCTGTTAAATATCTTTTAAGCAGAGAAAATGGAGAAAAGTTTGAAGAAGACGGCTCAACAAAAATGGAGGATTATAAATATCTGAAAACTGAGCAGGGTCATAAGGTTTATGAAAATGAAAACTTTATAGGCTACGGTTTTTCTTATGACTCTTATATGAGCTATGAGCTTTGCGAGAAATATAGCGGAAACGACCGTGCAAAAATGATGCTAAAGGCAATACTGCTGACCGATGAGCAGATAGAAAAATATGGTAGACTTCTTAAAAATCTTGATGATGAGGAGTTTATTTCTACAAGCGATACACAAATGGCAATGGACTGCAGGGAAAGAAACGAAACTGCTGCAACCTCCTTTAAAACAGGTAAAAACAGTTTTACCGCAACAGTTCGGAGAGATGCACCAAACCTTGTTTTCTTCTCCATCCCTTATGACAAAGGTTGGACCGCCTATGTCAACGGAGCAGAGGTTCACATTGAAAAGGTAAACGTAGGCTTTATGGCGGTAGCGGTAGATAGCGGAGTTAGTGAAATTGAATTTCGCTACGAAACACCGGGACTAAAACTTGGAATAATTATTACGGCTGCCTCGGCGATAATTTTAATAGTTTACTCATTAGTTTTTATTACAAAAGCTAAATGGCTTTGACAAAATAAAGAGTTTATGATATTATTTATTTGCTTCAGTCGGTTGGACGGCTGCGGATATTAAATTATCTGAGGAAAGTCCGGGCACCACAGGGCAGGATAACGGCTAACCGCCGCCGAGGGCGACCTTAGGGAAAGTGCAACAGAGATATACCGCCGCATTTTGCGGTAAGGGTGGAAAGGCGAGGTAAGAGCTCACCACACGAATAGGTAACTATTTGTGTCTGTAAACCCTATTCGGTGCAACGCTAAGTAAGACTATACATTTGCCCGATGTGTCTTGAAAAGCGGCTTGAGCCTGTAGGTAACTGCAGGTCGAGATAGATAGTCGTCTACAACAGAACCCGGCTTATAGACCGAGTGAGCATAAAAAAAGAGTGAGATTAAATCTCACTCTTTTTTATTGTTTAGAATTCCATCTTTTCTCTGAGATAAGGAATAAGCTCATCAATTTTAATTCTGGTCTGTTCCATTGTGTCACGGTCACGAACTGTTACGCATCCGTCCTCTTCAGAATCAAAATCGTAGGTAATGCAGAAAGGAGTACCAATCTCATCTTCTCTGCGGTAACGTTTACCGATAGAACCTGCATCGTCGTAGTCAACCATAAATTCTTTTGCAAGAAGGTCGAATACCTTTTCAGCACCCTCGTTTAATTTCTTAGAAAGGGGAAGAACAGCACATTTGAAAGGAGCAAGTGCAGGATGGAGTCTTAAAACAACTCTTGTATCGCCCTTTTCATCAATTTCTTCATCATAAGCATCGCAAAGGAATGCGAGAAGCACACGGTCTGCACCAAGTGAGGGCTCAACAACGTAAGGAACGTAATGCTCGTTGGTCTCCTGGTCAAAATATTCAAGAGATTTACCGCTTGCTTCCTGATGACGACCAAGGTCATAGTTGGTGCGGTCGGCAATTCCCCAAAGCTCTCCCCAACCGAATGGGAACAAGAACTCAATATCAGTAGTGGCCTTAGAATAGAAGGAAAGCTCTTCTTTTTCGTGGTCACGAAGTCTGATGTTTTCTTCTTTAAGACCAAGGTTTAAAAGCCAGTTTTTGCAGAAATCTTTCCAATAATAGAACCAATCAAGGTCGGTGTCAGGCTTGCAGAAGAATTCACATTCCATCTGCTCAAACTCTCTTGTTCTGAAAATGAAGTTACCGGGGGTAATCTCATTTCTGAAAGACTTACCAATCTGGCAAACACCGAATGGGAGCTTCTTTCTTGTGGAACGCTGAATGTTAGCATAGTTTACGAAAATACCCTGAGCTGTTTCAGGACGGAGATAAACCTCGTTTTTAGCATCTTCTGTAACACCGATAAAGGTTTTGAACATAAGGTTGAACTTTCTAATATCGGTAAAATCTTTACTTCCACATTCAGGACACACAATGTTGTTTTCCTTTATGTAATCGGTCATCTGTTGGAAGGTCATACCCTCTGCGTGACCGCCGAAATCTTCAATAAGCTTGTCTGCTCTGTGTCTTGCGTGACAGGATTTGCAGTCCATAAGAGGGTCTGAGAATCCGCCAACGTGTCCGCTTGTAACCCAGGTCTCAGGGTTCATAATAATTGCAGAGTCAAGACCTACGTTGTACTTGTTTTCCTGAACGAATTTTTTCCACCAAGCCTTTTTAACGTTGTTTTTAAGCTCGACACCTAAAGGGCCGTAATCCCAACTGTTAGAAAGACCGCCGTATATTTCAGAGCCTGAATATACAAAACCTCTTGCTTTGGCAAGGGATACTATTGTTTCCATATTTTTTTCATTATTTGTCATTCCTATGACCTCCATAAAGCAATTACTAATATTTTACAAAAAAAATACTATATTGTCAAGCACCGCATATCTTCATAACAATACTGTGGGGCAAAAGTTTTCCTAAAATTCTGTAAACCTTGTACAGTATGTGATTTGTGTAAACAGCTCTATTCTTGTCAGAGGCCTTAAGTGAGCCGATAGCAACCTTTTCAGGCTTAACACGAGGCAACGTGTCAAAGGTGCGACTGGTACCCTTTGCAATGTTGGCAACAGGCAAAAACTCGGTATCCATAGGACCGGGGCATACGGCAAGAACATTAATGCCATAAGGCTTTAACTCTACCCTCATTGCACGTGAAAGACTCATGACAAAAGCCTTTGTAGAGGAGTAAACCGCAAGACGTGTGTTAGGAGCAAAAGAGGCAATAGAGCTTATGTTAATGATTTTACCGACCTTTTTCATAAAGGGCAATACAGTAGAGGTAACCGCAGTTAACGCCTCACAGTTAAGACGTATCATACCGGTGTTTTCACCCAGTGGCAAATCTTTGAAATCGCCAATTTTGCCGAAACCTGCATTATTTACCAAAAGTCTGACGTCGGCAGAGGTTTCTTTTAAAAGCTCAGAAATTTTTAAAAGGTCTTGTTCGTTGGTCAGGTCTGCAGCGACAACCCTGATTTTTTCTCCTAAAGTGGCTTTGAGTTCATTTAACCTATCTTCTCTACGGGCGACAACCCAAATCTCATCAAGACTACTATAACGTTCATTTATAGCATATACATATTCTTTACCGAGGCCTGAAGAAGCACCTGTAACAATTGCAATATTCATATTATAAACACCCTTCCAAAAGCATAAAAGCTTTAAAGTATTTTACCATACCACAAATAACATTTCAACAAGCAAGTAAAATCTTGACACACAGTACTTAATATTATATAATTTAAGATATATAATAGTATTAAAAAAGGAGGACTTTTTATGGATAAAATTCAGATGCATGATATGGATTTCAACGATTTTATGAAGGCACTTGACTCCTGCAAGGGCGATGTTTTTCTTGAGACTCCGGAAGGCGATAGTTTAAATCTTAAATCAAAGCTTTGTCAGATAATGGGCATCGCAAATATTTTAAAGGGCGCAAAGGTTTCTGAGGCAACCCTTCGTTGCACAAATCAGGAGGACGAATCTCTTCTCTTTAGATTTAATCTTTACAGGGAAATGCCTGAGAAATAGGAAAGGGAAATAAAAATGAGTGAATTTTTAACCTATAAGGATAAGCCTTTAGTTAGAAGCGGTAATACAGTTTATTATGGAGATATGAGTGAAAAGTTCGTTGTAAAGCTTGAAATACTCACATCCCACAAGGAAAACGATTTAGAGGTTGCCGATAAAATTAAGGTTATGCTTATTAAGAACAATTCGAAGAATAAGGACGATGTAGTTAAGTCTACCGAAAAGCAAGGCTTTGCAGAAGCTATGAATTTCGGACTCGTTTGGTTAGAACGAGCACTACAAGAAAAATAATGAAATAAAAAACTCCTACGGTTAAATACCGTAGGAGTTTTGTTTTCGTGATGCAAAGTGCTTTTTAAGAGAAACTTAGAGAATAACCGAAATGATCTGCTCTTGGAGCACGTGCTTTAAATTCTCCGGTAATTGTTTGATTTGCTTCTGCTTTTGGTGCTGTGTAACGAAGACCTTTAGCTTCATTATTTGGTGTGTCGCCAATGGTAACGTCTAAAGTCCATGAATGTTCCATTGCTCTAGAACCATTTTCGATAGTGTAGCTGTATATGATGTTGCAATAAGAACCGTCTTCTATATATTCAACTTTTTTAATAGCAAAAGTTATTGTAGCACCATTGGTATTTAATGTTTCTCCGCTTTGTATTGTTGCGCTTGGTACATCAGGTTCAAGAGCAGTACCTTCGGTTGTGCCGCAAACTTTACATGTTTTAGGCTTCTGGGTGGTTGCAGGCTCAAAGTCATGCTCAGTCATAGCAATTGCTTTTGATGCAACTAAAACAGCACCACAATCTTTACAAGTCTTAGATTCGGTTTTTCCTGCTGATGTACAGGTAGCTGCTACTGCGGCAGTTGTCTGAACGTTCTTGTGTGAACAAACAGCAGGAGTGTTTTGTGATGAGGTAGGAGTGGTTGTTGAAGGAGTGTTTGTTGATGGAGTGGTGGATGGAGTGTTTGTAGTGCTTTCTTCGCTTGATACGATGATAATCACATCGCCACTTTCAGTACTTTCGGTGCTTTCAACGCCTGCAGTATTACCACAAGCGGTAAGAGCAAAGACCATAGCGAGTGTCATAACTAAAGCTAAAAACTTTTTCATACTAATTACCTCTTTCTTATTTTTAATGAACAAAAAAGGCCAAGCCATACGGCTTGGCCACGTGGCAGGGGCGGAAGGAGTCGAACCCTCTTTGATGGTTTTGGAGACCACTGTTAAGCCGTTTAACTACGCCCCTATGGATATTTTCGGCAGAAGAGAGATTATCCAAAATCTCTCTTCCGGATGGTGGGCCATCAGGGACTCGAACCCCGGACCGACCGGTTATGAGCCGGTTGCTCTAACCAACTGAGCTAATGGCCCGAATGAATATCCACAGTACTTGATATTATATCATAAATTAGAGAAATGTCAATAGATTTTAACACAATTTACCTAAAAAAATATTAAAAATCTTGACTTTTAAAAGTCGGCTAATTATAATGATTATTGTCACTTAAACAATAGATGGAGAGTTGTCCGAGTGGTCGAAGGTGCAGCACTCGAAATGCTGTGTTCCCAAAAGGAACCTAGGGTTCAAATCCCTAACTCTCCGCCAGAAAAGACGAGCTAAGCATTGAGCCTTAGCTCGTTTTTGATATAAAAAGGATTTGAACCCGAGAGGGTCTATCGTAAAGGAAAACAGTACGGTGTACTGTTTTTTAGATAGAGAGGTGAAGTCGGGTACTGTTGCCAACGGCAACGGTCGACAAGCCAAAAGTATGCGAAGCAGACGGCAAATCCCTAACTCTCCGCCAGAAAAGACGAGCCAAGCATTATGCTTGGCTCGTTTTTTACATAACAATAAATTTATGGCTCTCTAAAATTTTAAAATACTGAATAAGCCTTTCGTATATCGGTTCTGCCTTTTCACCAAAATTTTCCTTTACTAAAACGCCTAATTCTTCGATAGTTTTTTCTCCGTCAAGAAGCGGCCATACAAAACTGCCGATTTCTTCAAGATGAATATAGGATATTTTTGGTTTTCTTAAAAGGAACTGAAAAATACGGTTCATAATACCCTTGTTTTCAAGTTCTAAGGTAACTGCGCCGTTTTCCTCGCTCCATTTCAGTTGTGGATTACGAGAGGGCTTCAGAACCATATAATTTGTAGTAGTCTTTTGCTTTTTCATAGCTTAGTTTCTCTTCTTCCAAAGAGAGAATTTAAGAAGAGTGAGAATGATAATTGCGAAAAGAACTAACGCTCCAATATTATAAACAGGAGCAGGAATGAAGCCTGATAAATCAATAGCAGAGCCTATGCCAAATACTGCAAGAAGGGCAAGTAAAATACCGACAAGACCTTCACCTGCAATCATACCTGAGCAGAAGAGTATACCGTCGTTAACGATAGCGTCCTTTTCTTCCTTGTCACGCTTTAACTTATCAAGAGCGAGTCTAACGAGACCGCCAACCATAATACAAGCGTTAAGCTGAACAGGTAGATAAACACCGATAGCAAATGGGAGAACAGGAATTCCTAAAATCTCAACAACAACGGCAATAAATACACCGATGAGAACAAGACCCCAGGGAAGATTTCCGTCCATAACACCTTCGATGATAAGCTTCATAAGTGTTGCCTGAGGAGCAGCGAGCTGCTCTGAACCGAAGCCCCAGGCGCTGTCAAGAAGGAATAAAGTTCCACCAATAGCAAGGGCAGAAGCGGCAACACCAATAACCTCACCGATTTGTTGTTTTCTTGGTGTAGCACCTAAAATAAAGCCTGTCTTAAGGTCCTGAGAGGTGTCTCCTGCAATAGCAGCGACAATGCAGATGATAGAGCCGATAGCAATAGCACTGCACATACCTTCAACGCCTGATGCACCTGTAATTTTAAGTATAAGAGTTGCAATAAGCAGAGTGGCAATAGCCATGCCTGAAACCGGGTTGTTGCTGCTTCCTACAAGACCAACCATACGAGAAGAAACGGTTGCAAAGAAGAAACCGAAAATAACGATAATAGCAGCACCTAAAAGACTAACAGGAATAGCGGGAACGAGCCAAACAAGGAGTGTTAAAACAGCAATAGCAATAATAACAACCTTAATATTAATGTCTCTGTCGGTTCTGCTCTGTCCGTTAGCACCTGCACCGGACATACTCTTCATAGCGCCGCCAAAGGTTTTAACGATAAGGGGTAGAGATTTAATTAGACTGATAATTCCGCCTGCCGCTAACGCACCTGCGCCAATGTATCTGATATAGCTGCTCCAAATTGCGCTTGCTCCGCCTGAAGCGTAAAGTTCGCTAATGGGAACATCGCTTGGATACATAATTATATCTCCGCCGAAAAGAACGATAACAGGAATAATTACAAGCCAGCTAAGAACGCCACCCGCAAACATAAAGGAGGCAATTCTTGCACCGCAGATATAACCTACGCTAAGCACAGCAGGATAAATCTGTGTTCCAATTTGACCTGCAAAGCCTTTGAAAGAAAGAGAAACCTCTCCGGCAACGGCCTTAATTCCGTCAATGATAAACTTGAAAAGTGCGGCAAAGCCCATACCTGCAAAAACGGTAGAAGCGTTTGCACCGCCTTCTTCTCCCGCTAAAAGGACTTCTGCACAGGCAGAGCCTTCGGGATAGGGAAGAACGCCGTGTTCTTTAACGATAAGAGCATTTCTAAGGGGTATCATAAAGAATACGCCAAGAAGACCACCGATTAA
The DNA here is from genome assembly GCA_017521125.1 of Clostridia bacterium. GTDB lineage: Bacteria > Bacillota > Clostridia > Oscillospirales > Acutalibacteraceae > SFWF01. The sequence continues at coordinate 42,828 of JAFXDV010000007.1, forward strand.
AGCAATAATGGTAATTTCCAAAAGCTCAGGCTTGTCCGCCTTTCCTTCTGCTGCCCATAAAAACAGAGCAGGAAGTGTAAAGATAGCGCCTGCGGCAAGAGATTCACCTGCAGAGCCGATGGTCTGAACAATATTGCTTTCGAGGATAGAGTTTTTACGCATAATAACGCGGATAACACCCATAGCAATAACCGCTGCGGGAATAGATGCTGAAACGGTCATACCAACCCTTAAGCCTAAATAGGCGTTTGCAGCACCAAAAATAACGGCTAAAAGTACGCCCATAATTATGGAAGTAACGGTAATTTCCGGAGTGATTTTTTCCGCCGCAACATAGGGTTTAAAATTTTTGTTGTCCATACTTTCTCCAATCTATAAACTTTTTTATTCAAGGTATTGTACCATAAATTTTTATTTCTGTAAAGAATTATTTAGGATGGCAGTTAATAAATCATATATTCTCCTGACCGAAGAAATTGAAACCTTTTCCTTAGGAGAGTGAACGTCAAAGGTGTCCGGACCAATTGAAATACAGTCGAGTTCTTGGAGTTTAGCTGAGAATACCGCACATTCAAGACCTGCGTGAATAGCCTCAATTTTTGGAGTTTTCCCAAAAGTTTCTTTAAAAACTTTAACGTAAAGTTGTTGTAGAGGTGAGTCTTTTTTAAATTCCCAAGGTTCATATCTTCCAAAAGTGTCGTAATGGCAACCGCAAAGTCCTGCAAAGGAGATAAGCCTTTCCTCTAAAAAGTCAAGGGCCGAGGCCTTGTTGCTTCTAAGAGCAAAGTGGAAGAATATATGGTCGTTATTTGTTTTAAGAACACCTAAATTTAGAGAGGTTTCAACAAGGTTTTCAATTTCGGCGCTCATATCAATAATGCCGTTTGGAGCATTGAGAAGAATATCAATAACAGAGTTGGTTGTAGTCGAAGACATAGCCTCAGCCTCTATTACGCCATTGTTATTAACATTTAAAGCACAGTCGGCCTCACGGGAAGAAATTTCTTCTTTTACATTTTCAAAATAATTCTTTGCTTCACAAATAAAACTAGTGGCATCTTTAGTCACAAGTTCTACGGTAGAAGTGTAGGGAATAGCGTTTGCTTTTGTGCCACCATTTATTTTTAAAATATTAAATTCAAATTTTTGTCTTAAATGGTTTAAAAGTCTGGCACAAAGAAGGTTAGCATTAACCCTGCCCTTGTCAATCTCTACGCCTGAGTGACCGCCCTTTAGGCCATCAATGGTAAGGATAACCTTTTCTCCTGTAACTTTTGTTTTTTCTATAGGCAAAGAAAGAGTAAAATCGCTGCCGCCTGCACAAGAAACGGTTAAAATATTTTCATCTTCAGAATCAAGGTTAATCATTTTTTTAGATTTGAAGAGAGAAAAATCTAATTTTGATGCTCCTATCATACCTATTTCCTCGTCGGTGGTAAATACCGCCTCAATAGGAGGGTGGGAGAGATTGTCGTCGGCTAATATCGCCATAATAATAGCAACGCCTATTCCGTTGTCTGCGCCAAGCGTAGTGCCTTTAGCCTTAATAAAGTCTCCGTCTACATAAATATCTAAAGAGTCCTTTTCGAAATCAAAGCTCGAGTCACTGTTCTTTTGGCATACCATATCTAAATGTGCCTGTAAAATAATGGGCTCACTATTTTCAAAGCCTGAGGATGCTTCCTTATATATAATTACGTTTTTTGCTTCGTCACACACAAACCTTAATGAATGGCTTTTAGCAAAATCTATACAATATGAACTGATTTGCTCCATATTACCGGAGCCGTGAGGGATTTTGCAAATATCCTCAAAATATTTTAATACTTCATAAGGTTTAACGTTATCTAATTTACTCATTTGCATCTCCTGTGGTTTTTTCAAAGTTTTCATATAAAGTGTTGGATATTTCCAACATGGCAGATTTGTCCACCTTTAATAGTTTTCTGTCGTAGGTTAAAAGTCCGTTTATTTCATCCTCAATGTCAGAAACCTGAGTTAAAATAACGCCATTTACACCATTTTCTATACAAGGTACAACCTGCTTTAGGTAAAGGTCCTCAATGTCCTTCATAAAAGCAGCTTGGTCGGTATACTTTTTATACCCATAAACTTTATTAGGATTGAATACGTGTCCCTGCATTTCAAGAGAATATCCACCAAACTCTGAAATGATAGTAGGCTTTATGGGGTTACCCTTGGAAACTAAAGGTTTAAAGTAGGTGTGGTCGCTTACCACATCGCTTTCGCAATCTTTAAACCAACCTGAAGCGGTATCCCAAATACGTGAAGGGTCCATACTTTTTAGTTGTCTGTAAATTTTGGTGGAATTGTGTTGCCCCCAACCCTCGTTAAATATGGTGTAATAAATAATGCTTGGATGATTATAAAGGGCATCAGCGGTGGCTATAGCATCTTCCAAAAAGGCCTTTGCGTATTTTTGGGGGGCAGTTTTGCGAAGCCCCTTCTTTACACCAACGGTAGGCAGAGCAGTATCAATTATAAAATTGTAACTGCCGTTGTTGACCATATCCTGAAAAACAAGCATACCGTGTAAATCACAGTAATAGTAGAAAATATCAGGCTCGATTTTAATATGCTTTCTTAAAGTATTAAAACCAAGTTCCTTGCATTTAAGAATGTCATCAAGATACGCCTGCTCATTGGCGGGAGTATATATGCCGTCAGGATAATAGCCTTGATCTAAAAGTCCGTTAAAAAAGAGAGGCTTTTTGTTTAAGGTAATATAGTTGATACCGTTTATCCTTTGGGTAGCCACTTCTCTTAACGCAAAATAGGATGAAATCTTATCCTCTCCACAAAAAAGAGTGAAGTTATAAAGGTAAGGATCTTCAGGTGTCCACAGTCGAATTTCTTTGGGGCTTAATGTAATTTCGTCTCCCTCAAACTCATAACGCTCGCCTTCAAGCTCTATTACTTTTTTAGTCTTTCCACCATTGATTTTTATATTTACGTCGGTAAGAGTGGGGGTAATTTTAATTTCTTTAACATAATTTTCAGGGACAAGCTCGAGCCATACAGTTTGCCAAATTCCACTGATAGGAGTGTACCACATACCGCCTCTTTTGTGCTTTTGTTTGCCGTAAGCGTATTTTTTGCAAAGAGAGTCTCGGACCACAACTCTAATATGATTTTCCTTTTTTAGATAGGCAGTAACGTCGAAAGAAAAGTGCAAATATCCACCCTTGTGTTCGCCTACCTTTTGTTCGTTCACAAAAACCTCTGCCTCGGTATCAACAGCGCCAAAATGAAGTAAAACTCGTTTGTCGCCGCAATCAACAGAAAAACTGCGTTCGTAAATCAACTGTTCTGAACCCTTTGTAATTCGCTGAATGCCTGACAACTGACTTTCAGGGGGGAAGGGGACTAAAATATCTCCAAGACTACAAAGATTATTCCCCTTTTTTACAGACAACTTCCATTTGCCGTTTAAAATCAAAAAATTATCTCTTTTAAATTGAGGCTTCGGATGAAAATTGTAGGGTGTTTCATCAGGAAAATACGGGGTGTTAAGCTTTTCTAAAGGAGCTTTATTGTTTTTTTGTATGAAAATAATAAAGGGAAGAAGGAAAACTAAAACTATTAACGCAAAAAGGAAAATATCAGGGGTAGGAACAAAAGAATAAGTACCGTCATTACCCAAAATCTTAGGAGCGTTTTTAAGCACCTCTTTGCTAATTATAGGTCCCACAATACCCGGTATTAAAACCTGAGATACAATTCTAACACCTTGCAGTCTTCCTGCTTTGCCGTGGGGGGTGTTATCACGAATTTTTGCGCCGAAAACAGCCATTCCCGAAAGATAACCGCTCATCATAAGAAGAGAACCCACGAAAACAAGGGCAGTGCTTTTAAATAGGTATAAAACAACATAACCTAAAGAAAGGCTTAAAAGGGAAAAGGTAAGAGAAAAGCCAAAACCTTTTTTGTCATAAACCTTACCCCAAAGAGCAGTAATTACAGATGCGATAATAATAGCAGGAGCCATTATTAAGACATAGTCCTTCATACCCAGAGAAACCTCGTAGTAAATAATGAGGTAGGGCATAAAAATCTGAATAGAAATATTAAAGATGATAAACGCACCAAGACCCAGATATAAAGGAGCGTTTTGTCTTACGGTAGAGGGTAAAAAGCCGTAAATAATATTACTGAAATAACCACTTTCCTCTTTTTTTAAAACAGGCTCTTTAATTATAAAAATACCAAGAATGCCCACACCTATAACGACAATACCGATAATAGTAAATATCAGTGTCCAACTGGAAGGAAGATTTAAATCAAAGGCCATAAAACCACCAAAAACGGCTAAGATGGCAACAAGTGGCATCATAGAGTTAATGCCTTCGGCACTTCCTCGGTTGGTTGAGTCGGTTGAATCGGTGAGCCATGCGTTAAAGGCGGCATCATTAGCAGAAGAACCAAAGAAGGTCATAACACAGTCCATAATTATAACCAGATAAATGCCTATAACGGCAGCCGAAACAGTGGCAGGGAAAATCGTTTCAATAATATCTAATCTAATAAGAGAAAAGGCAAAAATAGAAATACCCCAAAGAATATAGCCGCCGCACATAAATAGCTTTCGTTTGCCTATTTTATCTGACAATGCGCCTATGAAAATGGTGGTAAGCGCCGCCGAAATAGCACTTGCCATTACCATATTTGAAATATCCGAAGCACTGGCGTTAAATGATTTGTAGATAAATACGTTAAAATACATATTCTCCACAACCCAAGCCACTTGTCCTATAAGACTGAATAAAACCAGAGTAGTCCAAAAACGAGGGGATAGTTTAGTTTTCATAAAACACTCCTGCCAATCAAGGTTTTTATATAATTATAATGCTTAAAAAGAATTTTATCAACGAAAAATAAAAAGGCGGTGGAAAAATCCACCGCCGAAAATCATTTTTACGCTTTGCCAACAGAACCGAATAGTTCCATCTTTTCCTTAACAGTAGCCTTGATAGCCTCTACACCATCAGCTAAAAGCTTTCTTGGGTCGAAGCCCTTTCCAACAAGGTCCTTGCCTGCTTCTACATACTTTCTTGTAGCAGCAGCGAATGCTAACTGGCACTCGGTGTTAACGTTGATTTTTGAAACGCCGAGAGAGATAGCCTCTTTAATCATATCGGCAGGAATTCCTGTGCCACCGTGGAGAACTAAAGGCATATTGCCTGTGCATTTCTGAATTTCAGCTAAGGTGTCAAATCTTAGGCCTGGCCAATTTTCAGGATATTTTCCGTGAATGTTTCCGATACCTGCAGCAAGCATTGTAACGCCAAGGTCAGCAATCATTTTACATTCGTTAGGGTCAGCAACCTCGCCGCCACCTAAAACGCCGTCTTCTTCGCCGCCGATAGCGCCAACCTCAGCCTCAAGAGAAAGACCTAATTTTTCACAAGTCTCAACGAGCTCTTTGGTTTTAGCGATGTTCTCATCAATAGGATAATGTGAACCATCAAACATGATAGAAGAAAATCCTGCTTCAATACAAGCCTTTGCACCTTCGTAAGAACCGTGGTCTAAGTGAAGAGCAACAGGAACGGTAATTCCGAGTCCCTCAATCATACCCTTAACCATACCAACAACTGTCTTGTATCCGCACATATATTTTCCTGCACCCTCAGAAACTCCAAGAATAACAGGGGAGTTAAGCTCCTGTGCAGTGAGTAAGATAGCCTTTGTCCATTCAAGATTGTTAATGTTAAACTGACCAACAGCATATTTGCCTTCTCTGGCCTTAGTTAACATTTCTTTTGCAGAAACTAACATAATAATATCCTCCAACTTTTGTTATATATATAGTTTACATCAAAGTTTTTGTAAAATCAAGAGCAAAGGGCAAACTTATTGACTTTTTTTCTAAAAATGCTATACTTAAAGGGTAGCAAGGGGAAACAGGTGCAAATCCTGTACGAGCCCGTCGCCGTAAGGAGAAAAATGATTGGTACTATTCCTTGGTCGCAAAAGGAAGAAATAGTCATTGGAAGTTTTTCTGAGAAGACGTACTAATTTCTCCAAGTCGAAAAACCCGCTACAAAGCCCTTTTTGTAAAAGTTGCGAGTGCCAATTTAAAAAGGAGAAAATTTAAAGGAGAATAAATATGAAGAGAATTAGTAACAAAAAATTTCTAAGCTCTTTACTCTCGTTAGCCCTTGTTGCGACCATGGTGCTATTTTGCAGTGCTTGCAAAAGTGAAGAAGCAAAACTTGACACAGGCTCATCGGTGTCTGCCACAGAGGTAGGTCAGGGAGCCACGGCCTTTGTTTTAGAGGTGACCGATAAGCAGGGTGTAAAAACCTGCTTTAACGTAAAAACCGATAAAACAACTGTTGGAGAAGCTCTTTTGGAGGAGAAAATTATTGAAGGCGAGCAAGGAGCCTACGGCCTTTATATCAAAACCGTGAATGGCGTTACCTGTGATTTTGATGTCGACGGTTATTATTGGGCTTTTTACGTAAACGGCGAGTATGCAACCTCAGGTGTTGATACTACCAACATAGAGCAGGGTCAGACCTATGGACTCAAAGCGCAAAAGTAGTTTTATAACCCTTAAAGAAATAGCAGTCTTTGCCCTTTTAGGAACGATAATGTTTGTTTCTAAAATGCTAATGGAGTTTTTGCCCAATATTCATTTGTTGGGGGTACTTACAATAGCTTTTACTGCGGTGTATAGAGCGAAAGCCTTATTTCCTATATATGTTTACGTTTTTTTAAACGGACTTATTGCAGGCTTTGGTATTTGGTGGGTTCCCTATCTATACATATGGACAGTGCTTTGGGGAGCTGTAATGTTGGTCCCAAGAAACCTTTCTAAAAAGGCGACCTACATTATATACGCTATACTTTGCACTTTGCACGGACTTTGCTTTGGGCTTTTATACGCTCCCTGTCAGGCTTTGTTTTTCGGACTTAATTTCAGTCAGACAGTTGCTTGGGTAATAGCAGGTTTGCCCTTTGACTTAATTCAAGCGGTGGGCAACGGAGTTTTATCCGTTCTTATTATGCCGGTGGTTTCCGCTTTAAAAAGAATAAAATAAAAAGAAAGTGCTTCTCTGTGATATGAGAAGCACTTTTTCTTATGATTGCATCATTTTGTAGGTGTAGAATTCGCCTTTTTTCTCCATAAGCTCATCATATGTGCCGAACTCAACACAATGTCCGTCACGCATAACTGCAATTTTATCGGCAGATTTAATGGTTGAAAGTCTGTGTGCCACAATAAAGGTGGTTCGGTCTTTGGTAAGGTTGTTAATAGCGTTTTGAATTTCGGCTTCTGATACCGAATCTAGAGCGCTCGTGGCTTCGTCGAAGATAATAACGTCAGGGTTTCTGATAATAGCACGAGCAATGGAAACTCTCTGTTTCTGACCGCCCGAAAGCTTGTCGCCATACTCTCCAACCGAGGTGTCTAAACCATGAGGGAGTTTCTCAACAACACTTGAGAGGTTTGCGGCCTTAACTGCCGCCTGTATAGCCTTTTCGGAAATGTCGGGTTGGCCGTAGGTAATATTATCTCTGATGCTTCCGCTGAAAAGAATGGTGTTTTGAGGGACAACCGCAATACGCTTTCGATAGGAGTGAATGTCTATATCGGTTATGTTTTGTCCGTCAATATAAATTTCTCCTTCAACAGGCTTAAAGAAGCCGATTATCATATTTATAATGGTGGTTTTACCTGAACCTGATTCTCCAACAAAAGCAATAGTCTCGCCCGGCTTAATGTGAAGGTTAAGCCCTTTAACGACCAAGCGGTCATCATCGTCATAATGGAAGAAAACGTTGTCAAAACGATATTCGCCCTTGAGGTTTTTGAGTTTCTTGGTGCCGGTATATTGCTCAACGTCATAAGAGGAAAGAATTTCACCAATAGAGTTTATGCTTTCGGTTCCCTTGGTTACAATAGGTAGCATATTTGTCATGGTGCTAACCTTACCGATAAGAGCGGTAAAATAGGTTTGATAAAGGGTTATATCGCCGATAGAAATTTCTCCGTTTATAGCAAAACCAGCACATATGCAAAGACAAATGACTTGGAAAGCAGAGAAAACAACCCAGTTGACCGAGCCAAAAAAGGAGTTGATTATATCAAGCTTGTAGCCACGTTCGGCAACATTTGTTACTCGGTGGGTAAGCTTGTAAATTTCCTCTTCCTCTAAAGCGTGAGCTCGAGTAATAGGAACAAGAGAAATCATATCCATAACCTCAGAGGAGGTGTTTTCAACCTCTTTTCTGAAAAGGCGGTTGTTGGTACGCATTCCCTTTCTAAAGGGAAGCATACAAAAGACTGCTACAGGTATGGTGATAAGGAAAATAAAGAAGATAGTAATGTTTTTGCTTATTACAATAGCTATGGTAACAATCATAGAAAAACCAATTTCCAAAAGCAAATGGAAAATCTGGCCGGACAGAGCCTCGACTCCCTCTACGTCACGCATAACCTTAGACTGTATGCGGCCTGACGGTATGTTCTTATGAAAGGAGATAGAAAGCTGTTGCAGTTTTCTAATCATAGCACCTCTCAGTCCCGCCTCAACGCTACGCCTTGCAAGACTAAAGAATTTAACGTGCAGGGTGTGGAAGGGGATGTTGATTGCAAGAACGATAACGGCAAAAACAATATTGGTAATAAATAATTGAGTGCTGTTTTCAGGACGCAGTGTTGCTATATCAATTATGTTGGCGGTAATGATTGGAATTATCCAAGTAGGTGCCGATTTGATAATAAAGAAAACAACCGATAATAAAAGCTTGAAATAGTGGCCTTTGTAAAGCTTGGCAAGGAGCTTGAAAGGGTTAACCTTCTTTGTTGCATAAGCCTTTATAAAGGCCTCCTCGTCTTTTAAAATAGCTTCCTCGTTAAAGCGGCTTTTAATGTTACTTGTGGTTTTTTCGTTATTCATATAATCGACCTCCCACCAAATTTCAAGGTTTTTATAACACATATAAAACCTGCTGTCAACTGTATTTTTTGAAAAAACAAATTTATTTTTTTGAAAGAAAATATAAATTGACTTTTATAGGCAATATATGTATAATAATAATGTTAGAAAAGTTTTACTTTTTATGTTTTTAGGTTTTGTATTTTTTGTTTCGGGCATACTATTTTTGCGAAAAAATTTTTTGTATTTGGGAGTGCCGATTTGGATAAATTTGTAATTAAAGGCGGAAAAAGACTTAGCGGTAAAGTTGAAATCAGCGGCGCCAAAAACGCTGCGGTTGCAATACTGCCTGCAGTTTTACTTGCAGACAGTCCGTGTATAATAGATAATGTCCCTGATATTTCGGATGTTAACGCAATCTTTACTGTTTTAAGACAGTTAGGAGCAACTGTTAACAAGCTTAACCGTACTACCTATGAAATAGACCCAAGTGGTGTTCGTTCCTATGTAGTAACAAAAGAAATGTCTCAGAGCATGAGAGCATCATCATATTTTCTTGGTGCGCTGCTTGGCAGAATGAGAAGAGCAAAGGTGGCGCCTCCCGGAGGATGCGACATAGGGCTTAGACCAATTGACCAACATATAAAGGGCTTCGAGGCTTTGGGCGCAAGGGTTACCATTGAGGGTGGCCTTGTTGATGCAAGAGCCGAAAAATTAGGCGGATGCTCGGTTTACTTGGATGTGGTGTCAGTTGGTGCTACCATCAATATAATGTTAGCCGCCGCAAGAGCAAGAGGTATGACGGTTATTGAAAACGCCGCAAGAGAGCCTCACGTTGTTGACCTGGCAAACTTCCTTAATTCTATGGGCGCCGACATTATGGGCGCAGGTACAAGCGTTATTAAAATTCGTGGCGTAGAGCACTTAAAAGGAACGGAATATAGTATAATTCCTGACCAAATTGAAGCGGGCACATATATGGTGGCCGCCGCTGCTACAAAAGGAGACGTTACGATTTGCAACGTAACTCCTAAGCACCTTGAGTCCATAATAGCCAAGCTAAAGGAAACAGGTGTAACTGTTGAAGAGGGCGACGATTGGGTTCGTGTGGTTATGAAAAAGCGTCCGGGCAAGTGCAATATCAAAACAATGCCACATCCGGGCTTTCCTACCGATATGCAGCCTCAGTTTGCAACACTGCTTGCAATATCAAATGGGACAAGCATTGTTACCGAAGGCGTTTGGGATAATCGTTTTAGATATGCAGATCAGTTGACCTTTATGGGTGCCGATATTCAGGTAGACGGAAAGAGTGCCGTTATAACGGGTGTTGAAAAGCTTAAAGCCGCTGCTGTAAAATCTAACGACCTTAGAGCAGGCGCCGCAATGATAATTGCAGGGCTTATTGCAGAGGGTGTTACCGAGATTGAGGATATTGAATATATCGACCGAGGCTATGAGCAGGTTGTGGAAAAATTCACACAGCTTGGTGCCAACATTAAAAGAGTGCCTGTCCTTGATGCCCCTACAATAAAAATAGCAAATTAATTAAAGCCGCCTTGAAGGCGGCTTTTTTATCCAAAACATTTTGTTATTATAGAAAAGAGTTGAGATTTTGGCAAAATTTTATCCAATGTTTTCTTCCAGCAAGGGAAACTGTATATACATAGGAGATGAGAATGGCGGCGTCCTTGTTGATGCGGGAGTGTCCTTCAAAAGAATGGAAGGGGCGCTTGCAGGGGCAAGACTAAGTCTTAGCGATATTAAGGGAGTCTTAATAACTCACGAGCACACCGATCATATATGCGGACTCAAAACATTGCTTAAAAAGGTGGACATTCCGGTAATAGCTTCGAGGGAGACCATATACGCTTTGGAGTTCTTAAAAATTATAAATAGCGATACAAAAAGAATCTATGCCGAGGATAGCGTCGACCTAGACGGTATAAACATCACTCGTTTTGCCACAAGTCACGATTGCAACGGCTCCAGCGGATACGTAGTTGAGTTACCTACAGGAACAAAAGGTGTTGTTTGTACCGACCTTGGCGTTATGACTGAAGAAATTTTAGAGAAAATATCAAACTCAGATATTGTTATGTTAGAGTCGAACCACGACCCCGTAATGCTTCGAATGGGTCCTTACACTCCGGAGTTAAAACTGAGGGTAGCATCAGATAAAGGACACCTTTCAAACGCCGTTTGTGCCGACACTATAGCTAAGCTATATAAAAGCGGATGCTATCGTTTTGTCCTTGGACATCTTTCAGAGAATAATAATACGCCCCAAAAGGCAGAAGCGGCTACTCGTGCAGCGCTATTTGATGCAGGAGCTAAAGCCGACGACTACATATTATATATAGCACCTAAAGAAAACGGAAAGGTAATTGCCCTATGATAAAGATTAAAATAATAGCTCTGGGCAAACTTAAAGAGAACTATTTAAGACAGGCAACCGACGAATATTTAAAAAGGCTTTCGGCTTTTGCTAAAGTTGAGGTCCACGAAATAGAGCCTGTAAGACTCTCAGAAAACCCACAAGACGCAGAAATAGAAAAAGCTTTGGACTTGGAGGCAACACTAATTTCCAAAAAACTTGGCCCTGACGATTATGTTGTAGCTATGTGTATTGAGGGGACTCAGATGTCAAGTCAGGAGCTGAGTGAAAAAATGTCCTCTCTTATCAACATGGGAAGCGGAAGCTTCGCATTTATTATAGGTAGCTCGTTTGGTCTAAGTGAACAAATTAAGAAAAGGGCAAATTTAAAAATTTCCTTTAGTAAAATGACCTTTCCTCATCAGCTTTTTAGGGTTATGCTCTTAGAACAAATATACCGAGCCTTTAAAATTAAACAAGGCTCAAATTATCACAAATAAAAATTAAAAAAATACTTGACCTCAGGGGTGTGTTGTGATATAATTACTCTACCTCTGTAGGTTCTTTTTTTTTGCGAAAGAATCGTTTTCAAGGTGATTTTCCCCTATGTTGTATGTGCTTATCCTTAAATGGTATATATGTTGTAAGGATGAACATAGGCGAGGTCACACGAGGGAGGCTAAAGGGTTTTTTGGACAGGAACAAAAAACCGAAAATATTTCCGTAAAACGGGAGGTGCCGTCATGAGAGTTAAAATTACACTCGCTTGCACAGAATGTAAGCAGCGCAACTACAACACAATGAAGAACAAGAAGAATGACCCTGACAGACTTGAAATGAATAAGTACTGCAGGTTCTGCAAAAAGCACACACTTCACAAGGAAACAAAGTAAGGAGGAGAAGTATGAAGGTAGTAAATAAGCTTTGTCAGATTATGACTATTGCTCTTGGAGCAGCTGCTCTTATCCTTTTCTTCACTCCATTCGCTACAATAACCGCATCCGGCGTTGAGCATACCTTTGTTGGTACACAGCTCGCTTTCGGTACAAAGGTAGAAGCACTTGGTGAAAACCTTGCTAAATCGGCAAACATCTGGTTTTGCTTCTTTCTTACCCTTGCCGGCGCAATATTCAGCGGTCTAACCTTTAAGTTCAAAGGTATGAGATATGCTTCATCGGTTGTTTTACTTGTTGATGCCATATATATGTTGGTTATCGCAGTTAGCGACCCTTGGTTATTTGTAGATACCAGACCCCTTGTAAGCCCATCAACTGTAACATACTCAAGTTTCGTTCTTATAACCGCACTAGTTTTAATTGTAGGCTTTGCACTTAGCGTAGCACATCTTTTAATAGATGACTATCTTCTTTGCGCAGGCAAAGACAAGCTTACAATACCCAAGAGAATAGTTCGTTTTGTACGTGACTATAAGAGTGAGGTTAAGAAGATTGTATGGCCCAGACTAAATGAAGTTGTTAAGAATACCATTATTGTTCTTATTATATGTGCAATTATCGGAGCATTCGTATGGCTTTTAGATTTTGGTCTTGGTCAGCTTGTACAGCTTATCATTGGATAATCACGGAGGTCTAACATGGCAGAAGTGAATGAAGCAAGATGGTATGTAATTCATACCTACTCAGGTTACGAAAACAAGGTAGCTTCCGACCTTGAAAAGATAATTGAAAATCGTAAAATGCAGGATTTAATACTTGATATTAAAATTCCTACAGAAACCGTAACCGAAATTAAGGAAGACAAGAAAAAAGAATATGAACGCAAAATATTCCCTGGATATGTACTTATCAAAATGATAGTAACTGACGATTCCTGGTACGTAGTCAGAAATATCCGTGGAGTAACCGGTTTTGTAGGCCCTGCCTCTAAGCCTGTTCCTCTGACTGAGGATGAGGTAGCAGCTCTAGGCGTTGAGAAGAGAGTTGTTGAGGTTGGATATAAAGTTGGCGATCATGTTACAATCGTTGACGGTCCTCTTAAAGACTTTAGCGGTACCGTTACGGCAGTTGATACTGACGCAGGAAGTGTTAGTGTTAACATCTCAATGTTCGGTAGAGAAACAAATGCCGAGCTTGAGCTTGACCAGATTGCTCTGGCAGACTAAAAAAGTTAGTACGCAGAATTTTCTGCTTTAGACAAAAGTCTTTACTTTGCGAAAGCAAAGGTATTAAAAATGCGGCAGTTTGCCGCCGGCACTTAGAGAAACTCTAACGGTGCCACGGTGGGAGGAATGGGAAGACGACCATTCCGCCAAGTGTACAAATACACTGTTACCACGAATAATGGAGGTGCAAACAATGGCTCAAAAAATTATTGGCTACATTAAACTGCAAATACCCGCAGGAAAGGCAACACCAGCCCCACCTGTTGGTCCTGCACTGGGACAGCACGGCGTTAACATTATGGCGTTCACAAAGGAATTCAACGAGCGCACTAAGAATGACGCAGGTCTTATAATTCCGGTAGTAATTACCGTATATGCAGACCATTCGTTCAGTTTTGTTACCAAGACCCCCCCTGCAGCAGTCCTCATTAAGAAGGCTTGCGGCATTGAGAGCGGTTCTGGCGTTCCAAACAAGAACAAAGTTGCAAAAATCACCAGTGAGCAGATTAGAAAAATCGCCGAGCAGAAAATGCCCGACCTTAATGCTGCTAGTGTAGAAGCTGCTATGTCAATGGTAGCAGGAACCGCACGTAGCATGGGCATTGAAGTTGTCGATTAACAGTCTCTCTCGTGGGAGGAAATTTCCGATTTAACCACTTATTGGGAGGTAAGTAAATGAAACACGGTAAAAAGTATAATGAAAGCGTAAAGCTAATAGAAAAAGCAAAGCTTTACGAAGTAACTGAAGCTTGCGATATTGCAGTAAAGTCTGCAACCGCAAAGTTTGACGAAACAGTAGAAATTCACGTTCGTTTAGGTGTTGACTCTCGCCACGCTGACCAGCAGGTTAGAGGTGCAGTTATTCTTCCTAACGGAACAGGTAAAACAGTTAGAACCCTCGTTCTTACAAAGGGTGATAACGCAAAGGCAGCCGAAGAGGCAGGTTCTGATTATGTAGGAGCAGAAGAGCTCATTGCAAAGATTCAGAACGAAGGTTGGCTCGATTTCGATGTAGTTATTGCTACACCCGATATGATGGGTATGGTTGGTCGTCTTGGTAAGGTACTTGGACCTCGTGGTCTTATGCCAACACCAAAGGCAGGAACCGTAACACCTGACGTTGCAAGAGCTGTAACTGAGGCTAAAGCAGGTAAGATTGAGTATAAGCTTGACAAGACAAACATCATTCACTGCCCTGTTGGAAAGGCTTCCTTCGGTGCAGAGAAGCTTGCCGAGAATATCGACACCCTTATGAATGCTATTGCAAAAGCAAAACCCGCAGCAGCAAAAGGACAGTACATTAAGTCCTGTGTAATTGCTACTACTATGGGACCTGGAATTAAGGTTGCTACCGGTAAGTACGCAAACTAATTCAAAAAACAGTTGACAACACATAAAATATGTGTTATCATACCAATGCTATCCAAAGACAGTAGGTCACAATTGTGATAAGATTTATCGCCTACCGAGGTAATGCGAACAACTTTTATATTAAAGATGTTTCTGCCTGTCCTCTCTTGTCTTTGGGGGACAGGTTTTTTTAAACCTTATTTTTTCGGAGGTGAAAATTATGCCAAACGCAAAGGTACTCGAAGCAAAACAGGCAGCCGTTGCTGCTCTTTCTGCTAAGATTACTGACTCAGTAGCAGGTGTTGTAGTTGATTATTCAGGTATCACCGTTGCTGATGACACAGTTCTTCGTAAAGAACTTCGCGAAGCTGGTGTTGATTACTCTGTAGTTAAAAACTCTATTCTTGGCCGTGCTATTGAAGGCACAGAGTTAGAAGAAATGAAGAGTGTTTTAGAGGGAACAACCGCTATCGCAATTTCAAAGGACGACCACGTTGCTGCTGCAAGAATTCTTAAGAAATTTGCAGACGGACACGAAAACTTCAAGATTAAGGCAGGTTACCTTGATGGTAAAACTATCTCTCTTGAAATGGTTGATTCACTTGCAAAATTACCAAGCAGAGATGTACTTCTCGCAACCGTACTTGGAGCATTCCAAGCACCTATGGCAGCTTTTGCCCGTGCCGTTCAAGCTATCGTTGATAAAGACGGCGAAGCAGCAGCTGAATAATTAAAAACATTAAAACAAATTCAAATTATTGGAGGAAAATAAAATGGCATCAGAAAAAGTAACAGCTATCGTTGAAGAACTTAAAGTTCTTACAGTACTTGAGCTTTCAGAGCTCGTTAAAGCAGTAGAAGAGGAATTCGGCGTATCTGCAGCAGCAGCAGTAGCAGTAGCAGCTCCAGCAGCAGGCGGCGCAGCAGCAGCTGAAGAGAAGACTGAGTTCGATGTAATCCTTGCAAACGCAGGTGCAGAGAAGATTAAGGTTATTAAGGCAGTTCGCGAAGTTACCGGTCTTGGCCTTGCAGAAGCAAAGGCTTTAGTAGACGGTGCTCCTAAGACCATTAAGGAAGCAGCTTCTAAGGATGATGCAGAAGCTATCAAGGCTAAGCTTGAAGAGGCTGGCGCAACTGTTGAACTTAAGTAATTTAAGTTATCAAAACATAAAAACACTCGGCTTAACGTCGAGTGTTTTTTTATATTTTAACAATAATCGGCTTAATGCCGTTTTCTTCAATATCAATTACCGCATAGCTTCTAAAACCTAAACTGCCATGTGACAGGGAGCCGGGATTAACAAAATACCTTTCATTTTCATACTCTATTATAGCGGTGTGGGTGTGGCCGAAAAGAATAATGTGTGCATCTTCAGTTTCACCAAAAGTTTTAAGTCTTTCTAGTCCGGATTTAACTGAAAGGGTATGACCGTGGGTAAAAATTATTTTTTTGCCACTTAGTGTGATAAAGTCAATCGACTTATAAAAAGAGTAGCCATCACAGTTGCCTGTTACAATATGAAAACTTTTATCTGGATAAATATAGGTCAGGTCTTCAATATCGCTGATGCAGTCTCCTAAGAAAAATATATGATTTGCATTAGGCTGAGCCTCTATTGCCTGCTCAATAGCGCTTGTTCTGCCGTGCGAATCGGATATAACGAGAATTCTCATGTAACCCCTCCATTCATAGAAATATAAAGAACATCATACATATTAAATACATAATAATTATACTTTAAATTTGTGGTGATTTCAATGAATAACAATATAAACCCTGAAAATCTGATAAAAGGTGTTAAAAACAAAAATGTAAACGAGCTTATTTCATCCCTTAATGACTCGGATAAGCAGATGCTTGATAAACTACTAAATGATAAAAAAGCAAGAGAGGAGCTTCTATCATCAAAAGAAGCAAAAATGCTTTTCAATTTACTAAACAAAAAGGATGGTAGATAATGGATGACATCGGCGAAAGGCTTTCTGCTATTTTGAATGACCCTGAGGGTATGGAAAGAATTAAAAAAATGGCAGAAAATATGCTCGGCACAAGCGAGGAGAAGAAAGAGGAGCCTTTAGGGGAGTTGGGGATTGATTTGCCTACTCTTACAAAGGCGATAGGACTTTTAAAAAATCAAAAACACGAAAATGAAAGGGTTAAACTTCTATTAGCTCTTAAACCCCATCTGTCTTTAGAAAAGCGTGAAAGGGTAGATACCGCCGTAAAGATATTAAAACTTCTAGATATGGCGCCCTTGCTAAAGGAAATGGGGATATTTAATATTTGAGGTGAAAAACTTGTCAGAATATTCCCAAAAAGAGTTTGAGAGAATGAAAGATGAAGCAGCACATAGGGTTATGGAAATGTATAAAGGGGCAGGGGGTAAAATGCCGCCGTATCCAGACTTTATTTCTCTGCCGAAAAACGAAAAGCCTAAAGAAAAACCAAAAGAAACTGATAAAAGCGAGAAGAAGATACTCTATACTCCAAGGCAAAACAATAACGGCTTTTTAAGATATTTGAATTTCGGAGAGTTGAGCAAAAATAAGGATGGCTTACTCCTTATAGGACTTATTCTTCTGCTTTCTTCAGACGGCGCCGATGAACTGCTAATTTTAGCCCTCGCATATGTGCTTCTTTGATGCATAAATAGTTACAAAATTCATACTTTTTTGACAGAATTTTTTCATTATGTAAACTATAATAACCATATAATTATTATGGTTATCCACCGAGTAATTAACAGTTATCAAGAGATAAAAACCTAAAAAATAGGGTATTTGAGGCTGTAATTGTTAATAACTCTGTTAATAGTGCGAATTAAATACTAAGGTGTTTATAATGGTTACAAAAACATTATGTAAACAAGCGGCCTTATGAATAAGACATTTGGACAAGACTAATTTGCCACAATTTGAGCAAGATAAATAGTGGTGATAATTATGTCTTTTTTTATGGAAAAAACGAAAATTACTAAAAGATTAAATCAGGATATTTCGGCTGATGTTTGTGTTATTGGCGGTGGGATGACAGGACTCCTGATAGCCTATAAATTAAGATGCTCAGGCGCAAAAGTAGTGGTCATAGAGAAAGACCGGCTATTTTGCGGCGAGTCATCAAGAACAACTGCAAAAATTACCACTATTCACGGTATGAAATATGCAGATTTAATAAAAAACTCAGGGTTTGAAATAACTAAAAAATATTACCTCGCAGCCCTTGACGGAATGAATTATTTGGTAGATACAATATCAGAACTTGGTTGCGACTGTGACTTAGAAAAAATTCCTTTTGTTTTATATTCTAAGAAAAGCTCAGAAAAACTCCTTTCAGAGTATGCAGCCCTTTCCCGACTTAACGTTATTTGTAGCCTGACAAAAAAGGTCAATTTGCCCTTTAAGGTAGAAAACGCAATCAATGTAGAAAATGCGTATATATTTAATCCTGTAGCCTTTATGAACACGTTGGCTAATGAATTGGATATTTATACCGAAACTAAGGCGGTTAAGGTAGCGGGGGAAAGGGTTATATGTGAGACAGGCAACGTGTCGGCAAATCATATAATTGTTGCAACACACTATCCCTTTATAAATAGTTTAGGTCTTTATTTTGCCAAAATGTATCAGGAAAAATCTTATGCCGCTGTTTTTGAGAATGTACCTGAGTTTAATAAAATGTACTATTGTACAGAAAATAACGGCTATGCTTTCAGACCTTTTGGCGATAAAATAATAGTTTCAGGTAATTCTCATCGTACAGGAAAAATTTACGGACAAGATAAATTAGCCTCTCTTATTGCCGATGTAAAGAGTTATTATCCAAATGCTCGACTTGTAGACTCCTGGTCTGCACAAGATTGTATGCCTCCTGATAATATCCCCTTTATTGGCAGATACTCAAAATTTTCAAATAGTCTTTATGTTGCAACAGGTTTTGGCAAATGGGGAATGACCTCCTCTGCTACTGCCGCTTTAGTAATCGATGGCATAATTTCAAAGCATAAAAGACCATATACGAATATATTTTCTCCCTTTAGAAAAACACACAGTCAGGGTCGACGTCAGATAGTAAACCAAACAAAACTGTCGGCAAAGGAATTAATTCAGTCTATTTCTTATATCCCTGTAAAAGAGGTCAGGGATATACCAAGAAACTCGGCAGAAATAGTAAGAATAGAAGGCAAGAAGATGGGAGTATATCGAGATGTCAATGGAGATTTACACTATTCAAGAGCCGTTTGCGGTCATTTAGGATGCCCTCTGACATTTAACTCCTCGACGAAAAGTTGGGACTGTGCCTGCCATGGTTCAAGCTATGATATTGACGGCAATATAATATCCAATCCTTGTCAGAAATAAATATAAAAAACCATCATAAGCAGTGCTTATGATGGTTTGATTTTTAGTTTAATCTTCCGTAAAGTGGAACATCTGTTGA
The DNA here is from genome assembly GCA_017521125.1 of Clostridia bacterium. Classification (GTDB taxonomy): domain Bacteria; phylum Bacillota; class Clostridia; order Oscillospirales; family Acutalibacteraceae; genus SFWF01. The sequence goes on from JAFXDV010000007.1 coordinate 62,024, forward strand.
GTCCTTCTTAGGCTCTCTGACAGAGGTCTGTGTGTTGGTGCGATTATTATTAGTCTTGCGCTTTTCACCGCCAACAGGGCTAATAACAACACGTCTTGAAGAACCGTCACCTGTTGAGTTGGAAGCTACTCCGTCAATATCCTGAACTGCAGTGTGAATAATTCTTCTTTCATATGGATTCATAGGCTCCAAGCTACGGCTTCTGCCTGTTCTTAAAACCTGAGCAGATACTTTCTTTGCAAGAGCCTTTAAGGTCTGTTCACGCTTTTCACGATAGTTGCCGATATTAAGTGTTACCTTATAATATCCACTACCGGTGTTAGCTGCAAGGCTTGTAAGATACTGAATAGCATCGAGTGTTTCGCCACGTCTGCCAATAACAACACCAAGCTTATCTCCCTCAAGACTGATGTAAGCACCACCCTCGATTTCTGCAACCTTAATTACAAGGTTTTCACAGCCGAGATTTAAGAGTATGTTCTTAAGATAAGCAGTAGCTTTTCCTGCACTTGAAGCAGGGTCAAGCTCGCTAGCGTCTACAAGATTTTCAGGAGCTTCTGACTTAATCTCTTGCTTTAAGGGCTTTGCATCCTTAACAGGAGCCTTCTTTTCTGCCTTTTCTTTTTTCTCTTTTGCTTTTTTAGGTTTAGGGTCTGGAAGCTCTACATAAGCTCTAACCTTAGCGGGAGTACCACCAAATACACCTAAAACTTTTTTCTTATATTCTGATAAAACTTCGATTTGTACGTCTTCATCTGCCTTAGCAGCTAAGCCCTCAATAGCGTTTTGAGTAGCTTCTTCAAGGCTTTCGCCTATACCTATAAATTCTTTAATCAAAATTAATCTTCTCCTATTATTCTTCTTCCGCCTTTGAAGGCACACGACTATCAAGGTACTTTTGCTCATCGGCAAATACCTTTACAATGCTTTTTGCTCTCTCATTTGCAAGCATTTTATATGGACTATAGAAATACTGTAATAAAGTCTGAATTGCACCTGAAACAATGCTTGAGCAAATCCAATAGAAACCAACACCGCCGGGAAGTGTAAATCCGATAAACAAAGACATTAAAGGCATTGTAAGCATCATACCGGCCATAGATGGAGCATCAGGGTTGATTCTCTTTTGCATCATCATAGAAACAATACTTACAAGCATCTGTGCCAAAAAGGCAAAAATTGGGATAAGCCAAATAGCCTGCCAATCGGCAAAAATGTTCATTGAAAAATGAGGTGTCTGGGTAAGGTCAATTCCCAAAAGGTTGAAATCGATAGAGTCAACCTGAGCCGCAATTTCAGGTGAAGAAATTGTACCCTTGTTAATAGCGTCAACGATAGCAAGTTCATCTACATAGTTGGCATTTTTAACGGCGCCTGTAGCAACCAGAGCGTTCCAAGCGCTAGAGATAGTCTCCTTATTTATATGAAGAAGGTAGGTAAGGGGACTTCTGATGAGGTAATAAACTGACATCATAATAGGGAGTCGGATAAGCATAGGAAGACAACCGCCCGACATGGAGATATTTTCCTCCTGATAGAGCTTTTGCATTTCCATACTGTATTTCTGACGGTCATCACCGCATTTTTTCTTAAGTTCGTCAAGCTTTGGCTTGATTCTGATTTGGCCTACAGAGGACTTTTGGCTCTTAATACTAAGTGGTATGCAAACCACGTTAATAAAAATAGTAAAAATTAAAACTGCAACTGCAAAACTATTAGCAAAAAGTCCGGTCATCCACTCAAGGAGCCAACCGAGAGGGATATTGATAATATCAAAAATCCTTTGCAATTTTTGCACCATCCTTAATGAAAGTGTAACGTATCTACAGCAAAACTGCCTAATTGTCTGTTTTATTGTGTTCCTTTTTTAAGGGAACAGGGTCATAGCCGCCCTTACATAATGGGTGGCAACGCAAAATTCTCCAAATACCTAGTAAACTGCCCTTAAATGCCCCGTGAACCTGAATAGCCTCAATAGCATAAGCCGAGCAGGTGGGGGTAAATCTGCAACAGGAGATTTTGGCGGGTGAAATATTCTTCTGATAAAATTTTATTAGTCGGATAATAAGTTTACTCATCGGTTTTATTTAATACATTGGCCGCCTTTAAATTCTCTAACATATCTGCGGCAATATCCTGACTTTTACAGTTTAAAATTCTTGTCCTTGCGACAAAGACAAAATCGTGCCCTTTAACAATCTGAGGGGCACATTCTCTAAAGGCGGCAGTAATAATCCTTTTAGCACGATTTCTCTCTACGGCGCCGCCAATTTTTTTACTAACCGTAATACCCATACGAACAGTCTTATTACGGTTTTTTAGGACATAGGTCACGAACGCGGGGTTCACGAAAGAACTGCCGCGTCCGTAAATTCTTCTGAAATCTTTATTAAGCTTCAGTTTTTCAAAACAGTACATAATTTAACATCCTATCAAAAGGAGAGAATTTAGTATGTGAGCTGCTTTCTGCCCTTTGCTCTGCGGCGGGCGAGTACCTTGCGTCCATTAGCTGTTGCCATTCTTTTTAAGAAGCCGTGCTCTTTTTTACGATGTAACTTCTTAGGCTGATAAGTTCTCTTCATGGCGTTAAACCTCCCTTAAATTTGAGATATACTTTTATAAAGGAATAAATCTCCTTATACAATAAATGATTATAACTTATTTCACTGTCACTTGTCAATAGAAATTTAATTTACTTGTAAAGAAAAATAAGCTATGTTAGAATAACAAATAGGTGATAAAATGTACAATAGCGTCAGCGACTATTACAGAAAAAAATTCGGGTGTAAAACATATAAACTTTCTTTAAAAGGTGCCGATACCTGCCCAAACCGTGACGGGACAGTAGGTATGGGTGGCTGTATCTTCTGCTCACAAAGTGCAAGTGGAGAGTTTGCGGAAGAAAAAATCGGTACAGTGAGTGAGCAGCTTGAAAGGGCAAAAAAGAGGGTTGCAAACAAAATTAAAGATGGTAAATACATTGCCTATTTTCAGTCCTTTTCCAACACCTACGGAGATACAAACTGCCTTAAAGGGCTATTTTTAGAGGCTATAAAGCCTGATTATATAGTGGGAATAGCCATTGGCACACGCCCCGACTGCTTAAATGAAGAAATGTTAGATGTTTTATCAGAAATAAACACTCAGAAACCGGTAACTATAGAACTTGGGCTTCAGACCTCTAACGATAAAACGGCAGACTATATAAACCGCTGTTATAAAACGCAAGTTTTCGATACCGCAGTCAAGAATTTAAAGGCAAGGGGTATAGAGGTTGTTGCCCATATGATAATAGGTCTTCCCTTTGAAAGCGAAGAAGATATACTAAATACCGCAAAATATATAGCAAATAGCGGTGCCGACGGAGTTAAATTCCACCTTCTACATATATTAAAAAACACTAAACTGGCCGAAGAATATGAAAAAGGGGTCTTTTCTGCTCTTGACCTGGAAACCTATACTAAAATTCTCAAAAAATGCATCGAGGTTATCCCACCGCAGATGATAGTCCACCGAATTACAGGTGACCCACCCAAAAGCGAGCTTATAGCACCCGATTGGTCGGCAGATAAAAAACGTGTTTTAAACTACATAAACAGATATTTTAAAGAACAAAACTTAATACAAGGCAAAAAATATAAAGCTCTCTGAAAAGAGAGCTTTTTGTTATTCAAACAAGTCTAACAATTCATCAAAATTTTTGACTTCATAGGTTGGCTCGTAGGTTTTAGGTAGCCCGAAACGATTGTAAAAACAGGTGTCAATTCCCGCATTGATACCACCTAAAATATCCGAGGACATACTGTCGCCGATAATACATATTTTAGATTTGTCCTTTTCCGAGACTTCCTTAAAAACAAGGTCAAAATATTCCTTTTCAGGCTTTTTGCTTCCCATTTCCTCAGAAATAAAAGATTTTTTAAAATATTGAGGAAGCGATGACGTACCAAAACGTCGTTTTTGTACCGAGGCGTGACCATTTGTTACAATATACATATCATATTTTTTTGAAAGGGCTTCACAAAGTCTGTCGGCGCCCTCAATAATCATATTGCCATTGGAAAGCTCTTCAATATAAAAGTTGGCAAGGTCTTGAGGGTTAGCATCGCTGCCCATAACCTGGGCAAACTGCTTAAATCTGCCGCAGTTTATTTCCTCACGCTTAATTTCTCCCTTTTCAAACCTTTTCCAAAAACTGTCGTTAATATCAGAATAAAGTTTTCCAATCTCTTTGGAAAAAGGGATATTAAAATGCTTACAGGTTATTTCGATAGCACGTTCCTCAGCGGCAAAAAAGTCGAGAAGGGTGTTGTCTGCATCAAAAAGCAGAGTAGTGTATTTTTGTGTGTTCACCTTAAATCACCGATAAAAAAGATATTATAATTGAAACAAACGGTAGGGCTGTGGTTAATAAATAAACAAGAATAGGAATAACTAAAAGGCCTTTTGACGTGCCGCCCTTTAGTGAAATTTCGTGAAGGAGTATTTCTTCGGGACATACGTTTTTAAGTTCTTTTATGTCCTTTATCGCCTTGTTTTTGTAAAGATGATAACCGAACATTCCTATAAGAATGGGGCAAACAAAGCCACCGATATACTGATTTATAAAAGAGAAGATTCTGATGTAGGCACTGTCGTACTGAGCAATCAAATTCTCCATTGCTGTTTGGGCAAGAGTTCCGCTAAACCCTGCATCATTCGCCAAAGAATCTCGTAAAAGAGATGCAAAGCCGCCGACTAACTGAGACGTGGTGTTAAAGTTGAAGAGAAAGTCTGCTAAAAATAAAGCCACGCCCAAAACCAAAGATATAAGACCAAGCTTTTTCATTTTGCGGTAAAAACACCACATAGAAATTCCAAACAGACCAAAAATAATGCCTAAAAAGAAAACGGGAAAACAAAAGCTCACCTTTTGACCAAATTTCTCCATAGTATAGAATTTAGGGAGAATCTTATTGGCATTATTCTTAACATAAGAGGTCATTTCGGTAGCAGAAACGCCGTCAAAATCAACAATATCCTCTGTTACCTTTGAACTGTCTTCTTCGCAAACAAAGTTCTCATTAAGGGAGGCTTTATCCTTTTGAGGCAAAACGGCACCACAGTTCATACAAAACTTGTAATCATCTTGATTTTCATAGCCGCATCTAATACATTTAATCGTTTCCATTACATCACCGTTATATTAAAAATATAGCAATCAACTCAGGTAAAATTTCCACAGCAAAAATGGCTAATAAAAAGCCTAAGGTACTGAGTCCTCCAAGCTTTCGAAGAGTCTGCTCAGGGTCGTTTGATGCCTTTATCTTTTTTATGGAAGAAAAAACCTTATCTTTGTAAATACTGTCGGCAAAAACACCGCTTATAATATGAATAATAAAGGTAAGCACACTACCTGCAAAGGCTAACATAACAGACATTGGTTGCAGCTCGTTTGGGTTGTTAGCAAAATAATTCAGAAGCTCGGCATACCTAGGCAAATCACTTCCAAAAACAGTCTGAAGATTCAATAAAAACGGAATAGTCAGAATGTTTGCAACAATCTTAAAAGCTGAGGCAACAATACTTGCTTTGTACATTTTACGATAGGCAAACCAACCGTGAGGAACTAAGAAGGCCGCCCAGTTAAAGGAAGCTTTTTTGGAGCCTTTTAGCTTTTTAAATTTTTCAATATAACGTAAGGGATTAAGCATAACCACCTTGGCAACGTCCTCGGCAACAACGTCCTCATCTACAGGAGTTTTACCGTCAATAATTGTGAAATTACCGAAAGGAATATTTTTAAATTCCTCAGAATTTGGAGCGCCACAGTAGGGACAAAATTTAGCATTATCCACTTTGCTTTTTCCGCAACGAAAACAAATGTCTGCCTTGGAGGAAGCCTCCTCGGTAATCTCAGGCTGAGCAGGAACTTCAGGCTTTTTATATTCTTTTGCCGTGCCGTGAAACTCTTCCATTCCGCATTTGCCTAAAGAGTTATAGCAGTCTCTGTGATGAGGCGCACCGCACTCAGGACAGTATACAACGTCGTCTTCATCGAACAGATAAGCGTTGCAAACCACACACTTTTGATTTTCTAAATTTAAACTCATTAAATCTTCTCCTGAAACACATTATCACAATAAGAGAAAACAGCTTTAAAATACTCTCTTCCGTAGTTGTGAAATTTCTTTTGCTCAATCATTTTCTTTAAGGTAGAGGGGGAGACCCACTTAACCTCTGCAACCTCGCTTTTTTGAAGCTTTAAATCTTCGGCTTTTTCATCACATCTGACAAACCAGACATCTAAAAATGAGTTGCGTCGTTTAAGTCTGCCCATAAAACGCATATTATCATCATTGCCGATAATACCAAGTTCTTCATAAAGTTCTCTTTTGGCAGCAACTTCCGAGTTTTCTCCGCTTATTGCAGAGCCACCGGTTGCCGCCCATTCACCGGGCATTAGCCTGCGAGATTCACTGCGCCTTTGAAGAAGAAAATCTCCTTTCGAAGACACTATCCATATATGAACAACTAAATGATATTCACCCGGTTTTAAACAGGTTCTTCCTCTAATGGCGGTCTTACCGGTAATCTCGCCATTTTCATTCATTATATCCCAAATTTCCATTTTACACCTTTAATTTATTTTAGTGGGTACATACATTAATTGTAACAAACTTTCCCCCAATATACAACAACTTTTTAATGAACTTTTTTTGAATATATTAATATTTAGACTTGTAATATATAAAAATATATATTATAATAACAATAATAACCCGTCTGTGTAACGGGGTGTACGAATGGGCTGGTCCTGTGCAACGGGGTGCTGTGAACCATGTCAGGCGGGGAACCGAGCAGCATTAAGCGGATTTCTCTGTGTGCCGCAGTAAATCGGTTCATTCGTACGCCCGGTTACACAGACTTTTAATTTGTATTTAGCCAGAGCATTTAAACCTGAACCAGCCTTAAAGGGCGGTTTTTCGGCAGCTTTCGGCTCACCCACGCTCATAGGCGTTAGCCTTATGAGCTTCGCTTCACCAAAATCCACACAAAAAACCCCGCCTTTATGGTCGCAGAATTTTGTGATAAAGGATTTTAGATGGGGCGAGGCACAAAACACAGCAAATCCTGTCGGATTTGCGAGTATTTTAACAAAGTCACAGCGTGAAATCCTTATCCCAAAATCTGATTCGGGTTTGAATGCTTTGGCTATGGAGGTCTTTATGGCGTATAAGGCATTATACAGAAAATACCGTCCTCAAACCTTTTCAGACGTTGTAGGACAGGATCATATTGTTGAAACGCTTAAAGGAGAGCTTGCATCTAATAAAATTTCTCATGCTTATCTTTTCACAGGAACAAGAGGTACGGGAAAAACAAGTTGCGCCAAAATTCTTGCAAAGGCAGTTAACTGTCAGGATATAAAGGATGGCGACCCTTGTCTTTCTTGCGATTTCTGTAATCTAATCAGCAGCGAAGAGGCAACCGATATCGTAGAGATAGATGCAGCTTCTAACACCGGTGTTGATGACATCCGTGTCCTTAGAGACCAGATCGTGTTTTCTCCAACCTCCCTTAAATATAGGGTCTATATAATAGATGAGGTGCATATGCTCTCAACCAGTGCATTTAACGCCCTTCTTAAAACCTTGGAAGAACCTCCCGAACACGCTATCTTTATTTTGGCAACAACCGAGGTGCATAAACTTCCCGCAACCATTCTTTCCCGTTGCCAACGTTTTGATTTCAGAAGAATAGAGCCATCTAAAATCTGCGAGAGAATAAAGTATATTGCAGACAAGGAAAACTTTAAAATAACAGATGAAGCGGCAACCTTAATAGCAGCTGCGGCAGATGGCGGCATGAGAGATGCCCTTTCAATTCTGGATTTGTGCCTTTCCGGGACAAATGACATTACCGAGGAGACAGTTACCAAGGTTTGCGGAATGTCTGGAAATGAATATCTTAATAAACTCTCAGACAGCATAATCGCACAGGATACAGAAGCGGCACTTACCCTTATTGATGAACTTCACAGAAGCTCGGTGGATATGCTCCGCCTTTGTAATGAGCTTTCTGCCCATTTCAGAGATATTATGGTGGTAAAAACCGTATCTGCAAAGACAAAACCGGTGGTTTGCTCATCCGAACAACTAAAGGTTTTAGAGAAAAAAGCAGAAACCTTTGATATAAAGGATGTAATGAGAGCCCTCACAATGCTTTCCGCCTGCCTTTCCGGTATGCAAAACTCAGATAGAAGAAGCATTTTGGAAATGACCGTTATAAAGCTTTGCACACCCAGTCTTTGTCAGGATTATGACAGTCTTGAAAAGAGGGTGAGAAATCTTGAAAGTGGCAGAACGGTTATAGTGGAAGAGCCTGAAAAGAAGCAGGAAAAGAAAACACCTGCTCCTAAAAAGCAGGAGGAAGAGCCCCTTGTAACAGAGGAAAAACCTGCAGTAGAAGAAAAACCAAAAGTAGAGGAAAAAGGAAACCAAGAGCCAATAAACGAATGGAAAGAGATTATGAAAATATTGAGTAAAACATGCCCACCAATACACGGTGTGCTTGATGGCTCAAAAGCATATATAAACGGAGCATATCTGCTTATAGATGCACCAAATCCAATGTTTAGAAGCTTTATTAAAAAGGATGACTCTATTTATAAAACGGCAATAAGAAAGGCTGCCAATGAGGTCTTAGGCAAATCTTACAGATTAGGACCATATAAGCAGCAGACCGTTTCAGCAGATGAGGACCCACTTAAAGCATTAAGTGAAAAATTAAAAAACTTAGAAATACCCAATAAGGAGTAATATAGATGAAAGTTAGAATACCCAACCAAAACGGTGGAATGAATCAACAACAAATGCTTAAAAAGGTACAACAAATGCAGGAGGATATGCAAAATCTGCAGGCCGACCTTGATGAGCGTGAATTTGAAGGCTCTGCAGGCGGCGGAGTAGTAAAGGTTACCGTTACAGGCAAGCACGAGGTAAAGGTAGTAAAAATCGACCCTGAGGTTTTAGAGGACTGTCAGGGCGACCCTGAAATGCTTGAAGATTTCATTACTATTGCAGTAAATGAGGCTATTTCTACCGCAGTTAAGGTTAGTGAGGAAGAAATGGGCGCTATCACAGGCGGCCTTAATCTTCCCGGAATGAATGGACTATTTTAACAATGTCTTACAACATAGTTTCCCTTAATGAACTTACCGCGCAGTTTGCAAAACTGCCGGGAATAGGTAAAAAAACGGCTCAGAGACTGGCTTTTTACGTTATAACTGCACCTGAGGAGTATGCCGTACGCTTTTCTCAGGCTTTAGTTAATGCTAAAAAAAGCGTCCATCTTTGTAAAAACTGTAATGCCCTGACCGATAGCGAGCTTTGTTCGGTTTGCGCAGACGAGTCCAGAGATAAAGGTATTATCTGCGTCGTAAGTGACCCCAAGGACGTTATGGCGTTTGAGAGAACAAGGGAATATAAGGGTGTCTACCACGTGCTTCACGGAGTTATTTCTCCCTTAGATGGCGTAGGTCCTGAAAAGCTTAAAATCAAGGAGCTTTTGGCTCGTCTTTCAGATGGTGTTGTTCGAGAGGTTATAATGGCAACCGACCCTACCGTTGAGGGAGAGGCAACCGCAAGTTATATAACCCGTTTTATAAAACCTATGGGAATAAAGGTAACAAGACTTGCTTACGGTGTCCCCGTAGGCGGAAATTTAGAATATGCCGACGAGGTTACATTATCCCGTGCCCTTGAAGGCAGAAATGAGATATAAATTATGATGACACAACAGGAAATTGATAGAATAAATGAACTCGCAAGAAAGTCCAAGACAGAGGGACTGACAGAGGAAGAAAAGATAGAGCAAAAGGCTCTCAGAGTAAAATATATAAACAGTTTTAAAGAAAGTCTTGAAGGCCAACTAAACAGTTTGGTTATTGTGGAGCCTGACGGCACCAAGCGCAAGGTGACCAAGAAACAATGAAAATAGTTGTACTCGAAGCGGGGGTTATGACTCCGGGCGGACTATCTCTTGAGGTTTATAAAAAATTCGGCGAGGTAACCTATTATCACACCACCAAACAGGAGCAGGTAATTGAGAGAATAGGGGATGCCGATATTATTCTTCTTAATAAGCTTGTAATCGATAAAGAGGTTATGACCGCTTGTAAGAATTTAAAATTTATCGGACTTTTCGCTACAGGCTTTAATACTATCGATGTAAAAACTGCAAGGGAGATGGGTATTACCGTGTGCAACGCAGGAGCCTATTCTACCAATGCGGTGGCTCAGCATACTTTTGCCCTTATTCTTAATCACTTTAACCGCATTTCCGAATATAAAAATGCCGTGGATAGCGGAGTCTGGGAAAAAAGTGAACTAACAACATTATACGATTTTCCAACCGATGAGCTTTACAGTAAAACCATAGGACTTGTGGGTTATGGAAATATAGGTAAAAGGGTAGCAAAACTTGCCAAAGCCTTTGATATGAAGATTAAAGTTTACACAAGAACGCCAAAATCTGAAGAAGGTATTGAGTTTGTCTCTTTAGAGGAACTAATGGCAACAAGTGATATTATTTCTCTGCATTTGCCCCTTACCGACCAGAGTCGACTTATGTTCAATGAAAAAGTTTTTAGTTTGTGTAAGAAAAAGCCATACCTTGTAAATACCGCAAGGGGAGGACTTATCGACGAAGCGGCGCTAAAAAATGCAGTTGAAAGTGGTATCCTGTCAGGCGCAGGACTTGATGCAATTACAGTAGAACCAATGCGAAACTGTATACTAAAAGGAGTCGAGGGTATAACAATTACTCCTCATTGTGCCTGGGCGCCAATGTCTACAAGAATAAAACTACTGAATATAACAGTAGAATGTATCGAAAATTGGCTTAACGGTACTCCAATAAACGTAGTTTCTTAAAATTTTGACAAAAATTTCACAAACACTATTGCAAGTTTGATTTTTTTGTCGTATACTAGACATATATTTTAATAAATCGGTATAATTTACCGCGAAATAGGAGGATTTTTATGTATAATCGTATTTACAACTTCTCTGCAGGTCCCTCTATGCTTCCAGTACCTGTACTTGAAAAAGCAAGAGATGAAATGCTTAACTGCCGTGAATCAGGAATGAGCGTTATGGAAATGAGCCATCGTTCCAAGGTTTATGATAATATCATTAAAGAAGCAGAAGCAGCTCTTCGTGAGGTTATGAGCATTCCTGATAATTATAAGGTTATGTTCTTACAGGGCGGCGCTTCAATGCAGTTTGCCAACATTCCTATGAACCTTTTAAAGACAGGAAAAGCAGACTATATCGTTACTGGTCAGTTCTCAGGAAAGGCTTATAAGGAAGCTCAGAAGTATGGCGATATCCACCTTGCAGCTACCACAAAGGATGAGAACTTCACAAGAATTCCTCGTCAGGAAGAGCTTGATTTACGCCCCGACGCAGATTATGTACATATCTGCTTTAACAATACTATCTTCGGTACAAAGTGGAACTACATTCCTGAAACCAACGGTGTGCCACTAGTAGCAGATATGAGCTCTTGCATCCTTTCAGAGCCTGTTGACGTTTCTAAGTTCGGACTTATCTATGCAGGTGCACAGAAGAACGTTGCTCCCGCAGGTCTTACCATCGTAATCGCACGTGAGGACCTACTCAGAGAAGACCTTCCTGAGTATGTTCCTACAATGTGCAACTACGCTACAATGGCTGCTAACGAGTCTATGTATAATACTCCACCTTGCTATCCTATCTATATCTGCCTTTTAGTTCTTAACTGGATTAAGGAGCTGGGCGGACTTGAGGCTATGAAGAAGATTAACGAGAATAAAGCTGCTATGCTTTATAAGTGCTTAGAGGAAAGCAAACTCTTTAATAACCCTAACGACGTGGCAAGCCGTTCAATGATGAACGTAACCTTCCGTGCAGAAGATGATGAAATCAACGCTAAGTTCGTTAAAGAGTCTACAGCTGCAGGATTTTCAAATCTTAAGGGTCACCGTTCAGTTGGCGGTATGAGAGCATCTATCTACAATGCTATGCCTACCGAGGGCGTCCAGGCACTTTGCGAGTTTATCAAAAAATTCGAAAGCGAAAACCTTTAATTAAAACAAAAATGTGTGCAGAAATTTCTGCACACATTTTTTATGTCTTAACAGGAGAAATTACTCTTCTTTGTACCCACACCAAGGACAAGAGGTATATCCTTCTTTGTATGTTTCTCCGCATTTTTTACAAACTAAATTCTTTTCCTCTCTGATTTCTCGCTTTAAGAGTAGGTTGTAAGTCTCTTCGGTTAAATCTTTGGAATGTTTTTCGCAAAAAAAGCCGTATAAAACAACCACTATACCGACAACAAGTAATATAAACCCAATTATTTGAAATATAAGGGTTGTGTAAATGCTCAGTAGCATAACGGCAATACCCAAAAGCATAATTTTTATATCCGACTTCATAACACTCCTCCTATCAAAAACAATAAGTTTATCTATTTCAAGCATATCATATAAATATTTTAATGTCAATAAAAGCGGCAAAAAGACCAAGTGTTCAAAAGAACACTTGGTCTATCCTTTCACCGCTCCTGCGGCGACACCTTCAATAATAAATTTTTGTGTAAAAAGATAAAATACAGTTACAGGAATAATTGCTACTATTAAAACCGCCATTAAAGCCCCCATATCCACCGAGCCGTAGCCGCCCTTTAAATATTGAACTGCCACAGGAATTGTTCGGTAGTCGCTACCCATAACGAGATAGGGGAGAAGATAGTCATTCCAAATCCACATAGCATTTAAAATGGATACGGTTACCAAGGTGGGCTTTAAAAGGGGAAGCACAATACTGAAAAACATTCTGACAACTGAGCATCCGTCTACCCAGGCGGCTTCTTCTACACCTCTTGGCAGACCTCTTATGGCACCGCAAAACATAAATACCGAAAGCCCTGCCCCAAAACCTAAATATATAAAGACAATTCCAATGGGATTATCAAGACCTAAAACGTTTGCCACCTTGGACATGGTAAACATAACCATCTGAAAGGGGACCACCATAGAAAAAACAAAAAGAAGATAAAGTCCGTTCCCAAGTCTTCCCTTAACCCTCCCTATAAACCAGGCTGTCATAGAGCAACAAACAGTTATAAGCACCACCGAAAAAACTGTTATAAAAAGGGAGCGGCCAAGACTTGCAAGAAAATCTGTGGCCTCAAGTCCCCTTACATAGTTTTCAATTCCGGCAAAGGTGGTGGAATCAGGAAGACTGAAAGGGGAGTTTTGTATAACGAAACGAGTTTTAAAGGAGTTTATTAAAACTAAAATTATAGGAAAAATAAAAACAAAGGTTAAAAGACTTAATAATAAATACAGCAGAGTCTTTTTCAGTACAAATTTCATCAACTATCAAACTCCTTTGAGCGTGTAATTCGCAGTTGTACAAAGGAAATTACAGCAACAATTATAAAGAAGATTACCGCCTTAGCCTGACCTATGCCCTCGCCACCTGTCCTGCCGTAAAAGGTGTTGTAAATGTCAAGGGCTAACATTTCTGTCTGTCCTGAGGGCGCACCTGCAGTAAGGGCAAGGTTTTGGTCAAACATTTTAAAGGAGTTGGTTAGGCTCAAAAAGAGGCAAACGGTAATACTGGGCATAACACTTGGCAAGGTTATGGAAATAAGGGTTCTAAAACTACTTGCTCCATCAACTCTTGCCGCCTCGTAAAGTTCACCGGGTATACTCGTAATACCTGCAATATAGATTACCATCATATAGCCTGACATCTGCCAGATAGAAAGGATAACCAGTCCCCAAAAGCCAAAACTCCATCGGCTTGTGATGGTGTAGCCGTAATTCAACAAAACTCCATTTATAATAAGCTGAAAAATATATCCCAAAACAATACCGCCAATAAGATTAGGCATAAAAAATACTGTGCGGTAAAAATTCCTGAATCTAAACCTTTTAACCAGTGTAAGAGCTAGAAAGAAGGCTAAAAGATTTACGGCTATAACTGTTACGACCGAAAAGCCAACGGTAAAGATAAGTGATGAAATAAATCCGTCACTACTTTTGAAAACCGCAATATAATTCTCAAACCCTACAAATCTTGCGTTTGTTACCGTTTTAAATTCAGTAAAGGAAAGACCGATTCCCATAATAAAGGGAATTAAAAAGGCGATGGCAAAGCAAGTGAGAGTGGGCAAAAGAAAAACATACCACCGCCCCCTTATTTTACGTTCCATTTATCTCTCTCTTTCGTAGGCATTTTTGAAAATTTCTGAAACTTGTCCGAACTCTTTGTTACCCTGAACGTAGTCAAGAAGAGCATCTCCAAAGTCCTTTTTAAAGTTTTCTCCCGGCATAGCGGTAAATACCCAAGGAACAGTCTTTGTTGAACTGTCGGTAAGGTCCTTAGCTACCTGTCTGCCTAAAGGGTCGTTTGGTTGCTCGTTTTCAGAAAAGGTCGAAAAAGGTGTAATAAAGCCTAATTTTTCGTAAACAAGCTTTTTACCTGTACTGCTTGAAAATAGCCAGTATAAGAAGTCAAGAGAAGCAGTTTGCTGCTCAGGAGGAACGTTTTTGTTTATAGCAAAATAGTTCTCAGTGCCAATACAAAGTCCCTGAGATTCCTCATCATCAGCGCCTATATAAATAGGCATAAACTTAATGTCGTTTTCATTTACAGTGTTGCCGGGAACCTCGCTTATCTGAGACCAAGCCCAGTTGCCGTTTTGAATCATAGCAACTTTTGAAAGAGCAAACTCCGACATAGAATCGGCAACCGATTTAGAGCCTAAAAGGTTTTTAGGGGTAATGGAGTTATTAAGATATAAATCGAAAATTTGCTTGAACTGATTTTTATGAGAAAAATCGATTTTATCGGCATATAAAAGAGCAGAAGTAGGATTTTCACTGTCCTTAAATTCATAATATAAAGGTAGGTTTGCTAGGTGATTTGTCCAACGCCAGTTTTCTCCAGAAGACATTGAGGTAGAGCCGAAAACACCCTCAATCCCAAGCTCAGACAAATGCTTTGTCATATCCTCAACAACGGTCTTTAACTCTTCAAAATTTTTAATTTCTTCTGCTGAGGAAAGGGGAGAAGCCTTATCGCTTAAAGCAAAATATTTCTTCATAATAGCATCATTATAGATAATGCCATAACCCTCGATAACGTAAGGAATTCCGTAAACACCACCCTTGTCGGTTACTGCAAGGCTCTTGTCAGCCAAGATGCTGTAAAGTTTGGTGTTCATTAAATCTGCACAGTAGTCTTTCCATTCCCTGTATCCTACCGGTCCGTTAATCTGAAAAATGGTGGGCGCAGAGGACTTTGCAATTTCACTTTTAAGTGTCTGCTCATATTGATTAGCCGCTGCAGTGGTAATCTTTACCTTGACACCTGTCTCTTTCTCATAAGCCTCTGCAATCTCCTGGTAAGCGGTGGCAAGCTCAGGCTTAAAATTTAAAAAGTAAACAGAAGCTTTGTCACTTTTGCCACAGGAACAAAGAAAAAGCGTTGATAAAATTAAAGCTAATGAAACAACTCTAAAAAATTTAATTTTCATAAAACATCACCTTTTTTTATTTGTAAAAATATGTTACCCCTAAAAAGCCGTTTTAAAACATATTCTATATTTACAAAAAAAGGAAAAAAGCCACAATTAAGATTATACATTATCACTATTTACTTATCATATAAAAAACAATATAATAATCTTCGTTAGCCAAAGCATTCAAACCGCCCTTTTAGGCTGGTTCGGGTTTAAATTCTTTGGCTAAAAAGGGAGATGCTTAATTTTGTCAAAATTTTACCTTAAACCAAAATTTTTTTCGGTTATAAAAAAATATTCTGCACAGCAATTTTTAAATGACTGTATCGCAGGTGTCATAGTCGCAATTATCGCATTGCCTTTATCAATTGCGTTGGCGTTAGCTTCAGGCGTTGAACCTGTTTGCGGTATTTATACGGCTATTGCGGCAGGCTTTTGTGTATCTCTTTTTGGTGGTAGCCGCATACAAATTGCAGGCCCCACTGCTGCCTTTGCTTCAATAGTTGCAGGGGTTGTTGCAACGCAAGGTATGGATGGCCTTTTTATTGCCACTATTATAGCCGGCATTTTCCTTATACTAATGGGTGTATTTCGCTTTGGCACACTTATTAAATTTATACCTCACTCGATTATAACAGGTTTTACAGCCGGTATTGCGGTTACTATTGTTATTGGACAAATAAAAGATTTTGTAGGTATCAGTTATGCGGGCGGTATCAAACCGGTTGAAACCTTAGAAAAAATAGAGGCTAACATAAGGTTTATGGATACAATGTCTTGGCAGGCTTTAGCGGTTGGATTGGTAAGCCTTGCAATACTGATTTTTTATCCTAGAATTGAAAAAAGAGTGCCTCCATCATTGGTAGCGGTTGTAGTAGGCGCATGTATGGTAGCCTTTTTGCCTGGATTCGAGCAAGGAGTATATACTATCCGTGACCTGTACACAATTCCTTCCGGACTTCCCCACGTAGATTTTGGCAGTATGAATTTCAGTTTTGATAAGATTTCTGCTGTTATACCTGATGCATTTACTATTGCGATTCTTGCCGCCATAGAATCTCTTCTTTCCTGCATTGTTGCCGATGGTATGGTAAACTCCCATCATAACTCCAATGCGGAGCTGGTGGGACAGGGTATTGGTAATATAGCTTCGGTTTTCTTCGGAGGTATTCCTGCAACTGGAGCCATTGCAAGAACAGCAGCCAATGCGAAAAATGGAGGCAAAACACCGGTTGCAGGTATGGTACATTCCATAGTCCTTCTTTTAATTCTTATGTTCCTTATGCCCTATGCAGGTCTTATTCCTATGCCGACTATCGCAGCAATTCTCTTTATGGTCGCTTACAATATGAGCGAATGGAGAAAAATTGTCCGCACAGTAAAAATCGCACCCAAAAGCGATGTGTTTGTTCTTTTCACAACCTTAATTCTGACCGTGGTTTTCGACCTGGTTGTTGCTATCGGAATAGGAATGGTATTAACATCCATACTGTTTATGAAACGTATGAGTGAGGAAACATCTGTTGACGGTTGGAAATATGTTGACCCTGAAACCGATGAGGATGCCATAGATTTAAAGGTTGTTCCAAAGGACGTACGAGTATATGAAATTACCGGACCTCTATTTTTCGGAGCGGCAGATAAAATTCCTAAAATTGTTCTCAGAGATTTTACACGTTGCTTAATTTTGCGTATGCGTGCGGTACCATCTCTTGATTATACCGCACTTGATGCATTGGAGCACCTTTACAAAAAGTGCCAAAAGCGTGGAGTTCGACTTGTTTTCTCTCACGTAAACGAACAACCCCTTCAGGTTATGTATAAATCAGGTTTTTACCAAAAGGTAGGCGAGGAAAACTTCTGTAGGCATATTGATGAAGCATTAGCAAAAGCAGGTAATATAAAAGCATAATAAAAAACCGACCAATTGGTCGGTTTTTTTGGTAAAAATAAAATAAAAATTTATTTATTTTTATTCTTGACATTTATATTTTATTATGGTATATTAGATAGGCGCTAATTTTGCTGGTGTAGCTCAGTTGGTAGAGCAGCTGATTTGTAATCAGCAGGTCGGGGGTTCAAGTCCGTCCACCAGCTCCATTTTTTATCAAGTCTTAAAACGGACTTGAAGCCTAAGAGGGCGAGCGCCGTTAAGAAAACAACACGGTGTGTTGTTTTTAGGTGCGAAGTGTGGAGTGGTCCCCACCACGTAACACGGCAGACTTTCAAAGAAAGGATGCGTCCGTCCACCAGCTCCATTTTTAATTTAATATGGGAGAGTTCCCGAGTGGCCAAAGGGGTCAGACTGTAAATCTGCTGCTTTTTAGCTTCGGTGGTTCGAATCCACCCTCTCCCACCAAAACAATGAACCGACCCAACAGGGTCGGTTTTTTGTTTTGGTCACCAAAAGAAGGTGGATTCGAAAGGCCGTTAAGAAAACAGTCCGGCGGACTGTTTTTAGGCCGTGGGATTGTACCGTTCTACCGCCTTGTACCGAAACTCGCAGTCGAGAACAAACTACCGCACTGTACAGCAACCACCTTCCCCCACCAAAAATCCTCGTACGATAGTACGGGGATTTTTACTTATTACCTCTTACCTCTTACTTCTTCACTTTTACCTCATACATTTGTATACTCGGATTTTTGGGAAGTAAAAAGTAATAGGTAAGAAGCTAGGTGTCTGCTTCGCAGACGAAATATAAAAATCTCCGTCAAGATGGATTCGAACGACCGAAATTGTGATACACTTGATTAAATTATAGTTTTTTAGTATAATGAAAAGAGAGGTGAAATAAATGAAAAAACAGATTATAGATGTAATAGAGGCAAGCAAAGATGCAATTATTGCTTGCGGTGAGTATATTTTGAACAATCCCGAGTTAGGATTTAAAGAATACAAAACAAGCGAGTACGTAAAACAGGAATTCAAGAAATTGGGTATTTCTTATAAAGAGAATTTAGCCGTCACCGGCGTAATGGGCGTGGTGGGAAACCCTGATGCAGATGTGAATATTTGCGTGATCGGGGAAATGGATGCTGTTAAATGCTATGAACACCCCTATGCTGACTCAGTTACGGGTGCCGCTCACGCTTGCGGTCATAATGCGCAGATTGCACAAATGATCGGTGCGGCTTACGGTATAGTAAAAAGCGGCATTCTTAACGAGTGCAACTGTAAAATTACCTTTTTAGCAGTTCCTGCAGAGGAGTTTGTTGAACTGGATTTTCGCAAACGTCTGGTTGACGACGGCACCATTACATATATGTCGGGTAAGCAGGAATTGATACATCTTGGCGTTTTTGATGATATCGATGTTGCTATGATGATTCACGCTCACGCTTTAACACCGCAGCCGCGTTTATATATGCTCGGTTCAAGCCTTGGCTTTGAGGCAAGGCAAATAACCTTTTTAGGAAAGTCGGCTCACGGAAGCGAGCCATGGAATGGTATCAATGCACTTGATGCCGCGGTTATGACCATTAACGCTATTAATGCAAATCGCTCTACCTTCAAGGATTCTGACAGGGTACGGATTCATCCGATTATTTCAAATGGCGGCGATTTGGTAAACGTTATACCGGATAAAGCGGTAATTGAGACATACGTCCGTGCAGGCAATATTTCGGCACTGACCGATGCTTGCAGCAAGGTAGACAATGCGTCAAAAGCAGGTGCTATCGCACTAGGTGCGAACTGCTCTATTGAAAATATTAAAGGCTACGCCCCGTTAATACAGGACGAAAATCTTTCAAAGGTTTTCGAGGATAATGCGCTTATGTTCTTAAACTCGGGAGACATTGGTCATCATCAGGATATGACGGGTTCTACCGATATGGGAGACGTAAGTAATATCATACCGGCAATACAACCTACTATCGGTGGGTTTGACGGTGCGTTACATAGCAAGGAATTTTCAATCGTTGATAAAGAATTTGTTTATGTGACCGCTTCAAAGATATTGGCGTGTACCGTTTACGATTTAATAAAAGATAACGCCGCAAAGGCCAGAGAAATAAAACAAAATTTTAAAAAAGGCATCTAAATGGTTCGGAACAGCCAAATTAGAAGAGTACCACCGTAAGGTTGGTGCTCTTTTAATTTTTGGCTTAGAGGGTGAGATGAGAACAGCACGGCTTTCAGCAGAAAGCAAAAAACAGTCCAGTGGACTGTTTTTTAGTGCGCGGCTTGCGAATCCACCCTCTCCCACCAGAAAAAGACGATTGCTTTCGCAATCGTCTTTTTCAGTTATATTCGCCTTGCGGCGAGTTATATTGCTACGCAGTGATATTCGGCTAACGCCGAGTGATATTGGGCTTCGCCCAGTTTTATGGCGAATATAATATCACTTCTGCGTAAGCAGAAATATCACTTTCACGAAGTGAAAATATCACTGTGCCGTAGGCACAATATCACTAAAAATTAGGACAAGATGGATGCGAACCGCCGAAGTAAAAAAAGGGCAGATTTAGTGATTTAATCTCTCTAAATCAGCCCTTTTTCTATCTGTTTTTATCTTTCAATCTTGCCTTTGCTTCCTCTACAGTTTCGCCGTCTTTTGTGAGGTAGGCATCGACAAACTTATCTTCGAGCTTTGTGTAACCACCTACAACCCCTTGTTCAATTTTTTTGTAGCCTTCTACCACACCTTTTTCAATTTTTTTGTAACCGCCGGTTACTGCTTCGGCGATTTTTTCATTTGCCTTTACAATTTTTGATTTAGCCATATCTGTATATTTTCCTCCAATCAGATTGATTCCAAGAAGCAGTACAACAATCCAAACTGCTGTTCCCGTAAATATGTTTAGTAATAAGATTTCCGCCGCTTCCATACCCGGAAAGGACACGAGCATTGATCTTTGCATTGTGTAAATGGAAACACACGCATCAGCGAGTGATATATTACGGAGTGTTTTTAGCACTGGAGAAGCGGAACGCTTTGCTTTCACCATACCAATAATTGAAATAGTGGTTTTAGTGAATGTGTATGTGGCAATGGTGATCATTACAATTTCATGAAAGGCGGTGCCTCTGTCTTTAATAGCAGACATTATGTTTACGCCTACTATGCAGAACGAAAGCACAACCAATAAAATTCCCGTAATGCGCCGTGCAAAAAGCTCGGTATCATAACTGCCATTTGCTTTTCGTCTGACCTGCAACACAGAAAACCTTGTGATTGCAAGCACGGTATAATATGCACCTACTGTAATAAACCACCACGAAGGGTTAAGAAAACCTATAATACAGTTGCCAAGCGCATAAGCAACATTAAACGCAAGACTTGTATAAGGGCTTTTTACAAGATTTAGTACCTTCATTTGATTCCTTTAATCATCGGAATGAGAGCAATCAGCATAATGATACCAAGAAGTCCTACGAGTGTGCCCAAAATAATTTGCTCCCACACAAGGCACATACACATACCTGCACCAAGCACCAAAGAAGCACTGATGGCGTAAATAGTACGGAACAGATTTTTACCACTCATTTTCGGCAGCTTCTTGTTTTCCATCTTGCACCAGATAAGTGCCGTGATTATGCTAAGCACGATACCGACAGCACCGAAAATGATACCTTCTGTGAAGGCGTTCCATTCCGGCAGAAGTGCCATACACATACCGAGCGCGAAAAGCACTCCACTTACAGTTCCTAATATCAATGCAACAAAACTACTCTTTTTCATCTTAAAATCTCCTTTCATTAAACCAACACTTGTGCTTTTATTGCATTTATAGTATAATATTTTTGCCAAAGCAAAACAATCAACAATTAGACGACAAGTGTTGGAATAAAAGAAAATGCGGCCATCAGTTTTGTCATAAGCGTTGGAATAATGGGGGATTGTTATGAACGTAAAGAACAACAAGCGGCGCAGAGAGTCGCAAGAAAAAATCGAACGGGCGTTTATAGAACTGCTACAAACCCGTGAAATTAAGGACATTACCGTTTCAGATCTTATTAAAATGACAGGGTTGAATCGTAGCACATTCTACGCAAACTACATTGATATATTCGATCTTGCCGATAAAACGAGAGAAAAACTTGAAAATGAGTTCAGCAATCTGTTTGCTGATTACGATTATTTCAATGAGCGCACAGGTGCGCTGAAGATGTTCAAACATGTTAAAGAAAACCAAATTTTCTATAAAACGTATTTTAAGTTGTGTTATGATGACAAGCACCTTGTTTCGATATATGATACAAGGCGAGCAGAAAAAGAACACATAGATAGTAACATCAAATATCATATTGAATTTTTCAGAAACGGTCTTAATGCTATTATTAAAATGTGGCTTGCCGGTGGTTGTCAGGAATCGCCGGAAGATATGGCGAAGGTCTTAAAGCAAGAATATAGAGGTCGATAAGTATTAAAACAAAGTGGCATCATAATGGTTCGGAACAGCCAAAACAGGACACCGCCAAATGGCGGTGTTTTTGTTTTATAACTGCCTGATTTGAGTGGCAAAAATAATAGCAACTATCAAAGAAAAACAAGGCATTAAATTTGATGTAATGATTTATCATTACATCTTTTTAATTTTCTTGAATTTAGCGCAAATTTATGGTAAAATAGGAAAAAGTATGCCTAAAATCATGTATGTGTGTTGAATGAAGAAATTTGTCCGAAAAAAGTTCAACATAAATTTATTCACTGTAGAAAGAAGATGTATTTAAATGGCAATAACTTACGAGAAGAAAAAACAAAGGAAGAACACGATTCTTTACACCATTATCACAGCAATTTTAATTTGCGCTCTGTTTTTCACTATGGTTATTTCTTTCTATAGAGCAGCTGAGGATGAAGCCTATGATATGCTTCATATTCAGACAAAGCAAATTAAGGATGATGTAATTCTTCAAATAAAATCAGATAAGGAAAATCTGATTACTATGGCGAACTTTGCGGCAAAGCTTTATGCTAGTGGACAAAGTTATAGTCTTATGTTTGATTCCTTTAAGCCTATAGGCTTGTTCTCAAGAATTGGTATTTTAAAACCTGACGGAACATTTATTACAAAGGACGAAACTGTTAATATAAGCGAAAAGCTTCCCTTTGAACAAGCGGTAGCAGAAGGAGAGCATATTACAGGCAGAACCTTCAGCTATTCAAGACCTGATGAAGAGGTTGTAAGATGTGCTGTTCCCATTAAGGTAAATGACACAACCGTAGGTATTATATTCGGAATTATCAATATTGAAACCATTAACGAAAAATACAATAATATGGCAGAAGAACTGGATGCACAGCTTTTCATCTATGATAAAAAAACAGGAAAGTTTATAGTGGACAGCTTTAATAGTCAACCGGGTCAACTATCTGATTTTGCAACCCGCAAATATAACGACGGATATTCTTATGAACAGCTGGTAAATACCGACAAGGGTTTTACCTCTTTTAAGTCTATCCGAACAGGAGAAGACCTGTACGTTCATTATTCGGGTATTGAAGATTTTGGTTGGGGCATTATGCTAGCTCGGTATGAAACACAGGTGTTTGAAAAAACACATAAAATGTCCCAAAATCTCACTATGATTTTTGGCGCAATAATTTTAGTTATCGCCCTTTATCTTGAAGTTCTTTTAAGAAGCGAAAAGAATAGAACACAGTTGCATTTGGAATCCTCAGATATCAGACACCTTTTACTTGAAATTAACCAGCAACACGAAAAGGTAACCTCTGCCCTTAAAAGAATAAAAGAATTTTCTAACGCCCGCTCTTGCTTCTTTACAGACACAGACGGAGAAGATTTCTTCTATATAAAACCATCTTTACATAATAAACTTTTAGTGGGTGATGACAGAGAATATTTCCACAAGGAAATTTTTAGATATGCCGCAAAAATACATAACGGTAAAGCTCACGAAAGCTTTATGCAGATTTTAGCAAACTCACACCTTGAAAAAACAAATAACGAGTTATATAAGTTTATGGTAAGTCACGGCATTAAAGATATTTCTTTTGCCATTGTTTCAGACAAAAAGAATCACGTTAGCATTCTTGGTGCAATTAACCCAAGAAAGAGCTCTGTTGCAAGAACACTTATTTCTGAAGTTGCCGTATGTTTTGCAATTGCGGTGTATAACAAGAAGCATCTTAACAAAACAGAACTTGCAGCAACAACCGATTCCCTTACAGGCGCTATGAACAGAGTTGCCTACAAAAAAGATATTGTTACCTTTGATGAAGAAAAACCGGATGATTTCACTTGTATTTATATTGACGTAAACGAATTACACACAATAAACAATAAATACGGTCACGCCGCAGGCGATGAAATGCTAATTTACATCGCAAACTCATTAAAAGAGGTCTTTTTCGGTCATAGCATTTACCGTATGGGTGGAGATGAATTCTTAATATTTGCACAAAGAACTTCACAGGCAAAAATTAAGAAAAACATTGAAATATTCGTTGAACAGCTAAAGCCTAAGGGATACCACGTTGCAATCGGTATGTCTTACCGCAGCCGGAACACAAACTGTGAGGAAATGGTTCGTGAAGCCGAAATCAGAATGTATGAAGCAAAAGCTCGGTATTATCAGAACAAGGAAGAAACTTACGTAGCTGAGGATAGGGATAAAAAATACTCCTATACAAAAACAGGCATCAGAGAAATTGATGCTATGATTTCTGTTTTAAAAGACCATTATAACGGTATATACAGTGTGTCCTTGGAAACAGATAGCGCCCACGGAATTCTTATGCCTTCCTATCTCGGTTATAAGGAAGATGAAGAAAACTTCTCAAAGCTACTTATGAAATACATAAGCGACAGTGTTCATCCTGATTTCCAAAGAGCCGTTATGAATTTCTTAAATTACGGTGCTATTAAAAGACAAATATCAGAGGGTAACATACCGTCAATCACCTATAAAAAGGCAAACGGCGAAACTGTTATGCTAAGCGTATATAATTTGTGCGAAGACAAAAATGATGTGAACGAAACCCTTTGGGTATTTGCTAAAGAGTAACAAATGAAAGATGAGCGGTAAAAAGTATGAATAGTGTTTTTAAGAAAGATTTATACAGATATTACGGCGAGAGTTCGGAGCCTTTATTAAAAAAGATTTTCCGTCCCCTTGAAATCAAATATATAGCAGTGTTTAGAAAGGCGAACGCTTGCAAATTTTTACCCTTAAAGCTTTTCTATATGTTAAGGCTTATGTATTTGTCTAAGAAAACACAAATTCAGATTCCTGCAAGAACCCAAATAGGCGAAGGTTTTTATATCGGCCATCTTGGTCGTGTGATAATTCATCCTGATGCTAAACTTGGCAAAAACATAAATATCGGCACAGGTGTTACCATAGGAATGGAAAACAGAGGAAAAAGAAAAGGAACGCCTGAAATTTCCGATAATTGCTGGATTGGAACAAATGCGGTTATAGTTGGCAACATTAAAATTGGCAGTGACGTGCTTATCGCACCCCTGACTTATGTAAATTTCGACGTTCCCGACCATAGTGTTGTCATAGGAAATCCGGGAAAAATAATTCCTAAAGAAAACGCAACTGAAGATTACGTTTGCAACCGTGTATAAATGATAAGGAGGTGGCGATTTAATGGGTAAAGATTCAAGAATCAAAAACAATTTAATATCGTCACTTGTTTATCAGATTGTTTTAATATCACTCAGTTTTATTTTACCAAGACTGTATCTTGAAAACTTTGGATCTGAGGTTAATGGAGTCCTTTCAACCATAAAGCAGATTTTCGTATATTTGCTTTTATTGGAGGCAGGCGTAGGTCTTGCTACAACCCAAGCCTTGTATAAAAGAATAGGGGAAAAGGACTATAAAAGTGCAAACGAGGTTCTTTCTGCTACACATTCTTATTACAAAAGAACAGGAATAATCTATCTTGCCATTGTTATTGTTATTGCTGTTGTTTACGCCTACGTAATACCAATGTCGATAGACAGAAACGAAGTGTTTCTAATAATTATCTTAACCGCCCTTCCTTCCTTGTTTAGTTATTTTTTTCAGGCGAAATACAGAATACTTATGGAGGTAGACGGACGAAAGTACGTAATAAACAATGCGGAAACAGTTTTACAGATTGCTTCAAACATAGGCAAAATACTTGTTTTGCTTCTTACCGACAGTCTTATACTTATTCAGCTTGTTTACTGCATAATGTATCTAACGCAGCTTTTATATTTATACTTTTATGCAAAGCGCAGATATAAATGGTTGGACTTAAAAGCAAAGCCTGATTTCAAAGCCATCTCACAAAAAAATTCGGTTTTGGTTCATCAGCTTTCAGGTATGGTTTTTAACAACACCGACGTAATACTAATTTCCGTGCTTTGCGATTTTAAAGCGGCAAGCATATATGCTATATATAATATTTTCTTTTCTCAGGTTCAAAATTTCATAACAAGTGTAGTTTCCTCTTTTACCTTTGCGTTGGGCCAGATGTTTCACATAGATCGAGAAAAGTTTGACAAGTTATATAACGTTTACGAAACTCTTTACGTAATGGCAACCTGTATTATATATACCTTGATGGCAGTGTTTTTATTACCTCTAATACAAATATATACAAAGGGAATCAACGACGCCGAATATACAAATGTCTTTCTTGTATTGTTGTTTGTTATTATGAATTTAATCTCAAATTTCAAACTTCCTGCCAATGGTATTATTGAATATGCAGGGGAATTTGACAAAACCCGTTCTTATGCAATATGGGAAATGATTATAAATATTACAGTTTCTATTGTTGCAATTATTTATATGGGAATTTGCGGTGCAATTATTGGAACTATAGCAGCCCTTTTATATCGTGGCATAGTGACAATACGTTATTCCAATAAGAAAATTCTGAAAAGAAGCCAGATGTGTACATATAAAATACTCATTGCAAACAGCTTGGTTTTTGCTTTGATTATGGCAGTATTTTTCGTTGATACCTTCAGCAACCTCTCTTTCTTTACATTACTACTTTACGGAGTCATCCATTCAATATGGATTATTGCTCTCTTTGTGCTTGTGAATTTTGTCTTTAATAAAAGTGCGTTTAAAACAATTTTTGAATTATATAGGGAGAAGAAGTAATGAGTATTCCAAAAGTCATTCACTATTGCTGGTTTGGCAAAGGTGAAATGCCGAAGTTGGCAAAAAAATGTATTGCAAGTTGGAAAAAATATTGTCCCGATTACCAAATAGTTTGCCATAATGAAGATAATTTCGATGTATCACAAAACAGATATGCAAAAGAGGCCTATGATGCTGGTAAATGGGCGTTTGTAAGTGATTATGTAAGGCTTAAGGTATTATATGAACAAGGCGGAATTTATCTGGATACAGACGTTGAACTTATAAAGCCTCTGGACGACCTTATTAAAGAAAACGGATATATGGGTTTTGATGACAAGGGCGTTGTTTCAACAGGTCTTGGCTTTGCCTGTGAAAAAGGCAATGAAGTGATTGGTAGCTTTCTTGCAGATTATGACGGTATTTCTTTTATTCGTCAGGACGGCACCTTTGACCTTACCCCTTGTCCTGACAGAAACACCGAAACTCTGAAAAGACTTGGAATGGATTTAACTAATAAAGACCAGATATTTATGGGAATACATATGCTCCCTGAAGATTATCTGTGCCCTATAAAATTTTACACAGGAAAAAAAGTGATAACCGAGAACACCTATTCCATACATCATTACTGCGCGTCTTGGTTATCTGCGACTTCTAAACGTACAGTATTTGTAAAGCGAATTGTCGGTGTAAAGATGTATGACAAATTGTACGGAAAGTTTTTGCATAAATTCAAGTGGCTGGAGTGGTAAATGTGCCTGAAAAAACACTAAAAAAACTTAAAAGTCATATTTTGCCTGAGTGGAAGGTTTGCTTTTTTTCGGCTCTTTTAGTGGGGCTTTTGGCTCATTTATATAAAATAACGAACTGGCTTCCAAACTGGGATTCATTAGTTTTCAGATATGATTCACAAAATATGATAGCCCTGGGAAGATGGTTTTTGCCTGTTGTTTGCTCCTTTAGTTCTTTTTATGATTTGCCACTGCTCAGCGGTATAATAGCCATTGTTTTTCACGCTCTGGGTGCAGTATGTATTTGCAAAACTTTAAAAATTGAGAACAAAATTACCGCAGGGTTAATAGGTGCGGTTATCGTTTCATTCCCAACTGTTACCTCAGTTATGATGTATAACTATGTAGCCGATGGTTATGCTATTTCCTTCTTCCTTGCCGTTTTAGCTGCGCTATATATGACAAAGGAAAAACCAAAATATATCGTTTCTGCGGTTCTTATAGCTTTATCAATGGGCATTTATCAGGCGTACATAACTGTTACAATAGTCCTTGTTTTACTTCACTTAATAGATGAGTTGGTTTTTAAAAACGCATCTTTTGGCGTTGTTTTGAAAAAAGCTTTGTATATGCTATTGACCGGAGTTTGCTCTGTAGCAATATATGGAGTTGTACTCAAGGTAGTCCTTGGCATTTTTTCTGCAAGCTTGCTTGATTATCAAGGAGCAAGTCAGGCGGCCTCCTTATCAAACATAGATTTAGCAGCTTCTCTTTACGTTATTAAAGAAACCTTTATAAAATGCTTCTTTGATTTAACAGATGGTATAAATTTATTTGTTGTTCTAAATGGATTTGTTTTAATTTTTACGGTTATATATTATGTGAAAAGCATAATAAAAAATAAGGTTTACAAAAAACCCGCAAGCTTATTTATGATTGTTATTCTTAGTGTTATGCTTCCCTTTGGAGCAGGCGCACTTGCCTTTGTAAACCCAAGCGTCGATTATCATAACCTTATGCTTATGGGGTATTCTGCATTCTATTTGCTATTTTTGATCCTTTATGAAAGAGAAACAGAAAGCCAAGAAAAATATGCCGCTATAAAAAAATGGATAGTGGTGCTGACAACTGTTATAATTGTAGCAAATCAGGTTGTTGTAGCCAACGTGAGTTATCACAAGGCACAGATGGCATATGAAAAATCTTATGGTGTTTTAATTCGTATAGCAGACCGTATAGAGCAAACACCCGAAGCAGAAAACTGCGACAGGCTTCTTGTTATTGGAGCCCTTGAGAATAGTGATGAATATAGTGTCAAACTCTTTTCCGATATGACGGGAATAACCGACGGATATATTATCCGTGCAGATGATGAAACAGTAGGACAAAGTGTATTTACAAGTAGTCTTAATGATTATTGCGGTAAAAATTACAGCTTTATAAGCGGAGATGAAAAAAAGCAAATCACCCAAAGAGAAGACGTAAAAGCAATGGAGAGTTGGCCGTCAAAAAATTGTGTGATGGTAACAGATGATATAGTAATTGTCAAACTTGGGGCAGAAGGTGAAAATTAAGTGATATATTTTTGTGCCGATGACTACGGAATTTGCAATAGCGTATCTGAGCACATACAAAAATGCATAGAAAAAGGTGCGCTTAATAAGGTTAGCATATTTCCCAATTTTGATGAAATTGATTTAAATAAAATACTCGGCAATAAAAACCTTAGAGTATCCTTGCATTTAAACCTTGTTGAAGGTAAATGTATGGCAAAAAGGCAAGAAATAGATTTGATTACAGATGCAAATGGCAATTTCAAATATACCTTTGGCGGCCTTTTCATACTCAACTTGTTTCACGCAAAAAAGCTTAAAGAACAGGTATATAAAGAAATTTCTGCACAGGTTGTGTTTTGGAAAAGCATTTTGCCTGAAGGGGTGCCGTTTTTAATTGATGGTCATCAGCATACCCATATGATTCCTGCCGTGTTTAGCGCCTTGCTTCAGGTGCTTAACGACCAGAAAATCAATTTAAAATATATGCGCATTCCAACAGAACCCATTTTGCCATATATTAAAACACCGTCCCTGTATTTTACCTATAATCCCATAAATATTATTAAACAATGGTTACTGAAAATTTTATGGTTGATTAATAAAAGTCGGGCAAAAAAACTAAATATTCCTACGGCGTATTTTATGGGAATTCTTTTTTCAGGAAAAATGGACGTAAAAAGAGTTGGTAAAATTTTACCAAAATATAAAAAACTTGCCGAAAAAGACGGCATGGATATAGAAGTTTTATTCCACCCCGGCTATTTAGAAAAAAATGAACAGGATTTTAAAAACAAAAATGTTGTTTTTAAAGAGTTTTATTTGTCGGAAAACAGAAAAATAGAGTTTGATTCTGTAATGAAAATACAGGAAAGAAGTGAATTGTAATGCCTTATATCGAGCAGGACAAGGTTGACGAAAAAACAAGAGAAAAACTGGAAGCAATTATTGAAAAATCATACGCTACCTTTTGGAAACAAAAAAGACTTTTTGACATCTTTTTTGCTACATTGATTTTACTGTTTTTCCTGCCACTTATGTTTATTATTGCAATTATTATTGTAATTGATGACCCAAGCGCAGGACCCTTTTACAAGCAAATAAGAGTTGGTCGTCACGGAAAAGAGTTTTATATGTATAAGTTCAGAACTATGCGTGCAAATGCCGATAAAATGATTGACCAGCTTGCCAAACAAAACGAAATGGATGGACCTGTATTCAAAATGAAGAAAGACCCTCGCATTACAAGGGTTGGAAAGTATTTAAGAAAGTTATCATTAGACGAGCTTATGCAGTTTTTCAACGTTCTCAAAGGAGATATGACGTTAGTGGGACCAAGGCCACCCCTACCCAGAGAGGTTAAGTTTTACACCGACTATCAGAAACTAAGACTTCTTGTTACTCCGGGTCTTACATGCACCTGGCAAATTTCCAAAAACAGGAACGACATTCCTTTTGAGGAGTGGGTTGAGATGGATATTGAATACATACAGACCAGAACCTATCTGAACGATTTGAAAATTATGCTTAAAACACCGATTGTTATGCTAACAGCTACCGGAAGATAAATTTGGAGGCAAAAAAATGAAAGTTGCTATGATTGGACATAAGGTTGTTCCGTCAAGAAGGGGCGGAATAGAAAACGTTCTTACAACGCTTTGTCCAATTTTGGTTGAAATGGGTATTGATGTAACCTGTTATAACCGCTCATCTGACAAGGTTGAAAACGAATATGTTGGCACCGTTGAAAATAAAACTTATAAGGGTGTAAAACTCAAAACAGCGTGGACACTCAATATGCGTGGCTTTGCGGCAATGATAGCATCCTTTACTGCGGCAATAGCCGCCGCTTTCGGTGATTATGACGTTATTCATTTTCATGCAGAAGGGCCTTGCGCAGCACTTTGGATACCAAAACTTTTTGGTAAAAAATGTGTGGCAACCGTTCATGGACTTGATTGGCAGAGAGAAAAATGGGGCAAGGGTTTTGCTTCAAAATATATTAAATTCGGAGAAAAGGTCCTTGCAAAGTATGCAGACGAGGTTATCGTTTTAAGCCAGTCGGCTTATGATTATTTTAAGGAAACCTATAATCGAGAAACAACCATTATCCATAACGGAATAAGCCGTCCTGAAAGAAAGGACGCTCAGCTTATTACAGAAAAATACGGGCTTAAAAAAGATGAGTATATTTCTGTCGTTTCAAGACTGACTGCTGAAAAAGGTATTCACTATCTTATTGATGCCTACAATACTATTAAAACAGAAAAAAAGCTTGTTGTTGCAGGAGATACAAGCGATACCGACGATTACGTTGAAATGCTAAAGAAAAAAGCGGAAAAAAACCCAAATATTATTTTCACAGGGTTTATCTCAGGGGACACATTACGTGAAATATATTCAAATTCTTATATAAACGTACTACCGTCAGATTTGGAAGGGATGTCCCTTTGCCTTTTAGAGTCTCTTGCCTATAAAAACGCTTTGCTTTGTTCAGATATTCCTGAAAACACATTGGTTGCCGAAGATAAGGCAATTTACTTTAAAAAAGGAAACGTTGATGATTTAGCTACTAAGCTACAGACATTGTGCGATAATAGGGAGCTTGTGGAAAAACATAGAGACGGCGTAGATGAGTTTATTTTAAGCAAATATAACTGGCTCGACGTTGCTGGGGCAACCTATGAGCTTTACAAAAAATAAAAATAAAGGTTTGTTTGATATGGATAATATAAACATTATAAAAACTGAAAATAATCAAGACCGAATCAAAGAACTTTTTAAAGAGATGGTTTCGATTGAGGTTTATGATAGGTGGGCAGACACTTTTGAAATAGAAAGTGTCGACGAGAAACAAATCATAATTATTTATGATGGTATAGAGAAAATTAAGGAATTTAAAAAAGAATGTAAAAAAGCCCTGTCCTTTTGTGTTTATTCTTTTTTCGGATTGGGAAAGAAAATAAAATTCGTTAAAAAAAGCCATCGTAATATCCTTAGTCCCAAAGCTAAAAAGAATATTAAGGCAGTAAAATTCTTTGCTATAGGAATGGTTTTTGTATGTATAGCAACAACAGTTATTATTATGTTGTTTAGTTATATAGGTAATAGAAATTTCAGAGAAACCTTTTATATTACAAGCAACATTAAAATTGACAGTCGTGTGCGAGTCATTCAGTTATCAGATTTACATACTTCTTCCTATGGTAAGAACAACAAAAAACTTTTGCAGAGAATTGAAGCTTTAAAGCCGGATATAATTATCTGCACAGGAGATATGGTAAATTCTACAAAAGAGGATGAAGCATTTGCAATAGATTTAGCAAGCAAGCTTTCCAAGATAGCTCCTTCCTACTATGTGTACGGCAACAATGAAGTAGAAAGCATTTACGGTTTTCCCTTTAGTGAAAAAGTGCTTGATGAAAAATTTGGATTTAACAAAGAAAACCGTGACGAAAATGCACTTTTGAACCTTGAAGATTCCTTTGAAGACAAGCTTGAAGAAGCGGGAATTAAGGTTTTGAAAAACGAGAAGGATACCATAAATGTAAGAACAATGACGGTTGACGTATACGGAATTTTAAATTCTAATCCTTCTTCCTTCTGGTCCTATTCAGAAAATGCCTTCTTAGAATACATAAATGAAAACACCGAAAATCTAAAAATAACAGCCGTTCACGAGCCCTTTATTTTTGAGGAATTCACCCCTGATTTTTGGGGAGACTTGATGGTTTGCGGACATACACACGGCGGTGTTGTGCGAGTTCCTGTGTTGGGACCTTTGTTCACCAACGAAGGAGGCTTGCTTCCTGAGAGAAACGGGGACTTTGTTTACGGCAGATATAATGTGGCAGGAAGTCCCTTAATAGTAAGCTCAGGACTTGAAAACTCAAATATCTTACGTATAAATAATCAACCGGAACTTGTAATTATAGATATTAACAAATTTTAACATTTAGAAAGGGCATAAAAAATGTTTACTGATTTAATTCTGAAATTAATTATTTTAATTGTCGGTGTAGTGTTTGTATTGTCCGCAGTAATAATATTTCTTCGCCTCAAAAATGTAAATCGTGCAGAACGCATACAGATTTTTAAAACAGCAGAGTATTTTAACGTCTGGATTATTCTTGTATGCTTTGTTACGACTATGGTGTATGGAGTATTTAATCATTTTCAACTGAAAAAGTCAGTTCACGCCATTGTATCACTAAATTATTCCGAAGCATCCCAGGCTCACAACTCCAACGGAACAAGATATAATATGGCAGAAGTGCTCTGTGATGAGGTAGTTGAAAAGGCAATAAATAATGGCGCACTCCAAAACGTTACCGTAAAACAACTTAAAAACTGTCTTGTGGTTTATCCTTGTGTTCAAGGCGGTGTGGGAGATGAGTCTGAGTATCATATTTCAACAGAGTTTGCAGTGGAGTATCATGCATCCAAGGATACTGCCCATCTTGACGCCGACAATGTTATCAATCTGATAACCTCTGCATATAAGGAATATTACATAGAAAAATATACTGATAACTTTAAGCTTGATTCTGAGAAGCCCGATTTTGCCCAAATGGAATATATGGATATAGTGTCTTATTTGGATAAAGAAACACAATCTATCCTTAATTATCTATATGGAATGGCAGAAAAAAATAATAGCTTTGTAACAGAAAATGGAGATACCTTTAATTCTATAGCAGGAAAAGTTCATCAGTTTAATGAGACACAGATAAATCAGAATTTAAGGTCTCTAATTCTGCAAAACGGCATTGTAAGAAACAAAAATGAATACATTGACAGACTTGCATACCAAAACAAAAACGTTGATTTTGACCGTCAGAAAAACGACGCCTCTTATAATCTTTGTAACGAAGCGATTGATATGTACAGTGAAGAAATGACCCGTGTCGTACTCGTTCCTACCTGGGACGAAACAGGAAAATACTATATGGGTAGAACAAAAGTCGGTGTTGACGAGCTTTCTGTTTTGGCTACAAGCTTCAGCGATAATGTGGCCTCCAACGAAAAGGAAATTATGGATAATAACCTGATATTAAATAAAATAGCTCAGGCTAATGAGATTAATGAGATTTCTTCTTCGGCAGATTCACTCATAGAGTCTATCTATGCAAATATTAAAAGCTTTGAAAAGGAAGCTATAAATGCCGGCAGAGAATATTCTCGTCACAAAATGAACCAATGTATAGCAGTAAGCATTTACGGAGCATCTCTTGTGAGTGAGTTGAAATCTCTTGTATTGTTTGCAGTGTTTACATACCTAACATTTATTGTTTATAAGATTTCAAAGAAATTTCCCAAAAAGGTATAAAGGTGTAAGAATATGAAGAATTTTCAAATAATGAGATATTTAAAAAAGCTTTTGCCAATTATCATCATTTTTTGCCTTTTTGCAACCTATGGGGTATATTACAAGCTTTCATCATCTAATACCTACATAGCCTCAGAAGTTATTCATTATAACGACGAGCAGGCAGAAAAGGGTCTTGCACCAACAGGGGAAAAGCTTGATGTGAACGAAATTAAATCTTCTGCGGTAATGTCAAAAGTTGTTGATAAAATGGGGCTTACAGGCATCTACTCGGTTGATAGCCTTATATCAAGAATTGACATAACCCCCATTGAAGATGCAGACAAGGTAGCACAAAAAGATGCAAAGCTTGAAGAAGGCGAAGAATACATCTATGAGCCAAGCACCTTTATAGTTTCTTTCGCAGCCACAAGTGGTGAGGGTGCAGATTTTGCAAGATTAGTTTTAGATGAAGTGTTGGACGTGTATTTTGAACAGTTTAGTCAAAAATATGTAAACGTTGCACCTGCAGATAACACCATCGAAAAGCTTAATGAAAACGATTACGATTATATTGAAATAATGGAGCTTATTGATACAAGCATCGATAATACTCTTTCTACCTTGTATCAGAGAATTGAGCAAAACAGCTACTACAGGTCAACCGAAACGGGAGAATCTTTTACCGAACTTGCTAATGACTTTGAATATTTAAGACAGGTTAACGTTTCTTCACTTTTCTCAAGAATTTATAAATATCAGATTACCAAAAACAAGACTGTTCTTATTTCTGACTATACAACAAGAATAGATAACAATAATATTTCTAATGAAAAGGATAAGAGTCTGGTTGAGGACGTTATTACTGTAATTGATGCTTATGTTGCTAAAATGCGTGAATCAGGAAACACAAATATCAGTTTTGAATATATCCTTGACAATCTTCACGAGAGAAACCTTCAGGATTATGTAGGCGACCAAACAGTAACATACGACGAACTGATTTACAGTTGGAGAGACCTTAACGAAAGCAAACAACATGCCATTATTGATTCTGCATACTGTAATTATATTTTAGATACGTTTACATCTTGTACGGGGAATTGCGGTGGTGCTTGCGCTACTTCGAATTTAACCTGCACAGAGCTTTGCAACCAACAATATTCTTTAGTTAAAGATGATATAGAAAAAGAAATTGATACGCTTATAAACAAATTAACCGTTCTTTACGATACCACTATGAAAACAAATGACGAGTACAATAAATATCTTGGCGCAAGCTACATTTCGGTACTCTCCTCGGCATCTGTAAGACAGAGTGTTAACGTTGTCCTTTATACAGCCATCGCCTTTTTCTTCCTTATGATTCTTTGTTGTGGTGGTGCCATCATCTTCGGCAGAGCAGGAGATATAATCAATTATATTTTCTATACAGACCATCTTACAGAGTTTGGTAATAGAGCATATCTTGATAAATACCTAAAATCAAAAGATAAAAAGCTTCTTGATGACGGCACTGTCTATTGTATGCTTGATATTTCCAATTTAGTTCACATCAACACAGTTCATTCTAGAGATGTTGGCGATGAAATTATTAAAATGTTCACAGTTTACGTAAAGGAAGCCTTTGGAAAATCAAAGACCGAGTACATTTATAATGGTAACGGTAGTTTTGTAATGCTCACAGAAGATACAGACTACATTACTGTTGAAGATATAATGAGGCTTTTCAGGCTTAGACTTGATGAAAGAGAAGAATATAGAAACGTTGTGATTGAGTATAAAATTGGTATTTCCGAAACCTTTAAAGAAAATAAAACCGCAAGGAAATTACTTTCAGAAGCAATCAAAAATAAAAAGAACTACACTTCAGTTTTAACTCAAACAACCTCAATTTAATTAAAAGTCTGCAAAAAGGGAAGGGAGGGCAAAGAACGTGGAGAATAAAATCTTTGAAAAAGCAAAAGCCTTTTATTTTACGGTTGTTGCGGTAATGATGTATTTTTTCCTTGAAGAATACATCGACCTTGGTCTTCACGTTACCTTCCGACATGCCTTTGCCCTTGTCCTTGCATTTTCTGCATTATGTATGTTTTTATATAAGCCGGATATTCCCAGAGGTGTTACTGCATTTAAAGATGCCTGTGTTTACAGTATTCCTCTGGCGGTTACTACAATAGTTTCGCTTTTTATCTGGTTTATGGGTACGGCAGACGTGGGGGTTATCTCCCGAGGTCTGTCCAGTTCCTTTATTTATACGAATATGCTGTCCTTTGCTTTAGGCTCTGCAGCTCTTCTTTATGTATTTGGCAACCGTGGAATTTGGTATAATCTTATTGCTATTCTTATTGCAAATCTTTTAATGATTGTTACCATTATTGCTCAAAACGGAATTGCAGCATTTTTCTCAGAGTTTGTAACTCTTTTGGTGACCTTTGCAGACGTGACGGGAGAGGTTATCGTTCAGGCGGAAATTCACGAACTTGCCTTTTGCCTTGGCGCCTATCTGATTTATATGCTGTTTAAACCTCAAAAAAATATTGTCTATTTTATATTGTTGTTTTTAACCGTTTTTTGCTTCTTGGCGGCACTTAAAAGAATTGCAATTATCGCCATTGTAATAGCTTTAATATTTGGTTATATTTTAAAGTTTGTTGCACGTTTCGTCCCCAAAACCGCAAGCAGACTCGTTGTGTTTCTTTCGGTTTGTGTTATTTTATTGCTTGTCGGATACATTGCACTTATAAAGGCAGACGCCTTTACGCTTCTTGAACAGGCGGGAATAAACACAAGCGGACGAGTTGAAATTTATAATGCGGTAGACGAGTTTTATGAGTTCCATCCGGGATTTTTGGGTAATGGAATAGGATTTCTTACCTATCAACTTAATGAGTTTATGTCTGTGGGTGTAGGCGCCGTACATAACGATTTTTTGCAGCACTTCATTGACTTAGGCTTTTGGGGATATATTATCTGGCTTGTATCAATGGTCTTAATTCGTGTGTGTTATTTCGGAAGAAAAGGTAACATTGAAAACGCAATCCTTACCTTTATGCTTACGTTATATCTTATAATTGTTTCTTCCACAGATAATACCATGAACTATCCTCTTTTAACCGGAGTTCTGGCGATGTTGATGATGGGGAACTCATATGAAGAAAATGTTGACCATACCGAAGAAAAGATATTTGGCATTATAAAAAAGAAAAGTGGTTCGTTATTATGAGAATTTTAATGGTAAATAAATTTTTATATCCTCGTGGAGGAAGCGAAAGCTATATGCTATACCTTGCCGAACATCTAAAAAAGATGGGACACGAGGTAGAATATTTCGGTATGTACGACGAAAAAAATACAGTGGGTAATTCTTTGGGACTGTATACACAAAATATGGACTTTCATTCAAAAGGGATAGGCAGATTTTTATATCCTTTCAAAATAATCTATTCTTTTGAGGCAAGGAAAAAGATAATGCAGGTAATAGATGATTTTAAGCCTGACATAGTCCATATGAATAATATTAACTTTCAGCTTACGCCGTCTATAATTGACGGAGTTAAGAAAAAGAGAATTCCTCTTGTCCAGACAGTACACGATTATCAAATGATATGCCCCAATCATCTTCTTTACAATTTCGATAAAAACATACCTTGCGAAAAGTGTGTAGGTGGCGCACATATTAACTGCATTAAAAATAAATGTATCCACTCTTCCACAGTCAAGAGTGTTTTGGGGGTTATCGAGGCAAAGGTATATTCGTTTTTTAAAACTTATAAAAAGGTAGACCTTTTTGTGTGCCCAAGTAATTTTCTGGAAAATAAGTTGCTTAATGCAAAGGAGTTTTACAAGGGCAAAACCATAACCATACATAATTTTATAAATAAAGAGAAATTTTCAAATAAAAAACGAGTAGAAGATTCCTACATTGTCTATGTAGGCAGACTTTCCAAGGAAAAAGGAATTGAAAACATTGCAGGCACCGCAAAGCTTCTGCCGCAGTACACCTTTGTTATTGCAGGAAACGGCCCGGATGAAGATATGCTCAAAGGTATTGACAATATTAAACTAGCTGGATTTCTTACAGGGGACAAGCTCACAGAGCTTGTTGGAAGAGCAAAGCTCCTTCTTTTGCCCTCTGTTTGTTATGAAAATTGTCCGTTATCCATACTTGAAGCACACGCAATGGGTGTACCGGTTGTTACTATGAATAGTGGCGGAATGGCAGAGCTAGTTAAAGACGGCGTTACCGGTACCCTCGTAAATGAAGCAACCCCTCAGGGAATTGCTGCAAAATTAAAAGAAACCCTTGAAAATGAGGAGTATTATAATATCCTTAGGGAAAATTGCAAGGTTGAAAAAGATAACATTTTAAGTGTAGAAAGCTACGCTGATATTTTAATAAAAGAATACGACAAACTATTGGAGAGGTGAGAGAGTGTCACAACCTAAGGTAAGCATTATAGTTCCCGTGTATAATGTGGAAAAATATCTTGAAAAATGCATAAATTCACTAAGAAAACAATCACTTACCGATATTGAAATAATACTTGTAGACGATTCTTCAAAAGACTCATCTCTTGAGATTTGTCAAAAGGCGGCAGCAGAGGACACTCGCATAAAGGTTATTCACAAGGTTAACGAGGGAGCAGGTAAGGCACGTAATGCGGGTCTTGAAATTGCGACAGGCGAATATATCGGGTTTATTGACTCTGATGATTTTGTGGAAGCAAATATGTATGAAACACTCTGCTCAAAAGCAGATAAGTACGGCTCCGACCTTATACTGTCAGGCATATTGTTTGTAGACGGAAATATGTTCAGCGAAACAGGGGAAAGGGAAAGCAAAATCTATTTTGATACCGATACTCATTTTGAAACAGAAGATAGCCTTAAAGAACTGAAAATGGGTATAGTGGGCGCAAGACCGGAAGACCTTGATGACAGTAAATACGGAATGGGTGTTGTTAAAAACCTCTTCAAAAACGAAGTAATAAAGAAAAATAATATTGAGTTTCAGTCTGAAAGAAATATGATTTCGGAAGACGCGCTCTTTATGATAGATTATATTTCTTGTATAAAAAAAGCAACAGGAGTGCCTGAAGCTTTTTATAACTACCAAAGAAACGGAAATTCAATTTCTAAATCTTATAAAAGCGACAGGTTAGAAAAAAGCCTTGTTTTTGTAAAAGAAGTGGAAAAAAGGTACCAAAAAGATATTGAGCCTGACACCTATAATATATACATATACAGATTCTGGCAGGCAATGTGCCGTGTTCTTTGTTCTCAGGAAATAATGTACGCAACAGATAACAAGGTTAAATTTGCACTCCTGAAAAAAAGGCTTAAGATGATATGTACCCAGAGTATGACAATAAAAGCTTTAAAAGAGTATCCCATAAAGACTCTTCCCGTTAAGCAAAGGGTGTTTGCGTATGCAATAAAGTACAAGATGTACTTTTTAATGAAATTGCTTGTTAATTTGAGAAGTAGATAGGTGATAAACTTGTTGTTTTCGGTAATTGTTCCTATATATAAGGTTGAGAAGTATCTGGAAAGATGTGTTGAAAGCGTTTTAAATCAAACCTGTAAGGATTTTGAACTGATACTTGTTGATGACGGATCTCCTGATAGTTGTCCGCAAATTTGCGACTCCTTCGCATCCCAAAACCCTAACGTCAAGGTTGTACATAAGGAAAACGGAGGGTTAGTCAGCGCACGTCAGGCAGGCATTAAGGTTGCTTCGGGAGAATACGTTTTTAACCTTGATGGAGATGATGCACTCGTACCCAACACCTTAGAACGTGCAAAGAGTATTATTGAAAAAACCAATGCAGATATCATATCTTTTTCCTATATGGAATACCGCAACGGACAAACAAAAGAAATGGTAAACACGGTTGTACCTGTTGGGTTTTATAACAAAGAAGATATGGAAAAATACGTATACCCCCATATTTTGTCTGACAAAAATATGAAAAATCTTTTCTATTTTATGGCAGGCAGAGTAATAAGACGTACCCTCGTTACTCCACATCAGCTAAATATAAGCACTAAAATCTGTTTAGGCGAGGATATAAGCTGTATGCTACCTTGCTATATTGATGCACAGTCGTTCTATATGGACGATACTCCCGTTTATCTTTACACTATCAGAGATGATTCTCTATCAACAGATTTTAATACAAGACAACTTACCCAGCTTGCCGAAGTGATAAAAGGCTTTTACAATTTAAACTTAAAAAAGCCTGAGGATTTTGAAGAACAGGTTGCTCGTTATTCCTGCTTTATGTGTTTTGCAATTCTTGCGGCAGCGGCCGAGGGCGGACATTTTAAATATCTTAACGAAATAAAGGGACTTATAGTTGATTCAATTAACAACGAGCTTATTAAAAAAGCGGAATTTGAACAAATAACCATTAAGACAAAAATCAGTATAGCGTTAATGAAAAAAGAGCATATTAAAACGGCCTTTTATTTCCTGTATTTCGTATCTAAAATTAAAAGCATATTAAACAAAGGATGAGTGTTTAAGTATGACTGAAATTTCCATAATAATGAGCGTGTATAATGGCGAAGAATACTTAGAAGAAACAATACAGAGTGTAATAAATCAGACCTTTAAAAACTGGGAGTTTATTATTATAAATGATTGTTCGACAGATTCAACCGCTCAAATTCTCGAAGATTTTGCCTCTAAAGATGAGAGAATAAAGGTATATCCAAATGAAGTTAATTTAAAGCTTCCTGCTTCTCTTAATAAGGCTATTTCCTTGTCACAGGGAAAGTACATAGCAAGAATGGACGCTGATGACATCTGCCTTCCCGACAGATTTGAAAAACAGTATAAATTTATGGAAGAAAACAGCGATGTAGCATTGTCTTCTTGTCGATTTATGACGGTTAAAAACGGAGTATATATGTCTGGTGGTGCAGGTGGCAGATGCGATAATCAGGCATTACGAGCATTGCTTCTTGTGAGAAATCCAATACTTCATCCGGGCGTTATTGCTAAAGCAGAGGTTATGAAAAAACTGAATTATGACACAAGTCTTACCTGTACCGAGGACTTGGAGCTTTGGACAAGAATGTCGTTGGAAAATCAAAAAATGGAAATTCTACCTGAATGTCTTATGATTTATCGTCTCCACGACAAACAAATCACAAGCACAACTCTTGAAAGACAACATACCGAAGTCCTTAAAATACAGGAAAAATATTACGGAACACTTCTTCAAAAAATGGATGAAAAAATGGCGCAATTTTATATAAACGGAATCTATTTTACAGAAACTGTGGACATAGAGCGTTTCCTTGAATATTCAAAATGGTTGAAAAGTGTTTGCAGTACGAATTTTGATAAAAACAGTATAAACTATGCTCTGCTTGAGGTTTTGGCGGAATACAAAAGATGCGGAGCACCGAAACAAGCAGTATTAAAGGCAATGCTTACTTTTAACCCTTTCTTTTTGGCAAAAGAAATTATACGCAGAAAACAAGCGGCAAAAAAAGATATTGAAAAATGCTTAAAAGTCGCAAAAGGTTTATCCCTTAAACAAACAGCAGGAACCAAGGAGTTTCCTATTTTTGAAAAATAAATCGCAGGAGGACAGTAATGAAATATTTGCAATACCCATACGTAATCATAACTTTTCTTGCAGTAATTTTTCTTATAATGGGACTTATTGGGTTGTATTTTACTATAAAATCTATAAAAACCGCAAAGGGAACTGCCCAGAAGGGTTTTTGCGGCATTGGTAAAATGGAAAATGATTTTGAAAAGGCAACAAATTTACGTAAAGAACATTCAATTATATATGTTTCAATATCTCTCGACAGTATGAAAAGGATTTATCCTGAATCAAAAGCTGTCAGGATGTACGAGCAAATTAAGAAAATTTTGTTCAACCACTTTTGCCTTGGGGCAGATGGTGAAATTTCTATGTACGGACAACTGAATTTCGTTGTTATGAATAATTTAGATGCAGAAAAAACCGCACAGTGCATTGACAGATGTTTTTCAGAAATAAACGAAGCTTTTGTAAAATATGGAGCGGTTAATGTTGCTCGATTAAACTTTGGATATTACATAACCAGTTCAACTGAAGTTTCCTTTAAAACGGCTCTGTCAAGAGCAAAACAGGCGTGTAGCATGGCTGAAGATAAAAACGTTTTATATTGTCAGTGGGATATTTCAAGCGGAAAAAAATTCGAAAGAAAAATTCAAATAGAAAACCATATACAAGAAGAAATCGACAATAATAGATTTTTCCTTCAGTATCAACCTATGGTAGATGCTAAAACAAACAAAATTATGGGCGCCGAAGTTCTTTCCCGCCTTAACTCTAAAACCCAGGGCGTTTTGTCCCCACGTTATTTTCTGTCAGCAGTAAACAATGTTGGGCTTAACGAAAAATTTGATTATTATATATTTGAGAAAAACTGTAAATGGATTTCAATCGATAAAAATACACGTGCTAAATATGTGTATACAATCAATTTCTCACGCTCAACACTATGTGATGAAAATTTAGCTAAAAATATTATTAGCATCATAGAAAAATATGACATTGAATATTCGTGTATCGCCATTGAAATTCTAGAGGACAAGAATTTAAGCAAGGATGAAAAAGCGATAATGATTTCCAATCTGGCTTGTTTGAAAGAAAAGGGAATTTTAACTCTTTTAGATGACTTTGGTAAAGGTTACACCAGCTTTGGAGATTTGACAGATTTTAATATAGATATTGTAAAAATCGACAAATCAATAACGCAGAATTCTCTCACTCCATCAGGTTTTGTAATTCTTAAAAATATTATCAGAACCGCACACGATTTAGGCTTTAAAACCTTGTGCGAGGGCATAGAAACTGAAGAACACAAAAAAATGGTGGTAAGTGCAGGATGTGATATACTTCAGGGTTATTATTTTTATCATCCAATTCCTGTCACAGAGTTAGAAAAAGTGTTTGAAAAACAGTAAGGAGATTTTCATGTTATCTATAATTATTCCGGCTTACAATGAAGCAAAATGCGTAAAATCTGCATATAAAGTAATAGACTCGTTGCTTAGAGAAAACAATATTGATAGTGAATTTATTTTTGTAGATGATGGTTCACAGGATGAAACCTATAAAATGATAACTGAGCTCTCAGATGAGAATGAAAATATAACAGGACTGCATTTTTCCAGAAATTTCGGAAAAGAATCTGCTATATCTGCAGGGCTTTCTGCAGTAAACGGAGATTGTGCTGTCGTCATTGACTGCGACCTTCAACATCCTCCGGAGAAGATAATTGAAATGTATCGCTTATGGGAGCAAGGATATGAGATTGTTGAAGGAATTAAAAAAGAACGTGGTAAAGAAAAGAAAATGCATAGCGTAGGAGCTAAAATTTTCTATTCTGTTATCAGCCGTATGGCAGGCTTTGATATGGCCAACTCATCAGATTTTAAGCTCATGGACAGAAAGGTTGTAGATGTGCTTAATAAAATGCCTGAAAGAGGCTTTTTCAGAGCGATTTCTTATTGGGTAGGCTACAATAAAACAACGGTTGAATATGATGTTAAAATGCGAATTGATGGTGAGTCCAAATGGACAACCAAAGGTCTTTTAAAGTATGCTATTTCCAATATCTCATCATATTCTACAGCACCTATGCAAATCGTAACCGCACTTGGCTGTGTGATGCTAATAATTTCTATTATCTTTGGTATATGGGCGCTTATTGATAAAATAATAGGCAGGGCCCTGGAAGGTATGACCACGGTTATAATTATAACTATCTTTATAGGAAGTATAGTTATGATAAGTCTTGGAATCATAGGATATTATATTGCGCGGATTTACGAAGAAATAAAAGGCAGACCCAAATATATAATTTCAACAAGTGTAAAAAGCAAAAAAACGGCGAATTCTCTAAAATAACTGTGTAGGGAGACAAGACAGGAATGGAAAAGATAATACTAACCGACATTTTAAATGGACTAAAAAACAACGAGTTTAAAATGTATCTGCAATTTATAGTTGACAGCAAAACAAAAGAAATTGTTTCGGCGGAAGCGTTATCAAGATGGTATTGCCCCAATAAAGGAATTATAGGTCCTGTAAATTATATTGGTCAAATGGAGGAGTCAGGTCTTATCAGCGAACATGATTTTTATATGTTTGAGCTTGCCTGCCGCCAACTTGAAAAATGGAAAAATACTGAATTTAAGGATATTTCAATATCCTGTAACTTCACCAGAATAACTCTTTCTGAAGAAGACTGCATAGAAAGACTTAAAAAGATTTCTGATAAATATAATTTTGATAAAACTAAGCTTGCCATTGAGATAACCGAAGATGCCATTGAAAAGGACAGAGAAAATGCTCAAAAGAACGTTGTTCTCTGCAAAGACCTTGGCTTTATGGTTTATCTTGATGATTTAGGAAGCGGTTATACTTCACTTTCAAATCTTTGCGACTATCCTATTGATGTTGTTAAAATTGACCGTGATATTTTGCTTAAAACCAATACGCCCAAAGGAGAAGCTTTGTTCCGTGGTATAGTTGCCCTTGCTCACAGTATGGATATTGCTGCTATCGGCGAGGGAGTAGAAACCGAGGAGCAAAATAACCTTGTATCACAGTCTGATTGTGATTTCATTCAAGGCTGGTACTACACAAAGGCTCTTCCTTTAGGAGAATGTGAAGCATTTATAAAAAACTATAATGCAGTGTAACTGAAAGAAGGAAAAGGAATGCAAAGTACTGCTAAAAGGCTTCTCGCAATAGTAAATTATTG
Organism: Clostridia bacterium; assembly: GCA_017521125.1. GTDB lineage: Bacteria > Bacillota > Clostridia > Oscillospirales > Acutalibacteraceae > SFWF01. The sequence continues at coordinate 107,008 of JAFXDV010000007.1, forward strand.
GAGAACATTACCGGTTTATTTATGTGTATTGTTCTCCAAACAAAAGAAATTGATTAAAATGGACCTTGCAAGGTGGAACGAAATCAATCAAATTAAATTTAATATGTTTGAATCTCTTAACTGGTATATGAGCTATAAAAAAGAATTTAGAAATTTACTTCAGCATCGTCTGAAAAACCCATCTCGCTCTATTTTAGCTATGGTTCATTTTGTTATCGCCAGAGTATTATGGAAGCCAATGGAAAGTCTTTACATATATACAGAAGATATAGGTGGAGGACTATATATTCAACACGGTTTTGCCACCATTATAACTGCTAAAAAGATAGGCGAAAACTGCAGAATATACCAACAGGTAACTATCGGTTATAAAGGCGATGATTGTCCCCCTGTTTTAGAGGACAATGTTTCTGTTACCTGTGGAGCGAAGGTTCTTGGTAATATAACAATGCATACAGGAAGCTTAGCGGCGGCCGGTGCAGTTGTTGTAAAGGACGTGCCGGAAAATGCAATTGTTGCCGGTGTCCCGGCTAAAGTAATTGGATATAAGGATGAAAACAACCTTGGTTTCCAGGGATGAAAATTTACTAGCGAAGGGAATTATTAAAATGATGTTTAATGTATTAGATTATGGTGCAAAGGCGGATGCAATCACCCTTGATTCTCCTGCTGTTCAGAAGGCCGTTGATGCCTGTAGCGAAAATGGCGGAGGAACAGTCTATTTCCCAAAGGGAATATACGTGCTTGCCACCGTATTTTTAAAAGACAACGTACATATAAAGTTTGAAGACGGAACTGATATTTTAGGTAGCCTTGATTTTTATTCCTACGAACAACAGGAAGAAATTGATTATCCTATGTATCAGGATGCATCGCATTCCTATTTTAACCTTGCAATGTTTGTTGGTATAAATTGTAATAATATTTCTATCACAGGAAAAGCAAGAATTGATATGCGTTCAGTTTGGGATGAGGATGGTGTCAGAGGCGAGGAAATTCGTCATAGAGGTCCTAAGTGTATTTCACTAAAAGAGTGTAATAACGTATTGCTATCAGACCTTGATATCAACAACGTGACCGACCTTGCTATCTACTTTGCAGGTTGTAACGATGTAGATATACACGATATTAAAATGTGCGTGTATATTGACGGAATTTCTCCCGACAACTCTAAAAACGTAAAAATATATAACTGCGACGTAGAAGCTGGCGATGATGGAATTGTTTTCAAATCTTCATACACCCTTAACCGACTTGACGTCTGCAGAAACATTAAGGTTTGGAACTGTAGGGTAAAGAGTCGTTGCAGCGCCATTAAATTCGGAACCGAAACAAATGGCGGATTTTACGATATAGAGCTAAATAATATCGATGTCTACGAAACACGCATTACTGCAATTGCCATAGAGAGCGTTGATGGTGCTATTATTGACGGTCTGACCATTAAAGATGTCCGCATCAAAAACACAAACGGACTTTTATTTGTGCATTTAGGTCAACGAATGAGAGGCCCCGAGGGTAGAGAGATTGGAGAAATCAGAAACGTCACCCTTGAAAACATAACAGCCGAAGGCCCATATGAGCCATATATGTGTATCCCATCAAGCTATTTTGCTTATAAGGCTAATAACTATATTCAGTATCCTTGGATGTTCGGCACAAAGGCAGAAGACCCTGAAAACATTAAGGAGAAGGGAAGATATACAGGTTGGCAGCTTTCAAGCAACGTCTGTGGGCTAAAGGACAAACCTTTAAAAAATATTACCCTTCGCAATGTTCATTTTAAGGTTGCAGGCGGAGTTAAAGAATATAAAAGGGAAGTACCAGACGTAGCGCCTGAGTATCCTGAAATAATGGTTTACGGAAAAGTTCTTCCCGCAAAAGGAATATATTTCAGACACGTAGAGGGCTTACTCGTTGATAACGTAACAGTAGAAAGTTATATGCCTGATGCACGTGAGGACTTTGTTTTCGAAGACGTAACCTTCAGATAATAGTCAAAACCACCCTTTTGGGTGGTTTTGTTTATACTTTTACCAAAAGCAAAAATTTGACAACATACATCATTTCTTTTATAATAAACATAAAATTGATACTTTGTGTAATTAATATGTCCTGTTTTTTTAATTATTGTCCTTTATTTAAAATGCTGTTTTACTTATAATTTATTCGTAAACTCAATTATAAGGAAGGTACATATGAACATTTTCGCATATTTATTATTGCAAATTATCAATGGGGAAAAATGGAAACCCCAATTCGGTCAGAGTAAGAACTATAAAAATTGGATAGCAAAATTAGATTAAAAATTATGTCGCGTGTGCAAAAAACTACATGGAAAAATATGGGGAATTCACCAAAAACCTGAGATTGAACCTGAAGTTCATGACAGATGTCGTTGCCAAATCAAAGTTATGGTAACGGTAAAATCCGGAACTGCCACAACCGAAGGGTTAAATGGTGCAGATTGGACGCTAAAGCATCAATCAAACTTGCCGAAGTATTATATTCAATATCATGAATGAGAAGAGTGGCACCTAATCGAATGATAACAAAAGGCGTATATAAAAATCGTAATGGTCATTTACCCAATGAGAATGGAAGAGTTTGGTATGAAGCCGATATAAATTATAAAGGTGGGTTTAGAAATGGCCAAAGAATAATATATTCTAACGACGGACAATTATTTGCAACTTATGACCACTATCAAACGTTTTTCGAAATTGTATAGGAGGTTAAAAAATGAACTACGATGATTATAATAAATTCAAAGAAATAACAGAGAATCCAATTGTATTAGATTTTTCTGAATGTAAATATTTAAGTGAAATTCATTCAATACTGAAAGAAAAATTTGGTTTGCCGGAATATTATGGGGATAACTGGGATGCGCTTTGGGACTGCATCGATGGCTTGTTTTATGAACGCGAAGAATATATAGCGGAAATTCACGGATTTTATGATATGAAAAAGGAATTACAAGAAGAATGTAAAGAAATGTTGAAAGTTTTTGATGACGCACATAACGAAACACCAAATTTCACGTATAAAATTATATCATAAAAACAGAAGAAGGGCTTAAAATTGGAGTGGTTCTCAAAAGGGAGACGGTCTTGTCTTTTAACAATTGACTCTATCAATCAATAATGTTATAATTTGCACTATTAGTAAGTTTTGCGTACAGGAGGGGAAAACGCTGAAAAAAGTTATAAGTCCGAGGCTTATGCTAATCGTTTCGATGACAATATTCGGCAGCATAGCGGTTTTTGTAAGAAATATTTCTGTTTCTTCCGGAGAGTTAGCTTTATATAGAGCCGTTTTAGCCACCCTTTTAATAGGAGGCTTCTTGCTTGTTACAAAGCAGAAAATTCCCTTTAAAGAAGTAAAAAAGGAAATGCCTTTACTCCTAATCTCAGGAATAGCCATGGGCTTTAATTGGATTTTGCTTTTTCAGGCCTACAAATATACAACCGTTTCGGTAGCAACACTCAGTTACTATTTTGCGCCTGTAATTGTAACGGTTGTCTGTCCATTCCTGTTTAAAGAAAAACTGACAGTAAAACAAATTATATGCTTTGTTATGTCTACTCTTGGCCTTGTGCTTATCACAGGAATCGGCGGAGCAGGAGAGGGAAAAGACTTTGTGGGCATACTCTTCGGCTTAGGTGCTGCGGTGCTTTATGCAACGGTAGTTTTGCTTAATAAGTTTATTAAAAACGTAGAGGGTATACACAGAACATTTTTGCAGTTTCTGTCGGCCGTTTTAGTCCTGACTCCGTATGTTTTAATGACAAGCGGTGTCAATATAGGAAACCTTGACGGAATTGGTTGGACAAACCTTCTAATCGTAGGTATCATACACACCGGAGTAACCTACTGTATGTACTTTTCTTCTCTAAAGGAACTTCCCGGACAAAAGGCCGCAATTCTCAGCTACATTGACCCATTGGTCGCCGTACTGATTTCGGTAACCATCTTAGGAGAAACAATGACATTGAGTCAGGCGTTGGGCGGTAGTTTAATTCTCGGATTTACCCTGTGGAATGAAATCACACCTAAAAAATAAAGTTAAAAACCCGCCATTTAAGGCGGGTTTTTTTAAAAGCATCCTATTGCATTTGCAAATAGTTTGTGTTAAAATAGTCCCACTAATGCAAAAACGGAAGGCTTAATATGAGACAAACACTTAAAAAGGCGTTTATAGCAACTGTGCCTGTGTTGGCAGGGTATTTGGCGCTAGGCTTTGGCTTCGGTATAATTCTTAACGCTAACGGATATGGAATATTCGTGGCTTTTATAATGAGTCTGTTTATTTATGCAGGCTCAATGCAGTATGTTGCGGTAGGACTTCTGGTATCAGATGCCTCACTTATTACGGTAGCTGTGACAACCTTTGTTGTTAACGTAAGACATTTGTTTTACGGAATTTCAATGCTCGATAAATATAAAGGTATCGGAAAAATCAAGGCATATCTTATGTTTGCCTTGACCGATGAAACATATTCACTACTCTGTAACGATAACCCCATCGTTCCCGAGAGCAGAAAAAAACAGTATTATTTTTTCGTATCACTCCTTGACCATATGTATTGGATTATCGGTTGTGTTTTAGGAGCAACGGTAGGAAGCCTTGTTAAATTTAATAGTGAGGGCATAGATTTTGTTTTGACTGCCCTTTTTGTTACTATCTTTCTTGAACAGTGGCTAACCTCAAAAAAACACGTGTCCGCTATTATCGGCGTTGCCGTAACCGCATTATGCCTTATTATATTTGGAAGCGAAAGCTTTTTAATTCCTGCTATGATTATGATTACGATTTTACTTTCTCTGTACAAGGAGGGTAATGAAAATGCTTGATTTACATACCCTTGAAATAATAGCGGTTATTGCAATAGTGACTGCCCTTTTAAGAATTTTCCCCTTTATAGTATTTAGCAAAAGCGCAAAGACACCAAAAATAGTTGAAAAACTCGGCAAATTATTACCCTTTGCGGTTATGGGAATGTTAGTGGTATACTGTCTTAAAGATATAAGCTTTACATCTGTTTCAGGTTTCTTGCCTCCACTTATTTCTTGTATAATTGTTGGCGTTACATATACATGGAAACGAAACACTATTGTCAGCATAGTTTTAGGTGTTGTCTGCAATATGATTTTGGTACAAATTGTTTTTTAAAATTATAAAAAATCACCCGATAACCTTAGGTTATCGGGTGATTTAGATATTTAGCTTTTGTTTTTCATCAGTAATCTGTCGGTAAATTTATTTACCGCAGGAACAATAATAAAACCACCTAATATAAGGGCTGAAAAGGACATTATGATAACCTCAATAGGTGTTTTGGCTTTTAACTGCAAACCTACTAAACTGGCAGCAAGTGTGATAACAGATTTAATAAACGCTTCGCCATGACATAGCCCTAAGGTTTTTCTTCCAATTTTTGAAGTGAAATCACAGGAGATGTATTTAGCCATAAAATTAAAAGAAAACAAGGCGGCTAAAACTATTAATATCTGTGGGATAAATGTAAGTTTCCCTCCCAGAAAATCAGAGGTCCAACCCCAAAGTATGTCGGTTTTTTGAAAATATCCTATACCTAAATACAAAACGGAAGCAACCGATATTACAGGATAAATAATTTTCTTCGCAGGAGATGCCTTTTTCCCACAATCGAAAATGCAGGTCCAATTATATAAAAACGTGCCCAAAGCAAAATAAAGCAAATATGTAGGCATAAGATGTATGGAAAAAAATAAATCTGCAGGAATTCTCACAACATATTGGCAAATAAAGAATATGGAAAAGGAGAACAAGAACATAATCAGTGCTAAGATTTTGTCAGACACCTTAAAGAGTTTTGCGAAAATTTTAGAAATAAAGGTGTAAAAAACTGTAATTATGAAAAACAAAGGGGTAAACCACATGCCCCAGATGCCCGTTCCTCTTACGGCAGAAAAGTATTTCACAAAAGTGTCACTCATCATTCTAATGCCTAAAGAAAGGGAAAATGTATAATATAAAGTGTATATTACAACCCAAATAAGCCAGGGCATAAAATAATTTTTAAATGAGTTAAGGGTTGAAGAAAGAAAGGGCTTTTTCAATTTACTCAGAGCCCAAAATCCGGAAATTGCAAAGAAAGCTTCTACCTGAAATGTGTTGGCAAAGGGATAAAAGTTTCCTGCCGCAGTTTCAAAATGAAAAATAAAAATTGATAAAATGAGCAAAAATTTCATAGCATCAATCTGTTGATTCCTTGGTTTTAAACCAATTGCTGTAGTGCCATTTACTTTCATTTGTTTACATCTCTTTTCGTTGTTTTTAATATTACCTTTTAATTTTAAAACTCTTCTTTTATATAGTCAATAAATGTTTTGAGGCTTTTGGACATCCATTTGTTTTTATGGTAGATAAGCTGTTTCCAAATCTCGATATTTATATCACACACGTCAAGATAGCAAAGAGCCCCTGACTTTACTAAATCTTTAGTGACAAAATCAGGCAAGAAAGAAATCATATTACTTTCTGCAAGCATAGAAGTAATAATGTCTGTTCGTCCAATTTCTAAAACAGGTGTTATCTCTAAAGACCTTTTGGCAAGTTCTCTATCAAAAACTCGGCGGTAACCCTGGCCATACTCGGTTAAAACAAAGGGCTCAGTAATAATGTCTTTAATAGAAAGGTTTTTGACACCTAAAAATTTAGAATTAGCACTTGCCACAAAGTGCATTGAAAGAGGTTCTTCCTTGGCAATAATGTAATCCTTATTATATAAACGCCTGTCAAGTGTTATGATAACGTCTGCTTCGTTGTGGTCTAATTTATTAAGCATTAAAGCCGAGTCTCCAGTAGTGAAACAAATAGCGATGTTCGGATGCTTTTTGTGAAAATTAATAAAACGGGCATTAATCATATCATCACAGACAGAATCAGGTGTCACTATACGAATATTACCTGAAAGTGCCCCCTCTTTTGTCAGGTTTTCTTTAAACTCATCGGTGAGTGAGAGAATCTGGTGGGCGTAAGATACAAGCTCATGTCCACGCTCGGTAAGGGTGATGGTGTGGTTAATTCTTTCAAATAAAAGACAACCAAGCTCATCCTCTAATTGCTTTATTTGAAAAGAAATAGTTGACTGTGAGTAACCAAGAAGTTCTGCCGCTTTTGTAAAGCTCCCAAGCTCAGCTACGTGGGTAAAGGTAATTAAATTTTTAAGTTCCACTTCGCACCCTCCTCTATCGAAAATATAGATGGCAAATATTTAAACCATTCATTTGACTAATGATATTTTGTATTATATAATAAACAAAACAAAAAAGCAAGACTAAGTTTTAGTCTACATAAAAGGAGTTATAATAATGAAAAAAATACTAGCTATTGTTTTAGCACTTGCGATTTGCGTAGGCTGCATGTTATCTATGACCGCCTGCTCAGGCGAAAAAAGTGCCGACGGAAAATATAAAATCGGTATTGTTCAGCTTGTAGAACACGTTGCGCTGGATGCCGCTACCGACGGCTTTAAACAGGCAATTATTGATGAGCTCGGCGCAGATGCCGTTGAGTTCGATTTCCAAAACGGTCAAAATGACCCTAACACCTGCTCTACCATCGCTAACCAGTTTGTATCAAATAAGGTAGACTTAATTATGGCTAATGCTACTCCTGCTCTTCAGGCAGCAGCTGCAGCAACTGCAGACATTCCGATTCTTGGAACTTCTGTAACCGAGTACGGTGTTGCTCTTGAAATCAAGGATTTCACAGGTACTGTAGGCGGCAACATTTCAGGCACGTCTGACCTTGCTCCTCTTGACAAACAGGCAGCTATGATTACCGAGTGGTGCCCCAATGCAAAGAAGGTAGGCTTACTTTACTGCTCAAAGGAAGCCAACAGTCAGTATCAGGTAGACGTTATTAAGAAGGAACTTGAAAAGAAAAACATTCAGGTAACTCTTTATCCATTTACCGATTCTAATGATTTAGCTCAGATTTGCACAAACGCAGCGGACAACAATGACGCAATTTACGTTCCTACCGATAATACCGTTGCAGAAAACACAGGTATCATTGATAACATCTGTGAGCCTAAAAAGATTCCTGTAATCGCAGGCGAAGAGGGAATTTGCTCAGGTTGCGGTATCGCTACACTGTCAATCAGCTACTATGACCTTGGTTACACCACAGGCAAAATGGCAGTTAAGATTTTAAAGGATGGCGCAGACATTTCTACAATGCCTATCGAGTACGCAGAAAAGCAGACTCCTAAGTATAACCAACAAAACTGCACTGCTTTAGATATTACTCCTCTTGAGGGATATACCGCTATCGAAGCAAAATAATAATTTAACTTATACAGTCGGGGAGAGCGTTTCTTCTCTCCGACTGCTTATATATTTTATATAGGAGAAATTAAATGGAAATTTTCAGTCAACTATTTAATGCCTTGCCGGGCTCCATTTCACAAGGCCTTATTTGGGGTATTATGGCAATCGGCGTTTATCTTACATATCGTATTCTCGATATACCCGACCTTACTGTAGATGGTTCGTTTGCAACAGGCGGTGCCGTTGCAGTCGTACTTATTTTGAATGGTTGCAATTTGTGGTTGGCTATGCTATTAGCCTTTATTGCAGGACTTTTAGCAGGTGCCATCACAGGACTTCTTCATACTCTTATGGGAATTCCTCCCATTCTTGCAGGAATTTTAACTCAGCTTGCCCTTTACTCTATAAATCTTAAAATTATGGGTAAAGCAAATCAGTCGGTTAACGTTAATCAGACCGACCTTTTGGTTTCACTCCGTTGGGTAAAGGAATTTGCTCTCCATAATCCGCTTATAACCGTAGGCATCGTGTTAGCCATTTTAATCGGTCTTCTTTATTGGTTCTTTGGAACTGAAATGGGATGTGCAATCCGCGCAACAGGTGCAAACTTAAATATGAGCCGCGCCCAAGGAATTAACACAAATTTCAATAAAGTTCTTGGTATTATGCTCTCCAACGGTTTAGTTGCATTTTCAGGCGCCTTCCTTGCTCAGTATCAGGGCTTTGCCGACGTTAAAATGGGACAGGGAGCCATCGTTATCGGCCTTGCCGCCGTTATTATAGGCGAAGCACTGTTCGGCAAAATCTTCAAGAACTTTGCACTTAGACTTTTATCAGTAGCACTTGGCTCAATTATCTATTACATAGTTGTTCAGGCAGTTATCACAATGGGACTTGATGCTAACCTTCTAAAGCTACTTTCCGCAACCATAGTTGCCATTTTCCTTGCAATTCCATATTGGAAAAGACAATATGCTCAAAACCATATAAAGAAAGGGGGAAAGGTAAATGCTTGATATTATTAACGTAGAAAAAACCTTTAACCCCGGAACGATTAATGAGAAAAAAGCACTTAACGGCATAAATCTTCATCTTGATGAAGGAGACTTCGTAACCGTTATCGGCGGTAACGGCGCAGGCAAATCTACTATGCTTAATATGATTGCAGGTGTTTACCCTGTAGACTGTGGTAGTATTGTGGTTGACGGTGTCGACGTTACAAGACTTCCTGAATATAAGAGGGCTAAGTACTTAGGCCGTGTTTTCCAGGACCCAATGACAGGTACAGCCGCCGATATGCAGATTGAAGAAAATCTTGCCCTTGCCGCACGCAGAGGCAAAAAAAGAAGCCTTAGAATAGGCATTACCGCCAAGGAAAGAAAAGAATATAAAGAGCTTCTTAAAATCCTTGATTTAGGTCTCGAGAACAGACTTACCGCAAAGGTAGGACTTCTCTCTGGCGGTCAACGTCAAGCGCTTACACTCCTTATGGCAACACTCAAAAAGCCAAAGCTTTTGCTCCTCGACGAGCATACTGCGGCACTTGACCCCAAAACCGCTAAAAAGGTGTTGGATATCACAGAGGAAATTGTGGCCAGAGATAATCTTATTACTGTTATGATTACCCACAATATGGCAGATGCAATTCGTGTAGGAAACAGACTTATTATGATGCACGAAGGCAGAATTGTCGTTGACGTTAAGGGCGAAGAAAAGAAAAAACTTACCATTGAGCAACTTCTTCAGATGTTTGAAGAATCAAGCGGTAGCCAGTTTACAAGTGATAAGGTTATGCTTTCAAAATAAAAGAATAAAAAAAAAGACCTGTTGACAGGTCTTTTTTTTTAATAATTAATCAGCTGTTTCTTCTGCTTCTGCCTTTTTAACTTTAGGATTCTTAAGGAATGCACCAATTACTAAAATTACTGCAAATACAATGAGATAGAAGAGAACAGGGAATACGAATTTTCCGTCTGCCTGAGCCTTTAGATAAGGAGTAATACCGTGAGCATAAACAGCTGCAAAAATCATAAATCCACAAGCAATAATTGAAGCACAAGGTAATAGGAAACGTTTAACAAATCCAAGCTCTTTTTCTTTCTTCATCCAGATTATAAACATTGGAATGTAGAAGGCGTAAATGGTAACTATTGGAAGCTCAGAAGAGTCGAAGTTAAAGAGACCAAACCAACCTGAAGTGAGGTTTGCACCGTAGAAATATAAAAGCCAAGCAGCGCAAACAAAAAGACCCCAAATAGCAGAGTTATTTGTCATATTTGTGGTTTTGTCAACCTGACCGAACATTTCAGGCTTAGGACCCATACCACGTGCGGCAATAGCGTACATACCTCTTGTAGAGCCAACCATAAGTCCGTTTAATGTACCAAGACAGGAGATAACGATACAAACGTTAAGTACTCCGCCGCCAACAGCACCAAAGATATTAGTGAATGCAGTAGTAGCACCTTCGTTAATAAGCACCTCGTTAGTAGCACCGCCTGCAACACCTACGAAGTAAAAAACGTATGTAGCAACAACGATAATAGCACCAATAACCAATGCTAATGGAAGATTTCTCTTAGGATTCTTAAGTTCTGCATTAATAGAGGTAGCAACAATCCAACCCTCATAAGCGAAAACTGTAGCAATTATAGCTGCGAAAAGTCCGCTGCTGTTACCGCCAACAACTTCAGTAACAATAGTTGAGAAGTTGTTTGTAAGAGTGCCGTTTACAAAACCAACGATGGTGCCGACAATAGCCATTAAGAAGAGGGGAATCATCTTAATAATGGTTGAACTAACCTGGAATTTTCCGGCAATCTTTGGTGAAAGAGCGTTAACTGTGTAAGATAAAACAAGGAAGAAACCAGCTAAGGTTAAAACGTTTGCGCTTGTCATATCCCAACCAAGTAAAACACCGAAATATCTTGCAGAAACCCAAGCGAGTACTGAGGTCATACAAGGATAGTAAATGTTTACCATAAACCAAGCAAGGTAATAAGCATAGCTTTTACCACAGGTAGCTTCGGCATAGTCAACAACACCACTAACCTTTTCGTGCTTTGTTGCCATGGTGGCAAACTGTAAAGAACAGATTATCATAATAAGACCGGTAATAATCCAAGCAGCGATGCCTAAAGGCATATTTCCGCCGGTTGCAGCTAAAACGTTTTGCGCCTTAAAGAATACACCGGAGCCGATAACTGTTCCGACTACCATGCATATAGCGGTAGCCAAACCATATTTTCTTTTTAGCTTTTCCATAATTTTCACTTTCTTTCTTAAAAAGATAATTAATTTTAACACAATGTTAATAATTTGTAAAGAAAAAAAACAAAAAATTGTCAGATAGTAACAAATATGTATAAAATCCACAAAAAATTGGTTTTAAAGTAACTTATTCTACAAATTGAGAGTTGTAAAGAGTACTGTAAAATCCTTTTATTTTCAGTAGCTGATTGTGGTTACCTTGTTCTGTAATTATACCGTCCTGTAAAACTAAAATGATATCGGCATTCTGAATGGTAGAAAGTCTGTGAGCAATTACAAAACAGGTTTTACCCTGCATTAGTTTGTTCATAGCTTCCTGAATTTTAATTTCGGTTCGAGAGTCAACGTTAGAGGTAGCCTCGTCAAGAATTAGCATATTAGATTTAGAAATCATAGCACGAGCGATGGTGATAAGTTGTCGTTGTCCTTTGGAAATATTGACACCGTCATCGGTAAGAAGTGTGTTATAACCCTCGGGCAAACTTTCAATAAAATGATGAATTTTGGCGGCTTTTGCGGCAGCAATAACCTCTTCGAGAGTTGCATTTTCCTTGCCGTAAGCGATATTGTCAAAAACAGTACCTGCAAAAAGCCAGGTGTCCTGAAGTACCATAGTATATGCTTTGCGCAGAGAACCTCTGGTGTAATCGGTGCTATCGATATTATCAACCTCAATGACACCACGGTTAGCATCGTAAAACCTCATAAGCAGATTTATAATTGTGGTTTTTCCTGCTCCCGTGGGACCTACAATAGCCACAGATTTTCCCTCTAAGGCAGTAAAATCAATGCCCTTTAAAATGATTTTGTCCTTTGTGTAACCAAAAACAATGTCCTTAAATTCCACCTTGCCTTTAGGGTTTTCTAAAACAAGAGCATCTTTTTTGTCTAAGGTTTCAGGTTCTTCATCAAGAATTTTGAAAATTCTCTCAGCCGCAGAAAAGGCAGATTGAAGTTCGGTTAAAATGTTTGCAAATTCATTTATAGGACCTGCAAATTTTCTGGAATACTGAACAAACTGAGCGACACCGCCTAAGGATATGAAGAAAAGGGAACCAACCTTTGTTACACCGTTTTGGGAGAACATGTAAAGAATTCCACCTAAAATCATAATAAGAGAAATAGAAAGATTGTTAATAAACATCATGGAGGGACCCATTATACAACCGTGATAATCTGCATTATAGTAAGCATCCATAGATTCGGTGTTTCTTTTGTTAAATCTACTAGAAATTTCTTCCTGTCTTGAATAGGCTTGAATTGAACGGCATCCTGACAGCATCTCTTCGGCGTATCCGTTAAGCTCGCCGAGTTTCTTGGAACGCAAACGGAACAATGGCTTAACCTTTTTGGTGCGATAACGAGTAAAGAGCACCGAAACAGGTATGGTAATTAAAAATACTGCAATTAATGGCTTTGATATATTCCACATAAATATAAGCGAACCGATAACAGTGTAAACGCTCGTCATAATCTGAACAAGGTCGTGAGAAAGGGAGCTGTTTACAGTATCAACATCATAAGAAATATGACTGATAATGTCTCCTGTTGGGTGGGTATCAAAATAGCCTACAGGTAAAGAGGTTAATTTCTCAAACAGTTGTTTTCTGATTCTGTATGAAATCTTTTGGCTCATAAATATCATAAGAGAGGAAAGAGCGTATGATGTAATCGCCGATATAACATAGCAAAAAATCATTTTTATAACATTTTCATAAACAAGGTCAAAGTTAACTCCGTTTCCTGACAGAGCATCAATAGCAATTCCCGAATATTTAGGGCCTAAAAGCGCTAACTGATTAGAAAAGAATGTAAAAACAACTGCGGGAACGAATAAATACCAGTAATGAAGCACGTATCCGCAAAGACGTATAAAAATGCCTTTAGTTTTCTTAATGTCCATTTTTTCACGAGTATTATTAGTCAACAAAGGCACCTCCCATCTGAGAATCGCTGATTTCTTTGTATTCTGTACAGTTTTCAAGAAGCTCTTCGTGTTTGCCCTTGCCGATAATTTTGCCCTCGTCGAGAACTAAAATGAGGTCGCAGTTTTTAACAGAGCTAACCCTCTGAGCCACCGTAATAATGGTTGTATCGGTTAGATGTTCTGCAATAGCAGTTCTTAAAGCTGCATCGGTTTTATAATCGAGAGCAGAGGAACTGTCGTCGAAAATGATAATATCAGGCTGGGCCGCCAAAGCTCTGGAAATAAGAAGTCTTTGTTTTTGTCCGCCTGAAATGTTGGTGCCTCTTGGAGAGAGCATATGCTGGTATCCGTCTTCTAACTCATTTATAAAGTCATCTGCCTGAGCAATCTTAGTAGCCTTATAGACATTTTCGTCTGATATATCTCGACCAAACTTAATGTTTTCCATAACCGTCTCGGCATATAAAAAGTCGTTTTGCATAGCCGAGCCGAAGTTTTTATAAAAGAGGTTTTCAGGAATGGTTTTAATGTTTTCTCCGTTTATATATATTTCACCGCTATCGGTGTCATAAAATCTTAAAAGAAGCTTGATAAGTGTAGATTTTCCCGAGCCGGTAGCACCGATAATTCCAAGTTTACCACCCTTTTTAAGCTCAAAACTAATATTGTCAAGATTGTTTAGTTTTTTATTATAAGAAAATGAAACTTTATCAAATACAATATGAGCAGAGGTTTTCAAATTAGGATAATCTTCTTTAGAAAGAAGAGAAATTTCTTCTTCTGCCAACAAAACCTCTTCGATTCTTTTAGCAGATGCAGAGCTTTTTGTATACATTACAAACATTCTGGTTACTGCCATTAAAGCCATAGAAATCTGAATGAAATACTGCATAAAGGCAATTAAAGTTTCAGGCTTAGATAGACCTTTTGACACGAAAATTGCACCCAATGCAATAACCGCAACACTTGCCAAATTCATACAAACGTTCATTATGGGATGAGTAGAGCCCATAATAATTCCGGCACGTATTTCCTTTTTAACAAGGAACTTGTTAACTTCGTCATAACGTTTGTGCTCGTGCTCGGTTTTGGACAGAGCTTTTATTACCCTTATTCCCTGTGTATCCTCACGCACAACCCTAATCATTTTATCAACCGACTCTTGTACCTTGGTGTAAAGGGGAACCCCCAATTTTCTAACGAAAAGAATAGAGGTAAACAAAACAGGAATAAGAGCAACCATAACAAGAGAAAGTCTGGCGTCCATAAATACGGTTATGATAATACCGCCCATAAGTAAAATAGGCGCCCTGACACCCATTCTCTGCAACATATTAATAAAGCCGTGAACGTTGTAGGTGTCAGTGGTAATTCGTGACTCTAAAGAGGGGATAGTAAACTTGTCAGTTTGAGAGGCAGAGAGCTTCAGGGTTTTAAAGAAAAGGTCTTTTCTCATGCTTTCGGCAAAGCTTTTTGAAACTTTTGCTGCCATTCTGTTAGCAATAATATTGAAAAGACAGGCAAAAGCAGAGC
The DNA here is from genome assembly GCA_017521125.1 of Clostridia bacterium. Classification (GTDB taxonomy): domain Bacteria; phylum Bacillota; class Clostridia; order Oscillospirales; family Acutalibacteraceae; genus SFWF01. Next base: position 122,060 of record JAFXDV010000007.1, read on the forward strand.
AGGAAATCATTAGTCCGCCCCAAAATAGAATATCCGTAATCTCTTTTTCAATAACGTTTTCTAACACGTGGCTTAATATGTAGGGTATTAAAAGCTCCAATATGGTGCCTAAAGTCTTTATTATAAACCCAACAGTCATTTTGTTAAAAAACGGCTTCAGATATTTTATTAAGGTTTTCACTTTTTCTCCCCCTTGCCGTAAATAGTCTTCTTTGCAGTAAGGAACATTTTATCCAAAACATTATTAAAAATTTCCAATTCTTCTTCATCAATATCCGCAGTTAGCAGAGAATTCCATTTTCTCGCAATTTCATAGGTTTCAGGTAAAATATCCTTCATTTTTTGGGTTGGATAAACCAACATCTCTCGCTTATCTTCGGCAGAAACTTTCCGTGAAATAAAGCCTTCGTTTTCTAAAAAGGTTAAATGCCTTGTTACACTGCTTTTATTTTTGCATAAATACTTTGCTAAAAAATCTTGAGATGAACCGGGATATTTACAAATAGCCGTTATATAACTGTGGTATCCACCGTGTATTTTTAAAGTAGAGTTTTCAGCACGGTAAAGATTAGCACATCGGCTTATAACACTTATTTTTCTCATTATTGTCGGCATTGATAAATCATCTCCTTAAAATAGTTTCACTTGAAACAGTTTCATTTGAAACTATTTTAGCGCCTGTAAAAACCATTGTCAATAGTTTGACAAATGTTTTTTGGAATAGTATAATAATTTTCATAGAATTTAAGAAAAGTGAGGAAAAAATAATGGATATCAGACAGAAATCACTTAAAAAACATTATGATTGGAAGGGTAAAATAGAGGTTGTTTCTCGGGCACCCATAAATACAAGGGAGGATTTATCTCTAGCCTATACTCCCGGCGTTGCCGAGCCGTGCCTTGAAATACAAAAGGATGTAAATAAATCATATGACCTAACAAGACGTTCAAATCTTGTGGCAGTTGTAACCGATGGTACCGCCGTTTTAGGTCTTGGCGATATTGGCCCTGAAGCCGGTATGCCTGTAATGGAGGGTAAATGTGCCCTCTTTAAAGAGTTTGCAGACGTTGATGCATTCCCACTCTGCATAAAGAGTAAGGACGTAGATGAGATAGTTCGTACCATATATCTGCTTTCAGGTTCTTTTGGAGGAATAAATTTAGAAGATATTGCGGCACCACGTTGCTTTGAAATTGAGGCAAAACTGAAAGAAATTTGTGACATCCCCATTTTCCACGACGATCAACACGGCACCGCAATAGTAGTCGCTGCAGCTTTAATCAATGCGTTAAAGATTGTTAAAAAGGATATAGGGAAAATAAAGGTTGTAATAAGTGGCGCAGGCTCCGCAGGTATTGCAATAGGAAAGCACCTTATGAATATAGGCGTTAAAAATCTTACCTTCTGTGACCGTTATGGTATTGTTTGTGAAGGTGATGAAAATAATAACCCTGCTCAAGAGGAAATAGCAAAGGTTACAAACCTTGAACATAAAAAAGGAAGCCTTGCAGATGCTATGTGCGGCGCCGACGTATTTGTAGGCGTTTCTGCTCCAAACATCGTAACAGAAGAAATGGTAAAAAGTATGGCAAAGGATGCCATTATGTTCCCAATGGCAAACCCAACACCTGAAATTATGCCTGATAAAGCGAAGGCGGCAGGAGCAAGAATTGTAGGAACAGGCCGTTCTGACTTTGCAAATCAGATAAATAATGTTCTTGCTTTCCCAGGCATATTCAGAGGTGCATTAGATTGCAGAGCTACATGTATCAATGAAGAAATGAAGGTAGCAACATCCTATGCGTTAGCTTCCTTAATCTCCGACGATGAGTTAAACGAGGATAATATTATTATTCCGGCTTTAGATAAACGTGTAGCCAAGGCAGTTGCCGAGGCAGTTGTAAAGGTTGCCCACGAAACAGGAGTTGCAAGAAAATAAAGACTAAAACCACCTGATTTACAGGTGGTTTTGTTGTATATAACCTCAAAAAACAAACAATAATAAAAATATAAGATTTTTGAGGTGTGATATGAAAAAATTTCTGTTAAAGCCAATGCTGCTTACCATAACCGTAACCTTGGGTATTTTCACCCTTTTAGGAATATTTGTCCTTCCGGCGTCGGTTGTTTTTGATACTAATCAGGCAGGAGAAAAAATGGAAGGCGTGCCGTATGTAAACACCCCTGAAAACAGTGGAGTTTTTATTTATACCGGTGATGATAGAGGAGTTTTTATATTCCTGGATTTTGAAAATAGGAGGATAAATGCCTTTACCTTTGCTGAAAACTGCGAAAAGGAACTCCAAAACTCAGGCTATGAAGTAAATTACACCATAAAAGCATCAACCGAATTTATAGGAGATATGTGTGATAGATTGGGTGGAATTGTTATGGAAAAAGGGGAAGACAAATATCGTTTTTCATCGGTAGTTTTAATAGAGGAAATTGAGGGAAATAAGACCTTAGAAAGTATGGAAAAAATAACCGTAGCTTTTTTTGAAAAAATATCAAAGTTAGGGTTGTCATCTAACGATTTTAAGTTTATAATGAATAATACAGAAACAAACTTAAACTATCCTATCTGTTACGGATGGATAGAGTATGTTCAGACAATGTTTCAAAATTACACTATAAATTAGGAGGTGTCGGCTTTGAAAAAATTTACGGTATTGATTATTGCGCTGCTTTTAATAATATCCTTTTGCAGTTGCAAATCCCAGAGCAATATACCTGTAATCAATACAAGCGAACAAAGCGACTCCTCAGATATTACCGAAAGCCAAGTTGAAAACAGTAAACCTGTAATTTCTAATACAAGCAGCACTCAATCTACTCCTAAAGAGAATAGCAGTAAACCTTCTTCTAATATAGAAAGTAGTACACCGTCGGCATCTTCTAACAGTAGTACCCCCGTTCCTAATAAGCCGGAAGAACCCGTTACAAAACAAGACTTTAAAATTTGTTATGCTCAGCTTACGGATAAACAGAAAAGCATTTATAACACCCTTGAAAAAGCCGTAAAGGATATGGAAACAGGGTGGATAAGTTTAGAAACTCCTGTTTATACCAATTACAGAAGAGATATAAATATTATAGTTGCGGCGCTTCAAACTGATATGCCGCAGTATTTTTGGATTCCACCTGCATATTATACAGGCAATTCTCAGGATGGGGAAACCATAAGAATACTTTTTGAGGGACAGGACAATTTGACCTATTTGATAGACAAATCTGACCAGCTACAAATGGAGAATGCCCTTTCTCGCAAGGTAGCGGAAATAATGTCCCAAGTTACCGCCACCACCCCTTTTGAAATAGAGCTTCAGCTTCACGATATTTTATGTAAAAATGTTACATATGCTAAGTCAACAGAAAACCCACTTGTTTATACCGCATATGGTGCCCTTATAAACGGCGAGGCGGTTTGTGAGGGTTATTCAAGAGCCATGCAGTTGCTTCTTGCTCAGTATAATATAAAGTCTACTCTCGTAACAGGCGATGCCAAAGGCGAAGCACATATGTGGAATTTAGTAAATATTGATAACGCTTGGTACCATCTAGATGTTACCTGGAATGATGGTATGGGGACCTATCTTTATTTTAATTTAAGGGATAAAGAGATAAATATTGACCACTTAAGATATAGGACTCATACTGAACTTAGCTACGATGAGGTAGTTAGTGAAACCCCAAAACCTTATAATTTCAACCTTCCCGTTTGCGATAAAATTGACAATAATTATTTTGTGAAAAAAGATTATGTATACAGTCCAAATGGGGAAGAAAAGATTGCGAAATATTTAATGCAACCATTTGACAGAATGGAATTTAGGTTTTCTGATGATGACTTTAAAGAACTGTTTAAGGCAAACAAGGATACCTATCTGAACAACATAAACGAATTATTAATCAAAGAAAAGTCAAATTTTAGAATAACTAATTATTCCATAACCGAAACTACGTTAATTATATATAATTAAAGAACCGACATCAAAAGATGTCGGTTCTTTTTTATAATACTTTCGATAAGAAATCTTTAAGTCTTGCATTTTTAGGGTTTGAGAAGAATTCTTCAGGTGGAGCTTCTTCAACAATAACGCCCTCATCTACGAATGCAACCTTGGTTGCAACCTCACGGGCGAAGCCCATTTCGTGAGTAACAACCACCATGGTCATACCTTCTTTAGCTAGTTGCTTCATAACCTCTAAAACCTCTCCAACCATCTCAGGGTCGAGAGCAGAGGTAGGCTCGTCAAATAGCATAACCTCAGGGTTCATACAAAGAGCACGAACTATTGCAATTCTCTGCTTTTGTCCGCCTGAAAGCTGAGAAGGGTAGGAGTCGGCACGATCTGCAAGACCAACGCGCTCTAAAAGTACCATCGCCTCTTTCTCAGCTTCTTCCTTAGTCTTTCCCATAAGTTTCATAGGAGCTAAGGTCATGTTTTTAAGAACGGTCATATGTGGGAAAAGGTTAAACTGTTGGAAAACCATACCCATTTTTTGACGGTGCACGTTTATATCAACCGACTTATCGGTGATGTCGGTTCCACCGAAAATGATACTTCCGCCTGTAGGTTCTTCTAAAAGGTTAAGGCAACGTAAGAAGGTGGATTTACCTGAGCCGGAAGCTCCGATAACAACCATTACGTCTCCCTTGTTGATTTCGGCATTTAAACCCTTTAAAACCTGGTTGTCACCAAAAGATTTTTGTAAATTTTCAACCTTAATTATAACATCATTAGTGGTCACTCTTCGCCAACCTCTTTTCTAACTTTTTGACAAAATAGTTGAGTATATAAACAAAAGCAAGGTAAATAAGCGCAATTGTTATATAAGGGAAATACACATCAGCAGTTCGTGAAATTACTCTTTCTGCCGCTTTTGTAAGGTCGATAACACCCAAAAAGCCTATAACAGAGGTTTCCTTGAGTAATGAAATAAACTCATTGCCGATGGCGGGTAAAACGTTTTTAATTGCTTGAGGTAAAACGATAGAACGCATTGTTTGTCCTTGGGAAAGACCAAGGGAGCGTCCTGCCTCTGTTTGACCAATATCTACGGCATTAATACCTGCACGAATAATTTCGGCAACATAAGCGCCTGAGTTAATACCAAAGCCGATGATGCCAATGAGCACAGCATTATCTGACCACACAAAGACAATATTATACATTATAAGCAATTGAACAACAACCGGAGTACCACGGATAATGGTGGTATAAATCTCCGCAATGGCATTTAAAATCTTTAGTTTATTCGATTGTTTATGTATGGTTTTGACAATAGCAATCAGTGCACCGATAAAAACACCTATCAAGGTGGCAAAAAGTGCAACCATAAGAGTATTGCCGATACCTTCTAAAAACATTTTGTAACGGTCTTCTCTTATAAAGGTTTTTTCAAAGCCTTCAATAATAAAATTCATTTGTTTTTATTTTCCTCCACTTTGCACAAGCATATTATAAATTCTAAAAGAAGGAGTAGCGAAGCCACTCCTTCCCTTAATTTATACAATAATTATATTATTCTGTAACAGTAGCTGCCTTGTCGTTAAATTCTTTCTCCCACTTAGCAACGCTTCCGTCATCAAGGAGACCCTGTAAAACTTCGTTGATGGTTTTGAGAAGTTCGGTGTTTTCCTTAGATACGCAGATACCATACTCTTCAACTTCTGCGGCATCGCTTCCGTCTGCCTTAACAAGCTTAAAGGTTTTGTAAGCGCCGTTGCTGCCGTCAACAATGATTTGAGCGGTAAGCTTATCGGTAACAACTGCTTCAACCTTGCTTCCTAATGCAGCTGCTGCAAGAGCTGGAGCATCGTAAGGAACGATTGTTGAACCTGCTAAGGTATTGTCTTTGATAAGTCCGTCAATCATAAAGTCAGATGTGGTTCCGTTCTGGATACCGATCTTGATGCCCTTGAGGTTATCAAGGTTAACGATTGTGTTGTTATCAGCCTTAACGATTACGTACTGCTCGGTAGAAGAATAAGGAATAGAGAAAGCAACCTCTTCTTTACGCTCGTCATTAATTGTGATACCTGCAGCGCCTATATCTGCTTTACCGCTTTTTACAGCACCAACGATGGTATCGAACTTAACGTCTTTAACTACTAATTCTTTACCAAGTTTTTCTGCAACTGCTTTAACGATTTCAATATCAACACCAACGATTTCATTGTTATAAACGAACTCATATGGTGCGAAACCGGCCTCGGTATAAACAGTTAATGTGTCCTTTTTTGCACCGCAACCTGCAAAGCAGCAGATAATTAGTGCTAATGCCAATACTAATGATAAGATTTTTTTCATGATTTGTTTCTCCTTTTGGAATTGTTTTTTTCTATCATAATGCATAATATGCAGTTTGTCAAGCATAAAATGCAAAAAAATTCATTTTTTTTGAAAAAAACTATTTTTATGCACAAATTTATGCATATTTAATGCAAATTACCCAATTATCATACTGTTCATATCCACATTCCCCTTAATTCCACTCACTTTTCCGTCACTAGCATACTGCCGGATGTGGAAGGTTTGTTTTTATCAAGTTGACAAATATTATTATAGGATATATAATTATATATTATTAATTTATAAAGGTAGAATGACTATGAAATGGACATCACTTAACGATTTAAGGGAAAAATATCTTTCATTTTTCGAAAGTAAAGGGCACTTGCGTCTTAATAGCTTTTCTCTTGTTCCAAACAACGATAAATCCCTGTTACTTATAAACTCAGGTATGGCACCTATGAAAAAGTATTTCACAGGAGAGGTAACCCCACCAAGAAGCCGTGTTACCTCTTGCCAGAAATGTATCAGAACACCTGACCTTGAAAGAGTAGGACATACAGCTCGTCACGGCACATATTTTGAAATGCTAGGAAACTTCTCCTTTGGTGACTATTTCAAGGAGGAGGCTATTCCTTGGGCGTGGGAGTTTTTAACCGAAACCTTGGAAATTCCTAAAGATTTGCTCTGGCCTTCTGTTTACGAAGAAGACGATGAGGCTTATAACATTTGGAAGGATAAAATCGGAGTAGAAGAGGCTCATATTGTCCGCCTTGGTAAAGCTGATAACTTCTGGGAGCACGGTACAGGCCCTTGCGGTCCTTGCTCTGAGATTTATTTTGACAGAGGCGAAAAATATGGTTGCGGTAGTGCTGACTGTAAGCCCGGCTGTGAATGTGACAGATATATGGAAATCTGGAACAATGTGTTCACACAGTTTAACAATATGGGAGATGGTACTTATACCGAGCTTGAACATAAAAATATAGATACAGGTATGGGACTTGAACGACTTGCCTGTATTATGCAGTCGGTAGACAATATGTTCGAGGTTGATACTGTCAGAAAAATACTTGATAAGGTATGTGAGCTCTCAGACAAGGAATACGGCAAGGATAAGAATAACGATATTTCAATCCGTGCTATAACCGACCACGCAAGAAGTGCAACCTTTATGATTTGCGACGGTGTTATTCCATCAAATGAGGGCAGAGGATACGTTCTTCGCCGCCTTATCAGAAGAGCCGCACGTCACGGCAGATTACTTGGAGTTAAAAACGCCTTTTTAACCGAGCTTTGTGAGGTTGTAATCGGAGAAAATAAATCAGCATACCCTGAACTTGTGGATAAGAAAGAATTTATTATGCAGGTTATTTCAAATGAGGAAAAGGCCTTTGCCAAAACCATCGACCAGGGTCTTGCTTTGCTTAGTGAACTCACTAAAAAAGGCGGAGAACTTTCAGGCGCCGATGCCTTTAAACTTTACGACACCTATGGTTTCCCATTTGACTTAACTAAGGATATTTTAGCCGAAAAAGGTATGACTGTTGACGAGGCAACCTTTAATGAACTTATGCAAAAACAAAGGGAACTTGCCCGTAATTCACGTAAAGCCTCTGACGGAGAAAGTTGGAAAAGCGACGGCTTTACCTTCAGTTCGAAGGACACAGAGTTCTTAGGTTATACCGAAAACGTTTGCGAGGCTACCGTTTTAGAGCTTGTTGTTAATAACGAGTCTGTAGAGTCCGCAAATACTGAAGAAAAGGCAGTTTTAGTTCTTGACAAAACCGTATTCTATGGAGAAAGCGGCGGTCAGGTAGGAGATACCGGCTATATTAAGGGTAAGGACTTTACCTTTAAGGTTACCAATACCACTAAATCAGGCGGTGTTTATACCCATTTCGGCACAGTCGAGGAGGGTGTAATCTCTGTTGGAGATAAGGTTTCTTGCGAAATAGATGAAAAACGCAGAAATGCTATTCGCCGTAATCATACTGCGGCACACCTTTTACAAGCCGCATTAAGACAGGTGCTTGGCACCCACGTTGAACAGGCAGGTCAGCTTGTAAATGAGCATAGCGTCAGATTTGACTTTACCCATTTCTCCGCTTTAACAGGTCAAGAACTTAAAAAGGTAGAGGAAATTGTAAATACCGTTATTTTAGACGGTATTACCGTAGAAAACAAAGAAATGCCCATCGAAGAGGCTAAAAAGCTTGGTGCTATGGCACTCTTCGGAGAAAAGTACGGAGATATTGTAAGGGTTGTTGACGTTAAAAACTTCTCAACAGAGTTCTGCGGCGGCACCCATGTTGATAATACTTCAAAAATCGGACTTTTCCGTATTACAGGAGAAAGCAGCGTGGCCGCAGGTGTTCGTAGAATTGAAGCGGTTACAGGCGCTAACGTTTTAGAACTTCTTTATAAGTATAAATCGGTTGTTGATGAAACTGCTGCAATTCTTAAAAGCCCTAACCCAATGGAAATTTCTCTGAAAGCAACTCAGCTTTCAAACGAACTCAAAGAAACTCTTAAAAAGGTAGAGAGCCTTGAAGCCGCTGCCGCAGGAGCAAAACTCAGTGATATTATGAACTCCGCAAAAGAGGTAAACGGTGTTAAAATTGTTTGCGCTTTAATAAACGGCACACCGGCTAATGAACTACGTTCTATGTGCGATAAGGTTAAGGGAGATAGTGCTGATGCAGTTTGCCTATTCGCTTCGGTAAACGGCGATAAGCTCACCTTCTGCGCCGCTTGCGGTAAAGAAGCAATAAACAAGGGAGCTAACGCAGGCAACATTGTAAAGGCAGTTGCAAAAATCGCCGACGGTAACGGAGGCGGCAAGCCTGACAGTGCTATGGCAGGCGGTAAGGATGTTTCCAAAGCACAGGAAGCGGTAGACGCCGCATATGAAATTATTTCAGAAATGATAGAGGGTTAGAAAATGGAAGATTGTTTATTTTGTAAAATAGTTGCAGGCCAAATTCCTTCAACCAAGGTTTACGAAAATGATGACGTCTATGCCTTTTTAGACATTGACCCACAGGCGCCTTTCCACGCTATCGTTATTCCTAAAGAGCATATAAAAAGCGCCGCAGAGATAAACGCAGAAAACAGTCATCTTATTGCTAAAGTGTTTGAGGCAATAGGAGAAATCGCAAAAAGAGAAAATCTTGAAAAAGGCTTCAGGGTTGTAAACAACTGCGGTGAGCAGGGTGGACAAACCGTTGGCCACATTCATTTCCATCTTTTAGCAAGAAGAAATCTTCAGTGGCCTCCGGGCTAGCCAAAGCATTTAAGCCCAAACCAGCCTTAAAGGGCGGTTTTTCGGCGGCTTTCGGCTCACCTGCGCACATAGGCGTAAGCCTTATGAGCTTAGCTTCACCAAAATCCACACAAAAAACCGCACCTTTAAGGTCGGAGAATTTTGCAACAACGGATTTTTTGGTGTGCGAGGCACAAAACACAGCAAATCCTGACGGATTTGCGAGTATTTTAACAAAGACACAACGGAAAATCCGTGTCGCAAAATCTGATTCGGGTTTGAATGCTTTGGCTAAAAAGGAGTAAAGACAATGGATAAATATTATTCTGTAGATATAGCAGGACTTAAAAGAGATTTAAAACTTTTTGATGTTAACGAAAATCTTAGTATTGCGGCATTTATTCTTTTTGGCGATACCGAGGTTACTATTGCCGCATCAAAAGCTCTCTTGGAAAAGGCACCTGAGTTTGATTACATTATAACCCCTGAGGCAAAGAGCATACCACTTGCCTATGAAATGTCAAGGCAGTCGGGTAAACCTTATATTGTAGTAAGAAAAGGCACTAAGGTTTATATGGGCAACCCCATTTCCATAGAGGTTCAGTCCATTACTACCAAGGCAAAGCAGCACCTTTATTTAGGTGAAGATGAGGCTAATTTAATAAAGGGCAAAAGGGTTTTACTTGTGGATGACGTAATAAGCACAGGTGAGTCCTTAAAATCTTTGCGTAGTTTAGTGGAGAAAACAGGGGCAAAAGAGGTTGCTACCTGTGCCGTACTTGCCGAGGGCGATGCCGCAGACAGAACGGATATTATTTATCTAAATAAAATACCGCTATTTTTTAAATAGGAAATTTTTGCGCCCGATTTGATATTAGTTCAGGTCGGGACTAAAATTATATATGAAAAGACCATTTGTTATTATAGGAATCTTATCTTTAATTCTTTCCTTTGCGGCGCTTTATCTCGGAAAGAATTGGATAATAGCGTTTTGTGTTTGTTTGCTTTTTTGCGGCGCAATACTTTACCTTGTAAAAAGAAAACTATTTTTAAGACTTGTCGTTCCTTTACTTGTTCTAATCTTGGCAGTTGTTAATTATTTTTGTACGTTAAACAATATAAAGACTGTTGAAGAATTGCCCTTAGAAGAAATAACTGTAAAAGGGGTTGTTTGTGATACCCCTAAAATTTATCCAAACGGACAGGCAGTAACCATAAAAAGCAAAGAACTAAAGGGCAAGGTGTGGGTTTTTTCCGGTGCTATTTATGATATAAAAACAGGGGACACCATAACCCTTTCTATAAAACCGCAAAAAATGGATGAGTCTCAAAGAGCAAATAATTATTCACAGGGAATTTATCTAAGTGGTTTTCTAAACCAACTAAAAAACGTAAATAGGCCCAAATTTTCTTTTTTAAGGTTAATGGCAGACTTCAGAGAATGGATAGAAAACACCATCTCCGCTAATTGTAATTTAGGGAATGAGCCACTACTTGTAGCTCTTACCACAGGAAATAAAAGTTATATAAATATATCAGACCAAAAGGCAATCAATAATGCAGGAGTCAGTCACATAATGGCGGTTTCAGGACTTCATTTAGGAATTATTTGTCTTAACTTGGTGCATTTTTTAAGAAAACTAAAGGTAAATGATAAAATAATAGGTATTTGCGGACTGTCCACAGTCTTCTTGGTGCTTCTCGCTTGCGGATTTCAGATTTCTGCAATCAGAGCTTCTGTTGTTTATATAATATTGCTAATGGGCAATATCATCCATCGAAAAGGAGACGGACTTAACTCTCTTTTTGTAGCAATTACTTTAATAATAGCCGCAAATCCTCTTGTTGTGGGAAGCATAAGTTTTTTGTTGTCGGCAAGTTCAACCTTTGGAATTATCGTGCTTTATCCAATGATTTCAAAACTTCTCGGCGGAGTAAAACGTGGCGGAAGAATAGGCAAAATATTAAACAGCGGTTTGCAAATAGCCCTCGTTTCTTTTTCGGCAATAATTTGTTCAATGCCAGTATTAGTTTATTATTTTGAAAGTGTATCGACAGTTGCAATACTTGTCAATGTCCTAGTGCTTTTTGCCGCCAATCTTGTTTTGGTTTTAACAGTAATAGGACTTGTTATTTCCATAATTCCAATATTAAATATTATAAGTACAGCCTTATTTTTTCTTGCAGAAATCGGTATGGAATATTTTATGATGGTTGTAAGATTTTTCGGTAGCAGTAACCTAGTGTTATTATATATGAAAAAGGAAATGGTTGTTTTTTGGATTATATTTGCTGTAGCAATATTTATATTTTCATATTTAGGTGTTAAAAGGAGTGAAAAAAGTGGCTCTTAGCGAAAAAAGTCTTAAACAAAGCCTTGATAACGGCGCAATTTTACCTGTATACGTTATCGTAGGAAACGATAGCTTTTTAAAAACACAGGCAATGAATAGAATAATTAAAGCGGCAATCGGCGAGGACGACGGTTTTAATCTAGTAACCTTTGAAAACGATTGCGATTTAGAGGTTTTATATAACGAACTTAGCAGCTGCTCCTTTACCTCAGATAAAAAATGCGTTGTTTTAAGCGACTATGACGTAGACAAATGCTCAAAAAACGAGTTTGATAGTCTGTTAGAGCTCGCAGGCACAAAATATGAAACATCGGTTTTCATAATATATTTTGATGCTATTGTTTACGACCCTAAAAAATCAAGCAAAATCAAGGAACTTATGAAAGCGGCAGAGGGTGTCGGCGGAAGTTCTGTAATAATTGACCATAGAACCAAGGAAGAACTTGTAAGACAGCTTGTAGCCTCGGCTAAAAAGCGAAACTGCACGCTTTCTAACTCTAATGCAAGCTATTTCATTGACAGCTGCTCTACCGATATAAACACTCTTTTAAATGAGCTTGAAAAACTTTGCCTATATGTAAAACAGGGCGAGATTACTAAAGAAATTATAGACTCGGTTGCAGTAAAATCGGTGGAAGCATCAATATTTGATTTATCTAAAAAAATCATAGCAGGGGATACGGCAGGGGCTATGAAACTCCTTGACGACCTTTATTATATGAGGGTCGCTCCGGATTTGATAATTCATCAGATTGGACAGGCTTTTGTTGATTTGTATAGAGCAAGTGCCGCTAAAAAACAAGGCGTGGCTCCAGAAAGTGCGGCGCAAGACTTTAATATGAAAAACACCGCTTTCAGACTTAAAAACGCCTCATATCAACTGGGCAAATACGATGATAACAAAATAAAACTTTCTTTTGATGCTATAATAAGCGCCGAAAGAGAAAACAAAAGCTATTCAACCGATGCTAGAGTTATTATTGAAAAACTTATAGTAAGGCTTATTTATATAATGAAAACGGGTGAAGCCCTTGATTAAGTTAAAACAGGCGGTTATAGTCGAGGGAAAGTACGACAAAATTCGACTAAGTAATATAATTGACAGTGTTATAATAACTACAGATGGTTTTGGAATCTTTAAGAGTGAGGAAAAGAAAGAACTCATAAAACTTTTCTCCCAAAAAAGCGGTATTATTATAATGACCGATAGCGATAATGCAGGGCAGATGATAAGAAACTTTGTTGCAAAGCTTTGCAAAACAAGTGAAATTACAAACGTTTATCTCCCAAGCATAAAAGGTAAGGAAAAGAGAAAATCCAAGGCGAGTGCCGAGGGAATTTTAGGAGTAGAAGGTACCGACGACAGTATAATTATCGAGGCTTTAAAAAAAGCAGGAGTAATGAGCGAAAAGACCACAGAAAACACTCACAAGGTTAGCAAGACCGATTTCTATAATCTTGGAATCTCAGGTGGAGAAAATAGTAAGGCTAAAAGAGAGGGACTTTGCAAGTTTTTAAAGTTACCTTCTTGCCTTACGGCAAATTCTTTACTCCAGGCAGTTAATACCCTTTATACCTATGACGAATTTTTAGGCGAGGTGGAAAAATGGCGGCAAGACAAGGCTCAAAATTAAAAATTCTTTATATAGTGGATATTTTACGTAAATATTCAGACGAGCAAAACCCTATTACCGCTACCGAAATATGTGAGCATTTAGCTAAACTTGGCGTTACTGCAGAACGCAAAGCCATTTATGACGATATAGAAAACCTGATATTTTACGGTTTTGATATTATAAAAACAAGGGGTAGTAAATCGGGATATTTTATGGCTTCCCGTGAACTTGAAATGCCCGAAATATATCTTTTGACCGATGCAGTTCAAGCGGCAGATTTTATAACCCCTAAAAAAACAAGAGAGCTTGTTAATAAGCTTGACGATATGCTTTCTGATAAACAGGCAAAAAAACGAGAAAAAAGTGTTTATATTGAAAAACGTCACAAATGCGATAACGAGGAAATTTATCTTAGCATTGATACCTTAAGACAGGCTATCGAGGAAAGAAAAAAAGCAACACTTCGTTACGGAACCAGAAAGCTAAGAGATGACAGAAAAATTATTTTAGAGGAAAAGGAGTTTACCGTCAGTCCCTACGCTCTTGTGTGGGTGGATGACCATTATTACCTTATATGTAATAACGAAAAGTACGACAACCTTTTACATCTGCGACTTGACAGAATGAAAAAGGTGACAAAAACTGAGGAGAAATTCCGCCATTTCAGTGAGGTAAGTGAATATACCGACAATTTCCATATTGCTGACTATATCTCAAAAACTTTTAATATGTTTGGCGGAGAGCTTACTGAAATCGAGCTTAGTTGTGACGTAAAGCTCTTAGAACAGGTTATTGATAGGTTCTCAGATAAAATACATATTATAAAATTAGAAGAGGGAAAATTTAATTTCCGTGTAAACGCCCTTATAAGTGACGGACTTGTTAGTTGGATTACCCAGTTTGATAGGGGAATAGAGGTAATATCCCCCTTGAAACTACGTGATATGATAGTAAAAAAGGCAGAAAATATGCTGTTGGTCTATAAAAAATAAAAACTTGCAAAAATCACTTGATTTTTTTGCAGGATATATGTATAATAGATTTCGGCAGTTTGGAGAGATGGCTGAGCTGGTCTAAGGCGCACGATTGGAAATCGTGTGTACACTAATACTGTACCGAGGGTTCGAATCCCTCTCTCTCCGCCAAAACGAAAGCACCCGAATGGGTGCTTTTTGTTTTGGCGGAGAGTATCCCGGAAAGCCAAAATTAAAGCACCCGAATGGGTGCTTTTTGTTCTACCTTGAAAATACCATTTTATAATGATATAATAAGCAAAGTTATAATACTTAAGGAGAATATAATGAGCCTTTTAGATTTAAAAAATTTTATGGACAGTCTGACAAATTGGCTTATACCGGGAAACAGCGTTTGTGTTTACCACAAAAACAGGGAAGTTTTCAGATATAGCAGCGGATACAGTGATGTGGAAACAAAGGAGCCTATGAGCGCAGATAAATACATAAATATTTATTCTTGTTCCAAGATTACAACAGTAGTTGCGGCAATGCAGCTTGTGGAAAAGGGAATAATAAACCTCTCTGACCCACTGTATAAATATATTCCTGCTTATAAAAATATGATGGTTAAGCAGCCTAACGGCAGTATTGAACCGGCAAAGAACGTTATAACCATAGAGAATTTACTTACCATGACGGCAGGTCTTACCTATGGTCTTAATACTAAAGGTATGAAAAAAGCAAGAGAAATTACAGGCGGAAAGATGGATACCGTAACCGTTGCGGAATGTATTGCTGAGGATCCCTTAGCATTTGAACCAGGTGCCATATGGGGTTATAGCTTAGGTCTTGACGTTTTGGCAGCGGTTGTAGAAATAGTAACAAACAAACGCTTTGCAGATTATGTGCGTGACAATATTTTCTTGCCCTGCGATATGACAAAGTCGTTTTATCATATAAACGAAGAAATAAAGAAAAATATGGCCTCTCAGTATCGATACGAAACTAAGGGTAAATTTGATGCGGTAGCCTCACAAAGAGGGGATGACAAATCTCAAGAGGGCAAACTTGTGAACGTAGGACTCCAAAACGTTTTCGTTTTAGGAGAGAATTACGATAGCGGCGGTGGCGGAATTATTACTACCGTGGCAGATTATGCAAAACTTGGAAATGCTTTGGCAAATTTTGGTGTAGCGGCTACAGGAGAGCGAATTTTAACTAAAAACTCTATTGAAGAAATCAGACGCAACCGCCTAAACGCAGAGCAACTAAATGTATTTAACTGGTCGCAGCTTACAGGCTACGGATACGGCCTTGGCGTCAGAACTTTAATGGATAAGGAATCTTCAGGTAGCAACGGTTCTTTAAAAGAGTTCGGTTGGGGCGGTGCGGCAGGAGCTACAATGCTCATAGACCCTGATAAAGAATTTTCATTTTTCTATGCTCACCATATGTTAAATCCTCAGGAGGAATATTATCAGCCAAGACTCAGAAATGCTGCATACAAGTATTTTGAAGAATAATTAAATAAAATGGGCATACTGTATGATGAGGTGTGCCGTAATATGAAAAGTACAGTAAAATCCTATTTAATAATAAGTATAGGAACGTTTATGATGGCGGTAGGTATTTACTTTTTTGAATTTCCAAACGGATTTTCAACAGGTGGAGTAAGCGGCATTGCCATTATACTTAGCCGAGTGATAGACGGACTATCTCCTACCAAAATAGCAACAATATTAAATTTTTTGCTAATTTTGGTAGGGCTTGTTATTTTAGGGAGAAAGTTTGCCTTTAAAACAGCGTTTACAACAGGCCTACTGTCACTCTTTTTAAATTTGTTTGAAAACTTTTTGTCGCACGACATTCCATTTACCAATCAAAAACTCTTGGAACTTTTTATTGATATGATTTTAATTTCCTTGGGTGCGGCACTTATATTCAACGAGGAAGCAAGTTCAGGCGGCACCGATATAATCGCCCTGATAATAAAGAAATTTTTCAAGGTGAAAATAGGCAAAGCTCTACTGATGGTAGACGGTTTTGTGATTCTTGGAGCATTTTTACTGTTGGGAATAGAAATTGGTTTCTTTTCTTTATTTGCCTTAGTCATAAGAGCACTGGTGGTAGATAGTGCAATAGAAAGCCTAAAAGGTACAAAGTTTTTTATTATAATAACCAACGAGCATATGAAAATTATAGATTTTATAACCCATGATTTAGAAAGGGGAGCCACCCTTTTAAACAACTGCGAGGGCGCCTATGAAAAATGTTCAAAAAAGGCAATTATTTCTGTGGTGGAGAAAAAACAAGCAGTGTTTTTAAAACACAAAATAAAGGAACTCGACCCCAACGCCTTTACAATTATCGGAACCTCTAGCGATATAATAGGTAACGGCTTTTCAAGTCTGTAATTGACTAATAAACAGTCTGTGTGTTATAATTAAAGGGTAGCTTCTGCCCGTGGCGCAGCTGGATAACGCAGCAGATTCCGATTCTGAAGACCGGGGGTTCGAATCCCTTCGGGCAGGCCAATTATAAAGGAGTAGTGTCGTAAGATGCTACTCCTTTATAATCTTTTGTATAAAAAGGGATTCGAACCCGCAAGGGTCTGTCGTGAAGGAAAACAGTACGGTGTACTGTTTTTTAGACAGAGCGGTGAAGTCGGGTACTGTTGCCAAAGGCAACGGTCGACAAGCCATAAGTATGCAAAGCAGACGGCGAATCCCTTCGGGCAGGCCAGAAAAAAGCATCGGCTTTGTCGGTGCTTTTTTCAATGAAATTCGCCTTTCGGCGAGTGAAATAGCTTCGCTATGAAATACACTACGTGTGTGAAATATTTGCTTTGCAAATGTTTTGATGCGAATTTTATTTCACATTCGGTGGAACACAGAATATTTCATTAATATGTTATTAGGTATTTTTGTAGTTTAAAATAACGGAGGTTCGAGGCCTTTTAAATCAGTATTGCATTTTGCCAGAAAGCAATGTATAATAAAGCGACTGAAGACTACCAAACACTTAGAGGACTATCATTATGACAAAGCAAAAAAATTACAAAAAAACACTAAAAGCTTGTTATCTTGGCTTTGTAACACAGGCGATTTCGGCAAATTTCACCCCTCTACTTTTTTTAACCTTTAAAGGCACCTATGGAATTCCTCTCGAAAAGATTGGAATGATTCCAATGGTATTCTTTTTCACACAGCTTGTTGTTGACCTTGCGGCTACCAAATATGCCGACAAAATAGGATATCGCAGATGTATTGTTGCATCCCAAGTATTATCTGCCGCCGGACTTGTTTTAATGGCAATTCTGCCCGATATCATCCACAATGCCTTTGTGGGCATATTGATTTCAGTAGTGCTCTATGCCGTGGGAAGCGGTCTTATTGAGGTTTTAGTAAGCCCTATCGTTGAGGCTTGTCCCTTTGAAAACAAGGATGGAGTAATGAGTATCTTACATTCCTTCTACTGTTGGGGTGCTATGGGAGTAATTTTAGGCTCCACCTTCTTTTTTGTCATTTTTGGCGTGGAAAATTGGAGAATACTAACTTTCATTTGGGCGTTGGTACCGCTATACAACACCTTTAATTTCATTAACTGCCCCATTGAGCGATTGGTTGAGGAAGGCAAAAGTATGGGCATTAGTAGACTGCTAAAAACGCCAATTTTCTGGTTGATGATAATACTTATGGTGTGCGCAGGTGCATCAGAAACCTCTATGTTTCAGTGGGCATCTGCTTTTGCAGAATCTGCTATTGGTGTTTCAAAAACGGTTGGCGATTTGGCAGGACCTTGCCTTTTTGCAATGTTTATGGGTATTGCCCGTGTGTTCTACGGGAAATTTAGTGAAAAGCTTGATTTAACCAAAGCAATGCTTGTTTGCGGAGTTTTGTGCGCCGGTTGTTATTTGTTGGCTTCACTGTCTACCTTGCCGATTCTTGGGCTTATTGGTTGCGCCCTTTGTGGTTTGGCTGTCGGTATTATGTGGCCCGGAACTATCAGTATATCCTCTAAGCATTGTCCAAGAGGCTCAACCGCAATGTTTGCTTTCTTAGCGTTAGCAGGGGACCTGGGTGCCACAGTGAGTCCTACTATGGTGGGAAGTATTTCGGGAATGGCAGATGGCAATCTGAAAGCGGGATTGCTTGTTGCAACCGTTTTCCCCGCAATACTTGTGGCGTGTTTACTCATTTTATACAGATTAAAAAACAATAAATCATAATTCTAACGCCCACACATTCAATGTGTGGGCGTGTGTATTTTGATGTTACTCTAAATGCTTCTTTAATTTTAAAAGAGCGACTTTTTCAATTCGAGAAACGTAAGAGCGAGAAATATCAAGTGCCTCAGCAACCTTTTTTTGTGTCATCTCGGTGTATCCTCCAATGCCATATCGCATTTTTATAATTTCCTTTTCTCTGTCATCAAGGCGTGTTTCAATAAGGACTTTAAGCTTATCAATTTTAAGTTTTTTATCAATTTCGTCTGCAATATTTATATCATCTGCAATAACATCCATAAGAGTTAGGGCATTTCCATCCTTGTCAGAGTCAATAGGGTCGCTGAAATGCACATCCTTTTCGGTCTTTTTATTGGCTCGGAAGTACATCAGAATTTCATTGTCAATACACCTGGCGGCATAGGTGGCAAGGCGTATGCCTTTGTCTGCCTTAAAGGTAGATACCGCTTTAATAAGACCTATGGTTCCAATAGAGATAAGGTCGTCTTGGTCGGCGCCTACACTGTAATATTTTTTTATTACGTGAGCGACAAGACGAAGATTGTGTTCAATAAGCTTGTTTTTCGCCTCAATATCTCCCTTGCCATATTTTTCTAAAAGCTCGGTTTCCTCTTTTGCAGATAAAGCAGGTGGAAAGGAACCGGGACCTGTAACGTGGAGTGCTAAATAAAATATAGTTGATGCAAGCTGCATAAGTAATTGAAGCATACAAACTCCCCCTCAAAGTATCATATCTAATACTATGAGGGGGTTTAAAAATTTTTGCGTGTCCTATTTAATCCAACAAAAAAGGAAAATTTTTCTATTGACATTTTTAAAGAAAAATAGTAACATATATCTATCGAACATTTGTTCTAAAAAGGGGATGTGGCGGATTGGATAGACAAATTTTGCATATAGACTGTAACAAGTTTTTTGCATCTGTAGAATGTCTGCACCGACCCGAGCTTAGAGGGATGCCTGTAGCTGTAGGTGGAAACGAAGAGAAACGTCACGGAATAGTTCTTACCTGTAATCAGATTGCCGCAGGATATGGGGTAAAAACCGCCGAGCCCTTGTGGCAGGCAAAAAGGAAATGTCCTGAGCTTGTGGTAGTCCCGCCAAACTATCCCTTATATCTGAGGTTTTCCAAACTTGCCAGAGAAATTTACGAAGAATATACCGACCTTGTAGAGCCTTTCGGACTTGATGAATGTTGGCTAGACGTTACACATTCCTTAAACGGAGAAAAAATCGCCGAGGAAATTCGGCAGAGGGTAAAAAGAGAACTAGGGATAACCGTATCTATCGGAGTTTCGTGGAATAAGGTTTTTTCAAAGCTCGGCTCGGATTATAAAAAACCTGATGCCATAACTGTATTTAACAAAGAAAATTATAAAGAACTTATATATCCGATGGATGTAAGCAATCTTCTTTATGTGGGCAGAGCCACCACCAAAAAGCTAAACGCAAGAGGTATTTTTACCATAGGAGATTTAGCTGAGAGTGACCCTCACTATTTAGAATCTTTTTTGGGGAAAAACGGGTTTATGCTTTCTCAGTTTGCAAGAGGCACCGAAAAAAGTCCTGTGGCCTGCTGTATGGACTCAAGAGATTTAAAATCTATAAGCAATTCGGTAACTGCGCCCAGAGATTTAATAAATTTAGAGGATATAAAGCTAACCCTTATGGTTATCGGCGATTGTGTTGCAAGAAGACTTAGAGAACACGGCTTTAAATGTAAGACCGTTTGTCTGAGTGTAAGAGATAAAAATCTTAACAGCTACACAAGACAATGCAAATTAGAACTACCAACAAATCTGTCAAAAACTCTTGTAGAGGAAAGCTTGAAACTCTTTGTGCAAAACACCTGCACACCTTTTGCTATAAGAAGTATAGGGATAGCTGCTGCCGACCTTACTAATGAGGGCGTGGCAGTACAGTTCGACCTTTTTGGCGAGGCACAGAAATTGGAAAAACTGGAAAAACTCGAGAGTACCATTGATGGACTAAAATACCGTTACGGAAGCGGATGTGTAAAAAATGCTTCGCTTCTCAAAGATAAAGAATTAACCGATTTTGAACCTCATGACGATGTCCAACGAGAAAGTTGTTTTGGAGCGATAAGAGATGTATAAAAAAACTTATGTAGAGGTTACTGCCCGTTTTGACGAAGAAGGCGCCATAATGCCCATTAAAATTTTATGGTATGATGGTCGCATATATAGGGTGGACAAGGTGATTAATGTTTGTCGAGCCGCCTCCTTAAAAGCAGGAGGGGCAGGTATAAGGTATACCTGTGAGATAGCCGGTAGGCAAAGATATTTATTTTTAGAGGAAAGTCGATGGTTTGTAGAAGAAATTTGCAATTAAAGTTGTTTTTTTAAAGCTAATTTGATATAATTATCATATAAAATAAGGAAAGTGTTAGATATAAAAAATGATAAAACTCCACCCTATTAAGCATTTTTGCACCATAACAAAGCACAGACATACCGTTATGCTTCATTGTTTCAAGGCGGGCATTTTTGGAAGAGGTCTGCTTCACGACCTTTCAAAATATTCACCCACGGAATTTATAGCGGGAATGAAATATTATCAGGGAACACGAAGTCCTAACGAGGCCGAAAGAGAGGCTGTCGGCTATTCGACGGCGTGGCTTCATCATAAGGGTAAAAATCGCCATCATTTTGAATATTGGAATGATGTCAACCCTAAAACCAGATTGTACGCCCCTATTAAAATGCCGCTTAAATTTTTAAAGGAAATGTTTTGCGACAGGGTAGCCGCAAGTAAAATTTATCAGGGGAAAAACTATACCGACGCCCACCCTTATGAGTATTTTGCAAGAGGCAAAGCAAAAGATTATATGCACGAGGCAACAGCTAAACTTTTAGAAAAATTACTTATTATGCTAAAGGAAAAGGGCGAAAAGGAAACCTTTCGATATATAAAATCTTTAAAAGAATATTAAAAAAGTACCATTGATTTCTCAATGGTACTTTTTCTATATCAAGTAAATTCCTGAATCAAGGGCAACAATTTCATATTTGTCAATAAATTTGTAGCAGTGCACACTCTCTTCAAACTCAAGGTATTTTTCTGTTGCAAAATTCTTAGTATCAAGTTTCCAAATTTCTTTTGTGTCGCCGCAGCAAACAAAGAGTTTATTGCCGCCGCAGAAAATGTTTTCAGGGTTTTTAATAGGAGAACTTCCACCGCCAATTCTAAGTTCTTGCCTTAAAGAGGTTGCATTATATCTTATAAAGGTGCTTTCTTCCTTATAAGCCGCCCAAAGACAACCATCTGAAAAAACAACGTCACTGGGAGCAGTATTTTTGTAGAGAAGATTACCTTCCCAAAGTGGGATATTTTTATTTCCCCAAATAGCAGCAGTTCCATCCTTTTCTGCAACAAACACCTTTCCACCATCAAGTAAAACGGTAGAACAGGTTAAATAATTTTTTATCCTGTTTTCAAAGTTTTTAGAATCTGCTCCGAATTTTCCAAGCATATAAATAGCTTTTGAGATATTAGAAATTTTGCCGGTATCAAATGAGACCTTTTGATAACCAACCGACATCTCTTCCTCATTTTTTTCAATACAGTAGGCAAACAAAAAACCGTTTGGAAGCTCGAGAAGGGAAAGCGCCTTATGCTCTGATATTTTTTCCATATTTAATCACCTAAAATTTAATAATTCCTTTATCAATCATACTTTGCGCCGCTAACATAATACCTGCCTCGGCACTGTGGAAATTTAGACCGCCCTGAAGCCAGGCGGCAAAAGGTTCTCTTAAAGGAGCGTCTGCAGAAAGTTCAATGGACGAGCCTAAGGTAAAGGCACCTGCCGCCATTATTACTTGTGAGTCATATCCGGGCATATCCCAAGGTTCAGGGACAACAAAAGAGTCCACAGGAGCGCCCTTTTGCATACCCTGACAAAAAGCAATAAGTGCCTCGGGAGTTTTAAGTAGCACACTTTCAATGATATCTGCCCTCTTAGCATCATAGCTAGGGGTGGCTTCATAACCTAATTTGTTAAATAATGCCGCTGCAAACACAGCAGTTTTTAAAGCCTCTCCGGTAGTGTGAGGTGCCGCAAAAAGTCCCATATAAAGCTCTCGGTTGTGGCCTAAAGAGGCTCCAACCTCTCTGCCAACTCCCGGAGCAGTTAGTCTGTAACCGCACTGCTCAACAAGGTCGTGTCTACCTGCAATATATCCGCCAGTAGGAGCAATTCCGCCGCCAGGGTTTTTAATTAAAGAACCTGCGATAAGGTCTGCACCAACACTTAACGGTTCTGTAGTTTCAACAAACTCGCCGTAACAGTTATCGACAAGCACCAAGGTGTCAGGAGCAATACTTTTAACAAGTGATACAAGCTCTCCGATTTTCTCAACTGTCAGCGAAGGTCTTAGAGAATAGCCACGAGATCTTTGTATGTAAACTGCCTTGTAGCTTTTGGCTCTCAATCTCTTTTCAATCTCTTCTTTATCAGGCTCTCCCTTGCTATCAAGGTCTACCTGCTCAAAACCAATGCCAAACTGAGCAAGAGAACCGTCAGAATCAGAGTCGATTCCTAAAACACCGATAAGGGTATCGTAGGGCCTTCCGGTAATGCAAAGTATAGTATCATTTGGTCTTAAAACACCAAAAAGCATAACCGTAAGGGTGTGAGTACCTGATACAAAATTGTGTCTTATAAGAGAGTCCTCAGCCCCTACACAGTCGGCAAAAACCTGCTCCAAGGTATCTCTGCCTCGGTCTGAGTATCCGTAACCGGTAGAGATTCCTAAATGTGACTCACTAACCCCGTTTTTTATAAAAGCAGAAAGAACCTTTTGTTGATTGTAACGTGTGGTTTTTTCTATGTGTTTAAAAACAGGCTGAGCCATTTCTAAAGCCTGTTCTCCAATTTTTAAAAGTCTTTCGTCAATGTTGAAAAATTCTTTCATTTACTTTCTTTCCATTTCTAAATATGCTATGTCTCCAATATAGGAAAAGCCATTTTTTATATAAAATTCTTTGTTTTTCTCATCAGTACAGGCAAAAATATTTCCACCTGTTTTTTCACAAATCTCTTTTAAAAGTTTGCTTCCAAAGCCATTATTCCGATGAGACTTGTCCACCGAAATGCCGCTGATAATTCCTCCGCCGTCATAAATAAAGGAGAGTGCGGCGCCAAAGTCTTTTGTTATGGATACTGCGCCATTGTGCCTTAGTCTGTGAGAAATATCTCCACAAAAGTTTTCAAAACAGGGGAGAGAAACATCTCCGTCCTGTCCTAATAAAAGCTTCTCATAAAGCTTTTTAAGTGGAACACTTGTTGCAGAAACAGTTTCCTTTAAGGGTAGATTTTTAAGAAAAACCTGTTTTATCGTAGCGTTACAATGGTCTATAAGATTTTCCTTTTCGGTAAACACTCTTTTAGGGGATATAACCCTTATGAAATTCCAAATTTCTTCTAAATCTCCATTATTGCAGTAAAAGGTCATCTCGTTGCCATATAAAGAAAGAACGGCGGTAATTACACTCTCATTTTCCTGTATCCAAAAATCAGGAGAAATTTTGGTGTTGCCGAAAGCCTTGTATAGCGACAAAATTTTTGCAAGGGAAATTTTATTATCACAAAGTTCAGGTAATTTGTCTGCGTATTTTATCATAAAAGCTTTCCTGACGCCACTTTTATCATCATTTCTTTGCTAAGCAAAAAAGCGTTATAGATGTCTTCTGTATTTGCTACGCAGGAAGGGGAGTGAATATATCTGCAGGGAACAGAAATAGCAAGAGAGGGAATACCAGACCTTGTAAGATGAATAGCACCTGCATTGTTGCCGCCCGCAACCATAGACTTAACCTGACACTTTACCGAGGAAGAAATAGCCTCGTTGTAAAGTCTGCGGTCGTAAAGGGTTGAGCGGTCCATAAAGGATATTGCAGGGCCATCGCCTAATTTACAAACGGTGTTTTCTTTCTGGACTCCGTGTAAATCTGCGGCGGTGGTAGCCTCTAAAACGATAGCGGCATCCGGGTCGATTTCATAAGCCGCAGTTCGAGCTCCCCTTGCGCCAACCTCCTCTAAAACCGAGAAAACACCATAAAAATCATATTCGGCATCTTCTTTTAAGAGGTTTATGAGAATAGCGCAACCGGCTTTGTCGTCAATAGCACGAGCCTTGATGGTATTGTCCGAAAGTTTAGTAAAATCACTTTCAAAAACAGCAGTCGTACCAAGCTTTACAAGCTTTTTAGCCTCTTGCTCGTTAGCGGCTCCAATATCTATATAAAGACTATCTGCACAGGGAAGCTTTTTTCTTTCTTCCTTGTCTGATAAATGAACAGGCTTTAAACCTACCACACCGCGAACGCCGTTTTCGAATACAACACTGCGGCAGAGCATAACAGAGGCATCAATACCGCCAACCGTCTGAAATTTAATAAAACCGTCAGATGTGTATGAGGAAGCGATAATACCAACCTCGTCCATATGAGCGTCAAGCATAACCTTTTTTACGGCTCTTTTTTTACCCTTTTTAAAGCAAATTATATTGCCGTTTTTATCCACTTTACATTCTGCGAAGGGGGAAACCTCATTTAGAATAAAGTTTCTAATTCCATCTTCATTTCCTGAAACAGAAGGGATGCAGGCAAGCTTTTCAATTAAATTAATCAACTATGCCACCCCCTGATAAAATGTAAGCCTCTAAAATGTCGCAAATGCTTTCAATGTCTTTAAGGTCAATAACCTCGGTTGGAGTGTGCATATTGCGAAGAGGAATAGAAATAAGTCCGCAGGGCACACCGCTTTTTGCAATAGAAATAGAGTCTGCATCGGTGCCGGTGGTACCACCACACACCTCTAGCTGATAAGGTGTGTCATTTTTCTCCGCACAGTTTATAAGAGCACCAGTGATTCTTCTATTAAGTACGGGAGAAACACCAATCATACCACCCTTGCCGAGTTTTCCACATTTAGTGGCGGGAACGTCAGGCGCATCTGCAAAGCTAACGTCAATAGCAATAGCCTCGTCGCAGTCAAGCTCAAAGGATGCAGTTTTAGCCCCCCTTGTGCCAAGCTCTTCAAATTCCGCAAGGGAAAAAATCACGTTAAAGGGTAACTCCTTGTCGTAAATACGGGAAGCCAGTTCAATAAGACAGGCCACAGCGCTGCGGTCATCTAAAGATTTACCCGAAAGCCTTGTGCCTGATAAATTTTGGGTTTTAGAAGAAAAGGTAACAAAATCTCCAACAGACACAAAATCTGAAACCTTCTCGTCAAGGCCTGTATCAAGGAAAATATCCTCAACGTCCTTTACCTTGTCCTCTCCCTTTGACAAATGGGGAGGGGTGCTTACAAAAACGGCAGAAACATCCTTTTTGCCGTGAACGGTAACAGGCAGAGCCGGTAAAATTCTGCTATCTATTCCGCCAACGTTAGAAACCTTTAAAAATCCATCATCCATTACCGAGGTAACAACAAAGCCAACCTCGTCAATGTGGGCATCAAGCATAAGGGTGCGAGTTGCCCCCTTGTTAATTTCTCCTATTACACCAAGAGTGCCGAAATCACGGACCTTGGCATATTTTGAAAGCTCTTTTTTAGCAATATCCGAAGCCTTCTTAATATTTCCAATACAAACCGAGCTACTAAGCTCTTTAATTAAATTTTCTATATTCATTAAAATGACATAACCTTTTCTTTAAAGAATTTGCCTCTTGCCGCAAAATTGGGGAAGGCATCAAAGGAAGCACAGGCAGGGGAAAGGGTAACAATATCTCCGCATACCGCCTTATTTCTTGCAAGGTCAATGGCCTCTGAAAGATTTGCGGTTTTAATTATTTCAATACTGTTTTCATCATAAGAAGGGTCCTCTTTAACCGCCTTTTCAATAGCGTCTGCGGTAGGACCACAAAGAATTAAAAGTTTTACCTTTTCGTTAACGTAAGGAGCCATAGGCTCAAAGGGTATGTGTTTGTCGTAGCCACCGGCAAGAAGAATAACCTCCTTGTTAAAGGCCTTGAGTCCTGCAATAGTTCTTGTAGGACTTGAGGCAATAGAATCGTTATAATATTTTACTCCATCAACTTCTCTTACAAACTCAATTCTATGCTCAACGCCTGTAAATTCTTTAGCAACCTTGCGAATTTCTTCAGCACCGACATAACCCCAAACCGCCGCAATGGCAGTGAGATAATTAGCAACGTTATGGTCGCCTAAAACAGTAATTTCATCTCGGTGCATAATGGGAGCATCAATACCACGGTAGGACATATGAAGATAACCATTTTCATCAAGCCAGGCACCGTTTTTAACAGGTCTTTCCATACTAAATCCCAAAGATTGACCTCTAACGTCATCCTTAAAACTAACCGTAATATCATTATCATAATTAAGTACAGTTCGAGAAAATGCGTTTTGATGTAAAACCACGTTCTTTTTAGCCTGCACGTATTCATCCATATCCTTGTGCACGTCTAAGTGGTTTGGTGCAACGTTGGTCACAACCGCAACGTCAGGACTTTTTCTCATAGAAATAAGTTGGAAGGAGGAAAGTTCAACCACAACAAAATCTTCAGGTTTAATATTATCTATTTCAGGAAGCAAAGGGTTTCCAATATTTCCGCCAACGTGAACAGTTTTGCCCTGAGCCTTTAACATTTCGGCAATGAGCGTAGTGGTCGTTGTTTTTCCGTCAGAGCCTGTTACGGCAAAAATGGTAGCAGGACAAAGGTCGAAAAAGACCTCCATCTCACTCGTTACTGCAATACCCTTTTTTCTCGCATCTGCAAGTTCGGGAAGATTAAAATTCATACCTGGGGTGCGGAAAATAATATCTACCTCTAAATCATTAAGGTAGTCATTTCCGAGTCTAAGCTCTGCTCCGGCAGCTTCAATGCGGTCGGCAAGTTCGCCAATTTGTTCACGGCTTCTCTTGTCGCAGGCGTAAACCCTGGCTCCTTTGCCTAAAAAATCAAGAATAAGCTGGGTGTGACTGATTCCTATACCGCACATTGCGATTTTTTTAGTTGACAGGTTTTCCCAGAAGTTTTTAATATCCAAAACGAACCCCTCCAATAAATTACATACATAATTATTATACTTATTCTTTATATAAATATCAACAAGTTTAATAAATAAAAAATTTTTGAACAAATTATTAATTTTTATGGTTGAAAAATGTCACAATATAGTTTATAATATTTCCATAAAAGTTTTCGGTGGTGATATTAAGATGAAATTGCTTGAGGACAGAATTTTAAAGGATGGAATAGTAGCCGACGGCGACGTTCTAAAGGTTTCAAGTTTCGTTAATCACCAGATAGATGTTGAGCTTATGTGTGAGCTTGGCAAGGAGTTTCACAGACTTTTTAAAGACAGTGGCATAAATAAGATTTTAACTATCGAGGCATCGGGAATTGGCATCGCATGTATTACTGCGCAGTATTTCTCTGTGCCTGTTGTTTTTGCTAAGAAATCTAAGACCAGCAACATTTCAGACAGCCTGTATACCGCTAAGGTTCATTCCTTTACCCACGGCAACGTATCGGATATAGTGGTGGACAAGCAGTTTTTAAATTCTGACGATAAGATTTTACTTATAGATGATTTTCTTGCTAACGGATGCGCCTTGTTAGGCCTCAAAGCCCTTTGCGATGCGGCAGGAGCCCAGGTTATGGGGGCGGGAATCGTTATCGAAAAGCAGTATCAGGGCGGCGGCGATAAGCTCAGAGAAATGGGCATAAGGGTTGAAAGCCTTGCTAAGATTAAAAGTATGGAAAACGGAAAAATAGTTTTCTGTAAATAATGGATGTAATTTAAATTTACATAAATTTAAGGAGGACAAAAAAATGAAAAAGTTACTCGCACTTGTTCTTGCCATCGTTATGCTTTTCTGCTTTGCAGGATGCGGCGAAAATGGCGGCAAACTTCTCGGCATGAGCGAAGCTCCTATCGAGGCAGTAGAAGTAAAGGTCGATTATGAAATTCCTGATGATTTCAAAATCGGTTTCATCTGCTTACATGATGAAAACTCTACCTATGACCTTAACTTCCTCAATGCTGTAGATGCTATCCAAAAGGCTACCGGTCTTAAGGACGAGCAGGTTATCGTTAAAACCAACATTGGTGAAGACGATGCTTGCTACAACACAGCTAAAGACTTAGCTACACAGGGATGCAAAATTATCTTTGCTAACTCCTTCGGTCATGAAGCATTTATGATCAAGGCTGCAAAAGAGTTCCCTAATGTTGAGTTCTGCCATGCTACCGGTACAAAGGCTCACACAGAAGGTCTTGCTAACTATCACAACGCATTTGCTTCTATCTATCAGGGTAGATACCTCGCTGGCGTTGCTGCAGGTCTCAAACTCAATGAAATGATTAAAGAAGGCAAAATTACTGCTGACAAGGCTAAGATGGGTTATGTAGGCGCATTTACCTATGCAGAGGTTATCTCTGGTTACACATCTTTCTATCTTGGCGCAAAGAGTGTTTGCCCAAGCGTAACTATGGACGTTCAGTTCACTGGTTCTTGGTATGACCCAACTGAAGAGAAGAACGCTGCTGAAGCTCTTATCGCTAAGAATTGCGTTCTTATTTCTCAGCACGCTGACTCTATGGGTGCTCCTGGTGCTTGCGAAGCTGCAGGTATTCCTAACGTTTCTTACAACGGCGCTACCTATGAGTCTTGCCCAGAGACCTTCATCGTTTCTTCCAGAATTGACTGGACTCCTTACTACAACTACATCATTAAGAGTGTTGTAAAGGGCGAGAAGATTGCTGCTGACTGGTGCGGTGGCATTGCAGAAGGTTCTGTAGTTCTTACCGGTGTTAACCAGGATGTTGCTGCAGAAGGTACAGTTGCTAAGATTAAGGAAGTTGTAAAGGGATTTGCTGAAGGTACTGTTAAGGTATTCGATACCAAGACATTCACCGTTGAAGGCAAGGAACTCACCTCTTACGTTGCTGACGTTGACGATATGGGCGACTACAAGCCTGATACCGAGGTTGTAGCTGACGGCGCATTCAATGAATCAGTAAAACGTTCTGCACCTTACTTTGACCTTAAGATTGATGGAATCACTCGTCTAAACGAGAAGTTCTAAGTTAAAACTTTTAGGGCGGGGCAATTTAGCACCGCCCTAATGTCTTTTTAAATCTTAAAAAAGATTACCTTTTAGAAGATAGTTTTTTTTAAGACTTAAAATTTTTAAGGAGGAAAAAAGCTTGGCAACTGCGGCTATAGAATTAAGAAACATTACCAAAACCTTTGGAAGTGTTGTTGCAAACCGAGACGTTAATCTCAGCGTTAACCGTGGAGAGATTTTATCCATTCTCGGCGAAAACGGAAGCGGCAAAACAACCCTTATGAATATGATTTCAGGCATTTATTTTCCTGATAGCGGACAAATATTCATAGATGGTAAAGAGGTTGTTATCCGTTCTCCAAAGGATGCTTTTGACCATAAAATAGGTATGATTCATCAGCACTTTAAGCTCGTTGATGTTTTCTCTGCTACCGAAAACATTATTTTAGGACTTAAAGGAAAAAATAAATACAACGTTAAGGAATCAGCTAAAAAGGTGGAGGAAATCAGTCATAAATATGGCTTTGACATCGACCCTAATAAAATGATTCACGAAATGTCGGTTTCCGAAAAACAGACGGTTGAAATTATAAAGGTTTTGTATAGAGGAGCAGATATTCTTATTCTCGACGAGCCTACCGCTGTTTTAACACCTCAGGAAACTCAAAAGCTTTTTGCAATTCTACGCCGTATGCGTGATGACGGAAAGTCTATTATAATTATAACCCACAAGCTTCACGAGGTTCTTTCTCTCTCTGACAGAGTATCTGTTCTTAGAAAGGGCGAGTATGTAGGTACAGTTAATACCGCCGAGACAAACGAGAGTGAGCTTACCGAAATGATGGTGGGCAAGAAAATCTCACTTAATATTCACAGAAGCGAACCTAAGGACTGTCAGGACAGACTGTGCGTTGAAAATATCAACTGCGTTAGTCGTGAGGGAGTAAAGCTTCTTGACTCGGTTTCCTTTTCTGCAAAAAGTGGAGAAATTCTTGGTATTGCAGGAATTGCAGGTAGCGGACAAAGAGAGCTTTTAGAGGCTATTGCAGGTCTTCAGCATATTGATAGCGGAAAAATTATTTACAACAATCCTAAAACAGGTTTGCAGGATAATTTAAGAGATAAAACCCCTCTTCAGATAAGAGAACTTGGTGTCAGACTTTCCTTTGTTCCTGAGGATAGACTTGGAATGGGACTTGTTGGTAATATGGGTATTACCGACAATATGATGCTCAGGTCCTACCGAAAGGGCAAATCTGTATTCTTAGAAAGAAAGGCTCCTCACGACCTTGCTGAAAAGATAATTGCCGACCTTGAGGTTGTTACACCCGGCACCGAAACCCCTGTAAGAAGACTTTCTGGCGGTAACGTTCAAAAGGTTTTAGTCGGTCGTGAAATTGCCGCTGCACCCACCGTTTTAATGGCAGCTTATCCTGTAAGAGGCCTTGATATAAACTCTTCTTACACTATTTATAATCTTTTAAATGAGCAAAAAGAGCGTGGCGTTGCGGTTATCTTTGTAGGTGAAGACCTTGACGTTCTAATTGAACTATGCGATAGAATTTTGGTAATCGGCTCAGGCTGTGTCACCGGAATTGTTGATGCAAGAACTACCACGAAAGAAGAAATCGGTCTTCTTATGACTAAGGGAAAAGGAGAAGAAAAATAATGGAAAATACAAAAGCTAAAAATTCTCTTTCCTTTCATATTGTAAAGCGTGAGCAAACTGTTTGGTATAAGGGCCTTGCTATCCGTGCTATTGCAGTTCTTTTAGCTCTCGTGGTTTCAGGTATAGTCATAACACTCTTAACCGATAAAAATCCACTTGCCGTTTATAAGTCAATGTGGAGTGGCGCTTTTGGAATGGATATCCGTATTTGGAGTCTTTTCCAGGACGTCGCTATTCTCCTTTGTATTTCACTTGCAGTTACACCTGCTTTTAAAATGAAATTCTGGAATATCGGCGCAGAGGGTCAGGTGCTTATAGGCGGACTCGCTACCATTTCGGTTATGATGTTCTTAGGCGGCAAGATACCGCTACCTTTACTTTTAATCATAATGATTGTCGCATCTATTTTAGCAGGTATCATTTGGGCGGTTGTTCCGGCTATATTTAAAGCCTTTTGGAATACCAACGAAACACTGTTTACCCTTATGATGAACTATGTAGCAATTCAGCTTGTTTCATATTTTTTAAAGGTTTTCGTTAAAACAGGTTCAGGAGTTTTGTTCCCAATGCCTGAATTTGGTTTCCCCGTGCTCTTTAATCAACCATACTTACTGAACATAATTATCGTTTCAGCTTTAACTATCGCTGTTTATATTTACCTTAAATATACAAAACAAGGATATGAAATCTCGGTAGTAGGCGAGAGCCAGAATACCGCAAACTATATTGGTATTAACGTTAAAAAGGTTGTAATCAGAACCCTTATAGTATCAGGTGCTCTTTGCGGTATCGCAGGTCTTTTGCTTGTTGGCGGCACAAACCATACAATCAACACCGAAACCGCAGGCGGTAGAGGTTTTACCGCAATTATGGTTTCTTGGCTTGCTAAGTTTAACCCATTCTTTATGGTAGTTACAAGCTTTATTATCGTGTTTTTACAAAAGGGAGCTCAACAGGTTTCTACCGATTTCAGACTTCCTCAAGCAATCAGTGATATTGTAACAGGTATTATTTTATTCTTTATAATCGGTTGCGAATTTTTCTTAAACTATAAAATTGTAGTAAGCAAAAACGGAAAGGAGAATGACTAATGTTAGCCTTTCTAGTTAGTGCAATTAGACTTGGTATGGTATTTCTCTTTGGTTCAACAGGAGAAATTCTTACTGAAAAATCAGGACATTTAAACCTTGGTACACCGGGTGTTATGTGTGTGGGTGCTTCTTGCGGTTGCTTTGCTGAGTATATTTATCTTAAATCGGTAGGCCCTTATGCTTCTCCCGCGGTTGCAATTCTCGTTGCAGTTGTTGCAACCTTTGTAGGTGCCGCTTTAATGGGACTTTTATTCAGCTTTTTAACCGTAACTCTCAGAGCAAACCAAAACGTTACTGGTCTTGCCCTTACAACTTTAGGTATCGGTATATCTGACTATATGATAGCAAAAGCAGGAACCTCTTTTGGTAGAGCAAGTAAATTCTTTACCACCTCTCTTCCTTTTGCTAAGGACTTAGGTTGGTTTGGAGAGCTTTTCCTATCCCACGGAATTATGATTTATCTTGCTATTATTGTAGCTCTTGTTTGTTCCTTTGTTTTATCTAAAACAAGAGTCGGACTTAATTTACGTTCGGTAGGCGAAAATCCTGCAACTGCAGATGCGGCAGGAATTAACGTTTCCCTCTATCGCTACGTTGCGACCTGCATCGGTTCAGGTATTTCAGGCCTTGGTGGACTTACCTTCATTATGGACTACCTCAATGGAAACTGGGAATATTGTATAGATGCTTTTGGTTGGCTCTCTATCGCCCTTGTAATCTTTACAGTCTGGAAGCCTAACCTCGCAATTTTAGGCTCAATTATTTTTGGTGCCCTTTATATTGCAAGTAGCTATATTACAGGAGTTAGTTTTGCAGGAAAAGAGCTTTTCAAAATGCTTCCTTATATTGTAACTATTATAGTTTTAATCATTACAAGTATGAGAAGCAGAAAGAAAAATCAGCCACCCGAGAGCCTAGGACTTTCTTATTTCAGAGAAGAAAGATAAAAACTTTGACAAGATATAAAACTTGTGTTATACTCGTTTTATCAAAAGAAAAGAGAATTTTTATGACTAACTTTATTTGTACAAATTATTATTACAACTACCGCTATTATTTTAATGGCGTTATTTGTGTTTAATATATAAATGTGCAATTAGTTGTATTTATTGATTTTACGCCGCACATTTATATGTGCGGCGTTTTACTTTGGTTAGCCAAAGCATTTAAACCCGAACCAGCCTAAAAGGGCGGTTTTAAGGCGTCTTTTGGCTCTTTGTCGAGTATTAAGCGACAGCTTTATGTACTTCGCATCACCAAAATCCACTCATAAAACCGCGCCTTTTAGGTCGCAGAATTTTGTGATAAAAGGAATTTAAGATGGGGCGAGGCACAAAACACAGCAAATCCTGACGGATTTGCGAGTATTTTAACAAAGTCACAGCGTGAAATCCTTATCCCAAAATCTGATTCGGGTTTGAATGTTTTGGCTAATAAAAAGGAGTTTTCTACAATGGTAGTAATTTTAAAACACGGCTACACCGAGCATCAGTTAGAAGAAGCCATAAAAGCTATGGAGGCAGGCGGCGTCAAAGTAATGATATCAAAGGGTATTGATACCACTATTTTGGGTGCCGAGGGTAATTCTGCCACCTTAGATATAGAATATTTGTCACAACTGCCCGGCGTCGAAAGGGTAATGCGAGTATCCGAGCCATACAAAAAGGCTAATCGCAAATACCACCCCGACGATACAGTAATAGAACTTCCCGGTGGCAAAAAAATAGGCGAAGGCCTTTCGGTAATCGCAGGACCCTGCTCGGTTGAAAGCGAGGAGCAGATAGTCGGTATAGCAAAGGCGGTAAAGGAGTCGGGTGCTACTGCGCTCAGAGGCGGTGCATTTAAGCCCAGAACCTCCCCCTATGCTTTCCAAGGACTTGAGGACGACGGAATAAACCTATTAATAAAGGCTAAAAAGGCAACGGGACTCCCCATTGTTACCGAAATAATGTCTACCGATAAAATAGACCTTTTTGCCCAAAACGTTGACGTTATTCAGGTTGGCGCTCGTAATATGCAAAATTTCGACCTGCTAAAACAACTTGGCAAGTTAGATAAGCCTATTCTCCTTAAAAGAGGACTTTCTTCTACCATAGAGGAATGGCTTATGTCGGCAGAGTACATTATGGCAGGTGGAAACAATCAAGTTATTCTTTGTGAAAGGGGAATAAGAACCTTTGAAACCTATACCCGAAACACCCTTGATTTAAGCGCCGTTTTAGCAGTTAAAACACTATCGCACTTACCTGTGGTTGTTGACCCATCCCATGCTTGCGGCAAGGCATTTATGGTAGAAAAAATGTCCCTTGCGGCAATAGCAGCAGGTGCCGACGGACTAATTGTCGAGGTTCATAACGATCCTAAAAACGCACTTTGCGACGGCGCACAGTCCATCACGCCGGATGACTTTTCTATTTTAATGAAAAAAGCAGGAAAAATTGCAAATTGCTTGTAATTTTTAAATAATGTGGTAAAATATTAGTGTGAC
Source organism: Clostridia bacterium (assembly GCA_017521125.1). GTDB lineage: Bacteria > Bacillota > Clostridia > Oscillospirales > Acutalibacteraceae > SFWF01. The sequence continues at coordinate 157,112 of JAFXDV010000007.1, forward strand.
AAGTTCAAGTATGGAGGCGATATAATGAGTATTCAAAATGAAGCTATGTTTAAACTAAGCTATGGCCTTTTTGTACTTACTGCAAAGGATGCAGAGAAAGATAACGGCTGTATTATAAATACCGCAATGCAGATTACTGACAAACCTTTGCAGATAGTAGTTTGCGTAAATAAATCAAACTTTACCCACGATATGATAATAAAAAGCCGTGAGTTTAATCTTTCAGTGCTTTCTGAAAAAGCAGACTTTGAAATTTTCAAGAGATTTGGTTTTTCAAGCGGCAGAGATACAGACAAATTTTCAGATTATTCCTACGCAAAACGCAGCGAAAACGGTATTTTATATGTAACCGAAACTGTTAATGCCTTTATGTCGGCTAAGGTTACCTCTGTGGTAGACTGCGGCACACACTCAATGTTTATTGCCGAAATAACCGAGGCACAGGTTTTAAATGACGATAAATCGGTCACCTATGAGTACTATTTTGCTCATATTAAACCAAAACCCGAAAAGAAGAAAAAGGGATTTGTATGTAAAATATGCGGATATGTCTATGAGGGCGAAACCCTCCCTGAAGATTTTATCTGTCCGCTTTGCAAACACCCTGCATCAGATTTCGAGGAGCTGAAATAAGAGATGAAAATAAGACTAAATGAAGATGCCGCAACGGTGCAAAAAATAAAAGAAGGTCTAAAAAGAACAGGAGGCTATTGTCCTTGCCGCCTTGCTCGAACAGAGGAAAATATCTGTATGTGCGAGGAGTTTAAAAATCAGATAAAAGACCCTGATTTTGAGGGATTTTGCCACTGTATGCTTTATTATAAGGAGAAATAAAAATGGCTATTATACACGTAAATTCAGAAAATTTTAACGAAGAGGTTTTAGAGTCGGCAAAGACCGTCATAGTTGACTTTTTTGCAAATTGGTGCGGCCCTTGTCAGATGATTGCACCAGTTTTAGAGGAAATCGCCAACGAGGATGCTAACATTGATATTGCAAAAATTGACGTTGATGAGAGCCCCGAGCTTGCAATTAAATATGGAATTAACTCTATACCTGCATTACTTGTTTTTAAAAACGGAGAGCTTACAAATACAAGCATAGGTTTTAAAAGCAAGGCAGAAATTCTTGCGCTATTATAATTTTAAGTGCCGTTTATTAAAACGGCACTTTATTTTTTAAATAATACTTGATTTTTAAAGAAAAGCGTGTTAAAATAATGTTCGTGCTTAAAGCATTATCCGGGTGTGGCTCAGTTTGGTAGAGCGCTTGAATGGGGTTCAAGAGGCCGTGAGTTCGATTCTCGCCACTCGGACCAAATAAAAAAGACCGACTTTATGTCGGTCTTTTTTATTTTTGATTTGAAAGGTGAAATAAAGTTTACGGACTCTTGAACCCGAGAGGGTCTGGCGTAAAGAAAAACAGTACGGTGTACTGTTTTTTGAAAAAACAATGTATTTTCTTGACTATTGTGTTGATATGAGTTATGATTCAAGTAATCAAATATTTCCAAGGAGCGACCAAGATGATACATGAAGATTTAATTAAGATAACTAAGTATGATGTTTTTGGGAAACTTCCAAATCTTTTTAAGTTTAATGATGGAACCGACGTAAAAACACCGGAGGATTTTGAGAGGAAAAAGGAAGAAATCAAGAAAGATGCCTTTCCAATACAGTATGGAGATCTTCCGCCTGAACCTGAATTTTTAGAGGTTGAAAAAATACACTGGCATTGGACTAACACAATGGCAACCTATCAGGTTACAACAGGAACAAGGAAAAATCCCATTACATTCTTTATGTATTATAAAACTGCTCGTAGAGACCCTGTAAACCAACCTAAAAATCCTGTTGTAATAGATGGAGATTTTTGTTGGCCAAATGCTCGTATTACAGAAGATTATGTAAGGGCGTACCTCAAGAATAATGTAGACTTAATACTCTTTGACCGCACCGTCTTTTCTCACGACGTTCGTTTTGAAAGAAAGGTAGACGGCAGGGGACTAGGTCAAATTCACAGAACATATCCCGACCTTGACATAGGACAGATAGGAGCTTGGGCATGGGGATATTCGAGATGTATAGATGCCCTTGAAAAGTTAGATATCTGCGACCTTTCTTGCATTGCTGTAACAGGTCATTCAAGGGGAGGAAAAACCGCTTTACTAGCAGGTATTCTCGATGAGAGAATTACAATAACTAACCCCAATTCGTCTTGCATGGGCGGTGGCGGTTGTTACCGTATAGACACAGAAGTAACCGATGAATATGGAAAAGAAAACCGCAAGAGCGAACGTATAAGTTGGTTTATAAAAGCAGGTTCAATCGATTGGTTTAATGCAAAGCTTGCTGATTATATGGACCGTGAAGATGAATTGCCCTTCGATGCCCATTCCCTCAAGGCTCTTGTTGCCCCACGTATACTGTTTGTTTCAGAAGGAGCGAGTGATATTTCTGCAAACCCTGTTGGTTCTTGGCAGACTAATATGGCGGCAACCGAAGTTTATAAACTTTATGGTAAAGAGGAGAATATGCTGTGGTATTTCAGAAATGGAGACCACGACCATACCCCCGGCGACGTCGAACAACTTTGTAATATTATAAATCGAGAGAAATTTGGAAAGCCACTCAACGATAAATTCTTTAAAACTCCCTTTAAACCGATGGAGTTGGCTTTTGATTGGCGTTGTCCTGAAAAAATTATAATGACGTGAATTCTTGAGGTGTTAAAATGGAAAATAAAGAATTAAAAGAAATGTATGAAGCAATAATAAAATCTAACGTGTTATACAGCAAAACCCTTGTTACCGTAGGAGACTCCATTACCTATGGCGAAGATATGGATGAAGAGGGCTTTACAGAGGATAGAACACGCATGTCATATGGTTGGCAAATTGCAAACCGTAATAATATGAAGTTTTATAATTTAGGAAAATCTGGTAGCACTATGGCAGATGTTGAGGGTAAAAATGGTTTCTCTAAAGAAAACGGCAGATATACACAGATGCCTGACCAAATCGATTACCTGACAATATTCTTTGGTTGGAATGATGCGGCATATGGTAAACTTGGTACAATAGATGATACCACAAACGAAACCTATTATGGCGGCTTCAACGTGGTGCTTCCTTATCTTATAAAGAAATATCCTGATACAAAAATTTGCCTTATAGTTCCTTTCGGTGCGAGTGCAGGTCATCGTCAGGCGGTTCGTGAGGTGGCTGACAAGTGGGGAGTAGCTTGTTTTGATATGCACAAAAGCGGAACTCCTTTCCATTTCACAAAGGAAGCCGACGTAAATGTGGATAAGGAAATTGCAGAATTCAGAAGAGCACAGTATCAGGCAATTGGAGCACATCCAAACTATAAAGGCCACTGTCTTATCGGCAGAATGCTCGAGCATTTCTTAAGAGGTATATAAAAAGAAAGCTACTGTTAATCAGTAGCTTTCTTTAGTTTTTTAAGGAATTCAATTAAAAATTCTTTATTGTGTTCATCTAAAGCATAAATATCGTTCAAAAGTTTGATGTCTGTATCATTAAAGAAACTTTCGTTTTTGTCAAGGTTATCATTTAGAACCTTTTTGCTCTCGTTTGACAGTTTATCAACACGATGAATTATTTTCATTTCCTCATCAGAAATTATACGATGCTCGTGGGTGGCAAAAATCGAGCCCGTATCGTGAAAACGAGTAGGAGTGCGAGTTTCCTTACCGGTAACCAAATACTCCACACTAACCCCAAAAAGCTCTGAAAGGGCAGGTATTTGATGAATGGGAATGTGGCCTGTTGTTTCAATGTGGTGACACATACCTCTCGTTATATTAAGATGCTCATAAATCTGTTTTTGATTTATACCTTTTTCTTTGCGAAGGGTGGCTATTCTCTCTACAATATCATTGTTAATCTGGCCCATAATATTCTCCGTTCAACCCTTGACTAAAATTTAAAACATTGCTATAATGTTAAATGTACGCTAGAGTGGCTCAGGTGGTAGAGCAGCTGATTCGTAATCAGCAGGTCGTGGGTTCGAGTCCCATCTCTAGCTCCAAATCCGTCTTTTAAGACGGATTTTCTATTATTTTAACATATTTCGACAAACTTTGTCAATATTGAGGATAATATAAAGCCCTATCTGAGAAAATCAGATAGGGCTTTAAGTCATTTTTAAATTAGTTGTTTTTAGGTGTAGGGGATAGAATGTTTCCATTATCATCTAACAGATAAACCGCAAAAACACCATTTATTTGTGGGGGAATGCTCTTGGTAATTTGTCCGTTATAAATAACCCTGACATCATCTCCCACATTAAAGGTAGGTAGTGGAATGTTAGACTCAAAGTCTAAAGCTACCGATATTTCATTTTCGGATTTTAAAGTGATTTCATCCTCATTTGGTTTAACAAGAATAGCATTTTCGCCCACCTCTAAAACCTTACCGTTAAAAGAATGTTCTTCTTTTTCTTTTACCTTTGGCTCTTTTATATAATCAATGTTAAAGTAATCTAAATCTGAAAGGGAAATTTGCCCCTTTGCAAGAGCCTCTTTAGCTGTAGTTGTAGTTCCGTCTTTAAATGTAACTATTATATACTCGCTTTTTATACTGCTAAAATAATAGTCGTAAATGGCGTTCTCATAAAACTTTTCTAAAGCTTCGGCAGTAGCTATATCACTGTTTTTAGTTTTATCAACAATACTTTCAATTACGTCATTAGTATCGGTGTAAGAAATTTTCCAACCCATTTCCTCTAAAGATTTTAAATGTGTTTGGGGCAGATCATTTCTTGTACCGTCTTCCAGCTTTTTGCAATAATATACTGTATTTTGACCCGGATATGACTCTAAAATCATGTTCTCACAAACAAGTAAAACCTTATCTCCCGTATCAATGCCGTCAAAATCACATAAGCCCTTTTGGGTAATTGCGGTTGGCCCTTGTTCTTCGGTAACCCATAAATAAGAGTCGGTTTCAGTCTTTATAATTCGCGCAACTGTAAACATTTTGTTGTGCATTAAAGCAAAGTAGGTTGCACAAAGTATCACAGCAATAATGCCTAAAACTATAAAAAACGAAATTAAAAACTTCTTTTTGCTCATTTTATCACCTCTGTACCGCCCCATTCAACTACCGTAAAGCCTTGACGGTCAGGAGCGCATAACTCTTGATTTTCAATTTCTACACAAGTTTCCGCCGCCTTAAAGGTCATAAAAACACGAATAAGGGTATCAGGCTTTGGGTTAATATCAAGCCTTGCCGCATCGGTGTAGGATTCACGCTGAAAACTAATTATATTATAAGGGTTTTTCTCCATTAGGGGAAGCCAGTAAACAATAAATTCATTGGCTTCTTTGCGACTTAGTCCTAATTCAGATAAAGCACCCTCTAAAAACTTGGCAGAATCTTCTCCCTTAACACAAAAGCCTTTGTCAAAACTATAATCGGCGTTAATATCGCCTTCCCAATAAAGATAATTGTAGGTCTGCCCGTTTTTGTCGGTCAGTGTACCGTCAGGGGAAGCCGTAACAGACCATCCGTTTTCGTATTTAGGATAGGTGCAGATACATTCTCCGTTAAGGGAAAGCTTAACGTCCACGTCAGTTGTCTTTTCAGGGTAAAGATATATTACAGGCTTATAAGCCATCATTGAATCAGGCTCGAAATTGCTGACCTTTACATCGGTAAAATCTGCCTCAATTTTATGATTTATCGTATCATAATAGACGTTATCACAAGTGGCAATGATCTGGTCTCCAACACACCAATCATCAGAAAGTGTTCCGTTTAATTTGATTTCATACGGCATAGGAATAACCGTTTTGGCGAAAAAACAGTTGGAGTAAATTTCGGTTATCACTATGTCGGAAAATGGTGCATTTTCATACTTTTCTGCCGATTGTTTATCAAGCCATATGGGAGTATACTCTAAAGGTCTAAAGTCTTTAGAAGGATATAAAGCCTCGGCTTCATCCTTTTCAAATTCCCACAAACTGTCAATACCTTTAAAATTATTGGGAAAACAATAAACCGCAGTTTTTCTAAAGATGTCTCGCCCTTCAATAAATTTGCTCCACTGAACAACCCTGTAGGTAAGAGAGGTGTAGGACCTGGTGCCTCCATCCTTGTAGGTCCTAATGTTAAATGGGAAGAAAAGCACAATAGCGACAACTACAATAAGAATAGGTATCCATATCTTCTTTTTCATAATAAAGCCTCCTAATCAACCTCTTTTAATAAAATCTCTTTGCCTCCATCAAACTCTATAATTAAAAACTCAGAATTATCCTTTACGCTAAAAACATTTCCCTTCATTTTTTTGTTTTTAAAATAACCGTTAAAGTCAGTAGTGCTTCCTAAAAGTTCATCTTTTTCGTAGAGGGTCATATCTTCACTATATTTTTCAATATAGGTCTTGCCCTCGTAGGTAATATCAACAAAACGAATGCAAGGGCCCTCGGTTGTTTCATCGCTATCCTGCGGTGCCGAGCTTTGCATAGCAGGGGAGCCGTTAGAATTGTCAGGTTTTGTCGAGTTGCCTGTAGTGGCTTCTGTTTTGATACCTGTCATATTATTCCCATCAGTGTCGTTGGTATTTTCATATTCAACATAATATGATTCCTCAATTTCGGGAGATGCTTTTTTTGGCAAAGTCTCCATCACGCCAAAACATACTGCCGCCGCCAAGCAAAGACTAAGAGTAGGGACTAAAGTTCTTTTTAATGTCTTTTTTCTTTTTATCAATCGTTTATTTTCTTCATCAATACGTAAAAGTGCGCTTTTCGCCATTTCGTTATAACTCTTCATAACCGAAGTCCTCCTTGTTAAGTTGAGTTTTTAGTGATTTACGAGCACGGAAAAGAAGGGTTTCTATATTGTGAAGACTTTTTTTCATAATTTTAGCCGTTTCTTTGTTGCTAAAGCCCTCAAAATATGTAAGATATATAACGCTTGCATAGTCAGGCTTTAAATTTTTAATGGCTTTATGTAAACTGATTTTCTGCTGCTTTTGTAAGTAAGAAATCTCAAGTAAATCTTCTTCATAGGAGGTTTCTCCCAAAGAGCCAAGGGGAATATTTACAGTTTTTTTCTGTTTTCTAAGATAATCAACCGCTAAATTTCTTCCCATTGTGTAAAGCCAGGTTTTAAAAGAGGAGCCGCCCTTGTCCTTTGGTTTTTTAATGCCGAGTTTTACAAAGGTGTCCTCTGCCAAGTCTTCTGCAATATGAATGTCGTTTGTGAAACCGTTAAGATAAAGAATAAGTCCGTCCTTATAATCTCTTACAATTTCAACAAATCCGCTCTCATCGCCTTGAAGGAAACGGCGGTAGCTACTTGCACCGTTATCCACAAAATCTCTCCTTCCCTTAAGACCTTTTGTGTCTCTTCACCTATTACACGAAAAACAAGGCAAAAACCTCACACCTTAATTATACATTAAGAAAAGCTTATTGACAACAATAAAGAAAAAAAGTATAATTAGTTATACAAATCATACTTTTCATACTAAAGAGGTGTTTGCTATGGTAGGGCCAAAAGGAAAATATGCCTGGACAGTAACGGTAGGGGAAAAGGGACAAATCGTTATACCAAAACAGGCAAGAGAACTTTTTAACATCAAAGCGGGAGATAATCTTATAATTTTAGGGGATGAAAAAAGAGGTCTTGCAATTCCGCCACAGACAATGTTGCAAAAGTTTTCCCATATTGTTTTTGAAGAGGAAGAATAATGAAAGCAATAGAAATTAAAAATCTTACCAAAAGGTATAAAGACGTGGTAGCAGTAAACGACTTGAACCTTGATATAGAAAAGGGAGAGCTTTTTGCCCTTCTTGGTGTAAACGGTGCAGGAAAAACCACAACAATAAAAATGCTTTCCTGTTTAATAAAGGCAACAAGTGGAGATGCCTTTTTAATGGAGAAAAGTATAAAAACCCACACCAATGCCGTAAAATCTATAATAGGTATTTCCCCTCAGGAAACGGCAGTAGCACAGGGACTTAGTGTTAGAGAAAATCTTGAACTTATCTGCGGAATTTACGGTTTTAGCAAGGATAAAACCAAGAAAAAAATAGAAGAATTAACCGAGGAATTCGGACTTAATGAAGTCTTAAATAAAAGACCGAGCAAGCTTTCGGGTGGTTGGCAGAGAAGACTTAGTATCGCCCTGGCTTTAATTGGAGAACCGGAGATTCTCTTTTTAGATGAACCAACCTTAGGGCTGGACGTTATTGCACGTAGTGAGCTTTGGGATACGATACGCTCCCTTAAAGGCAAGGTAACCATTATTCTTACCACTCACTATATGGAAGAGGCAGAAAGCCTTTCAGATAGAATTGGAGTTATGAAACAGGGAAGACTTATAGCCCTTGGTACCGCTGAGGAATTAAAGAAAAAGACAGGCGCCGAAAAATTTGAAGAAGCCTTTGTTACACTTGTAAAGGAGGCATCAAAATGAGAATATTAACCTTTGCAAAAAGAACACTAAAGGAAATGCTTCGTGACCCGTTAACCCTTATGTTCGGACTGGGATTTCCTGCAGTACTAATTCTTCTCCTTTCGGCAATTCAGGCAAATATCCCTGTTAGCCTCTTTGAAATTCATAATCTTGTTCCGGGAATGACAGTTTTCGGTCTTTCCTTTATGACACTCTTTTCGGCAACACTCATATCGAAGGATAGAGAAACTGCATTTCTGACAAGACTTTACGCAACACCTATGAAGGCGTTAGATTTTATCTTGGGATACACCTTGCCAATTTTGCCAATAGCTTTAGCACAAGCTGCTTTTTGCTTTGTAGTAGGAATTATTTTAGGAATGAAACTCACCCTTAATATTTTATATTCCATACTATTTGTAATTCCCATAGCCCTTTTCTTTATAGGACTAGGGCTGCTTTTCGGAAGCATTTTAAATCAAAAACAGGTAGGTGGCATTTGCGGTGCGGCGCTTACAAATCTTACCGCTTGGCTTTCGGGCATTTGGTTTGATTTAGAACTTGTAGGAGGAGCATTTAAAAAGATAGCAGACCTCTTGCCCTTCAGACACGCAGTAGAAATAGAGCAGATGGTTTATGCAGGAGATTATAGTGAACTAATATCGCATCTTTTGTGGGTAATAGGGTACGCTCTTGTTAGCATAATTTTAGCAGTAATTTTGTTTACAAAACAAATGAAAAAAGGCTAATAAAACAAGCAAAGGCGGTTACTATCGTTTGATAGTAACCGCTTTTATTTTTGTCAATAGAACATAAAAGGAATAATATATTATTTTTTTAATTTTTTCAAAACTTGTTGACTATGAGTTTTAATCATAATATAATTATATCAATAGTTAAGGGCGGCTGCTTTCCGGCCGAATGAACCCCCAAAAACTCTGTGGATAAGGGAGACGATTTTGTGATAACCAAACAGGACATTTTTGACTTTTTAGAGAGAAACGGCATAGGCCATGACCGAACAGTCCTTGTACATACCTCAATGAAGAATTTAGGAGAGGTAGAGGGAGGTTGCGACGGTCTTATCGACGCTTTCACTGAATATTTGTCAGAAGGACTTTTTATTGTACCAACTCATACTTGGTTTAACGTTAACGATGAAAATCCCGTGTACGATGTTCGAGAGACTGTGCCTTGTATAGGCGCACTTCCCACCACTGCAGCATTCCGTAAAGATGGTGTTCGTTCTCTTCACCCAACACATTCTGTTGCAGCCTTCGGCAAAAGAGCAGCTGAGTTTATAAAAGGGGAAGAAACCTCAAACACCCCTTGTCCTGTAGGAGGGGTTTGGGCAAGACTATACGATGAAGACGCCATAATTCTATTTTTAGGAGTAGGACTAAGCAGTAACACCTATATTCACGCTATAGATGAAATGTTAGATTTGCCTCATAGACTTAAACCCGTTAATATGTCTTTAACCATAGTAGATTATGACGGACAAAAATATAACGTAGAATGTTGTCAACATGGAATGACAGGATGGCAAAACTTTGGTGTCTACAAAAAACCACTGGAATATGTGGGCGCATACGCTACTGATACCCTAGGTCAAGCCGAGATTGGTATTTTTAAGGCAAAAGAAGGCACCCACCTTATTAAAAAACTTTGGAGTAACGCCGAGTACGATTTATGTAGAGAACCAAGAGACGAAATTCCTGAAGAATATTATAAATAAAAAAAGCAACCCAATCGGGTTGCTTTTTTATTTGTTTTTAACTTACGCTTCGATATTACCTGTGCGAACTGCTTCAAAGTCTTCTTCAATTTCCTTTCCTGGCGCTTTAGTAATAAGCGAGAAGACAACAATGCAAATACAAGAGAATATAAATGCAGGGAGTAATTCGTAAATTGCAAATACACCGCCGAGCTTAGCAATGCCAAGCTTCCAAATGAAGACCATAGCACCGCCGCCAATCATACCTGCAATAGCGCCTGCACGGTTAATACGTTTCCAGAAGAGTGAGAAGAGCATTAGTGGTCCGAATGTAGCACCAAAACCTGCCCAAGCGAAAGATACGATATCAAAAATTACGCTATCAGGGTCTAGTGCAATTACAACACCAACAATAGCCAACACCAAAAGTGTGATACGAGAAACAGTCATTACCTGCTTGTCAGTAGCTTTCTTGTGAACAACGCCTTGGAAAATGTTCTTTGCAAGAGAAGAAGCGGCGATGAGCAAATAAGAGTCGGAAGAGCTGATGGTTGCCGCCAAAATGCCTGCCATTACAAATCCTGCAAGAATTGGTGGTAAGAAGCTCTTTGAAAGAACAATGAATATGTTTTCAGATGCAGATTTGGTCAGAAGTTCGTCTCCTGCGTCTAGTGCGCCTGTCATAAAGAGTTGGCGACCTATAATTCCTATAAATACTGCAACAGCAAGAGAAATCACAACCCAAACCATAGCGATTTGGCGTGAACGCTTTAATTCGCCTTCTTTGCGAATTGCCATAAATCGGAGGAGAACCTGAGGCATACCAAAGTATCCAAGACCCCAAGCAAGGCAAGATGCTACAGAGAGAATGCCGTAACTACCTGCGCTACCAAACTGTGCAACACCATTTGTAACGGTTTGAACACCGTTAGCATCAAGGCTTGGTGTAGCAATACCAAAGAATTCAAGGAAACCGGGAATCTCACGTGCATTATCAATAATTGAACCAAAGCCACCGGCTTTAACAACGCCGATAATAACAATAACGCTTAATGCGGTAATCATAACAATAGCTTGCATAAAGTCAGAAGCGCTTTCTGCAAGAAATCCACCTAAAATAGTGTAAACTAAAACGAAAATTGCGCCAAGAACAAGCCACATTACGTATTCTCCACCGAAAAGAGCAGAGAAAAGTTTGCCGCAGGTTACAAAACAACTGGAAGCATAAACCGTGAAGAAAATCAAAATAAATGCAGCGGCAAGTGTCATAATAACCTTTTTGTTTTCGCGGAAGCGGTTTGAGAAAAATTCAGGTAAAGTGATGGAGTTGTTAGCTCTAATACTATATCTGCGCAACCGTTTTGAAACAAGAAGCCAGTTAAAATATGTACCTATAGCAAGACCTATTGCTGTCCAAGCGGCATCCGCAAGGCCGCACCAGTAAGCTACACCGGGAAGTCCCATTAAGAGCCAACCACTCATATCAGAGGCCTCTGCACTCATTGCAGTAACCCAAGGACCAAGGGAACGTCCGCCAAGGAAATATTCTTCAGAATTTTTATTTGCTCTCTTGGCATAAAGAACACCAATGAGAATAACTGCAGCCATATAAGTGACCATGGCTATAAGGATTTGTATAGTATCTCCTTTCATAAAAACCTCCTATAAAAACTATTTGCAATTTCAATATCTATGATTATAACACAACTAATTCGATATAACAACACTTTTTAAAAATACGTCAAGTATCGTTTTCGCCTAATAAATAATGAAGCATTTTATCGGGATTTTCCAAAAAACTTTTTGTAATTTTAAAATGCTCAGTATCTTTGTAGTCGATGCTTTTAATTCCATTTTGGGAAAACTCTAAAATTTCTGCGCCGGGAAAAGTCATTAAAATAGGGGAGTGGGTGGCAATTATAAACTGAGAGTTGTTTTTTACAAGTCGGTCAATTTCCACCATTAAAGATAATAGTCTCTGAGGAGAAAGCGCTGCCTCAGGCTCGTCTAAAATATAAAGACCATTACCGAAAAAACGGTTTTGAACGATAGATAAAAAACTTTCTCCATGTGACTGATGATGCAGAGAAACCCCTCCGTAACCGCTAATTATCGGAGCATCAAAGGAGGGGAGACGGTCCATTTCATCAATATTGGTTGCAACATTATAAAGACTTTCTGCTCTCAGAAAAAATCCGTCCTTGGCATATCCTCTTTTTGCTATTTCAATATGCTCGTAAAGCTCAGAGTGTGTAGCGTTGGTAGAAAAGGTAAAATTAGCAGAGCCGCCCTCGGCATTAAAGCCATAAGCAACTGCAATAGCCTCAAGCAAGGTGGATTTGCCCGTGCCGTTTTCCCCAACAAAAAAGGTAACGTCGGCAGAAAAATCCAAATGCTCGGCTTTCTTTAAGTATTTTATAATGGGAAGACTGTCAAGATAGGAAGTCTTGTCTATCTTTCCGTCAAATAAAATACTGCTAATATACTTTTGAGACATAATTCACCTCTAAAGTCATTATTTTTCTATTGGTGTAACAACAGGTTTACCATCTTTGCCTAATAAAACTGTTAGACCGCCGCCATATCCGCCGTTATGGTACAAATAGTTAACACCTGTCTCCTTGTCAACCCAGATTTCCATTGTGCCCATACCTTGCTTGTAAATTCTTTCAAATCTTTTATTTTCGTTCATAAAACCGGCCTCCGCAATTTATAATGGTTATAAATAAAGTATATCATAAAAAAGTGCCGTTTTCCACTTGATTTTCATAAAAAAGCACCCATCTTTCTGATGAGTGCTTTAGATTTAATTATCTATCTCGTTTGTTGCATTATATGTTGGGAAAAGTTCACGCCAAACGTCAGTATGCGCTTCGCAGTCAAGAAAATGCGCAAACAAATCGTTTCGCTCCTGAGGGGAATCTTCTAAACAGGCTTTCTTTATTATGCCATAATATAAAGAAGATGACGATACGCAAAACTCGTGCCAACCTTTTTTCCATTCTCCGTTTTGAAGTTCCTTATTACGATCGGCAAAAGAACTCATTATATTGTCATACTCCTGGCCTTTAGCAAGAGTAATACCGAACTTTTGGTTAACGATAGGAGTGAACTCAATTTCGTTAGACACGGTATCATATTTAACAGCAAATAAACTGTTCCAGGTTTCTTCTTTCCCCGGCAGAGGAGGCTTTACAAAATGGAAATTACCCTGTCCGTAAAGAATGTGACCGCCCTCATATTTTTCATAGCAACCAATACAGTGGGTGTGTTGACAAAGCACAAGGTCTGCACCGCTTCGCACCATTGCTCGGCAGGCTCTGAGGAGTCGAGGGGAGGGATAACGGCAGTGCTCCTTGCCGCCGTGATACAAAACAATTACACGGTCATTTTCAGATTTTGCCTTGCGAATATCCTCTAAAGTATCGTATTCATCGTATGGACGGCTTCCCATTCTGTTCTCCAGAGCATAAGAAAACTCATGTTCACAAACGGCGATAAGGCAAACCTTTTCTCCATTTTTCTCAACAACAAGATTTTTCCTTGAGTCCTCATAATTGTTACCGAAGCCGGTGTATGTAATTCCTGCTTCCTCTAAAGCTTTTATAGAATCTTTTGCACCCTTAATGCCGAAATCGAAAATATGATTATTGCTAAGACCAACGTAATTTACGCCGATATCACTTAAAACCTTAGCGGTATTGGTAGTAGCTGCGAGATTAGGGCCAAACTTTTTGATTGGTGTTGTTCCGTCAGTCAAGGCACATTCCAGATTAACGAAGTTTATATCGTTGCCTTTGAATAAATCTAGAGTGTCTGTAAATAACGTCTCAATATCTCCTGATTCAAAAAGGGGATTGGTCTCATCGGTAGGAACAAGGTCGCCTAAAAGTAAAGCTTTCATAAAACTACCTCCAAATTAGCATAATATTAATATTGACAAAAAGGGCTTCGCTACTTATAATTATACAAAAATACAATAAAAATTACAACTAACAATATTGTTATTTCATATTACAAATAGCACTATATTAACATTTGGGGTGATTTTATGAGTCAATATATGGTGAAAGATATCCTTCATTACTGTAACGTGTCATTAAATAAATGTTCGAAAATTTCTAAAACAACAATTGAATATTATGATTTTACTTTCGTGCTGAGTGGTACAATGACCTATACCGCCGACGATGAAACCATTGTGCTGAATAAAAATGATGCTATATTTTTAAAACCCGGCACCGTCAGGTCCAGAGATATGGGCAATGAACCTGTAAAATTTGTGAGCTTTAATTTTACCGTAATGCCCAACACACAGTTAACACTTGAAATCTTTTTGCCGAATTGTATTACCTCAGATATCAAAAAAATAATATCTGCTTTTCCCCAGTCCCATCTTTCCCCATACTATCACTCAAAAGAAAAGGTGGCAAATATGCTGAACTTCATTCTTTTTGAACTGATAGACGTTACCTCCCTTAAATCAAGTAATCCGTACGTTTTAAAAATCGCAAAATATATAGGCGAACACATAACCGAAAAAATGACTCTGCAAAGCATAAGCCAAGAAATAGGTTTAACCAAAGAATATACGGCAAATATCTTTAAAAAGGAAATGAAAATAACCCTTACAAACTACATAAACGAAAGAAAAATGCTCCTCGCAAAAGATTTGATAATAAGCAATGAAATGAGTCTGGGAGATTTGTCAGCATATTTAGGGTACGAAAATTACAACTATTTCTCACGTCTTTTTAAACGTTATTTTGGCATTACTCCAACAAATTTAAAGTCAAAAAATTAGTAAAAGGGATTTATCCTTGCGATAATTCAGAAAAAGAATTATAATAATTTTAATAGAAACATCTAAAAGTACTTTAAAAAGCTACTTATTACAAAAACAAATTAGGAGAGTCATATGAACAACTTTACATTTTATGCCCCAACATATTTTTCTTTCGGAAAAGACACAGAAAACGAAGCGGGAAGCCTTGTAAAGCGTTTTGGTGGAAACAAGGTGCTCATACATTACGGTTCAGGCAGCGTGAAACGTTCAGGACTTTTAGATAAAGTAAAAAAATCTCTTGAAAAAGAGGGCGTTGAGTACATTGAGTTGGGCGGGGTTATGCCTAATCCAAGAAGCGGACTGGTGTATGAAGGCATTGAGCTGTGTCGAAAAGAAAAAGTGGATTTCGTTTTAGCGGTAGGCGGCGGAAGCACGATAGATTCCTCAAAGGCTATTGCAGCAGGAGTTTTATACGAGGGAGATTTTTGGGACTTTTTCTGTGGAAAGCCAATTGAAAAAGCTTTGCCGGTTGGAACTGTGCTAACTATCTCTGCTGCAGGCAGCGAGGGCAGTGATCGTTCGGTTATAACCCACGAAAATGGAATGCTTAAACGTGGCACAGGCGGAGATGCTTTACGTCCGAAATTCAGTATTTTAAATCCCGCGCTTACTCAGACACTACCAAAGTATCAAACGGCTTGCGGCATTACCGATATTATGGCGCACCTCTATGAGCGTTACTTTACCACAACCAAAGAGGTGGAAGTGACCGACAGAATGATAGAAGCACTGCTTCTGACTATGATTCATGAGGGACCGAGAGTAATTGCCGACCCTGACAATTACGAAGCACGAGCAAACATTATGTGGGCAGGTATGATGGCGCACAATCAGTCTTGCGGAGTAGGTCGCACACAGGACTGGTCAAGCCATCAATTAGAACATGAGCTTTCGGCACTGTATGACTGCGCTCACGGCGCAGGCCTTGCCGTAGTTATGCCTGCAGTGTTTACCTACAATATGAAGCACGACGTTATGCGATTTGCTCAGGTAGCAGTTCGTGTTTGGGGTTGCCAAATGGATTTTGAACACCCTGAAGTTACGGCAAAAGCAGGTATAGAAGCATTGCGAAACTTCCTCATATCTATAGGTATGCCCAAGAACTTTGCAGAACTAGGTGCAAAAGAGGAGGACATTCCTTATCTGGCAAAGACTTTGTGTTACGGTAACGGAAGACAGGGTACCTTTAAAGGTTTTGCAGAGCTAAACGAAGAAGATTGTATAAATATATACAAAATGATGATATAATTTTTCAAAGCAAAACTTTACAACCTAAAATAAAAGTGATATATTTGTTATGTTCATAGGCCCATTTTTTGACACAAAAAACTTTAGTGAGAAAGGTAGTGTATTATGGCTAAAACAACCTTTATCGCCGCAGGCGATGCATTTGCTACTAAAAGACTTCCCAAAGGTGGTTATGAGGGATTTGATGAGGTACAAGCTTGTGTAAAATCGCACGACGTTGCATTTCTAAATTTAGAAAGCACCTTTCACGATAGGGAAGGAGTTCCGGCAGCCCAGAGCGGCGGCACATGGGCTATGTCCGACCCACGAATTTTAGATGATTTAAAAGAGTACGGCTTTAATATTTTCAATACAGCAAACAACCATTCTTGCGATTACAGTCAGAGCGGTGTACTTGCTACCATCAAACATCTTAAAGAGCGTGATATGATTTTTGCAGGTACGGGTAAGGACTTGGGAGACGCATCTAAGCCTTGCTATATCGAAACAAGAAACGCACGTGTCGCACTAATTGCCTGTAATTCTTCAAATAACGATTCTGCCCGTGCAGGGGCACAAACAGGGGACCTTCCGGGCCGTCCGGGTGCTAATCCAATGCGTTGCTTAAAACGTTTTCACGTGGACAAAGAGCATTTCGATATGGTAAAGGAACTAGCGAAAGTTACCACTATAAATGCTGCCAAAGAGCGTAGTATAGAATTAGGTTATTCCGCACCATTTCCTGAGGGACAGTACCCATTTGGGGGTAATAGTTTTATTTTGGATGATAGCTGCTGGGTTGAAACCCTTCCACACGCAAAGGATATGGAGCGTATGGTCGAGCAGATTAAAGAGGCTAAAAAACAAGCCGATATAGTTTTAGTTAGTATCCATAGTCATTTCCGTGATGGGTGTGAAACTAACATTCCCTCTAAGTTCATCGAGACCTTTGCTCATAACTGCATCGATGCAGGTGCCGATGTAATCATCGGCCACGGACCTCATGAGCTTCAGGGTATCGAGAGATATAAGGATGGCTTGATTTTATATTCAATAGGAAATTACATATTTGAAACTGAGACTGTTGAATATCAACCTTGGGACGCTTATGCAAACAAGGGATATAGAACCGATATGAAGGTTGGCGAATATATGGACCTTCGTAGTAAAAACGGAACTGCAGGATACGGTGTTATGCCTGAAATCTGGAACTCTGTTATGGCGGCGTGGACTATGGAGGATGGAAAGGTTACCGAAGTTCAGCTTTATCCTGTAACCTTAAATATGGAAAAGTCCAGAGCGCAAAAGGGACGTCCTGTTATGAACAAAAGCGAAGAAACTTTAAAGTATTTAGCAGAACTCTCCAAACCCTACGGCACTGAAATTGAAATTAAAGATGGCGTAGGATACATAAAATTTTAACTAAAAAAGCACACTTCTCAAAGAAGTGTGCTTTTTAGTTAACGTGTGATTTTTATTAAAGTGTTACAATACCTGTTTCGTTAAGTACGAGGAAGGCCATATATAAAACATAGATTGTGAGAAGGGCAAAACCTTGCCATTTTTTAAATCGACCGCAAATGATTGTGGGGATAACTGCAACGGCGCAAGCGGCTATACATACAGGGAAATCGAAAACAAGGTTAACTCTTTCAACAGGCAAAGCGGTTCCGTTTATGACAGCGCAAAGAGGAAGAATTAAGGTGGTGTCAATGATGTTTGCGCCGATGATATTACCAACCGAAAGGGAAGATTCCTTTTTACGAATAGCGGTAAGTGTGGTAACAAGTTCAGGAAGAGAAGTACCAAGAGCAATAACGGTAAATCCAATAATAGTTTCGCTGATACCTATACCTGAAGCAATGGTCTTGCCTGATGAAACAAGGAATTCTGCACCAAAAACAATGGAAGCGGTGCCAATTATGAAAAAGAAAATTTTTGATGGAACATCCTTTTTTTCAAATGAATCGATTTCATCATTTGCGGCACTTTTTTTACCCTCGATAACGTTGCTTATCATAAAGGCAAGAAAGATTGCCCAAAGAATGAAAGGGGACCAGGTGGGAAGTGATCCGCCTAAAGAAAGTAGGGTAATACCAAGAACTGCGGCTAAGAAAAGTCCGCCCTTTAGTGAAAAACTTTTTCTGCTAACAATACCTGCCATCGCCACAAGGGAAACACCCATAATAAGTGTTGTATTTGCGGTAACCGAGCCAATAGCATTTCCTATTGCAAGTTGAGCCGAGCCGTTCATTGCCGCTCTTAGTGAAACCAAAAGTTCAGGAAGAGTTGTGGCAAAAGAAACAACAGTTGCACCAACAACAAACTTAGGTATACCGGTTGCCTCTGCAAACCACGAAGCAGAATCAACAAACCAGTCGCCGCCTTTAATGACAAGGTAAAGACCTATAACAAAAAGTACTGCGGCAACCGCTAAAAGTGCGCCATCGGATAGGCCGCCAAATAGTGTAAAGCCGAAAAATTCCATTTTTATTCCTCCAAAAAAAACAAGCATGGAACAACCACGCTTGGTATCGTTGTTAAAAGAAAAGTTCTTTTCCTCATTATACAAAAAATTACATGTTATGTCAAGATAAAACAAAAGCAAGAAAAGGCATAACATTATATTTTTCAATAATAAGAAAAAATCAGTCTCCCAAAAGGAAAACTGAGTTTTTGGCAAGTTGCACCGAAAAAGATATCGAGCATATTTTATACAATTATCGGTTTCCAGGCGAATGGAATTAAATCTTTTATATCAACCTTAATTATTTCATTGTCATCATTATTCAAAATCACTTTAATGTCAGGGCAATACTCTACAAGCATTTGACGGCAGTTGCCACAAGGAGCGACCAAGCAATTTGGCGCCTTATCATGAACAGAGACTATGGTATCAAATTCTCGTTCACTTGCCGAAATTGACATACCTATTGCGATATATTCCGCGCAGGAGCCATGAATACCGTCACAGTTTACACCACTGTAAACCTTGCCGTTTTTGCAACGCACAGCCGCACCGACAGTATGATTGTATACACCGTCATCAAAGTTTTTCTCTAATGTTTCAAGAGCAATTTTTATAAGTTCTTTATCTTGTTCTGTTATATCGTAAAATATCATTTCATATTCTCCCTGGCGGTGTTAATGGAAGCTACAAGCATCGCACGAAGTCCTTTGCATACCGCATCTAATTCTTTATATTGTTTTTCATTTATATAGTTAGTATTGAAAAGCAATTCTAACCAATAACCTGTTTCATTTGCTTCTTTCAGTGCTATTTGCAATTTGGCAATAAAATCTGCTTTGCCGTGAGCGTACTGTGCTTCACGAATATTAGCACCTATGCTTGTGCCACTGCGACCAATTTGGTTTGAAATTATATGTTCTTTGTTTTCTTTTAAAAATTTTATAAGATTTATAATTGAAACAGCAAAATCCATAGATTGAATGGATAACTTATCGTTACGCATAATAACACCTACTTTCTTAATAAAGTATAGCATAAATTTTAAGGTTTTTCAATGAATAATGAAGCATTGGTTTCGCCAACACGAAGCACTCGCTAACGCTCGTATAAAGCGAAGCGCACATTTTTCATTCTTCATGTTGCGAAGCAACGCTGCATAGCGATAGCGACTTCATTTTTCATGCACCGTAAGGTGCGCTTCATTGCAACCAAAAAAATAGCAGCCGCTAAAAGCGACTGCATTTTTTGGTTGCGGAGGAAGGGTGCGGGTGTCCGGTGGACACCTTTGCAAAGCAAAAGCACCGACCGAGGCGGCAGCCGAGACTTTGAACCTACGGTCTTGTATTTCCTCTGCGGAGGAAATACTGCGGTCGGCTCGGTGGCTCTGACAGTCTCCCAGACTGTCATTCACTACCACCTCACCCTTCGAGTTATTCACCCTTCGGACTCATAACCCGAAGAGCATAAATTCAAAATCTTTTTCATAACAAGAAAAATCCTCACTCACCAAAAGGTGAATGAGGATTTTTTGGCAAGTCGCACCGATTTAGATATCGCCGTTTTCAAAAACCATAGTAGTGTTATTTTAATACGGTAAAGACATACCAACGACCTTTTGTTAAAAGGCATAGGGAATTGTTAAAGGGTACGTACTATTTTTTGATTATTTCATATCATAAAACATCTTTTAAACGCTGAATCAGTTTTACGAAACGGTTTTCTTTTCTGAGATTGCTTAGCCATCCCCAACGAGCATACTCAGCGATTGCAAGACACTCTAGCTGGTCTTTCGGGAAAATCTCGGCACACATTTCAGATTTGCCATTTTCAAGAGTATACCACAATGATTTCCCTCTTCCCAATTTACCAGAGTTCTCCTCATTTTTTACTGAGACTGTTAAAACATCAAGAGCAGGTGAAGCGCAGTACAATTTTTCTCCGTCAGGCAAAGCCATTATATTCTCCATAAGTGTTATAACATCTTCAAGTACGGCATATGCTTTTTCTTTATCACCCAAGTAAGCATAAACGCACGCCTGACGCATACCGATGTAAATACGCTGTTCCGCAAACACATCTGGTGCATTTCCGCAAGTGATAGGATGTTCATCCGTTGGAGTCTCCTGACAGAGACTATGCAGAAGTGCGAGCTTAGAGTTGTTTTCAAACAGGGAATGCTGAGCATCCATAGGCTTGCTCGAATCTCGCCATAGGGAAATATCACCGTTAATCAGGTATGTGATCTGTTTGTGGAAATATCTCTGCCTTGCAGTTTCAAAAAGTTCAAATTCATCTCGGAACAAATAACGTTCTTTCAGTAGATAATCTCTCGCTGTTGTTTGAACCGAGGCATAACGGTCAAGCAATGCTCCGATATGGCTTTCTTCTTCCAAGCAGGCATAATATCCTAATGCCCTTGAACGTATCGAGGCATCAGTGCAAGCTTCAAAGAACGCCTCTTTGCTTTTTCGCAATTCGTCGAGAACTGCAGTATTCCGATGGAGTGGCGAATATCTGAGCGCGCAACAAATATCTTCGAAAAACTCACCGTTATCCTGCTCACGTCGACACATACGAATCAGGTCGATAAGGTCATCCTCATCAGTATCCGTCATATGGGGAATACGGCATATTATGCTTAGAATTTGTTTTTGCTTTTCAGCATCATGCTGCCCTAAAAGATAATCCAGTGAAACCGAGAAATGCTTTGCGATAGCAGGAAGAAACTCAATATCCGGGTACGTTACTCCATTCTCCCAACGACTTACCGATTGGTAGGAAACGCCAAGCCGATCAGCCAACTGTTCCTGTGTCATTTTGTGCTGTAGCCTTAGTGAACGGACCTTTTCTCCGATTTTACATATCATAATTAACCTCCAATATCATAGTTCTTGCCGGCAAATATAGTATATCAAAGGATATTATGAATTACAATAACGCAGATGATGAGAAGAATTATCGGTTTGCGTGAGAGGGTGGAATATAAAATTAACTGTTAGCATTTTCAATAAAAATGTCTTGCTCACTTTTTTCATTACATGCTTTGCCCTGTTGCGGTACCTGAAAAAATCCTCAGTCGCAAGCTCCCTCGATTTTTTCGACCGCTGCCACTCGCTCGCCTCCCTGAATCTGCCGCAGGCGGCGGTCGAGTGTGTTGCCCCGGAAACCCGTCGGTCGCAGGTTCAAAGCAAAATCTCATAACAAGAAAAAATCTCCGTTCCAAAAGGAACGAAGATTTTTTTGGTTGCGGAGGAAGGATTTGAACCTACGACCTTCGGGTTATGAGCCCGACGAGCTACCCCTGCTCCACTCCGCGATATATAAAGTTTTCTTACTACCTTATTATTATACAACAGATAAGGTTATTATGCAACTGTTTTTTTATAAAATTCTTAACTTTTTTGAAATTTGCGGACTGTTGCCTATTTTGGCAACAGTCCGACAAAATTCTTATTTTACCATGTTAGCAATTTCTTCAGCGAAATTGTCTTCACGTTTCTCAATGCCTTCGCCCTTCTCAAAACGAACGAAAGAAGCAATCTTTACGCTGCCACCAAGTTCTTTAGCGGTGTTCTCAACATACTTACCAACGGTGAGGTCACCATCGATAACGTACTGCTGCTCAACAAGACAGTTCTCTTTGTAGTATTTGCCGATTTTTCCTTCAACAATCTTACCAAGAACTGCATCAGGCTTGTTAGCCATTTTAGGATCTTCCTTCATCTGACTAACTAAAATATCCTTCTCCTTAGCAATTACCTCTGCAGGAACAGAAGCCTGGTCAAGATAAGAGGGGTTCATAGCTGCAATCTGCATTGCAACGTTTTTACCCATAGCAACAAAAGCATCGCTTTCAGCAACGTCGGTATCAAATGTAACCATAACACCGATTTTTCCGCCAGCGTGAACATAAGTTACAACCTTGCCTTCTGTACGAGCGAAACGGCGAACCTGAATGTTCTCACGGAACTTAAGGAAAATTTCCTGTTTAGCTTCATCAATAGTAGCGCCTTCATAGGTAGTAGCAAGTAATGCTTCTACATCTGCAGGGTTAGATGCTGCAACAGCCTTAGCTGCTTTAAGTGCGAAAGCTTTAAACTCATCGTTGCTTGCAACGAAATCGGTCTCGGTATTAACCTCAATAACAACGCCTACGCCATTCTCAGCAATAGCAACAACAGTACCTTCAGCGGCAACTCTTGAAGCCTTCTTTGCTTGAGAAGCAAGGCCTTTTTCTCTAAGATAATCAACTGCGGCATCCATATTGCCATCGGTCTCAACAAGAGCCTTTTTGCAATCCATCATTCCGCAACCGGTTTTCTCTCTGAGGCTTTGAACATCCTTTGCAGTGAAATTCATATATATTTACCTCCAAGTATTAATTATTCAGCAGTCTCTTCTGTAGCTTCAGCCTCAACCTCAGCTTCTTCTACAGCAGCAGAACCTTGTTCGCCCTGTTTAGCTTCGATTACTGCGTTAGCAATAACTTCTGCGATAAGTTTTACGGCACGGATAGCGTCGTCGTTACCAGGGATAACTGCATCGATTTCATCAGGGTCACAGTTGGTATCAACAAGAGCGATTAGAGGGATACCAAGCTTCTTAGCTTCTGCAACAGCAATTCTTTCTTTACGTGGGTCAACGATAAACATAGCCCCTGGAATTTTCTTCATTTCTTTAATTCCGCCGAGGAACTTCTCTAACTTTTCGATCTCGCCGTTAAGCTTGATAACTTCCTTCTTTGGAAGCATATCAAAGGTGCCGTCCTCTTCCATCTTGCGAAGCTGAGCAAGACGAGCAACTCTCTTGCGGATGGTGGTGAAGTTTGTTAACATACCGCCAAGCCAACGAGCATTAACGAAAGGCATACCGCAACGCTCTGCCTCTTCCTTAACAGAAGACTGAGCCTGCTTCTTAGTACCAACAAAAAGAATGTCTCCGCCTTCTGCAACGATATCACGAGCAAAAGCGTAAGCCTCGTTAAGTTTCTTAACGGTCTTCTGAAGGTCGATGATGTGGATTCCGTTTCTCTCGGTGAAGATGTACTGAGACATCTTGGGGTTCCAGCGTCTTGTCTGATGTCCGAAATGAACACCGGCTTCAAGAAGCTGTTTCATTGAAATAACTGACATTTTGTTTTCCTCCTAAAGGTTTTTCCTCCATCCCGCTACTTTGTGGAACAACCCTAAAAAAAGGGCACCTTTCACATATTGGCGGAATGTGTGTTTTTTTAGCCGCTATTAGAGCAGCCTATTGATTATATCATATAGTTTCAAGTTTTGCAAGGAAAATTTTCACTTTTTTATATGTATGGGAAAATACACAATAAAAATTCAAAAAAGCTTATTCAAATCGGCGTTTTTTTGTGTTGACTAACTCTGTCAGATAATGTAAAATTATACTGATATAATATTAATATTTTATTCAAGGAGAGAAAAAAATGGCTTATTTTTTCGAAGGCACATCACATACTTTTAATGAATACCTTTTGGTACCGGGTTACTCCTCTTCAGAGTGTGTACCGGCAAATGTTTCGTTGAAGACCCCGCTTGTAAAACACAGAAAAGGAGAGGAACCGGCAATATCTCTAAATATTCCTCTTGTTTCCGCAATAATGCAGTCAGTATCAGGGGACAAAATGGCAGTTGCTCTAGCTAAAGAGGGCGGTGTTTCATTTATTTATGGTTCTCAGTCAATAGAGGATGAAGCCGCAATGGTAGCACGTGCTAAAAACTTTAAGGCAGGCTTTGTTGTAAGCGATTCCAATATCCGTGAGGATGCAACAATGGCGGACATCTTAAAGCTTAAAGAAGCAACCGGTCACGACACCATCGCTGTAACCGATGACGGAACTGCAAACGGAAAGCTTTTAGGCATTGTAACCGACAGAGACTACAGAGTTAGCCGTATGGACCCTGCTACCAAGGTAAAGGAATTTATGACACCTTTCTCTTCACTTGTATATGCTTATGAGGGCACAACATTAAAAGAAGCAAACGATATAATCTGGGAACACAAGGTAAATTCTCTTCCTATAATTGATAAAGACAACAAATTAAAATATATGGTTTTCCGCAAGGACTATGATTCTCACAAAGAAAACCCATTAGAACTTTTAGATAAAGGCAAGCGTTATGTTGTAGGCGCAGGAATTAACACCCGTGACTATAAGGAGCGTGTACCGGCCCTTGTAGAAGCAGGTGCAGACGTGCTTTGTATCGACTCATCAGAGGGCTTCAGCGAGTGGCAGAAGTTAACTATTGACTACATCAGAAGCGAATACGGTGACACCGTTAAGGTTGGAGCAGGAAACGTAGTTGACAGAGAAGGCTTTATGTTCCTTGCCGAAGCAGGAGCAGACTTCGTTAAGGTAGGTATCGGCGGAGGTTCTATCTGCATTACCCGTGAAACCAAGGGTATCGGAAGAGGACAAGCTACTGCGCTTATTGACGTATGCGCTGCGAGAGATGAATATTTCGAGAAAACAGGCATCTATGTTCCTGTATGCTCAGACGGTGGTATCGTTCACGACCATCATATGACCTTAGCACTTGCAATGGGAGCAGATTTCATAATGCTCGGACGTTATTTTGCAAGATTTGATGAAAGTCCAACAAATAAAATCTCCATAAATGGAAATTATTATAAGGAATATTGGGGAGAAGGCTCTAACAGAGCAAGAAACTGGCAGAGATATGACCTCGGCGGAGATAAAAAGTTATCCTTCGAAGAAGGTGTAGATTCATATGTTCCTTATGCAGGCACACTTAAAGACAACGTTAACCTTTCTCTCAGCAAGGTTAAATCTACAATGTGCAACTGTGGCGCATTAACAATACCTGAACTTCAGAAAAATGCCAAGCTTACCCTTGTTTCTGCAACAAGTATTGTTGAGGGTGGAGCTCACGATGTTATTCAAAAGGATACATCAAATGCTGTAATTAAATAGCTTTGGAGGAAATCATGGACTTAAAATTACTTGATTTTTTGTATGAAAACGTTCTGGCAATTGACTGGAAAATGCTTGTAATGTGGGCAATCGGCGGCATTCTTATTTATCTTGCCATAAAAAAGGATATGGAACCCACACTATTGCTCCCTATGGGATTTGGCGCAATACTGGTAAACCTTCCTTTCTCAGGTGCAATTACACAAATTTTGGAGAACGGGGAAGAGGAAAAGGGTGCTCTTAGTGTTCTTTTCGATGCAGGTATCTCTAATGAGCTTTTCCCACTCCTATTATTTATAGGTATAGGCGCTATGATAGACTTTGGACCTATACTTTCTAATCCAAAGTTAATGCTTTTCGGTGCAGCGGCCCAGTTCGGTATATTCTTTACCCTTTGCCTTGCATCCATCTTCTTTGATATTAACGATGCCGCATCTATTGCAATTATCGGTGCCGCAGACGGCCCTACCGCAATAGTTGTAGCGCAAAAATTAGATTCAACCTATCTTGGCGCAATAATGGTTGCCGCATATTCATATATGGCTTTGGTTCCAATTATTCAGCCACCTGTAATCAAGCTTTTAACCACCAAGAAGGAAAGACTTATCCGTATGCCTTATTCACCTGCAAAGGTTTCAAAGCTAACAAGAATTTTATTCCCAATTCTTTTAACTGTTATCGCAGGCCTTATTGCTCCTGCTTCTGTTTCTCTTGTAGGCTTCCTTATGTTCGGTAACCTGCTACGTGAGTGCGGCGTTTTAAATCAACTTTCAGAAACTGCACAAAAGGTGCTTGCAAACCTTATTACACTCTTCCTTGGTATTACAATCGCAACCAAGATGCAGGCAGACCAGTTCTTAAGCCTTGATACACTTCTCATTATGGGACTCGGACTCTTTGCATTTATCTTTGATACTGCAGGCGGTGTAATTTTCGCAAAAATTGCAAACCTCTTCCTAAAGGAAAAAATCAACCCCATGATCGGAGCCGCAGGTATTTCTGCTTTCCCAATGTCAGGCCGTGTTGTTCATAAAATGGGTCTCGCTGAGGACAATCAGAACTTCCTTATGATGCATTCTATCGGTGTTAACGTTTCAGGACAGATTGCATCGGTTATCGCAGGCGGAATGATTCTCAATTTCTTTATGTAAAAAGGAGGAGTTTGTATGTTGCTATTAGAAAAAATTGGATTTATGGCATGCCTTAAATATTTAGGGGTAGGAATGTTAGGAATATTTGTAGCAATCGGACTTATTGTTCTTGTTATCCTCCTCCTTAATAAATTTACAAAATAACAAAAAACCTTGTTAGAGTTCATTCCTCTAACAAGGTTTTTTTATTTTACTGCCAATAACTCGGTTCCTTGCGGTAGACCAAAACCTTCCTGGTAATATTAGCTAAATTATATCAAAAAAGCAGATGAAAAACAACAAAGGGAAGAGGACAAGGTTTATTGACAAAAAAAACCATTTGTGCTATAATTTTATGGATATTATGGGTTATTATGCACTTGCAAAAAAGGGAAGAATAAAATGACAAACTTTATGATAGCACAGCTTATAGCCGTGGTGATATGCGTAGTTGCCTGCGGCAGCTATTTTGCCAAGAAAAAAAGCATATATTTATTCTTACAACTCATAGTTAATCTTCTTTACGGAACACAGTATTTACTTCTTGGTCAGTTGGCGGGCACCGTAAGTAACGGAGTTTCTTCAACAAAATACGTCTATTTTATATATAAAGAAAAGGCAAATAAGGAAAACACCAAAACCGAGCTTCTAATTTTCCTTGCATTAAGCGTAATATTAGGTGTTTTGGCGATAGATAGTTGGTTTTCGGTTATACCTATTGTAACGTCATTGCTTTTTACCTATGCTATCTGGCAAAAAAGCGAAATTACTCTTAGAGCCATCGTTATTTTTTGCAATGTGCTCTGGGTTATATTTAATATTTGCGCAGGAGCCTATGTTTCGGCAGTTTATTCCTTTGCCGAAATGGTTTTTGCTACAATTACTATGATAAAACTTATAAAATTAAGGAGGGGTCAGGATGCAAAAGACAGTAATTAAAAACGGCTTGATTTTAAAGAAAACAAACGACGGATACAAGACTGAAAAAGCTGATATTACCGTTGTAGGCAATACTATTTCACTTGAAACTGACACCTTAATAGATAACGATACGCAGATTGTTGATGCAAAGGATAAACTTATAATCCCAGGTCTTATAAATCTGCATACTCATTTTTATATGACTGCAATGAGAAATTTTGCCGATGATTTGGCTTTTGACGATTGGCTTTTCGGCAAAATTATGCCTGCAGAGGATAAACTCTCTGATGAGTTTGCATATTATAGTTGCCTTTTAGGTGCTATGGAAATGATTAGCACCGGTACTACCTGTTTTATGGATATGCATATGTTTAAGGGACAGTCCTGTAAAGCTACTGAGGAAAGTGGTATGAGGGCCTTTATCGGTAGATGTGTAGTAGGAGACGACCTTTATGGCGAAAGATTTAAAGAAGCCTTAGAGGAAATGGAAGAATATGAGAGCAACAGAATAAAATTCGTTTTATCTCCCCATGCAATTTATTCCTGCTCCACTAAACTTTTGCAGCAGGTAAGGGATGAGGCAATAAGCCGCAACATGCTAAAGCAAATTCACGCAAGCGAGTCTGCAAACGAGATAAAAAAATCTATTAAAGTTTTTGGTAAAAGACCTATTGAATATCTTGCAGATATGGGCTTTTTGGATGATAAAACTTTACTTGCTCATTGTGTAAGGGTAAATGATGGGGAAATGGATATTATTAAGGCTAAGGGCTCTTCTGTTGTTACCAATCCCGCAAGTAATATGAAACTTGGAAACGGATTCGCACCTGTGCCTGAAATGCTAAGTAAAGGCATAAACGTTTGTCTTGGTACAGACAGTGCAGCAAGTAACAATACTCTTAATATGTTTAGAGAAATGGGAATCTTCTCTCTGATTCATAAAGGCACACACGAAGATTCAACCCTTCTTCCATCTGATACGGTTATCGATACCGCAACCATAAATCCTGCGAGGGCGGTGGGAATGGAAGGAAAACTCGGAGAAATAAGAGATGGTGCAATAGCCGACCTTGTTCTCCTTGACTTAAATAAAATTTCTCTTTTCCCTCATAATAATATAGTTTCATCCCTTTCTAACTCGGCAAACGGTTCAGAGGTTTGCTCAGTAATGGTTGATGGAAAATGGGTAATGAGAAACAACGAGTTTTTGACAATTGACAAAGAAAAGGTCTTATATGAGGTGGACCGACTTGCAAATAAATTTCTTAGATAGGAGGCAAAGCAATGGCAGATAATAGACCTATTGGAGTTTTCGATTCAGGTCTAGGTGGGCTCACCGTTCTAAGAGAACTTGAAAAAGAAATGCCAAATGAAAATTTTGTCTATTTCGGCGATACAAGCAGAGTGCCCTATGGCTCAAAAAGTAATGCTACCATCAGGCAGTATGCCCTTCAGGATGAGAAATTCTTACTTTCAAAGAATGTTAAATATATAATAGCCGCTTGCGGAACAGTAAGCGCCGTTGCATCTGATACCGCAAAGGAACTCCCTGTGAAATTTATGGGTGTAGTGGAAAATACCGCAAGGGATGCCGTAAACACAACAAAAACCAAGAAAATCGGCGTTATTGGAACAACAGCTACAATAAATAATAAAGCATACGAAAAATATATTTCGAAGCTTTGCCCCGAGGCAGAGGTTACGTCAGTAGATTGTCCGCTTTTCGTCCCTTTAGTTGAGGCAGGATGGATAGAAAAGGATGATATCGTTGTTAGAAAAACCGCAGAAAGATACTTAACAACAATTATTCAAAAGAAAGTGGATACCCTCATTTTAGGTTGTACACATTATCCTGTCCTATCTGAAGTAATAGGGGATATAATGGGAGAGAGCGTTACCCTTATAAACGCCGGTGTTACTACCGCTAAGGCAGTAAAGGCGGAACTAAAAAGTCTTGATTTATTAAATGACAGCACAAACAAACCAAAACGAGCACTTTATGTGAGCGATAAAACATCTTCATTTTCTAAGGTTGCAAAAATTCTTTTAGGTGGAGAGGTTGACGAGCAAAGCGTTGAACAGGTGGATATAACTAAAATATGAAAAAGGTACTGATAAACATAAAAGGGACCCAAAGTTATGGGGAAGACACAGATACATCTTCTCTTATAACCGAAGGCGAAATGGAAATAAAGGATGGCATCTGCCGCCTTACATATAACGAAAGCGATATGATAGGAGCGCAGAACGTAACATCTGAACTGGTTTTAGAGGGGAACGATAAATTTAGCATAACCCGAAAAGGCGGACTCAACAGTATGCTAACTGTTGAAAAAGGCAAAAGACATAGTTGCCTTTACGATTCTCCCCAAGGAGCCTTTGTTATAGGAATTTTCGGAGAAGAGATTTCTTCTAACGTTAACGAAAATGGTGGAGAAATCCACGCAAAATATACAATAGATGTAAATTCAGGACTGCTTAGCAGTAATAAAATGGATATAAAAATAGAGGAGATAAAATAATGTCTTTTATTGTTAAAGAGGCGAAAAGCCAAATAGAAAAAATCATAAAGGAAGCGGCTTTAAAAGCAATAGAAAAGGGAGAATTATGTGAGTCCCAACTTTCAGAGTTTAAAATAGACATACCTCAAAATCGTGAACACGGCGATTATGCCGTTAATGCGGCAATGGTTTGGTCTAAGGGTTTTAAAATGGCACCAAGAAGAATAGCAGAAATTATCTCTGCAAACTTTGATTTTAACGGTAGCTATATTGACCGCTTTGAAATTGCAGGTCCCGGATTTTTAAACTTTTTCCTTTCGGACAAATATTATGCAGACATAGTTGCCGACGTAAAAGCAAAGGGAGAAGATTACGGCAAAAGCAACTTTGGACAGGGTAAAAAAGTGCTTGTGGAATTTGTTTCTGCAAACCCAACAGGACCAATGCATATCGGAAATGCAAGAGGCGGAGCATTGGGAGATTGTCTGGCATCGGTGCTTTCTGCCGCAGGATACGAGTGTGAAAGAGAATTTTATATTAACGATGCAGGTAATCAGATTGAAAAATTTGCTACCTCTTTGGAACTCAGATATTTGCAGATGTATAAAGAGGGCATTGAAATGCCTGAGGATTCCTATCATGGAGAGGACATAATAAATCACGCTAAAGCTTTTGCCGAAATTCACGGCGATAGTTTTGTAGAGGCAGAGGACTCAAAACGCCGCAAGGCATTGGTAGAGTTTGCTCTTCCAAAGAACATCACAGGCCTTAAAGAAGACCTTTTGAAGTACCGTATTGAATACAATACATGGTTTAAGGAAAGCAGCCTTCACGAAAACGGAGAAACCTCAAGAATAATTGAACTACTAAAGAAAAGCGGACACACCTATACGCAGGATAATGCTGTGTGGTTTAAAGCAACTGATTTTGGCTGCGATAAAGACTTTGTTTTGGTTCGTGCCAACGGAATTCCAACTTATGTTGTACCGGATATTGCGTACCATTACAATAAACTTGTAACAAGAGGCTTTGATAAGGCCATAGACATTTTAGGCGCCGACCATCACGGCTACGTGCCAAGACTTAAAGCGGCTCTTACCGCTCTTGGCGTAGATGCAAATAAACTTGATGTTATTCTTATGCAGATGGTAAGACTTGTTCGTAACGGAGAGGTTATAAAGGCGTCTAAGCGTTCAGGTAAGGCCATAACCTTAGTAACTCTTCTTGACGAAGTACCTATCGATGCCGCAAGATTTTTCTTTAACTTAAGGGAACCAAACAGTCATTTTGATTTTGACCTTGACCTTGCGGTGGAACAGACAAACCAGAATCCTGTATACTATGTTCAGTATGCTTATGCTCGTATTTGCAGTATTATAAGAAACCTTGCTGCTGACGGTATTACAATGAGAGATTGTACCAACAAAGAACTATGCAAACTTGTGGCCTCGGAGGAAAAAGAGCTTATTCTTCATCTCGCTGCATTTACCGACGAGATAATTCTTTCAGCAAGAACCTATGACCCTGCAAAGATGACCCACTATGTAGTAGAACTTGCAACTAAATTCCATAAGTTCTATAACGCATGCAGAGTAAAGGGCGAAGAGGAGAGCTTAATGCAAGCAAGACTCAACCTTTGTAATGCTACTGCGGTAGTTATTAAGAACGTTCTTAGTATGCTTAAAATTTCTGCACCTGAAAGTATGTAAAATAAAAAACTGCGACGCTTTCGGAACGTACCCTTAAGGACAAATTGGTTTTGGAACAAAAATAAGCCCTGTCTCTTTGCCTCAAACCTTGAAAGACACAGAGTATTTCTGCGGTTTGTCGGCTTCGAGAACAGAACAAATTTTTATGTTACAAAACTGCTAGACACCTAAAAAAGATAAATTTTTAGT
Organism: Clostridia bacterium; assembly: GCA_017521125.1. Classification (GTDB taxonomy): domain Bacteria; phylum Bacillota; class Clostridia; order Oscillospirales; family Acutalibacteraceae; genus SFWF01. The sequence goes on from JAFXDV010000007.1 coordinate 189,203, forward strand.
GGGATAAAAGACGAAAAGACACGGTAAT
>JAFXDV010000012.1 GCA_017521125.1 Clostridia bacterium
GAATAGGTTAGGCGAAACAATTCTGTTTCGCCACAAAATCTTTGATTTTGCGACAAATTTTTACTAAAAATTTGTCCTATCCCATTGCAATGAATGTTGTGCAAAATTAAATATTAGAATTTAATTTTGCCAAAGCCACTTCTAAAGTGGCTTGTCGGAACGCTTTTGAGCGTTTCGACTAACTACAATCATTATAATAGCAATCATAACCGTTACGGCAACAGCACCGCCGATGGCTGCACCGATATTAAGCGTACCGCCTACGATAAGAGTACCGAATGTATAAACAAGATATGCTACGGTGTAACCTATGCTAAGCTGGAGACCGATACCGCCCCAAAGCCACTTTGCGCTCTTCATTTCGGAGTTCATTGCACCGATAGCCGCAAAGCAAGGGGGAGTGTAAAGATTAAACATTAAATACGCAAGAGCCGCAATCTTGGTAATTGCCATAATACCTGCAACCTCTGTCCCTGCGCCTTCCATCATAGCGAGTTCTTCGGTGTCAATAAGGTTGTCAAGTCCCACAAAGCAAACCGCAAGTGTGCCGACAACGTTTTCTTTAGCGATAAATCCGGTAACCGCTGCTGCCGCCATCTGCCAAGAAAGAACACCAATGATAGGAACAAGTAAATAAGCAAAGGGAGAAGCAATGGTAGCAAGAATAGACTGATCGGCACTTTCTGCAACTGCAAAACTCCAAGTAAAGGTCTGCATAAGCTGTACCGCCATATTGCAAAGAAGGATAATCGTTGCAGCTTTTACAATATAAGCCCAACCACGAGAACACATTGACTTGAACGCAAGCCAAAGAGAAGGGGCTTTATATTCAGGAAGTTCTATGATAAAGAATGACTTTCGAGCACGATAACCTGTAATAGCATTGATAAGCAAAGCACCAAGGAAAATAAGCACAATACCTGAAAAATACATGAGTGCGCTAACCCATCCTGCGTTGTCAAAGAAAGCGCCTGCAAACAGTGCGATAACGGGAATTTTTGCGCCGCAAGGCATAAAAGGAGCAAGCATAGCGGTGGCTCTGCGCTCACGCTCGTTGCGGATAGTGCGGCTTGCCATAATACCGGGAACGGCACAACCTACAGTAATTACGAAAGGAATAACTGACTTGCCGGAAAGTCCTACCTTTTTGAAGATAGGGTCAAGCACAACAGCGGCACGAGACATATAGCCGCAATCTTCTAAAAGAGCAATAAGGAAATACATTACCATAACAAGAGGAAGGAAGCCTACAACAGCAGCAACACCGCCGATAATACCATCAACTACAATGGCTTGTAAAAGTGGGTGTGCATTTGTTAAGAGTTCTCCAATATAACCTTGGAACGATTCGACTGCACCTGCTAATATACCTTCAAGCCACTTGCCAAGTCCAAGAGGGCCTTCTGCCTGAGAAATATGGAACACAAGGAACATAACAGCGGCAAAAATCGGAATACCAAGCCACTTGTTTGTGAGAACGGCATCGATCTTATCGCCGATGTTCTTATCCTTGGTAAGAACTTTACGGGTTTCAACGTCTTTTACAATTTTATTTACAAACTCAAAGCGTTTACGGTCAGCGGCTTCAACTGCGTCCTTGTCGGTGAGGTCAATGTCACCCTGTATGTAAGGTGGGTTATGCTCTTTACCTATTTGTTTGGTAGCAGCTTCAATAAGGGATTTTAAACCGTCTGCAGATATGGAAACTGTTTTGATAACAGGACATCCGAGCTTTTGTGATAGAGTGTCGACGTCAATCTTATTGCCCTTCTTTTCACCAACATCACTCTTATTCAAAGCAACAACAACTGGAATTCCAAGCTCCAGAAGCTGAGTGGTGAAGAAAAGACTTCGGCTGAGATTATCTGCATCAACGATGTTGATAATGACATCGGGATTTTCGTTTTTTACGTAAGAGCTTGTAATGCTTTCCTCGCTTGTAAACGGCGACATAGAGTATGCACCGGGAAGGTCAACGGCAGTAATCTGCTGATTTCTTGCATACGCTTTCTTAATAGGGTGTTCTTTTTTGTCAACTGTAACACCTGCCCAGTTACCAACCTTCTCATTAGAGCCGGTCAGGGCATTGTACATTGTGGTTTTACCTGAGTTCGGATTGCCTGTTAAAGCAATTTTCATTGGTTTCATCCTCCTACTTCTTAACTTTATATAAATCCTATTGGATAAAGTTACAAACACGAGTTAGCGGTTGCTAACTGACGGGCTAAAAAAATAAGCCGTAGCTTATTCTTTTATATTATACAATAATGGCTTCTGCCAACTGCTTGTCGATATTATAACGAGCATCTTTAATAGACACGGTGCAACCGCCTTTGCGGTGGGCAATCACTGTGATGGTTTCACCACTATAACAACCGAGAGAAAACAAAAAAGCATTTAGTTCTTCATCATCTGTGTTGATTTGGCTTATAATGTATTCTTTTCCTTCTTCTACTTCTCTCAAATTCATATCATTTACCACCATATTATATAGAGGTTAGTTTCTGCTAACCGCTATTTTTAAAATATAGTTAGCCACCGCTAACCTCAATATATTATAATGGGATTTCCTTGATTTGTCAATAATTTTTTTAGAAAATTTATCCTTTTTTATGGACTTTGTGAATATCTACGCAAGGATATAATTGATTTTTCACTTTTTTTGTGGTATCCTTACAATGATAGTTAGTTTGATTTGGAGTGTGGATTATGGGATTAAAATCTTCTGGCGAGATGTATCTCGAAACTATATATGTCCTTAGTCAGAAAAAATCGTCTGTTCGTTCTATTGATATAGCAGAACATATGAATTATTCTAAACCAAGCGTTAGCCGTGCCGTAGGAATTTTAAAGAATGAAAATTACATTGCGGTTGACAAAGAAGGATATATAACTCTGACTGATAAAGGGTTTGTGCTTGCGCAGAAAATATACGAACGCCACACCGTATTAAGCAAGGTCCTTATGCTTCTTGGAGTTGATGAAGAAACAGCCTCTGAGGATGCTTGTAGGATAGAACACGTTATCAGTGATAGATCTTTTAAAACCATCAAAGACTTTATAAAAGATAAATAAAAAATCATCCGTTTGCACGTCTTGTAAAACGTGGAAACGGATGTTTCTTTTTATTATAAAGATTGTGCCAATGCTACAATAATCGGCATAGTTAAAATTGATAAAATAGTCGTAAAGGTAACAATGTTAACCGAAAGGTTAGTGTCTGTGTTAAACTTTGTGGCAAACATCGATGTAGCGGCAGCAGTAGGAGCACTGGCTCCGATAGTCAGAGCAACAAGCATAGGCCCTCTGATGCCCATAAACCACAAAGCAAATAAGGCCGCAAGTGGAATAACAAGAAGTCTCAGTAGTGCCACACCATAAACGCTCTTATCTTTAAAGGTTTTAACAATGTCGCTTTGAGAGAGATAAAAGCCTATAACTATCATAGCAAGAGGAGTGTTTAAAACCGACATTCCGGACACAACGTCTCCTATAATTCCATCAATGTTTATAGAGAAAATGAAAATTATAAATCCAATGACAGTGCCTAAAATACCAGGGTTGAAAAGCACCTTTTTGCCTGATAAAAGCTTTTTGTCGCCACTCATACAAAGAATGCCGTAGGTCCATACCACAATGTTGAAAACTGAAACGTAAATTGAGCCGTAAAACAGGCCGTCGGCGCCAAGCACCGCTTCCTGTAGGGGAAGACCCATATAACCCGCATTAGAAAAGACGGTAGCAAAGCGTAAAACCCTCTTGCGTTTCTCGTCGTTTCCTTTGAAAATTAAATGAGCCACAGCGATAGAAACAGCGTGAATAGCCAAAATTAAGGCGAAACAAAGGAGTAGTTTTTTAAGTTCTCCCGAATCAAAAGGTCTTCTGAAAGAGTTGATAATAACACAAGGGGTAACAAACATTAAAACAATGTCGGCTACAACCTTAGAACCACCCTCGGTTATAATTTTTCTTTTCCCACCAACAAAGCCAAAGGACATAAACAGGAAAAGGGTTAAAACCTGAACAAATACAGTTAAAAAATTATTTACCATCTTATTTCACCGATTTTGTAAATTTGATAAAGGCAGCAAGACCTTCCTCAGTCTGCTTGTAAACACCTGCATGCTCTAAAACCTTAGAGAAGACAATGCCGATTTCTTCCTTTAGGATATCTTCAACATTATCCTTTGTAATGCTATCATATTTAGGGGAAAACTCCTTAACCCACTGAGCGTGAGAAGCGGTAGCCTCGTTTTTAAACAGGTCCTCTCCGTTTACAATAGCATCTGCTAATGCTGCAATTTCGGTTTTTAAACGTGCAGGAAGAACAGCAAGACCCATAACCTCAATAAGACCGATGTTTTCCTTCTTTATATGATGAAGCTCAGCGTGGGGATGATAAACCCCAAGAGGATGCTCCTCGGTAGTAATATTATTTCTTAAAACTAAGTCAAGCTCAAAGTTTTCTCCATTTTTACGAGCAATAGGAGTAATAGTGTTGTGTGGTTCTGAGTCGGTCTCGGCAAAAATGAATGCGTCAGGGTCGGAATAGCCTCTCCAGGAGGATAAGATTTTATCTGCAAGGGCGATAATTCTGTCAGTGTCCTTGCCACTTAGTCGGATAACCGACATAGGCCAGTTAACAATACCTGCCTCAACGTCTTCAAAGCCCTCAAAGGAAACCTTTTGCTTTATAGGAGCTTTAGCCATAGCAAAGGTGTAATTACCACCTTGGAAATGGTCGTGAGTAAGAATAGAGCCACCCACAATAGGAAGGTCGGCATTTGAACCAACAAAATAGTGTGGAAACTGTTTAACGAAACTAAAGAGTTTCTTAAACGTGGCGGTATTTATGGCCATTGGAGTATGCTCACTATTAAATACTATACAATGTTCATTATAGTAAACGTAAGGAGAATACTGGAAAAACCAATCGGTGTCGTTAATAACAACCGGTATAATGCGATGGTTTTGACGTGCGGGATGATTTACTCTACCTGCATAACCTTCATTCTCCTTGCAAAGAAGGCACTTAGGATATCCCGACTGAGCCATGGTTTTAGCGGCGGCAATAGCCTTAGGGTCTTTTTCTGGCTTAGAAAGGTTTATGGTGATATCAAGGTCACCAAAGGGTGTAGAGGTAACCCACTTCATATCCTTCTTTATGCGGTATCTTCTTATATAATCACTGTCACAGCTTAGCTTGTAATAATAGTCTGTAGCAAGCTTGGGAGATTCCTTGTAAAGTTCATAAAACTTTTTTCTTACCTGACTTGGAGTAGGAAGCAGCAGACCCATAAGCTTGGTGTCAAAAAGGTCACGGTAAACAATACTATCCTGTATAAGACCTTTTTCTACTGCGTAGTCACAAAGAGCAGTTAAAATCTCCTCTATTTCTGATTTTTCTACTACTTCAGGCTCACAGTAATCTGAAAGGCCCAAAGCATCTAAAATACGGTTAGTCATAAAGATTTTGTCATCTTCCTCAAAAAAACCAACCGATAAACCGTAGTTAATAAGCTGTTTAATCTTTGTGTTAATCATTTTTATCACCCAAAAAAAGATTATATATTTTTTTAAAAACAAAGTCAATTGTTTTGGATAATTTTTCAATTTACTATAGAAAATTTTTTTGTTTTGTAATATAATAATAAATAATAAATTATTTGGAGTCAGAAAATGAAGAAAATTGCCGTAATAGGTTTAGGTTTGATGGGCGGATCAATGGTAAAAGCCCTAAAGAAAAAGGGGAAATATAAACTTGTTGGTTTTGATATTTCCTTTGATACCTTGTCCCTTGCTCAAAAGGATGGCTTTATTGATGAAATATGGAACGGTAAGGACAAATTAGATAGCGATATTACGGTAGTTGCGCTATCTCCCTCAAAGACAATAGACTTTATAAATGAAAAGATAAACCTGCTTAAAAAGGGAAGTATTTTAACTGATATTTGTGGTGTTAAAGAAAGCATATGCGCTTTTGCCGAAAAGCAGGCGGAAAAATATGATATAAACTATGTGGGCGGACACCCAATGGCAGGCAGAGAGTTAAGCGGCTTTTCGAACAGCGTAGAAAACCTGTTTATAAACAGAAGTTATATATTAACTAAAACAGATAAAACCAATGAAAATGCGTTGGAAGAACTAAGTGAGATGGCTTATGGTTTAGGGTGTTCTGACATAACCGTTACAACCCCCAAAAAGCACGATGAAATGATAGCCTATACCTCTCAGCTGCCTCACATTTTAGCAGGAGCTTATGTAAAATCACCTGCAAGTGATGAGCATAAGGGTTTTTCGGCAGGTAGCTACCACGACGTTTCAAGAGTAGCAAGTGTCGATGAAAATTTGTGGAGCGAACTTTTTTTACTTAACAAAGAAAATCTGCTTATAGAAATAGATATCTTACTTAAAAACATTACAGAATACAAAGGAGCACTGATAAGTGAGGACAAGCAGAGAATACTAAATGCGGTTAAAGAAGGACGACTATTAAAAGAGCGTGATATAATTAAAAACGGTGAGGAAAAACCTCACAATTTTGGATAAAGGGGGGCAATTAAAATGAAAAGAAATTTGAGCATGCTAATGGACCTTTATGAGCTCACAATGGCAAACGGTATTTTTCAGAGTGATATGAGGGACACCGTTACATATTTCGATATGTTTTTTAGAAGGGTTCCTGATAACGGCGGTTATGCTATTATGGCGGGAATTGAGCAGCTTATAGAGTATTTTAACGACCTTCATTTTGATGAAGATGATATTGATTATTTAAGGTCACTAAATCTCTTTAGCCAAGAGTTTTTAGATTATCTTAAAAACTTTGAGTTTGCCTGTGATGTGTGGGCGGTGCCTGAGGGAACTCCCATTTTCCCAATGGAGCCCATCGTTACCGTAAGAGGACCTGCTATGCAGGCGTTTATGGTTGAAACTATGGTGCTTCTTACCATTAATCATCAGTCCCTTATCGCTACCAAATCAAATCGCATTTGCACCGCTGCAGACGGCAGAGTGGTAATGGAATTCGGAGCTAGAAGAGCCCATGGCTATGATGCCGCATATTACGGAGCAAGAGCCGCAATTATCGGAGGATGCAAGGGAACTTCTTGTGTTAAAACCGCAAAAGATTTTGGGGTAGCGGCTTCGGGCACAATGGCACATAGTTGGGTTCAGCTTTACAAGGATGAGTATACCGCATTTAAAACCTATGCAGAGAAATATCCTGACAGTTGCACTCTTTTAATTGATACCTATAACGTTTTAAAATCAGGTGTGCCCAACGCAATTCGCTGCTTTGATGAGGTATTAAAGCCTTTAGGCAAAAGACCGAAGGGAGTCAGAATTGATAGCGGAGATATAGCATACCTTTCTAAAAAAGTGAGAAAAGCTCTGGACGAGGCAGGTTACTCGGACTGTGCAGTAGTTGTATCCAATTCTCTTGACGAGCATCTTATTAAACAGCTTGACGTTCAGGGTGCAAAAATCAATAGCTATGGTGTAGGCGAAAGACTTATTACTGCATCAAGCGAAGCGGTGTTTGGCGGAGTTTATAAGCTTTCGGCAGTAGAAATGCCTGACGGAACAATAATCCCCAAAATCAAGATTAGCGAGAATATTGTCAAAATCACATTACCCGGCGTTAAAATTCCTTGGAGACTTTATGACAGAGAAACAGGAAAGGCTATTGCCGACGTAATTTGTATGAATTATGAAAAAATCGATGATACAAAGCCTTATGAAATCTTCGACCCGGTTCACACATGGAAACGCAAAACAGTTACCAACTTTAAGGCTGAAAAGCTTCAAGTTAAAATTATAGAAAAGGGTAAGCAGATTTACACGTCCCCAAGCGTTAAGGAAATATCAGAATACAGAAAAAATTGCGTAGAAAATCTTTGGGATGAGGTTAAAAGATTCGAAAATCCACATAATTACTATGTAGACTTATCTCAGGACCTTTGGGATTTAAGAGCAAAACTTTTAGGAGAACACTAAAGATGAAAAAAATAGTTTGTATGTTACTGAGTCTTGGAATACTGTTTTCTTTTGCAGGTTGCAAAAATAATGAGGGTGGACAAGACAACCTTGGTACGAGCGAAACGTCAGTAGAAGAATATGCAAAAAAAGGCCAAATTCCTGAACAAAAATTTGTTCTTGGTGCAGATATCGAAACTGTAAAAAAATATTATTCTGACTTTGTGTCTCAATACGAACAGGAAAACCCAAATGAAGAAAATACAGGTCATAGCCACGAGGAATTAGAAGCATATTATTTTGATGTAGCTGAGGGCGAAAAAACCATTAGAATGGATACCGGTAACACCTCTTTCTTTTACGAGAAGGCCAAGGCAGACAAGGGTGTTTCGGTAATTTCCACAAAGGAAACGGCTTTTGGATTTGTACCTGGTTCTACCATCAAGCAGGAGATAGAAATGGCCTTTACTTCAAAAGGAACAACCCTTGAAGCAACGGCGGAAGATATGTATTTTGTTATTCAAACAGATACAAGTGTAATTTTAAGATACACCTTTGAAAACATTAAATTAGATTTTTATTTTACCGACAATATTTTAATGACAACTGTAATAATGAACACGCAAAATTGGACAGTATAAAAAAATTCCGTATGTCAAACTGACATACGGAATTTTTTATACGTTAAATCTGAATAACACAATGTCGCCGTCCTGCATTACATATTCTTTTCCTTCGCTTCGAACCAAACCTTTTTCCTTTGCGGCAACCATATTGCCACATTCCATAAGAGCATCGAAAGAAACGACCTCGGCACGAATAAAGCCTCGCTCAAAATCGGTGTGAATTTTTCCTGCGGCCTGAGGAGCCTTAGTTCCCTTAACAATAGTCCACGCCCTAACCTCAGGCTTTCCTGCGGTAAGATACGAAATAAGACCTAATAGAGAATAACAGGTTTTAATAAGACGGTCAAGCCCTGAAAGTTCAAGTCCCAAATCAGAAAGGAACATCTCCTTTTCCTCTGGCTCTAAACCTGCAATTTCTGATTCTAAAGAAGCGCAAATAGGAAGTGTCTCAGCACCTTCGCTATCAGCAATTTCTTTAACAGCTAAATAACGAGTGTTGGTGTTAATGCCACCGATAAAATCTTCCTCACTCATATTACAAGCATATATAACAGGCTTTAATGAAAGAAGTGCGGTTGTGTTTAAAACCTCTTTCTCAGTATCGTCATAAGGCTCTACTGCACGGGCAGGAATACCTTGCTCTAAGGACTCCATAAGACGTTTTAAAAAGTCAACCTCGCCTTGCATTTTTTTGTCGCCCTTTAAAGCCTTGGTAGCTTTATCAAGGCGGCGTTGCACCATTTCCATATCTGAAAAAATAAGTTCTAAATTTATAGTTTCAATATCTCTTTTAGGGTCAACCGAGCCTTCTACGTGAATAATATCATCATTTTCAAAACAACGAACCACGTGAACAATAGCGTCAACCTCTCTTATGTGAGAAAGGAACTTATTTCCAAGGCCCTCGCCCTTAGAAGCACCCTTAACAAGACCTGCGATATCAACGAATTCAATAACCGCAGGGGTGTACTTGTCAGGAGAGTACATCTCGGCTAATTTATCAAGTCGCTCGTCAGGAACAGCAACCATTCCCACGTTTGGCTCAATGGTGCAAAACGGATAGTTTGCCGACTGAGCGCCTGCATTAGTTATAGCATTAAAAAGTGTAGATTTTCCAACGTTGGGAAGTCCTACGATACCAAGTTTCATATATTTTATTCTCCTTTAACAAGTGATTTCACATTGTTTATTGTTTTCCTTATCCAAAATGGCTTTTTTGTCCTTGTATGCCGCACTAATAATAAATTGATATCCAACGAGAACTAATAATATCAATACGGTAAAGAACCAAAAACAAGGACGGTATGTACCGAAGCGGTCAAAGTATATGTCTGCCAAAGGTGTTCCAAGGCAAAGACCCAACGAATTTGCAGATATTAAAACACCTAAAGCCTTTATATATGAGGCAGAACCAAACAAGTCGTTGGTCATTAGCGGTATCATAACTGTCTCTATTGGGGTTGCAAAGGTTGTAAGTATTGAGGCGATCATTGCCATAACCATTCCTAATGTGGAGTTGGTTAGAAGTCCCTTTAGCACAAAGGCAAAACAAGCGCAGGTAAGAGACATAATGAGTGTGAAGCGTAAGCCCTTCTTATCATATACAATACCTACAATCATCTTTGTAACGGTCAAGAACAAAGATGAAACCGTGACGGTGGTAGCAATATACTGGGAAGGCAATTGCAAATCGGTTAAATATACAACACTGATGGTGCCGATACACTGCAGACTGATGCCGGTAAGAAATACCATAGCAATTGTTGCGTAAAAATAGGGCTTTCTTTTAAGTGTATTATATTGAATACCGTTCCACATTGTGCCACGGGCTTTTTTCACTGACTTTTTGTAAGGCTCGGTTGAGGCGCCAACAGGATGCTCTTTTAAGAAAATTAAAATAACAATACTTATAAGTAGGGTAATTGCCGCCGAAAGAAAGTAGGCTTTTCTATAACCAAAGACCTCGCCGTTATTGATAATGGGGGTAATGATTTGAGCTGCAATTGCTCCGCCAATACCGTTTGCAGACATTACAATTCCTGTGTATTTGCCCACATCCTCTTTGAACCAACGGCGCACAATGGTACCTGCTATCGTACTACCCGAAAAAACAATACCAACACCCCAAAGGGCACTACTGATAAACAAATGATAGGCCTGTGTAGCAAGGGCACGGATTAAAACCGAGGCAGTGAGACTGGTAAGGCCTACACCCACCATTTTTTTAACGCCAAAACGACCAACAAGGGTGCCGAAATAAAGTGCCGTGATGGTCTGAACAATGAAACGCAAACTCGTAGTAAGAGAAAAAAGACTGCGCTTTATGTCCAATGCTTCTGTAACCGCCTTTGTATAAAGGCCGGGGTTACTGCTGCAAAAACCAAGACAGATAAACTCCATTAAAAAGCAAACGGCAAGAATTACCCATTTGTAGTCTTTTCGAATTTTGGAAAGCTTCAATTTCCCCATCTCCTATTAAATAAAAATAGCTTTCAAAAAACATATCACCACTAATTATATAGTTTTTATAACTTTTAATCAAGAAAAAATAAAAAAAACTTTAAAATATTCAAAATATATTATATAATAAAGTAAAATATGGGAGGGAGTATAAAGATGGTAGTAGATTATACAGTTGAACTTTCAAGAATAATAAAGGAATATTCCTTGGAGGAACTTTTTGTTCCTGAGGAAGAAGTACTAATAAAAAATAACGATATCAACAGACCGGGTCTTCAGCTTGGTGGTTATTATGAGTATTTTGATAACACAAGAATTCAGATTATCGGTAAGGCAGAGGAAAGCTATATTAAGGAACTTGCCGAGGATGAATATACTAACAGGGTAGATAGATTTTTTGCATCAAAGCCTGTTGCGGTAATTATTTCAAGAGGCTTAGATCTTCCCTCATTTGCAAACTACGCAAAAAAATATAACGTTCCTCTCTTGCGCACCAGTGACAGCACCTCTGCTTTTATGGCTACCCTGATTTCATTTTTAAATCTCTGGTTAGCGCCAAGAATTACACGCCATGGTGTGCTTGTTGAGGTTTATGGTGAAGGTATTTTAATTTTAGGCGAAAGCGGAGTAGGTAAATCTGAAACCGCAATTGAGCTTGTAAAACGAGGACATAGACTTATAGCCGACGATGCAGTAGAAATTCGTAAAGTTTCCAATAAATCTCTGGTTGGTACATCTCCCAACAATATCCGTCATTTTATTGAACTCAGAGGCATAGGAATTATCAATGTCAGTCGTATTTTTGGTGTGGGTGCCGTAAAACTTACAGAAAAAATTGATTTTATAATAAACATTGAGCCTTGGGATAATGATAAAATTTACGACAGAATGGGTCTTGATGAGGAAACTACTGAAATTTTGGGAATCGAAATTCCATCGGTTACTATTCCTGTAAAGCCTGGTAGAAACTTAGCGGTTATCGTTGAGGTTGCGTCAATGAATAACAGACAGAAAAAACTTGGCTATAATGCCGCTGCCGACCTTCTTGGAAGACTTGGTATGGCGACAGAAGATAGTCCAAAGACTACTGATACAAGTTTAGATGCGTTTAGATAGGGTGATTTTGTGTTAAATTTTGCTTTAGAGCAATTAAAGGAAAACAAAATTGAATTTAAAAGAAATGAGCCTATGAAAAATCACACCTCCTTTAAAATAGGGGGTGTGGCAGACCTTTTCGTTTTGCCAAAAACAGAGGATGAGTTTTTAAAAACCTTGGGAATCGGCAAAAAAGCAGAGCTTCCTGTAACGGTAGTAGGAAACGGCTCAAACCTTTTAGTTTCTGATAAGGGGGTAGAGGGGTTAACCCTTTGCACCTTAAAAATGAATACCATAAGTCTTATAAGCGAAGATGAAATTTATGCCGAAACGGGAGCATCCCTTACTGCCGTTTGTCTTTTCGCATTAAAGCACAGTCTTACAGGACTTGAGTTTGCATATGGCATACCGGGCAGCATAGGTGGAGCTCTCTTTATGAACGCAGGAGCTTATGGTGGAGAAATGGCAAATGTTGTTTCTTCAGCTAAAAGTATTGATATGGAAGGCAATAGGGTAAATCGTGATATTCACGATTTAAGGTTGGGATACAGAGAAAGCATTTATAAGCAAAACGGAGAAATTATTACAGGAGTTACCTTCAAACTTAAAAAGGGAGACAAGGCGGAAATTTCCAAGCAGATGGAAATTTTGATGGGCAAACGCAAAACATCGCAGCCCCTTGAATACCCAAGTGCGGGTAGCACCTTTAAAAGACCTGTAGGATATTATGCCGCCGCCCTTATTGATGAGTGCGGACTAAAGGGTCTAACTGTAGGAGACGCTCAGGTTAGCACGAAACACGCAGGTTTTGTTATAAACAAAGAAAACGCATCATGCAAGGACGTCTTAGAATTGATTGAAGAAATTCAAAGGCAAGTTTTTTTCAAAAAAGGTGTAAATTTGGATACAGAAGTAATATTCATTGGGAGATAAAAATGGAATTGTTAATTGTAACGGGAATGTCTGGAGGCGGAAAATCTACCGCAGTGAATGCCCTTGAAGATATAGGCTTTTACTGTGTGGATAATGTTCCTCCTAAAATAATTCCCTCCTTCATAGACTTATCAAAACATAAAAAAGAAATGCTGAATCGCCTTGCTATTGTAACCGATAGCAGAGGAGGAGAGTTGTTCTCTGACATCACTGAAGTTTTAGATAATCTTGACAAAGAGGGTATGAACTATAGAATTATATTTTTCGATACCTCTAACGATGAAATTATCAGAAGATATAAGGAAAACAGAAGAAGTCACCCTTTACTCGGAGGGGATAATCTTTCTTTAAAGGATGCCATATCAAAGGAAAGGGAAATGCTTTTAGATATTAAAGAAAGAGCCGATTTTGTAATTGATACAACATATATGGGCTCTGCTCAGTTAAAGCAAAAACTCGCATCTATATTCCTGAGTCCTGACGAAACGGGACTTAGTGTTCAGGTTATGTCCTTTGGTTTTAAGTATGGATTCGCATCTGAGGCAGACTTGGTGTTTGATGTAAGATGCCTTCCTAACCCTTTTTATGTGCAGAGCTTAAAACATAAAACAGGCTTAGATCAAGAGGTTAGAGATTTTGTTCTTTCTAGCGATGAAGCAAAAGAATTTCACAAAAAGATTGTTGACTTCCTTATGTTTTCTCTGCCTCTTTATAAAAAAGAGGGTAAAAGTAACATAGTAATAGCCTTTGGTTGTACAGGCGGAAAGCATAGGTCGGTAACCTTTGCTGAACTAGTGGCAAAAACCATTAAAGAAAAAGGCTTTGAAACCCACATAAATCATAAGGATATAGAAAAAAAGTACAGATAGGTAAGAGTTATGTCATTTACAGATGATGTTAAAACCGAATTGTGTAACATAAGACCAAACAGTAATTTAATTTTTGCTGAAATGTATGGAATGCTCCTTTTTTGCAGAGCTTTTTCCTTTAACGAAATAAAACTTCAAACCACCTCAAAACAGGCGGCGGAAAGATTTGCTTTGCTTTTGCGACAAAGTTTTGACATTTTTGCCGAAACCAAGGTTGGAGGAACCAAAAAGCCTTGTTATCGTGTTATAGTTTCAAGCCCTTCTGACAGAAAGAAAATTCTTTTCCATTACGGATATAAACCCACAAGTGAAATTTGTTTAAATAAAAATTTCTTAAAAACCGAGGGAAGTATAGGTGCTTTTTTAAGAGGCGTATTTTTATCAGGCGGTGTAATTTCAAACCCTGAAAAAGAATATAGAATAGATTTTAACACAAATAGCAGGGAATTAGCACAGGAGTTTGGCTGTCTTTTAGAGGAAAAAGGTCTGGTCCTTAAAATGTCTCAAAGGACAAACAGTTACTGTGTTTATTCTAAAAGAAGTGAAGAAATTGAGGACCTGCTGACAATAATGGGAGCAGGCGGAGAAACACTTAATCTTATAAACATTAAGATTTATAAGAGCGTGAGAAATCGACTTAACAGAGTGAATAATTTTGAAACCTCAAATATTTTGAAAACCGCAGATGCGGCATTCGTTCAAAAAACCGCAATTGAAAAATATCAAAAAATGGGAAAACTCGAAACTCTTCCTGAAGAGCTTTTAGAGGTTGCAATACTAAGACTCGAAAATCCCGATTTATCTCTTTCGGCATTAAGTAAACTTTCAAAAGCAAAGCTTACCCGTTCAGGTATTAACCATAGAATGAAAAAACTACTGCAGATAATAAATGAGGAATAAAAATGGACTTTGTGCATCTACATCTTCATAGTGAATATAGCCTTCTAGACGGCGCTTGTCGTATAGAAGAACTTTGTCGTGCCGCAAAAGAGGCAGGACAAAAAGCGGTTGCTATAACCGACCACGGTGTAATGTACGGCGCAGTTCAGTTTTATAAAACCGCTAAAAAAGAGGGCGTAAAACCGATAATCGGATGTGAGGTTTACGTTGCCCCCAATAGCCGTTTTGATAAGGAAAAGGGAAAAGGCTCAGGCTATAACCATTTGATTTTGCTATGCAAAAACGAAACCGGCTATAAAAACCTTATTAAGATGGTATCTAAGTCTTTTACCGAGGGCTTTTACTTTAAACCACGTGTGGACAAGCAACTTCTTAAAGAACATAGCGATGGTCTTATAGCACTGTCAGCTTGTCTTGCGGGAGAAATACCCTCGCTTCTTATGCGAAACGACTATGAAACTGCAAAAGAATCTGCTCTATGGTATAAAAATACCTTTGGAGAAGGAAATTTTTATTTAGAACTTCAAAACCACGGCATTGATGAGCAGATTAAAATAAACCCATTTATAATCAGACTCTCTAAAGAAACAGGAATACCCTTAGTTGCAACCAATGATGTCCATTATGTAAAGAAACAGGACTCAAAAATGCAAAAGGTGCTTATTTGCATACAAACCGATAAAAAGCTTAACGAGGACAACCCATTAGCATTTCCTACAGATGAATTTTATCTCAAATCGGCAGAGGAAATGTATGAGATTTTTTCAGACGTCCCCGAGGCACTGGCTAATACCGTAGAAATAGCAGAGAAATGCAATTTTGATTTTGAATTTGGCAATATAAAATTACCCGTTTTTGATATAGGAGATAAGGACCATTTTGAGTTTTTCAAAGAAAAATGCTTTGAAGGACTTTATAAGTATTTGGGCAAAAATCCTCCTGAGGAGTATGTAACACGTCTAAACTATGAGCTTGATACCATCAACAAGATGGGATACGTTGACTATTATCTTATCGTTCAGGACTTTGTAAATTATGCTAAAAATTCTGATATACCTGTAGGTCCGGGCAGAGGCTCGGGCGCAGGAAGCCTTGCGGCGTATTGTATAGGAATTACGGGCATTGACCCTATAAAATACAATCTGTTCTTTGAAAGATTTTTAAATCCTGAAAGGGTATCTATGCCCGATTTTGATATAGACTTTTGTTATGTGAACAGACAAAAGGTTATAGATTACGTTATAAAAAAATACGGTAGTGACAGGGTTGCCCAGATAGTAACCTTTGGTACAATGGCGGCAAGAGCGGCGGTAAGAGATGTAGGAAGAGTAATGGATATACCATACGCTACGTGTGACCGCACAGCAAAGCTAATTCCAAGAGCTCTTGGTATAACCATAGAAAAAGCAATAGAGGAAACCCCTGACTTAAGGCTGTTATATTCATCAGACGAACAGGTAAAAGAATTACTTGATATGGCTAAAAGGGTAGAGGGAATGCCTCGTCATGCCTCAACACATGCGGCAGGCGTGGTAATATCTGATCGAGCAGTTTCAGAGTACGTACCTCTGGCTCTCAATGACAGCTCGGCAGTTACCCAATATACAATGACCTGTCTAGATGAACTTGGACTTCTTAAAATGGACTTTTTGGGACTCAGAAACCTTACCATTATAAGAGACGCACAAAACCATATAAAAAAGCATACAAAAGATTTTGATATAAACAATATCCCTCTTGATGATAAGCCAACCTATGAAATGATGGGCGGAGGCTTTACAGATGGTATTTTCCAGTTTGAATCTGAGGGAATGAAAAATGTTTTAAGACAGTTTAGACCTGAGAGAATAGAGGACTTAACCGCAATTTTGTCTCTCTACAGACCCGGTCCTATGGACTCTATTCCTAAATATATCCATAACCGCCATAACACACAGGATATAAAATACGATACGCCCCTTTTGAAACCAATTCTTGATGTAACCTACGGCTGTATTGTATATCAGGAACAGGTTATGCAGATTTTCAGAACTCTTGCAGGTTATTCTCTTGGCAGGGCAGATATTGTGCGCCGTGCCATGTCCAAGAAAAAGCACGACGTAATGAAAAATGAAAAACAGGCGTTTATTTACGGACAAAAGGATGAAAATGGAAATGTTATCTGTACAGGTGCGGTAAATAATGGAGTGAGCGAAAAGGCGGCAGAAAAGATTTTTGATGAAATGTCGGCATTTAGCTCCTATGCTTTTAATAAATCTCACGCAGCCGCCTATTCTTTTGTTTCATATCAAACGGCATATTTAAAATGCCATTATCCTAAGGAATATATGTCTGCTCTTATGAGCGCAGCCTTGGGCGATACTAATAAAATAGCGTTTTATACTTCCGAGTGTAATAGACTTGGCATCAAAATTTTACCACCTCATGTAAACGAAAGCTTTGAGGATTTCACTCCGGTTGAAGGCGGCATACGCTTCGGCCTTTGTGCAATTAAAAATATAGGAGATGGCTTTGTCAACCGCCTTATTGAGAATCGTCAGCAGAATGGCAAATATACCACAATGTACGATTTTTGTATGCGTAATAGCGGACTTGACTTTAACCGCAGAGCATTGGAGGGCCTGATTAAAAGCGGAGCTCTTGACGGATTAGAGCATAACCGAAAAACAATGCTTTTCGGTGCTGATGCAGTTCTTTCGGCAATAAACGATGAGAAAAAGTACTATTCTTCAGGACAAATGGACCTGTTTTCTGAAGATGGAGAGGTACCTCAGTTAACTCTGACTAAGGTGGATGAAATGCCTGATGATATAAAGCTATCAATGGAAAAAGAAGCGACGGGACTTTATTTGTCAGGTCATCCTATTGCTAAATATCAGGAATATGCTAAGAGTATAAATTCCCCTCAAATTTCTCAGATACTTGCAGGCGCTTTTGAAGATAATAGTAAGTTGACCATTGTTTGTATGCTCAGTAGCATAAAAACTAAGCTCACAAAAAGCGGCACTCTAATGGCTAATATTACTGCAGAGGATATTAGCGGTAGTATTAATCTGACTGTATTTCCTAAAAATTATAATGAATACAGATATTTAATTAAAGAAGGCGCAATACTATTAGTAACGGCACGTGTTCAGGAAAAAGAGGACAAGCCGTATGAGCTGTTGGCAGATAGATTTGACGTGCTACCCTCAGGTGCGGAAAATACGCCTAAAAAGCGTATAAAAGAAGGCTTATATCTAAAGGTTAGCAACATAAACTCCCATGAATTTGAAGAGGTAAAGAAAGTCCTCTCTGAACATTCAGGGGAAATTCCCGTATTTATAATAGAAGAGGGTGGAAGACGACTCTTAGCTCCAAAAGAGCTTTGGGTTAGCAAAAACGACAAAATTTTGGGAAAATTATGCGAAATTTTGTCGGAAAAAAATGTAAAATTAGTTGAATAACAAAGGATTTTATACTATAATTAATGTTAATGAACTTTTTGGAGTGATTATATAAATGAAGACCATAGGCGTTTTAACAAGTGGCGGAGATGCACCGGGAATGAATGCAGCAATTCGTTCTGTAGTCAGAACCGCAATTGCAAAAGGAATGAAGGTAAAGGGAATTAGGCGAGGATACAGCGGTCTTATCGACGGCGAAATCATAGATTTAGATGCACGTTCTGTATCAGATATTATTCATAGAGGCGGAACAATGCTTTATACCGCACGCTGCCTTGAGTTCAAAACTGACCAAGGTATTAAAAAAGGCGTAGAAATGTGTAAAAAACACGGAATAGAGGGTATAGTTGTAATCGGAGGAGATGGCTCGTTCAGAGGAGCAAGAGATTTATCACTTAACGGAATTCCTTGTGTTGGTATCCCAGGAACGATAGATAATGATATTTCCTGTTCTGAATACACACTAGGTTTCGATACTGCAATGAACACTGTTATCGAAATGGTAGATAGATTAAGAGATACCTCTCAATCTCATGAGCGTTGTACAGTTGTTGAGGTTATGGGTAGAAAAGCAGGATATTTAGCCTTAGAGACCGGAATTGCAGTAGGTGCTACAAGCATACTTGTGCCTGAGGTAGAGTTTGATTTACAAAAAGATGTTATCGATAAGATAAATGCAATAAAGAAGACAGGTAAAAAGCATTTCATTGTAATAGTTGCTGAGGGAGTTGGCGGCACCGAAGCCATCGCAAAGGAAATTCAGTCCGGCACAGGAATTGATACCAGAGCCACTATCTTAGGACACGTTCAAAGAGGCGGTAACGCAAGTGCAAGAGATAGAATAATGGCAAGTATGATGGGCTATAAGGCGGTTTCTCTTCTTGACGAAGGAATTGGTAATCGTGTAGTCGTATTCCGTGACGATGAGATTATTGATAAGGATATCTACGAGGCTCTTTCAATGCCAAAGGTATTTGACCTTGATAAATTTGAAAAAGCGACAACACTCGCTCTCTAATTAAGGAGTCAATTATGTTCGATGTAGAAAGAACGACAAAAGAAGTAGTAGCTTGGATACAGAACTTTTTCGAGGAAAACGGAAAAGACTGCAATGCAGTTGTGGGTATTTCGGGCGGTAAGGATAGCTCGGTTGTAGCGGCTTTGTGCGTAGAGGCCTTAGGCAAAGATAGAGTTATCGGTGTCTTAATGCCTAATGGGGAGCAAAGTGATATTGATATGGCAAGGCTTCTTGTTTCTCACCTTGGAATCAAAGCTATTGAAATAAATATAGCAGACGCTTTCAACGGAGTTTTAAAGGGAATAAACGAGGGTGTGCTTATGGAGGGATTAGCGCCTCTTGAAATAACACCGCTCACCAAAAACAATCTCCCTTGCAGACTCAGAATGTCCACACTCTATGCCGTTTCACAAAGTCTAAACGGAAGAGTGGCAAATACCTGTAATCTTTCAGAGGATTACGTGGGCTATTCTACACGCTATGGCGATAGCGTAGGAGATTTTAGTCCATTGTCTCGCCTTACCGTAACCGAGGTAAAAGAGATAGGAAGATTTATAGGACTTCCTGAAATTCTTGTTGAAAAGGTTCCTTCTGACGGACTTTGCGGTAAAACCGATGAAGACAATCTGGGATTTACCTATGCGGTGCTTGATAAATACATTCGCACAGGAGTTTGTGAGGATGAAAAAACAAAAGAACTTATAGATAAAAGGCATAAAGCAAACCTTTTTAAATTAGAACTGATGCCTTGCTTTGAATATAATGAAAATTAAAAAAGAGCCGTTTGGCTCTTTTTTTGTTGCTATTTTTTAGAAAATTATTGTAAAATTTGTCGATTTATGGTAAAATGTCACCAATGTATTAAATACTTTGGCTATAGGAGGAGATAAAATGACAAAGGTAAACAAAAAACGCAACTTGGTAACCTTACTGTTGTTTGCGGCTTTCATCGCTTTGATGGTTGTTGCGGCTTTAACAACAAATGCCGAATCAGTACAGCAGTCTTTTTGGGCACTTGTGCCAC
The DNA here is from genome assembly GCA_017521125.1 of Clostridia bacterium. Lineage (GTDB taxonomy): Bacteria > Bacillota > Clostridia > Oscillospirales > Acutalibacteraceae > SFWF01. The sequence continues at coordinate 20,349 of JAFXDV010000012.1, forward strand.
CAATCGTTGCTATTTCTTTAGCACTTGCAACTAAAGAGGTTTATAGCTCTCTTTTCGTTGGAGTTTTAGCAGGCGGTCTGCTTTATTCAGGTTTCAACTTTGAGGGTACTATTAACCATATCTTCAGTGGTAACTATGAGGTTGAAGGAGAAACCTTAAGCTATGGCATTATAAACGTGCTTTCCGATAGCTACAATGTAGGAATTCTCATTTTCCTCGTAATCCTCGGAGCAATGGTTGCTCTTATGAACAGAGCAGGTGGCTCTGCCGCATTCGGTAGATGGGCTGCAACACATATTAAATCTCGTGTTGGCGTTATGCTTTCCACCATTCTGCTTGGTGCGCTTATCTTTATCGACGACTATTTCAACTGTCTTACAGTAGGAAGCGTTATGAAACCTGTAACAGATAAGCAGAATATTTCTCGTTCAAAACTTGCATACCTCATTGACTCAACTGCTGCGCCAATCTGCATTATAGCACCAATTTCTTCTTGGGCGGCTGCAGTTTCAGGCTTCGTTGAGGGTGAAAACGGAATGGCACTTTTCCTTAAAGCAATTCCTTTCAACTTCTACGCTTTGCTTACTATCGTTATGATGGTTGTTATGGTGCTTATGAAGGTGGACTTTGGCCCAATGGCTAAGCACGAAGCAAACGCATTAAAGGGAGATATTTATTCAGGTGAGAGAGTAGTAGAGGAAGGCGACGAGGACGTCAACGATAACGGAAAGGTTATCGACCTTGTATTCCCAATCGTAACTCTTATTATCTGCTGCATTATCGGTATGATTTACACCGGTGGTTTCTTCTCAGGTACCGACTTTATTACCGCTTTCTCAGAGTGCGATGCACCCTTAGGCTTGGTATTCGGTTCCTTTATAGCAATGGTTCTTACTATACTTTTCTATTTAATCAGAAACGTACTTAACTTCTCAGATTGTATGGCTTGTCTGCCAAAAGGCTTCAAGGCAATGGTTCCTGCAATTCTCATCTTAACTCTTGCTTGGTCACTTAAATCTATGACCGATAGCCTTGGTGCCGCAGAGTATGTTGCAGGTCTTGTTGAAAGCGGAGCAGAAGGACTTATGAACTTCCTACCTGCAATCATCTTCCTTATTGCAATCGGACTTTCCTTTGCAACAGGAACCTCTTGGGGAACCTTCGGAATACTTATTCCAATCGTTGTTTCTGCCTTCCAGACAGTAGATTATCAGCTTATGATAGTTGCAATTTCTGCTTGTATGGCAGGTGCCGTTTGTGGTGACCACTGCTCACCAATTTCCGACACAACAATTATGGCTTCGGCAGGCGCAGAGTGCAACCACGTAAACCACGTTTCAACTCAGCTTCCTTACGCATTAACCTGTGCCGCAGTTTCTTTTGTAACCTACATCATTGCAGGCTTTACAACAAACGCTGTAATTTCTTTACCAATAGGTATCGCCCTTATGATTGGCACACTCGTTATAATTAAATTTGCCACCAAGAAAAAGGCATAAATAAAAATTAAAAACAACCATCGGAAGATGGTTGTTTTTTTATATCCTTTTCAGCATTTTATTTAGCTTTGCAATGGGTAGTCCCACAACGTTAAAGTAATCGCCGTTTATCTTTTCTACAAGCAGAGAACCAAAACCTTGAATTCCATAAGCGCCGGCTTTGTCAAAACATTCATTCGTGGCTATATAGTCATCGATTTCCTTTTCACTCAGTTCAAAAAAAGTGACCTCGGTAACCTCAGAAAAGCTAAGGCTCTTGCCGCCTTTAAAAATAGCACAACCCGTTATAACCTTGTGGGTTTTCCCTGAAAGAAGGTTTAGCATTCTTTTGGCGTCCTCGCTATCCTTTGGTTTTCCTAAAATCTCGCCCTCGCAGATTACCGCAGTATCGCAACCGATAACAGTGTCGGTGGGGTATTCTTGAAAAACGGCTTTTGCCTTCTGAACACTTAAAAACTCTGCCGCCTGTTCGGCAGGAATACCATCAGGCAACACTTCTTCAATATCTGCAGGAATTATCTTAAAATCTTTTTGGATAATAGAAAATAATTCCTTTCTTCTTGGGGAAGCAGATGCTAAAATTATCATTTTATAAGCTCCTTAAAATAGGGTAGTGCCCTCTGGATAACCTTGGTGTCAACACAGTAAGAAATTCTAACATAGTCTTTGCAACCGAAGCTCTCACCTGAAACAACAAGAATATTCTTTTCCTTAGCAATATTAGAAAACTCATTTCCGTCACCCTTTGGAGACTTAACAAGGAGATAAAATGCACCGTCAGGATGAACACAGGAATAGCCCATTTGAGATAGTCCCTCATAAAGCAGACGTCTGTTTTTATCATAAACCGAAAGGTCAGGCTTTTCTGAAACACACTCTGTAACAACCCTCTGTAAAAGGGAAGGGGCGCAGACGTAACCTAATGACCTGGCCGACCCTGCAACCGCCGCATAAATTTCTTTAGAATCTTCACAAACACCGGGCACATAAACGTAACCAATTCTCTCTCCAGGTAAAGACAGAGATTTACTGTAAGAATAACAAACAATGGTGTTTGCATAAATGCTTGGAACAAATGGAACCTCTATATTATCATAAACAAGTTCTCTGTAAGGCTCATCCGAGATAATATAAATCGGATGCCCAAACTCCTTGCTTTTTTTCTCAAGAAAAGCACTTAATTTCTCTAAGCTTTCTTTGCTGTAAACAACACCTGAAGGGTTGTTGGGAGAGTTTACAATAACACCTGCGGTGTTTTCGTTTATAAGTTTTTCTAAAGCTTCAAAATTAAACTGAAAATCTTTTTCGTCGAGTTCGCAGGTTTTAAATTTAGCACCTGAGCCCTCTACAAAAACTTTATACTCGGGGAAATATGGAGCAAAGGCAATAATCTCGGTTTTACTGCTTGTCCTTAATGCACCAAACACGCTGCAAAGAGCCGCCGCTGCACCACAGGAAATATAAAATTCATCAGGTGTAGAGTTCGCATCAAAACGACTATTTAAATCATTAGAAATGGCAGTTCGAAGCTCAATAGAGCCTTGTGCGCTTGTATACCCGTGAAGCTCTGTAGAACTGTATTTCTTTAAAAGCTTCTTTATAGTGGCATTTACTTTTTTAGGTGCGGGAACACTGGGATTTCCCAAACTGAAATCAAAAACGTTTTCGGCTCCTACAATTCTAGCCTGACGCTTTCCATATTCAAAAAGTTCTCTGATAGCCGAACGCTCAGAGCCTAATTTAAACTTGTCTTTTGAGTACATAAAAATTAACACCTCTAATTAAATATAAAACAGAGCTAAAAATATGTCAAATACATTTTATTTTTTCTTTAATTTTATAAATAATTGTGATATAATATATTGTGAATATATTTCTGGAGGTAAACTGTGGCACAGGACAAGCTTATAGTTGTAGGTGCAAAAGAGCACAACCTAAAAAACATAACGGTAGAAATGCCTCGTGATAAGCTTATTGTTTTCACAGGACTGTCAGGCTCAGGAAAATCATCCTTAGCCTTTGATACCATTTATGCCGAGGGACAACGTAGATACGTTGAGTCCCTGTCTTCCTATGCCAGAATGTTCTTAGGACAAATGGAAAAGCCTAATGTTGATACCATTGAAGGTCTTTCTCCTGCCATTTCTATCGACCAGAAAACAACCTCCAAAAACCCTCGTTCTACCGTTGGAACAGTTACCGAAATTTACGACTATTTAAGACTTCTATATGCTAGAACGGGAACACCCCACTGTCATATCTGCGGTAAGGAAATATCGAAGCAATCTACCGATCAGATTGTAGATAAAATAATGACTCTGCCCGAAGGCACCAAAATACAACTTTTGGCACCTATTGTAAAAAATCGTAAGGGAGAACACCAAAAGGAGTTTGAAAGAGCAAGAAAATCAGGTTACTCAAGGGTTAGAGCAGACGGAATTATATACGACCTATCCGAAGAGATTAAGCTTGATAAAAATAAAAAACACGTTATTGAAATTATCGTAGACCGCCTTGTTATCAAGGAAGAAATAAAAAGCCGCCTCACCGATAGTATCGAAACAGTGTCTTCACTTTCAGGCGGAGTTATTGCGGTTGACGTTATTGGCGGCGAGGAACTTTATTTCTCGCAAAACTACGCTTGTGAGGAGCACGGAGTAGGAGTACCTGAACTAACCCCTACAATGTTCTCTTTTAATTCTCCCTTTGGCGCTTGTCCTACCTGTACAGGACTAGGAAAGTTTATGAAGATTGACACACGCCTTATTATTCACGATGAAAATAAGTCCTTGCTTGATTCTGCTATTCGTGCGTCAGGTTGGGGAGTTAATTCTTGGAATAACCCTGATATGGGAACAATTGCCACAATGTATTATGAGGGTATCGCAGACCTCTACGGCTTTGACATAAACACACCCTTTAAGGACATTCCTAAAGAGGCTCAAAATGCCGTACTGTACGGAACAGGGGATACTAAATTAAAACTCAAAAGAAACACCGCCTGGGGCGGTGGCACCTATTATGCCGCCTTCGAGGGTGTTGTAAATAATTTAGAGCGTAGATATAAAGAAACTAAGAGCGAATATTCTCGACACGAGATTGAAAGCTATATGACCGAGTGCGATTGCCCTGATTGTAAAGGTGCGAGACTAAAACCTGAGTCTTTAGCAGTTACCGTTAATGGTAAAAACATTAAATATTTCTGTGACCTGTCGGTTAGCGATGCGTTAGAGTTTACCGAGGATATGAAATTTGGTGTTAGACAAGCTCAAATAGCCGAGCCGATAGTAAAGGAAATCAGAGAACGCCTAAACTTTCTTAAAAGCGTAGGACTTGATTATCTTTGCCTTTCCAGAAGCGCAGGAACTCTATCAGGTGGAGAAAGCCAAAGAATCAGACTTGCTACTCAAATCGGGTCATCTCTTATGGGAGTGCTTTATATCTTAGACGAGCCAAGTATAGGACTTCATCAGAGAGATAACGAAAGACTGATAAGCACCCTTAAACGCCTTAGAGATTTAGGTAACACACTTATCGTGGTAGAACACGACGAGGATACTATGCGTGCCGCAGACTATATTGTGGATGTAGGCCCCGGCGCAGGTATTCACGGCGGAGAAATAGTTTATGCAGGAGATTTAAACGGCCTAGAGAACTGCAAAGCATCTCTAACCGCTGACTATCTGACAGGCAGAAAGAAAATCTCTGTTCCGAATGTCAGAAGAAAAGGAAACGGCAAATTTATTGAGGTTAAGGGTGCTCATGAAAACAACCTTAAAAACGTTAACGTGAAAATTCCACTGGGAGAGTTTGTTTGCGTTACAGGTGTTTCAGGCTCAGGCAAGTCTTCCCTTGTAAATGACGTTATATATAATAGCCTTGCAGCAAAACTGAACGGAGCTAAAACCTTTGCAGGAAAGCATAAGTCCATTGAGGGTGTAGAGGCTCTTGATAAGGTAATTGATATTAGTCAGTCTCCGATTGGAAGAACACCACGCTCCAACCCTGCTACCTATACAGGAGTTTTTGGAGATATCAGGGAGCTTTTCGCCTCTACAAAAGATGCTAAAAGCCACGGTTACTCTGCAGGTAGATTTTCCTTTAACGTAAAGGGAGGCAGATGCGAGGCTTGTGAGGGCGACGGTATTATTAAGATAGAAATGCATTTTCTTCCTGATATTTACGTGCCTTGCGAGGTGTGTAACGGCACACGATACAATAGAGAAACCTTAAGCGTTAAATATAAAGATAAAAGCATATACGATGTTTTGGAAATGACGGTGGAGGAAGCCCTTAGTTTCTTCTCCTCAATTCCCAAAATCAGTCGAAAGCTTCAAACCCTTTACGACGTAGGACTTGGCTATGTAAAACTCGGTCAACCTGCAACAACCCTTTCAGGAGGAGAGGCACAAAGGGTTAAACTTGCTACCGAACTTGCAAAACGAAGCACAGGCAAAACCATTTATATTCTTGATGAGCCTACAACAGGACTTCACACAGCCGATGTTCATAAACTCTTAGAGGTGTTAAACCGACTTGTTGACGCAGGTAATACCATACTTGTAATTGAGCATAACTTAGACGTTATAAAGGTGGCAGACCACGTTATAGACTTAGGACCTGAGGGTGGCGATAAGGGAGGAACGGTTGTCTGCACAGGCACCCCTGAGGATATTGCAAAATGCAAGGAGTCCTACACGGGAAAGTTTCTTAAAAACGTTTTATAATTCATATATTATTAACCACTTAAACGGTAATTGCGGTAAAATATAAGTAAAGGAGGCTTAAAATGTTTGGTTACATTAGGGCTTGCAAGAGCGAGATGAGAATAAAAGAGTTTGAAATGTATAAAACCGTTTACTGTTCTTTATGCAAGGAACTTGGTAAAAGTTACGGACCTTTTGCACGTCTGACTCTGAGCTATGACTTTACGTTTTTAGCCCTCCTTAATATGTCCCTTAAAAAAGATTTTTGCGGAACTGAAAGAAAACTCTGCAAATGTAGTCCTTTTAAGAAATGCACCTATTTAAAAGAGAATAAAGACCTTGAAATGCCTGGGGCGGCGGCAATGATAATGCTTTATTATAAATTGCTTGATAATATTGCCGACGAAAAAGGCTTTAAAAAGGTAGGGTATGTCTTGATAAAACCGTTTTTCAAAGGTGCCCATAAAAAAGCGGCAACAAAGTATCCAAATATTGAAAAAATCGTTGCAGAATATATTTGTGAGCAACAAGCCTTGGAAAAGGAAAAGTGTGAAAGCATGGACAAAGCCGCCGACCCAACGGCAAAAGCCTTAGCCGAAATTTTTGCCCTTTGCGGTGAAAGCGAAACAGAAAAACGAGTTTTAAAGCGCATGGGCTACTGTATGGGAAGATACGTCTATCTTTTAGATGCCTATTGTGATTTAGAAGAGGATATTAAAAAGGATAGATATAATCCTTTGAAATTTTTAAAAGAAAAAGTAAAAGAAAATATTGCGGCTCAGCTTAATATATGCATATCTCAGACCGGGGCGGCAATGGAACTACTTAATATAGAAAAATTCAAAAACATTCTTGATAATATAGTATTTTTAGGACTTGAAGATACAATGGAAAAGGAGCTTAAAATATGAGAGATCCCTATGAAGTTTTAGGTATTGGCAAAAATGCAACCGACGAGGAGATAAAAAATGCCTATCGAAATTTGGCAAGAAAATATCATCCTGATAATTATGCCGATAACCCTCTTGCAGACCTTGCAGGAGAAAAAATGAAGGAAATAAACGATGCCTATGATGCCATAATGAACACAAGAAAATCAGGCAAAAAGTCAGGCACAAATTATAATAATCCTAACTCTAAGTTTAGTGATGTGCGTTCACTTATTATGCAGGGTAGACTTGATGATGCACAGGTGCTTCTTGACGGAGTACCCTTAAGCGACCGTGACGCAGAATGGCATTTTTTAAACGGCTCGGTGCTTTATAAAAGAGGTTGGTTTAACGATGCCTATTCTAATTTTTCAACTGCAGTAAGAATGGAACCTGATAATGCAGAATACAGACAGGCACTCAATAATATTCAAAGACAGGGAGCAGGCGGATACGGCAACCCCTACCGCACAGGCAGTAATATGGGCGGTTGCTCCTCTTGTGACGCTTGTTCATCCCTTATTTGTGCAGACTGTTGTTGCGAGTGTATGGGCGGAGACTTAATTCCTTGTTGTTAGGAGTATCATCTTGAAGAAAACAAAATGTATAACCCTTTGTGGTTTAATGGCGGCGTTAGCATCAGCTTTCATGCTAACCTCATATTTCCCATACTTAACTATTGCAATTCCTGCAATGGCAGGACTCTTTGTAATGGTAAGCGTAATTGAACTAGGTGCAAAATGGGCAGCACTGACCTATTTTGCATCTGCCATAATAGTTTTTTTAATTGCCGAGCCCGAAGCAAAATTACTATACATAATTTTCTTTGGCTACTATCCGATTCTAAAGGCGGCGGCCGAAAGGCGAAAAACACGAACATTTGAATATATCATAAAGTTTCTAACCTTTAACCTGGCAATGCTTTTAGACTATGGAGTACTTGCGGGTATCTTCGGTATTACGTTTGAAGACTTTGGAGATTTTGGAAAATATACTATAGTAATATTATTGGCAGTTGCAAACATCGTGTTTATTTTATATGACAAAGCCGTTTCACAGTTATCAGGGTTTTATATGTATAGACTTCATAATACAGTAAAAAGGATTTTAAAGTAAAAGATATGAAAAAAGTTGGAGTAATCGGTGGTGGAGCCGCAGGACTTATGGCGGCATACTCGGCGGCAGAAAAGGGAGCAAACGTTTACCTTTTTGAAAGAAACAACCGACCTGCAAGAAAGGTTATGATAACAGGTAAGGGCAGATGCAACGTTACAAACAACTGCGACCGAGATACTTTCCTAGATAATATAGCCCACGGTTCAAGGTTTATGTTTTCATCCTTTAGTGCATTTTCTTGTCAGGATACAATGTCTTTTTTTGAAAATGCAGGGGTACCGCTGAAAACCGAAAGAGGAAATAGAGTTTTCCCCCAATCAGATAAAGCGGTGGATATTGTAGATGCCCTTGTAAATTGCGTAAAGGCAAAAAAGGTTAAAATTATAAACGAAAGAGTTTTAGAAATTGTGACCGAAAACAACGGGGTAAAAGGGGTTGTGACCGAGCAGGGAAAAGAATATCTTTTTGACTCGGTAATCTTAGCTACAGGCGGCAAATCATACCCCGTGACAGGCTCCACAGGAGACGGCTATAATATGGCTAAGTCTTTAGGACATAAAGTTACAAAACTGCGCCCGTCTTTAGTGCCTCTTGTCTGTCTACAAGGTTTTTGCAGTAACCTTTGCGGACTTTCTCTTAAAAACGTTAATCTTTCTATCTTTGAAGAAGGAAAGAAAAAACCGGTTTTTTCTGAACTTGGCGAAATGATGTTTACCGACTTTGGTATAACAGGCCCCTTGGTTCTTTCGGCCTCTGCCCATATCGAAAAAATAGAAGATAAAAAATACAGTGCAGTAATCGACCTTAAACCTGCTCTGACAAGAGAAATGCTGGACAAAAGAATACTCAGAGATTTTTCTGAGGAGTGCAACAAGGATTTTGCAAACGCTCTTGATAAACTTCTTCCTCAAAGACTGATTTCCGTGATTGTAAAGATGAGTCAAATCGACCCTAAGAAAAAGGTGAACAGCATCACACGAGAGGAAAGAGAACGACTGATAAACACTCTTAAAGGTTTAAAACTTGATATAATAGGTTTCAGACCAATAGAAGAGGCAGTTGTAACAAGTGGCGGCATACATTTAAAGGAAATCTCTCCTAACACAATGGAGTCAAAGATTATAAAAGGACTCTATTTTGCAGGAGAGGTAATGGACGTGGATGGATATACAGGCGGATTTAATTTGCAGATAGCCTTTTCAACAGGCTATTTAGCAGGAGAATCGGCGGCCTTATAATAGGAGGAGAAAATATGATTTCAGTAGCAATTGACGGTCCTGCAGGAGCAGGAAAAAGCACACTTTCCCGTAAACTCGCAGCAAGCCTTGATTACATATATGTAGATACAGGCGCCCTCTACCGTGCGGTAGGATTAAAGTTTTCTAAAAAAGGCTTTGACACCGAGCTTAATGGAGATATTGAAGAGATTCTAAAGGATACCACTGTAGACATTAAGTTTATAAATAAGGAGCAAAGGGTTTTTCTTGACGGTGTTGACGTAAGCGATGAAATTCGCACACCGATAGCATCTATGATGGCATCTGCCGTTTCAGCAAAACCTGTTGTTCGACAGTTTTTACTTGATATGCAGAGAAATCTTGCGAAAAATAATAACGTAGTTATGGACGGAAGAGATATTGGTACAGTTGTTCTTCCCAACGCTCAGGTTAAAATCTTTTTAACCGCCGACGTAAAGGTTAGAGCAATGAGAAGATATAAAGAACTTCAGGAAAAAGGAATTAATGATACCTTTGAAGCAGTTTTAGAGGATATGGAAAAACGTGATTATAACGATTCTCATCGTGCCACCGCTCCTTTAAAACAAGCCGACGATGCAGTACTTGCAGACACTTCCGACCTTAATTTTGAGGAATCGCTTGAACTACTTAAGAAAATTGTAAAAGATGGTGTAAAATAAATGAAACCGTTTTACAAAATACTTGTAACTATAATAGGACCTGTATTTAAATTGCTTTTTAGAATAAAAGCGGAAGGCTTTGAGAATATTCCAATGGATAGAGGTTTTATCTTGGCTTCTAACCATACCTCGCTCACTGACCCTATATTCTTAGCTATAAAATGCCAAAGACAAATATTCTTTATGGCAAAGGCAGAACTTTTCAAATTCCCGCCTTTTGCATGGCTTATTAAAAAGTTAGGGGTTTTCCCCGTAGACAGAGGTAAAGGAGATACAGGAGCAATAACTACCGCTCAAAATCTTGTTAAAGAGGGAAAGGTTTTAGGAATTTTCCCTGAAGGAACAAGATATTTAACAGGCGCCCCCAGAAAAGCAAAATCGGGTATCGCTTATATTGCAATGGACACTAAAAGTGATATTCTTCCGGTCTCAATTTACAGAGAAGGAAAAATAAAACTGTTTAGCAAAACCATAATTCGCTTTGGCGAACTAATTCCTTTTGACAGCATGATACAAGAGGGAGCAACTCCACGCACAAATATAAGGAATATAACTACAATAGTTACAGAAAAAATAACTCAGCTTTGGGAGATGAAGTATTGAAAATAACCTTAGCCGAAACGGCAGGATTTTGTTTTGGTGTAAACCGTGCGGTAAATACCGTTTATGAACTTTTAGAAACTGGCAAGAAGGTCTGCACATTAGGACCTATAATCCATAATCCTCAACTTGTAAAAGAGTTGGAGGAAAAGGGGGTAAGGGTAGTTGAAAGTGAAGATGAAGTTAAACCCCAAGAAACTCTTGTTATTCGTTCTCACGGTGTGCCTGCCTATGTTATGGAAAATGCTGAAAAACAAGGAGTAAGTGTAGTAGATGCAACCTGCCCCTTTGTAGCCAAAATTCACAAAATTGTATCTGAGGCATCTGAAAAAGGCGATGTAGTGTTGATAGCAGGTGACGAAAAGCATAAAGAGGTTATCGGCATAATGGGGCATTGTAACGGAGAGGTCTTTGTCTTTAATGATGAAGATTCTTTGTCAAAATTACTGTCAGAACACCCTGAATTAAAGAAAAAAAAGATTTGTGTGGTGTCACAAACAACGTTTAATCAAGAAATTTGGAAAAAAAATGAAAAATATTTAAAAAAAGTGTGTACAAATCTTTCGGTTTTTGATACAATATGTAATGCTACTTCTATGCGACAGACCGAAGCTGCAAAACTTTCAAGAGAAAATGATCTTATGATTGTGGTTGGCGGTAGGCATAGTTCAAATACTTCAAAACTTTATGACGTTTGTCGTGAAAACTGTGAAAAGACATATCAGATTGAAACGGCAGCAGAATTAAGAGCTGAATTTTTTGAAAATGTCAGTTGTGTAGGCGTGGTTGCGGGGGCATCTACCCCTGCCGCAATTATTAAGGAGGTTATTAAAACCATGTCGGAAATTTTAAGACCGGTTGATGAACAAGCCGAGGCAACAGAAATTGTTCAAAAAAGTTTTGAGGAAATGACAGACGAAGAGGCATTTGAAGCATCATTAAATAGCCTTAACTCAGACCAAAAGGTTTGCGGTGTTGTACTCGCTGTTTCTCCTACCGAAATTCAGGTTGATATCGGAAGAGGTCTTGCAGGATATGTATCTGCAGACGAGTATTCTTATGACCGCAACGCAAATATGATGGAAGAGGTTAAGGTTGGAGATAAATTAAACCTTATCATTATGCGTACCAATGACCAAGAGGGAACTGCAATGCTTTCAAAGCGTCGCTATGATTCAATCGCAGGATGGGACAAGATTGTCGCAGCTAAAGATTCAGGCGAAATCCTTAACGGATATGTTTCTGAGGTTATCAAGGGTGGCGTTGTTGCCATTACTAACGGAATAAAAGTATTTATTCCTGCTTCACAAGCAACCCTTTCAAGAAATGATTCTCTTGAAGAGTTAAAGGGAACAGAGGTTTCTTTCAGAATCATCGAAATCGGCCGCAGAAGAAGAGCGATTGGTTCTATCAGAAGCGTGCTTCGCGAAGAAAGAAAGGCAGCTCAGGCAAAAATCTGGGATGATATCGCAGTAGGCGACAGATTTACAGGTACTGTAAAATCTCTTACAAGCTACGGCGCATTTGTTGACATTGGTGGCGTAGATGGAATGGTTCACGTTTCTGAACTTTCTTGGGCAAGAATTAAGAACCCAAGCGAAGTTGTATTAGTTGGAGATACAGTTGAAGTATACGTAAAGGCTGTTGACAAAGAAAAGAGAAAGATTTCTCTTGGCTACAAAAAGGAAGAGGAGAATCCTTGGACAATATTCCAGAATAATTATAAGGAAGGCGATGTTGTTAAGGTAACAATCGTTAGCATGACTACATACGGCGCCTTCGCAAGAATTATCCCTGGTATTGACGGACTTATTCATATTTCTCAGATTGCGGACAAGCACGTTGCAAAGCCACAGGATGAACTCACTGTAGGTCAGGAAGTAGAGGCAAAGATTACCGCTATTGATTTCGATAAAAAGCGTGTTAGCCTTTCTATCCGTGCTCTTATCGAGCCTGAGGTAACCGAGGCTGCAAACGAGGCAGAAGAAGAGGTTGTAGCAGTATTTGAAGCACCTGCTGAAGAGACTGCAGCTACCGAAGAAACAGCTGAATAAGATTCTTAAAAATCCCGAAAATTTTTCGGGATTTTTTTCTTGACATTATATATTTTTTGTGGTACAATGCTAAAGCCGCTTATTGGGGGCTTTTAAAGTTATGTCCAAGACATACGCCTTGCAGTAGCGAGACTTAAATTAAGGCAGGTGCCAGAAAGATGTACGCAATTATTGAGACAGGCGGAAAGCAGTATCGTGTAGAGCAGGGAGATATCATCTACGTAGAAAAGCTTGAAGCAGAAGAGAATGCTGAGGTTGTTTTTGACAAGGTTGTAGCCATTAAGAAGGTTTCAGCTCTTAAAGTAGGTAAGCCCTATGTTAAAGATGCAGCCGTTAAGGGAACAGTAGTAAAGAACGGTAAGGGTAAGAAAATCACCGTTTTCACCTACAAGCCTAAGAAGGGTAGCTCTCGTAAAATGGGACATAGACAACCCTATACAAAAGTACAAATTACAGAAATCGTTTAATTATGACTTGTGTCAGAATTTTTGAAAACGGATTTTCCGTTAAAGGACACAGTGCGGTAAACAGTGAAGATTTAGAGGGCAAATTAGTTTGCTCAGCCGTTTCCTCTGCAACCTATTTTGTTGCAAACACTATTACCGATGTAATAGGTGCTAAGACAGATTTAGAGGAAAAGGATGGGGAGTTTTACCTTTTGGTTAAAACCCCAACCGACAAAACAAAAGTAGTTTTAGACGGCTTTAAACTTCATATGCTCGGCTTGGAAGAGCAGTATAAAAACCGTATAAAAGTTTATGTGGAGGTGTAGTTATGTTAAAAATTAACATTCAGTTATTCGCTCATAAAAAGGGTGTAGGTTCTACTAAGAACGGACGTGACAGTGAGTCTAAGCGTCTTGGCGTTAAGCGTGCTGACGGACAGTTTGTTCTTGCTGGTAACATTTTAGTTCGCCAAAGAGGAACTCATATTCATCCAGGTAACAATGTAGGAATTGGTTCCGATGATACCTTATTTGCTCTTATCGATGGTAAGGTTAAGTTTGAGCGTGTAGGTCGTGACCGCAAACAGGTTAGCATCTACGCAGTAGAACAGTAAAATCAAAAAAATCAGATGCCCTGCAGACTTGCAGGGCATTCTTTTTTAGCAAACAAAGAAGGTGAAATTTGTGTTTGTTGATATTGCAAATATTCATTTAAAAGCAGGAGACGGAGGAAATGGTGCCGTTTCCTTTCACAGAGAAAAATATGTAGCCGCAGGCGGACCCGATGGCGGAGACGGCGGCAGAGGTGGAAATATCGTCTTTTTAACTGACGATAATCTTTCAACCCTTGCCGATTTCAGATATAAAAGAAAGTACTTTGCCGAAAATGGTGCAAATGGCGGAGCCGGTCGTTGTACGGGTAAATCGGCTAAAGATTTAATTATCAGAGTGCCAAGAGGCACTTTAGTCAAAGAGGCTGAAACAGGCAGAATTATTGCAGACGTTTCAGGCGACGAGCCCATTGTCGTAGCAAAAGGCGGCAACGGTGGTTGGGGAAATATGCATTTCGCTACTGCCACAAGACAGATACCTAAATTTGCAAAAAGCGGAAACCCAGGCGAAGAAATTGATGTAACCTTAGAATTAAAGCTTCTTGCAGACGTAGGTCTTATAGGTTTTCCAAACGTAGGAAAATCTACGTTAGTATCTGTAGTAAGTCAGGCGAAGCCTAAAATTGCCAACTACCACTTTACAACCTTAACCCCTGTCCTTGGTGTTGTAAGCATGGGAGAAGGCTCTTCCTTTGTAATGGCAGATATCCCCGGACTTATCGAGGGCGCAGGAGAGGGTGTAGGTCTTGGTCATGAGTTTTTACGCCACGTTGACCGATGCAGATTACTTCTGCACGTTATTGATGCTTCAGGTAGTGAGGGAAGAGACCCAATCGAAGATTTTAACACCATTAATAACGAGCTTAAGGTCTATAGCGAAGAACTAAGTCAAAGAAAGCAGATTGTTGTTGCCAACAAGTGCGATTTGACCGATGACGAAAAAATCGCCGAACTTAAAGAGTATTTCACAGGAAAAGGATACGAGTTCTTTCCTATTATGGCGCCTATTGCCGAGGGCACTAAGGAACTTATAGATTTTGTTGCTGCCGAACTTGCAAAGCTTCCTGCAATTAAGATTTATGAGCCTGAAGCCGCACCTGTTCAGGACTTTACCTTTAAATCTGATAAAAGAACCTTTAAAGTTTTTGTGGAAGACGGTATTTATGTTGTAGACGAGGCGCCTTGGCTTCTTAAAATACTTGAAACTGTTGACCCCGATGATTATGAATCTTTACAGTATTTCCAAAGAGTTTTACAACAAACCGGTATTATTGACGAACTCATAAAACAGGGCGTACAAGACGGAGATACCGTAGTGGTTTATGATATCGAATTTGACTTTGTATCGTGAGGAAATTTATGGAAATTAACAGTCTTAGTCCGGGCACCCTTGCCTTTGTGGGCGATGCTTATTTTGGTCTGCTAGTTAGAGAACGACTTGCCGAAATTAATCGTCCATCAGGGGAACTTCATTCTAAATCTGTAAAAATAGTAAATGCTTCAGCACAGGCAAAAAGCTTTAAACTTATTGAGCCTATCTTGACTGAAAAGGAGCTTTCTGTATATAAAAGAGGCAGGAACTCTCACGTTAACTCTATTCCTAAAAATTCAAGTGTAGGGGAATACCATAGCGCAACAGGTCTTGAGGCGCTTTTTGGATATCTCAGACTCTCAAATCAGGAAGAAAGAGCTACCGAGCTGTTTAATATCATATGGGATAATTTTAGTATAAAGGACTGAAAAAATATGGAACTTAGAATAAAGAAATTAAATTCTTCGGCGGTTATTCCTTCATATGGCTCTGCCTCGGCGGCAGGTGCCGACCTATACGCTTGCGAGGGTGCAGAGGTAACCATACAACCGGGAGAAACTAAGCTTATCCATACAGGAATTGCTATGGAAATTCCTGAGGGGTATGTAGGTCTCGTTTATGCAAGAAGTGGTATAGCCGTTAAAAGAGGACTTGCTCCTGCAAATAAGGTGGGGGTTATCGATTCCGATTATCGTGGAGAGATAATGGTAGCTATTCATAACCATTCAGGCGAGGAACAAACAATAGCAGATGCCGAACGTATTGCTCAAATTGTTATAACCCCATATCTCACAGTAGATTTTACCCTGGCAGAAGAACTTGACGAAACCGATAGAGGAGTAGGAGGCTTCGGCTCAACAGGAACAAAATAAGATAAAAATCAAAGCCAAGTAATTGGCTTTATTTTTTTGTAGAAATTTTAATATTTTAGTGGTATAATTACTAGGTTAAAATATTTTAAAGAGGCAATACCTTATGAGAATGAGAAAGAAGAAACATTTAGAGGAAAGACTTGAAGCATGCAGAGAAAATCAAATTCCTTTGTGTGAACACGAAGCGGATTTTAGAAAAGCGGCAGATAAGCCTTGTTATCTTAATTTCAAGGAGCTTTTTGGTAATGACAATCCCGTACATTTAGAGGTGGGTTGCGGAAAAGGTCAGTTTGTCTGCGAGCTTGCTAAGAGAACTCCTGATATTAACTACATAGCAGTTGAGGTCTGCGATGACGTAGCTCTTCTTGCTTGTGAGGCGGCAAAGAGTCAAAACCTCAAAAACGTTAAATTTATGATTTGTGGAGCAGAATTTTTGCTTAAATATTTCGAGGATAACTCGGTAGAAAGATTATATCTTAATTTTTCTTGCCCATATCCTAAAAATACATATAAAAACAGAAGACTCACCGCAACGAGATATTTAGAAATCTATAAAAGAATATTGGTAAACGGCGGAGAAATTCATCAGAAAACCGACAATATGCATTTTTTCGAGTTTTCAATCGAAAAACTCTCTTGCACAGGATACAAACTTAAAAATATATCCTTAGACCTCCATAATAGCGATTTTGAAGGCAATATAGTAACTGAATATGAAAGCAGATTTTCGGCTCAGGGTCTTCCTATTTATAGACTTGAGGCAGTAAATGTTAAGGAGAATTAAAATGACAAAGATTGATATAATTTCAGGTTTTTTGGGAGCGGGAAAAACTACCCTCATAAAGAAACTTATAAGCGAGGCTTATAAAAACGAAAAGGTAGTACTTATCGAAAACGAGTTTGGAGAAATCGGTATCGACGGCGGCTTTTTAAAGGAAGCAGGCATTGAGATTACCGAAATGAATTCAGGTTGTATCTGTTGTAGCCTTGTTGGAGATTTTACCGAGGCGCTAAAAAAGGTTTTAGAAGACTTTGCTCCTGACCGTATTATTATCGAACCATCAGGTGTTGGTAAACTCAGTGACGTTATCGGCGCTGTTAAAGAAATTGAGTGCGATAGCGCAAAGCTAAACGGTTTTACCACCGTAGTTGATGCCAAAAAGGCTAAAATGTATATAAAGAATTTTGGAGAATTCTTTATCGACCAGGTTGAAAATGCATCTGCTATTGTGTTGAGCCATACAGGTAATGTAACTGATGAAAAATTAGAGGCGTGTGTCCATCTGCTTCGTGAGCATAACGAAAAAGCCGTTATTGTTACAACCCATTGGGATAAATTAAGCGGCGAACAACTCCTTGAAGCAATAGAGAACAAAAATACTCTCCAAGACCTAAAGGAAAATTTAGAGCACGAGCATTGCCATCATCACCATCATCACGAAGAAGGCGAAGAATGTTCTTGTGGCCATCACCATCACGAACACCATCATCACGAAGAGGGTGAAGAATGTTCTTGCGGACATCATCACCACGAGCATCACCATCATCACGAAGAGGGCGAAGAATGTTCTTGTGGACATCATCACCACGAACACCACCATCATCATGAAGAGGGCGAAGAATGTTCTTGCGGACATCATCACCACCATCATCATGCGGACGACGTCTTTACGTCTATTGGTAAAGAAACCACGAAAAAGTTTACCGCCCAGGAGTTAAACGATATACTCTCTAAGCTTGAGTGTGAGGAAACCTACGGCATAATTCTTCGTGCCAAGGGAATAGTTGAGGGCGTAGATGGAAACTGGCTCCATTTCGACTATGTACCCGGTGAGCCTGACGTAAGAAACGGCGGAGCCGATATTATAGGCAGAATTTGTGTTATTGGTTCAAAAATCAATGAACATGCTATATTAGAACTCTTTGGAATAGGAAGATAATTATGAAAGATATAC
The DNA here is from genome assembly GCA_017521125.1 of Clostridia bacterium. Classification (GTDB taxonomy): domain Bacteria; phylum Bacillota; class Clostridia; order Oscillospirales; family Acutalibacteraceae; genus SFWF01. The sequence goes on from JAFXDV010000012.1 coordinate 38,366, forward strand.
CCGTTTATCTCTTTACAGGCTTTTTAGAGTCGGGCAAAACAAAATTTATTCAGGAAACCTTAGAAGACCCTCGTTTTAACGCAGGAGAAAAAACGCTTCTTCTTGTATGCGAGGAAGGGGAAGAGGAATATAATCTTGAAACAATGCCCCATAAAAACATTTTTATCCACACCATTGAGGATAAGTCCGACCTGACAACCGAAAACATTCTTTCTCTTATTAAACAAACAAATGCCGAAAGAGTTTTAGTTGAGTATAACGGAATGTGGCTACTAAACCAACTCTTTTCTGTATTCCCCAAAAACTGTGTTTTGAGTCAGGAATTTTGCTTTATGGACTCAAACACAATACTGTCCTATAACGCAAATATGAGACAGCTTGTTTTTGATAAACTCTCTACCGCCGAGCTTGTGATTTTCAATAGGGTAGAGCAGAGTGCAGATTTAACGCCGCTGCATAAACTAGTCAGAGCTGTAAGCAGAAGAGCAGAAATAATTTATGAGTTTACCGACGGCTCAATAATGCCTGACAATATAGAGGATCCACTGCCTTTTGATGTTGAAGCCAAGGTAATTGATATTGCAGACAGAGATTACGCTATATGGTTTCAGGATATGATGAACGATATGCCTAAATATAGCGGCAAAACCATTAAATTCAGGGGAATAGTGGCCAGGGACAAAAAGCTTCCGGACGATACATTTATTGTAGGCAGACAGATTATGAACTGTTGCGCCGAGGATATTCAGTATTGCGGAATAGCTTGTGACTGGGCTGATGCTAAAAACCTTAAAACAAGCGATTGGGTAATAGTTACGGCAAAACTTTCGGTGGGAGTACACAAGCTATATCGTTCAAAAGGACCGTATCTTACTGCAATTTCAGTTGAGAAATCAACTGAGCCCCAAGAACCGGTTGCAACCTTCTATTAAATTATTGAAAAAATTACAAAAATATAGTATAATAACTATTGTATAAAAACCTGGGAGGTAAATTATGAAAACTATTAAAGCAGTACCTATCAGCGCAGAGGAGTTTGCTCCTTTTGGACAGTTTTATAAAATGGATAAGCCTGAAGGCTATGCTCTTTGCGGAGAAATACATAAGTTCTATCCTGACCGCATCAATGCAGACAGCAATCACAGAATTGGTTATTCTCCAATAGTTGTAAAAAAACCTGAAAAAATGATTATCACACAATCTGAGTATCATACAACCACTTGGGAAATGATATTACCAATGGATGATGATATGATTCTTCACGTTGCTCCTGCCTCGGCTGGCACACCTGTGACCGATTACGCTAAGGCTTTTATCGTGCCAAAGCATACTCTTGTTAAAATGAATGCGGCAATCTGGCATTTGGCGCCTCTCCCTGCAAATAACGATCAGCTTACCGCTATGATTATTTTACCGGAGTGCACCTATGCAAACGATTGCACTGTTGTTGATCTTAATGATGCAGAGCAGTTTGAAATAGTTCTTTAATTTTAAGGAGATTTTCTAATGAGTCAGAAAAAAGTTTTAATTACAGGAGATAGTACAAACGATCTATCTCAAGAGCTTTTAGCAAAGTATAATATAAAAATCAAACCTTTAACCATTACTTTAGGAGATACAAGTTACCTTGACGGTGTTGATATTGACCCTGATTTTATTTACAAATATCATTCTGAAAACGGCATTCTTCCTAAAACAAGCGCAGTAAATATTGCCGATATGGTTGATTTCTTTAAACCTTTAGTTGAGGAAGGCTATGCAATAGTTCATTTTGCACTCAGTTCTAGTATGTCATCTACCTATCAGAATTCTCGTCTTGCTGCAGAGGAATTTGAAGACGTATACGTAATAGATTCCAAAAACCTTTCTACAGGAGAAGGGCTCCTTGTTTTGAAAGCGGCCGAAATGGCAGAAGCAGGAGTGGATGCTAAAACTATTTATGAAGAAATTTCTGCTTTAGTACCAAAGGTTGATGCTTCATTCGTAATTGATAATCTTGAATATTTGCATAAAGGCGGCAGATGCTCTGCACTTGCAGCACTTGGCGCAAACCTTCTTAAATTAAAGCCTTGTATTGAGGTTAAAGACGGAAGCATGGGGGTTGGCAAAAAGTATAGAGGTAAATATATCGATACTTTAAAAACCTACGTTCAGGAAAGACTTTCTGATTATTCAGATATTGATTTAAGCCGTATTTTTGTAACCCACGCAGGTTGCGACCAGGAGGTTGTTAATGCCGTGGTAGAAGAGGTTAAGAAAACCGCTCCTTTTGAAGAACTTCTTGTAACCAGAGCAGGATGCACCATCTCTTCACATTGCGGAGCAAACACCTTAGGAGTACTTTATATCAGAAAATCTGATGTTAAATAACTGTCAAAAACAAATTTGGCGGCATAGTATATGACAGGGAGCAAAAGGATATCCTGTCATATCGGCGGCAAACATTTGTAAGTCCTTGGATTACCGATAAAAATAAGTCTCCCTTTCATATAAAAAAGCACCCTTTAAAAAGGGTGCTTTTTGTGTTTTATAATACCATCTATAATGGAATCACCACTATTTTTAAATAAAAATAAGTACAGACATATCAACGAGTAGTACAGTATTCGATGCAAAAATTGGAAAAGAGCTTTGCCGCTTTGGATTGAGGGCGGACTGTCGACCAGAAAAGAGAGGTGTTGGAATGATAGGTGGCATCGGTGATTGGAATACTTACGCAATCCGGATATAACCTCATATTAAACTGAGCGGTGTGGGCGGGCTGCACCAAAACACCGAGGTTACGGCTAAGTGCCACACCCATCGCATCAGGAGTATTTCCCTCATAGATAACTAATGGTTCAGCGTCCAGTTGGTTGAATAGGCTTTCTAGCATACGTCTGCCGGGTTGTCCGGTTGCATAGGCAATCATAGGTAAGGTGACGAGCTCACGCATAGTTACCTTGCAATAGGCTGCAAGTGGGTGTGCGTTGTTAACGATTGCAACGATCGCTTTTCCTTTGCGCAGGGGTATGTTGCACAGGTCAGGGCGGCTGATTAAGTTGGTGGAACCTATGGCAAAATCGAAAGTTTTTTCAAGGTCTATCGTTTTGCTTTCTTCGGTACCAAGATATGACCTATGGAGACGGATTTCGGGATATTTCGTTAAAAACTCACTAATGAGATGGGAGGCAAAGACGTGCGTCAAATCGGCTATGGCAAGTTGACAGTCCTCCTCCTGCTTCATTTGATGTAACCGTTCATTTCCTTGGTGTGTTAGACTGATTATCTGTTCTGCATAAGGCAGATAGGCTTTGCCGTAGTCATTGAGCAATATACTGCGGCCGACACGGTCGAAAAGAGGGGTTTCCAACTGTTGTTCTAAACGTTTAATTGCATTACTCAGTGCGGGCGGAGAGATGTTTAACTGCTTTGCTGCCTGAGTTAAATTGCCCGTTTGTGCAATGGTAACAAAATATAAGAGCGGATAAATTTCCATACCAAAACCTCCTTTTTCTCATTATAACACAAATCGTTAACTTTTTGTTAACTTTTTTAGAGAAATTGAAATTTTCTTTAAAATCGCTATATGTTATACTCAAATTAACTAAAAGGGAGGAATAGTTATGAGAGAACTTCAAGAAGTATTACGAGTTAACCCAGATGGCGTATGCCGTATTTGCACGGAGATTTTCTGTGCTGCGGGCTACCCACGTGAGAACGCCGAGTTTATTGCTAACAGTTTGGTGTTTGCAGATATCAGGGGTGTATCTTCACATGGTGTTGCACGTATCAAGAGCTATATGGAACGTGCTCAGAAAGAGCATTGGAACGCCGATCCGCAAATTACATATCAGCAAAAGGGCGCTATCTGTATTGTTGACGGTGACGACGGATTTGGGTCCATTGTAGGCACACGTGCTATGAAAAAAGCGATTGAGATTGCAAAGGAACACGGTATTGGTTTTTGTTCGGTAAGGCGTAGTGCACACTATGGTATGGCTTCGTATTATCCGATGCTTGCCGCCCAAGAGGGTATGATCGGTTTCAGTTGTACCAACGGTGTTGCGAACTTAGCACATTTCGGGTCTCGTGAAGGTATGCTTGGTACTAACCCGTTTTCAATGGCGGTGCCGATGAAGGACGAAGAGCCGATGGTGCTGGACGTGGCGTGTTCGGTAACGGCAAGAGGTAACATTTCCAACTGCAAGCGTGAAGGCAAGGATATTCCGTTGGGATGGGCAGTCGATGCGGACGGTAATCCCACAACCGATGCAGCCAAAGCATTAGTGGGTGCAGTGTTGCCATTTGCAGGTCACAAGGGTTCAGGAATTGCCATTATGGTGGATGTGCTATGCGGTATTCTCAATCAGGGTGTGACCAGTAAGCATGTGCGTGAGGATAAGACCACCGGTCCGCAGGTTGGACATACAATGATTGCTATCGATATTTCGGCATTTGAGGATCCTGCGGAATTTGACGCACGTATAAAGAAATTTGCGTGCGAACTTCGCGAGGCCAATAAGGCGCCTAATGTTGACAAAATCTATGTACCAGGCGAATTGGAGGCCGAACGTGCGGCATATAACCGTACCCACGGTATCAAGATGGGACGTGGTGCGTTTACAGAGTTGTGTGAAGCTTGTGCGGATTACGGCGTGACCATCGATCCGTACCAATATATTATGGAGGGTTAAAAAATGAAACTGGGATTTATCGGTTATGGTGAAGCTGCAAAAGCTATTTCCGGAGGTTTAAAAGAAGAAGGTCTTAAAGAACAATATGCTTGGGATATACGTTGGCAGGTTAGCGAACAGGAGGAACTTGCTGCTACCCGTGTGGAATCCATGGAAGAATTGTTTGGTAACTGTGATGTGGTTATGTGTCTGACACCTGCTTCCGCCTCCATTGCGGTGGCAGAGCAGTGCAAAGAATATATGACCAAGGATCATATTTATGTGGATGCATCATCTTCATCACCCAAGGTAATGGAAACTGTGTGGGATATCATCAAGGAAACAGGTGTACAGTTTGCAGACGGTGCATTGTTGGATACGGTGCCTAAATATCGCCATAAGACTCCATTGGTATTAGCAGGTAACGGTGCACAGGCAGCATACGATGCGTTAGTTCCTTACGGTATGAAAGCCGAAGTAGTGGGAACTGAGCCGGGCAGTGCATGCGCTATTAAAATGTTGCGCAGTGTATACACCAAGGCGCATTTGGCTTGCGCATTCGAGATGCTGGAAGCCGCTGTACATTACGGTGTTGAAGATTACATTATGGCTTCGCTTGCCAAAACTATGGATGAGAAGGATTTCATATCTGGAATGAGTGGTCGTACCTGTGGCGGTGTTATTCACGCCGCTCGTCGTTCAGAGGAGTTGGCTATGGCTGCAGAAATGATGGAAGAGTCAGGTCTGTCTGCTGGTGTTGCAAAGGCAGGTTCTGAAAAACTGCGTGAAATAGGCGAGTTGAATTTGAAAGAAAAATTAGGTGCATATCGCCCTAAAACTTGGAAAGAGGCTATGCATTGTGTAAAGCAAGCCAAAGAGGAGAAAAAATGAACATTACCGATAGTTTTGTAGAAACACTCTACACATTGAAAAGCCGCAGTCTTCCCAACTTGATAGTGCGTGAAGCCCGTTTGTGCTTGATGGATGAGGTGGGAACGATGGTGGCAGGTTCTGCCATACAAGGTGACAAGCTTGGTCGGTATCTTGACGCATTCAGCGGTGATGATGCGACAGTAGTAGGCTTGGGACGTCGTGCCTCATTGCAAAATGCTGCATTGTGCAATGGTATAAGCGGTCATGCGTATGATTTTGATGACGGACATCGTTTCTCCACGGTGCATTTAGGATCTGTGGTCATTCCACCGGTGTTAGCTGTCACCGAAAAAGAAGGTTTGTCCATGGAGGATGCTATTCGCGGTATAGTTATCGGTTATGAGGCAGGTATTCGTTTGGGGCGTTGCATTCAGCCAAGTCATCGTAATCGTGGTTTCCATTCTTCTGGTACGGCAGGTGCTGTCGCTGCTGCGATGGGCGTTGCCGCTGCATTAGATTTTAATAAAGAGCAAATGAAAGCCACACTTGCTGCAGCATGCTCGTCGGCGGGTGGTATCAATGAGATGATGGAAAATGTGTCCACTATGAAACCGTTTAACGTAGGACGTGCCGCACATGACGGTGTTACCGCTGCGTACATTGCTGCTGCCGGTTTCCAAGGACCTTACGATCCAATGCTGGGCAAGTTCGGATTTTTGCGTACTGCGTGTGATGTATATGATGCATCGGTGTTATCGCTTGAAACCGATGATGGTTATAATATTTGTGGTGGCTATCATAAACCTTATGCGAGTTGTCGCCACACCCATGGTGCAGTATATGCGACGGTCCGTGCTGTTAACGACAACGATGTGCGTTGGCAGGATATTACGGATATTAGCGTGAGTATGTATGGGCAGGGTGTTAACGGGCACGAACACACCGATATCCCCGGTGTTGTAGCGGGTAAGATGTCTACGCCGTTTTGCATTGCTCTTGCGCTTAAAACAGGCAAGATAGGTATCGATTCGTTCGTTGATGAGACTATCAATGACCCAGATATTTTACATTTGACACAGCTTGTTAGTGTAAAAGCTGATGAAGAGATGACATCATGGGTGCCGAACAAACGTGCCGCCCGTTCTACCGTTACCACAAAAGAGGGTAAAAAATACACCTATCAAGCGGATTATGCACCGGGCGAGCCTGAGTTGCCGATGACACAGCAGGATTTTGAAAAGAAATTTACTGAATTGTGGTCAGCAAGTGGCAAATCACCGGAACAAATTAAAATTGCTATAGATATGATTTTGCATCACAACGGCACAGTTGCCGAGTTTATGCAACAATTGGTATAAAGAAAAAAAGAAAACTGCTCAAGTGCCAGAAAATGGGACTTGGGCAGTTTTATTATACAAAGAATCGTCCAAACTCGCACGATTACAGGGACAAACTGTTTTTAAACGGAATATGCCCTCTCGGGTTCAAGCCCCAACAATACTACATACAAAAACAAATAAGACTCACCGTAAAGGTGAGTCTTATTTGTTTGGTGCGAGTGATGGGACTTGCCGCCTGCTTCGGCGATGCCTTGCATACTAACTGTTTGTCGACCCAACGCCTTGCGTTCGGTACCCAACTGCACACCATATTCCTAAAAAACAGTCCACTGGACTATTTTTCTTTACGGAATATGCCCTCACGGGTTCAAGCCCCATATACAAAAAATAAAAGAGCCATACCTTACGTTATGACTCTTCTATTTTGGTGCGAGTGATGGGACTTGAACCCATACGTCGTGGACACACGCCCCTCAAACGTGCCTGTCTGCCTATTCCAGCACACTCGCATATAGATTTTGCACTATTTTTCAGCGCTCGATTATTATATCATTAGGCGACGATATTGTCAACAATTATTTTAAAATTTTTTTATTTTTAAAAAGTAACAAAATTTTAATAAAAAAGTTCTTGCATTTTAAAAAGGCATATTATATAATAATTTCGTAAAAGTGGCGCGAAATGGCATAAATTTGCATAAAAATAACAGTAAAGTGGCGGAAATCGAGGTGAAAATTCGTGCTAATAGGTGGTTCTCAACATAATGTGGATAAAAAGGGACGAATTTTCATCCCTGCAAAATTCAAGCCTGATTTTGGCGAAAGCATAGTTCTTTGTGCAGGTGTTTTCGGTAAAAGGTGCCTTTGGGGTTTTTCTGAATCAGAATTTGAAAAGTTTACTGCAAAGCTTAATAAATTACCTTATAGTAAAATGCAAGATATGTATCGCTTTTTATCCGACGGCTCTGTTTTTGCAGAATTTGATGCTTCGGGCAGAGTTTTAATTCCTGCCGAGCTTCGTGAGTTTGCAAAAATCGAGGGCGAGGTAAGAATAGTTGGAATGAAAACCAATATTGAAATTTGGAGTCCTGAGCTTTGGGCAGAGGAGAAAGAGAATTTCAGTCCCGAACATTTTGCACCTATAATTGATGAATTAGATTTTTCACTCGGTGAATAATATGGAGTTTAAACATATACCCGTATTGTTAAACGAAACAATAGAATCGCTAAACATAAAACCTGACGGTATATATGTAGACGGTACTGCAGGCGGCGGCGGACATTCAAGCGAAATTGCAAAAAGGTTAAAAGGCGGAAGACTCATATCTCTTGACCGTGACCCTGACGCTATAAAGACTGCAACGAAACGCCTGGAGGGTTTACCTGCAACGGTGGTAAGAAGCAATTACCGTGATATGAGGGACGTTCTTGACAACCTTAAAATAAATAAGGTAGACGGAGTGTTGCTTGATATAGGGGTTTCTTCCTATCAACTTGATAATGCCGAAAGAGGATTTTCTTTTCATAATGATGCACCTCTTGATATGCGAATGAGTAAAGAGGGGCTTTCGGCCGCTGATATAGTGAACAGTTACTCGGTTGAAGAACTAACCAGAATTTTTAGAGATTACGGCGAAGAAAAGTTCGCTTATAAAATAGCATGTCAGATTGAAAAGGCAAGAAAGGAAAAGTCTATTGAGACTACAACCGAACTTGCCGAAATAATTGCAAGAAGCGTACCTGCTGCAGTTCGTAGAGAGGGCAACCCATCAAGGCAGTGCTTTCAGGCGCTAAGAATAGCGGTAAATGACGAGCTTGGCGCACTGACAAGTGGAATCGACGCTGCTTGGAACTGTTTGGACAAGGGAGGAAGACTTGCAATAATAACCTTCCATTCCTTAGAGGACAGGATAGTAAAAAACAGTTTTAAAAAATACTCAACAGGCTGCACTTGTCCACCGGACCTTCCCATATGTGTCTGCGGAAAGAAGCCTGAGGGCAAACTTATTACAAGAAAACCAATTATCGCAAGTGACGATGAGTTAGAGCAAAATAAAAGGAGCAGAAGCGCAAAGCTTCGAGTAATAGAAAAGATATAAAAGATATAAGAGGGGACAAGATTATGAACAATGCCAAATATTATAATGATTCATTAGCTCATGATTTTGAAATGTTTATGCCTAAAGAGAAAAAAACCTCGGCAGAAATAGTAAAGCTTCCCGAAAATAAAAGAAAGAAAACTGCAGCAAAAGGGCGTCTCAGAAGAAGTCTTTCAAGAAGAATTTCTATTGTTTTGATAATCGCCTTTATGCTTAGTGCAATTTGTGCACAAATTGCGCTTAGAGTAGAAATATCCGAAGTTAATTCCGACACAGTAAAAGCAAAGCAGACCCTTGCCGAGCTTAGCGGAGAGCAGACTAGACTAAACGTGGAATTTGAAAGACTCATTTCCTATAATAATCTAGAAGCATCTGCAAAGGCTTTGGGAATGAAAAAAATGGATAAAAACCAAATTGTTTATATAAGGGTAAACGATAGCAATAAGGCGATTGACTCTAACGGAAATATCCTTACAGCTAATAATGAATAGTTTGAGAAATAGTGAATATATTTAATTTGTAGGGAATGCGAGAGTTCTAAAAAATAGGACTCTCGTTTTCGAGCATTAAATAAGCAGTTGAATTTTTAGAGAGGAGGAATAGCGATGGCAACCAAAGCAAACAAAAAAATGCTTAAAAGTATACTTCTAATTATGCTTGCTTTCGTTATTCTTTTTGTATCTGTAACGGGATATAGGCTTACAACAATTATGCTCATTAACGGAGAAAAATATCAGTCTTTAGCATCAGAACAACAGCTTTATGATACCCTGATTACAGCGCCAAGAGGCAATATTTTAGATTCAAAAATGAATATTCTTGCCACAAGCGATACGGCATATACCATTTACATAATTCCCAACAGTATAAACAATCTTCAGGACGAAAACAAAAAGACTCTTATTAAAACCACTATCGCAAAGGGAATTTCAGAAATTTTAGAGATTGATTTCGAGACAGCCCTTGGCTATACCGAGAAAAAGACTTCCTATGTTACGGTAAAAAAGCGTGTTGATAAGAGTGTTGCAGATAAAATCAGACAGTTTACGGCCGACAACAAAGACCTTGGAATAGCAAGGTATATAGGAATCGACGAAACTACAAAAAGATATTATCCCAACGACTCTTTAGCCTCTGTGGTATTAGGGTTTGTGGGTGACGATAACCAGGGACTCGCAGGAATTGAAAGTTATTATGATGCCCAGCTTACAGGAGTAACCGGCAGAGTCGTTGCGGCTAAAAATGCCTTAGGTGCAGATATGCCATTTTCCTATCAGGTTGTGGAAGAGGCAAAGCAAGGAAATTCTCTTGTTCTTACCATTGACTCATATCTTCAACATATTGCCGAAAAATATTTAGAGCAAGCGGTTGAGGCAAACAGAGCAGGGGACAGAGGCGCCTGTGTAATTATGGATGTAAACACAGGAGCAATTCGAGCAATGGCAACAAAAGGGGACTTTAACCCTAATTCTCCGTTCACATTATCAGAAGCCGATCAGGCGTTACTTGATGCCGAGGGCTCAACCTATACCAAAAACGAGCTTTTAAATAAACAGTGGAGAAACAAAACTGTTTCTGATACCTATGAGCCGGGTTCTGTATTCAAAATTGTAACAGGAGCAATGGCTTTAGAGGAAGACCTTGCAACCTTGGACTCTTCATATAACTGTGCTTGGTCTATTGTAATTGCAGGTCAGGTATATCATTGCCATAAAAAAGGCGGACACGGAACTCAAACCCTCAAAGAAGCTATGGTACATTCATGTAACCCTGCCTTCATCACAATAGGACAGTTGGTTGGAACTTCAAAATTTTCTAAGTATTTCGAGGCGTTTGGCCTAACCAAAAAAACAGGAATTGATCTTCCGGGCGAATCAATCTCTGTTTATCACAGCGAAAAGAATATGGGTCCCACCGAACTTGCATCTTCTTCCTTCGGTCAAACCTTTAACATTACACCAATTCAGCTTATAACCGCAGTTTCGGCCGCAGTAAATGGTGGAAACTTGGTAAAGCCTTATGTTGTAAGTCAAGTTCTTGATTACAATAATAATGTAATAAAATCAACACAAACTATTGTTAAAAGACAAGTAATCAGCGAAGAAACAAGTAAAAAAATCAGAACAATGATGCAGGCCGTTATTGAGGACGGAGGCGCAAAAAACGCCTACGTTGCAGGCTTTAAAACCGGTGCAAAAACCGGAACCTCAGAAAAGGTCGCTCAAAACAATGCGAGCGGAGAGGTAAAATATATCGCATCAACGGTTGGAATTGCACCGGTTGATGATCCTGAACTTGCAGTTTTAGTTATGATAGATGAGCCAAATGGCGGTAGCTATTACGGCGGAGCCGTTGCTGCTCCCGTAGTGTCTGAAATATTAACCGAAGCATTACCATATCTTGGCTACGAGCCACAGTATACCGATAAGGAGCTTGCCCAGTATGCTCTTAACATACCCTCGGTTATCAATGATGATATCGCAACTGCCAAGAATAAAATTGTCGCTGCAGGACTTAAAACAAGGGTTATAGGAAACGGCGAAAAGGTACTAAGACAATTACCGCTTGGCGGACAGTCACTTGCAAAGGGCGGTACAGTAATCCTCTATACAGAGGAAGGTGCAACTGAAGAGCCCAACGTAACCGTGCCAAACTTTATTGGAGCAACTGTAAGCGAGGCTAACAATATTGCCTCTGCCGCAGGACTAAATATAGAATTTACAGGAAATATTTCCTCAAACGGATATATTACTGCATATAAACAAAGCATAGACCCTGAAACTCAGGTGCCGACAGGAACTATAGTTACAGTCTATTTTAGAGATACTTCGGCAGCAAACGTTGCCGATTAGCAAGGAGAACCCCAAAAGTGTTATTAAAAGATTTATTGCCACAATTTGATAATAATTTGCCCGAAATAGAAATTACAGGCCTTACTTGTGACTCAAGAAAGGTTGAAAAAGGCTTTGCCTTCGTATGCATCAATGGTTTTACCCTTGATGGACACGATTTCGCCTTAAAAGCGGAAGAACTGGGTGCCGCAGTAGTCATCAGTGAAAAACCTACAGGGGCAAAAAACGAGATTATAGTTGAGGATACCCACGCTGCATATGCCCTTATGTCTGCGGCATATTTCGGTTATCCATCAAAAGATTTAAAACTCGTTGGAGTAACAGGAACAAACGGCAAAACCTCTGTTACCTATATGCTTAAAGCAATCATCGAAGAGGCAGGCTTTAAAACAGGAGTAGTAGGCACAATTCAAAACCTTATTGGCGATGAGGTTGTTCCATCTAATAACACAACACCTGATGCATATGAATTAAACCGACTATTTGCAGAAATGAGAGATAAGGGATGTCGGTATGCAATTATGGAGGTTTCCTCTCACGCTCTTGACCAAAAACGTGTCTATGCCGTAGATTTCGAGGTTGCCGCATTTACAAACCTCACTCAAGACCATTTAGATTATCATATTACAATGGATAATTATATGCTTGCAAAGAAGAAACTTTTTGATATGTGCAAGACCGCAGTAGTAAATATTGATGATGCTTACTCTCTAGACATATGTGAGGGAATAGGGGCAAAAACAGTAACCTATTCGGTAAAAAGCAATGAATCGACCTATTCTGCCAACGGCATAAATCTAAGACCTGACGGAATAGAATACGAGCTCGTAGGTTATAACTTTATAAAACACATAAAGATTAGAACAGGCGGAAAATTTTCCGTGTACAACTCCCTTTGCGCCGCCGTATGCGCAATGGAATTAGGTTTTGATATTGAAACAGTAGCCACTGCATTTGAAAAAATGGAAGGAGTAAAGGGCAGGGCAGAGGTTGTGCCGACAGGCAAGGACTTCACTGTAATAATAGATTACGCCCACACACCTGATGGACTTTCCAATATTCTTTCAACCTTTAAAGAATTAAAAAAGGGTAGACTTGTATGTCTTTTTGGTTGTGGCGGTGACCGTGATACTAAAAAGCGTCCGATTATGGGCAAGGTAGCTGCAAGATTTTCAGATTTCGTGATTGTTACAAGCGATAACCCGAGAACAGAGGACCCAAGCCTAATAATTAAGGACATCGTTGAAGGTATGAAGGACATAAAAACCCCTTATACTGTTATTGAAAATCGCATAGAGGCAATTAAATATGCCATCAACAATGCAAAAACCGACGATATTATTGTTTTAGCAGGAAAGGGACACGAAACCTATCAGATTTTAAAGACGGGTAAAATCCATCTTGATGAAAGAGAAGTAGTAGCTGAAGCATTAGGAAAATAAAAGGAGTGACAACAGTGCTAAACATTACCCCAGCCATTGCGGCAATAGTAAGCTTTGCGGTATGTGCCGCTATGGGAATACCGTTTATTCCGTATCTTAGAAAACTAAAATACGGACAGACAATTCTTGAAGACGGACCTAAATGGCACAAATCTAAGCAGGGAACACCAACAATGGGGGGAATAATGATTGCGGCAGGTGTTGCAATCGGCTTTGTTGTAGCCTTAGGTTATTCCTTTTTAACCAATAAAACACTAATCCAAGACCTTAGAAACCAACTGAAATTAGTTACAGTAGTAGCAGGTATAGGCTTTGCCTTTATGTGTGGACTTATCGGCTTTATGGATGACTACATAAAGGTTGTGAAGAAAAGAAACTTAGGCCTTACTGCTAAGCAAAAAACGGTTCTACAGCTTTTTGTAACAGTAGCATACCTTGCTTCTCTTGCCCTTGCGGGACTTGATACAACCTGGATTCCTTTCGTAGGAGATATTGATATAACAAAGGGAGCGGGACTTCTTTTTTGGCCTATATCTATCGTGTTTATCTACTATATGGTTAACGCCGTTAATTTAACCGACGGCATTGACGGACTTGCATCAACCATAACCTTAGTTGTAACCTGTGGATATATGTTAATGTCGGGAAGACTGGCTATGGCAGGACTAAATACCCTTGCCGCTGCCTCAGCAGGTGGATGTGCAGGATTCATCTTGTGGAACTTTAAACCCGCAAAGGTCTTTATGGGAGATACAGGATCAATGTTCCTTGGTGGCTTGGTTGTAGCATTAGCCTATGGAACAGGAAGACCGATTTTGCTTGTTTTCACAGGACTTGTTTATTTGCTTGAAGCTTTATCGGTAGTTTTACAAGTGGCTTGTTACAAAACAACTAAGAAAAGAATATTCAAAATGAGTCCAATCCACCACCACTTTGAAATGAGCGGTTGGAGCGAGGAGAAAATATGCTTTGTATTTTCTGTTGTGGCAGCCCTCGGCGTAATAGTTGCGCTTTTACCCATATATCTTAATTGGTAAATTTCATAAAAATATAAGAAAGGAGAATAACCTATGCCGACAAAAAGAAAGAAAGAAAAACCAAAGTTCTGGCAAAAAGGAAAGCTTGATATAGGCTTTTTAATATTGGTTTTGGTTTTATTGCTCGTAGGACTTATAATGCTTTATTCGGCAAGTTATGCCTATTCTTATACCTATTATCAAAACTCATATAGATTCATTTCCCGACAAGCAGGATTTGCCCTTGTGGGAGTTGTCTTTATGCTCATAGCGTCCAGAATTGACTATCACGTATACAAAAAACTTGCATTACCCATATATGTAGGAACTGCGGCACTACTTGTTTTTCTTCTCATAATGCCGCCAATGGTTAGCGGAATGGATGTTAAGCGTTGGTTTGTTATAGGACCAATAAACTTTCAACCGTCTGAGTTTGGAAAGTTTTCAATAATAGTTTTATTTTCGGCATGGATATCTTCGAATCCCGGTAAAATAAAGAAATTTCGTTATATAGCCTGGCTTTTAGGATTGCTTGCCGTAATGTGCCTTCTCGTAGTTTTAGAACCGCATCTTTCTGCAACACTTCTTATATTCGCCATCGGAATTATCTTGATGATAGTAGGCGGTCTGCCAATGAAATGGCTTGGCGTAGGAGCAGGAATAGGAATTGGCGGCGGCGCATTAGCAATTTTGTCAGGTGCAGTTGGCTACGGCTCAGACCGTATTAAATATTGGCTTGACCCTTGGGCTGACCCCAAAGGCCTCGGTTACCAGACCATACAGTCTCTTTTAGCAATAGGCTCGGGAGGACTTTTAGGCAGAGGAATCGGACAGTCAAGACAAAAATATCTTTGGGTTCCCGAACCGCACAACGATTTTATCTTTGCAATCGTTTGTGAGGAGTTAGGCATTATTGGCGCAATAGCAATAATTTTACTGTTTTGTGCTTTAATTTGGAGAGGTTTTACTATCGCAATGAGAGCGAAGGACCAATTTGGAACCTTACTTGCTGTAGGACTTACCTTCCAAGTAGGTCTACAGGCACTACTGAATATACTAGTTGTAACGAATACTATTCCTAATACGGGTATTAGTTTGCCATTCTTTAGTTATGGTGGAACCGCACTTATAATTCTTTTGACCGAGATGGGAATTATTTTGTCGGTATCTAGAGCAAGCTCCATAGAAAAAGTATAGGAGATAAATTATGCATATTTTATTTGCAGGTGGCGGAACCGCAGGACATATAAATCCTGCCCTTGCCGTTGCAGGTTACCTTAAAAAAGAAAATCCTGATATAAAGATAAGCTATATAGGTACGGCTAAAAAGCTTGAAGCGAAGCTTGTACCTGAAGCAGGTTATGATTTTTATACAATAGACGTTGCCGGTCTTCAGAGAAAACTAACCCCTAAAAACATTGTTAGAAATATAATTGCAGTAGAAAAAATGTTTTCTTCTTCCAAAAAGGCAAGAAAAATTCTGAAAGAATTAAAGCCTGATGTGGTTGTAGGTACAGGCGGTTACGTTAGTGGACCTGTTTTAAGAGAGGCGGCAAAGCTCGGCATAAAAACTGCCATTCACGAGCAAAACGCATTTCCCGGTGTTACCACAAAGGCGTTAGCCCCAAGAGTAGATAGGGTTATGCTTGCAATGCCGGAAGCAGAAAAACACCTTAAACTAAATAAAAAGCCTGTAATCACAGGAAACCCTGTAAGACAGGAACTTATGGAAATAACAAAAGATGAGGCTAAAAAAGCATTAGGTCTTGATAACCGACCACTAATACTTTCCTTTGGCGGAAGTCTGGGGGCTCGTCCGATAAACGAGGCTGTAGTTGGTCTTATCGCCTTCCATAACGGTAGTAAAAAATATTACCATATCCACGGAACAGGCAAAATCGGTTTTGATACAACCAAAAAGCTTGTAGAAGAAAAATGCGAAAAAATAGCCGATGAAATAACACTTAGAGAATATATAAGCGATATGAATGTTTGTATGGCGGCGGCAGATGTTGTCATATGCCGTGCAGGAGCAATTACTTTAAGTGAGCTTCAGGCTTGCGGTAAAGCATCAGTACTTATTCCATCTCCATACGTTGCAGAAAACCATCAGTATCATAACGCTATGTCGCTTAAAAATGTTGGTGCGGCAGAGATTATTGAAGAAAAAGATTTAACTGAAGAATTACTTATAAAAAAGGTTACCGATCTTTTGGATAATCCCAAAAGGCTTAAAAATATGGAAGATGCCGCACAAAAATCGGCAATCAGTAACGCAAATGAGCGCATAGCAACGGTTATAAAAGAACTCTACGAACAAAAATAAACACTCGGCATAGTATGAAATAGAATTGCTTTGTTTCATACGAAAGGGTGTTTATATAATGAAAATATATGTACAGGGCGGTAATTGCCTAAGAGGCGACGCTACTGTCCACGGTGCAAAAAACAGTGCCTTGCCCATACTTGCGGCAACCTTGCTTGTAGAAGGACAGTCGGTTATACATAATTGCCCAAAACTTACAGATGTAGATGTTTCACTGAAAATACTGACTAAATTGGGATGCAGATGCAAAAGGGAAGAGAATACGGTTATTGTAGATGCCACCTCGGTTTCTTGCGATAGTATCCCCGATGAGCTAATGAGGGAAATGCGCTCTTCGGTAGTCTTTCTAGGAGCTATTCTTTCTCGTTGTAAAAGTGCCACGGTCAGTAGCCCCGGAGGATGTGAATTAGGTCCAAGGCCTATAGATCTTCACTTAAAAGCGCTCTCTACGCTTGGTTATACCATTAATGAAAATCACGGTTACATAACTTGTCTTAAAGAGGATAAAACTTGTGCTGCGGTAATAAATTTGCCCTTTGCCAGTGTAGGTGCTACCGAAAACGCAATATTAGCAAGTTGTCTTCTTTCAGGCAAAACGATTATCCACGGAGCAGCCAGAGAACCTGAAATTATTGACCTTGCAAACTTTTTAAATAGCGCAGGCGGTAAGGTTTACGGCGCAGGCTCGGACACTATAGAGGTTTACGGAGTTAACAAATTATATTCAACAGAGCATACAGTTATACCCGATAGAATTGTAGCGGCTACATATTTGTCAGCGGCAGCAATAACAGGCGGAGAAGTTGTATTAAAGGGAGTGAATCTTTCCCATCTGAATTCGGTGCTTAACCCGTTTCGAGAATCAGGTTGCAAAACCAGGTTATCAGGAGATACACTCAAACTTGTAGCTCCCAAAAAACTACTGAGAGTACCGCTAACCAAAACGGTAGTATATCCGGGATTTCCAACCGATGCGGGACCTTGTCTTGTGGCAATGCTCACATTGGCTAAGGGAACTTCAGTTTTTGTTGAGAATATATTTGAAAACCGATTTAAGTATATTGATGAGCTAAAACGTCTTGGTGCTAATATCAGTATACAAAACAGAGTGGCGGTAATTGAGGGCGTAAGAAGTCTCTCAGGAGCAGTAGTAGAAGCCACCGACCTTAGAGGCGGAGCGGCACTTGTTGTTGCAGCTTTGGCGGCAAACGGAGAAACACAAATCGGTTCAATTCACCATATCGAAAGAGGATATGAGGATATATCCGGAGTTTTATGGTCGCTTGGAGCAAAAATAACAAAGGAATGATAAAATGGAAGAAAACAAAATCAGGGAAAGAGAGAGAAGACAGGCGGCAGAAAAAGCGGCACTCCGAAAAAAGAAACGCCGTAGACGTCGCAGAATAAAAGCCTTTCTTTCTTTTTTGCTTATAGCAATTCTAACCTTAGCTATTTTAAGCTTGACAGTTTTTTTCAAAATAGACGGCATTACAGTAAAGAACAATACAGTTTATACAAGTGGCGACATCATTTCTGCTTCCGGTGTAGAAATAGAGGATAATCTTTTTGCTTTAAATTCATCAAAAATAGAGCAGAGAATAACAAAAAATCTACCCTTTATAAAAACGGTAGAGCTAAAACGACAGCTACCCTCAAAACTTTGCTTTGTAATTACCGAAACTGAGGAAGAGGTATGCTATTATAAAGATGGTGTATATTATTCTGCAGACAAAGATGGTAAAATACTTAAAGAATATACCGAACAACCGTCCGAAATGATTCTCATCAAAAACGCAGAGCAAATAAATCTTTCGGTAGGGGAATATGTAGAATATACGTCTGCCGAGGAAAAAGACCTCGTGAATAAACATTTTGAGTTAGCAGAATATTACGGCTATACCTTAAATACAATCGACGTCAGAGACGTCTATAATTCCACTGTAAGAATTGATAATCGCTTTATCGTTGAGTTTGGCACTTATAGCAATATTGAGCTTAAAGCGGCGCATCTTAACGCAATGTTAAAGCAGATGGAAGCACAAAACACAGGAATAATCGATCTTAAAGTGTGGACACCTGAAAATAACGAAGCCTTCTTTTCCAAAAGGTCAATAGAGGGCATAAAATAAAAAAGAAAAAAATAATAAATTTATATTGAAATTTTATTTTCATTATGATATTATATGATTGTGTAGGTACATAATGAAATAGATGTGTATTTAGAACATTATACATAAATGGAGGAAGTAAAAATGGCATTTGATATGACAAGCGAGTTAGACAGCGAAGTAGTTCAAATTAAAGTTGTAGGTGTAGGCGGCGGCGGTGGAAACGCTATTAACCGCATGGTTGATGCTGGAATTCGTGGTGTCGAGTTCGTTGCAATTAACACCGATAAGGCAGCTCTTTACAAATCCAAGGCAAACACTAAAATTCAAATTGGCGATAAAACAACTGCAGGAAAGGGCGCAGGCGCAAATCCTGAAAAGGGCCGTACCGCTGCAGAAGAATCTAAGGATGAAATTGCAGCAGCTATCCGTAGTGCAGATATGATTTTCTTAACTGCAGGTATGGGCGGCGGAACAGGAACAGGTGCTGCTCCTGTTGTTGCACAGATTGCTAAAGAACTTGGTATCCTTACTGTAGGTATCGTTACAAAGCCTTTCGCTTTCGAAGGTAAAACCCGTATGACTCAGGCAGAAGAGGGTATTGCAAGACTTAGCGAGCATGTAGATAGCCTTGTAGTTATTCCTAACGAAAGACTTAAGTTTGTTTCAGAAGAAAAAATCACATTCAAGAATGCGTTTATCATTGCAGACGACGTACTTCGTCAGGGTGTTCAGAGCATTTCTGAGCTCATCAATGTTACCGCACTTGTTAACCTTGACTTCGCAGACGTTACAACCATCATGAAGGATGCAGGCTATGCACATATGGGCGTTGGCGTTGCAACAGGCAGAGACAAGGCAGAACAGGCAGCACGTGCGGCTGTTACAAGTCCTCTTATCGAGACTTCAATGCAGAACGCTCGTGGCGTTATCATCAGCATTACAGGTTCTGAGGATATCGGACTTGAAGAGGTTGAGATGGCTTCTTCCATCATTGCAGAGATGGCTCACCCAGAAGCAACAATCATTTGGGGTGCTCAGCTTGATGATACTCTTGAAGATACAATCCGTGTTACTGTTGTTGCAACAGGACTTGGAGAAGATAAGAAGAAAGAGGCAAGCTCTCCTGCAATCGAATCTATTCTTTCCTCTTCTTCAAATGAAGATGACGGAGACTATGTAGACGTAATTAGTCTTTTCAACAAATAAAAACAAAATAATTTGCGACAACCAAACAGTTTAAAACTGTTTGGTTGTTTTTTTATTTTATTCTTTCAAATTTTCCCAAAAAAACTATTGACTATTAAAATAAACTCTTGTATAATATTAAATTACTGAGAATGGGATAATGTGCCTCATTATGTCCTTATATAAATATTATGTTGTATGGTTTTATATAATTACACAAATTTTGCACATTAACTTTTTAACAGCGCTTGGTATGGAAATTCCATACAAAAATAATAAGGAGTGATTAAAGCTTATGGTGTCTGAAGCAATGGTAAAACCGGTCAAATACGGTAACAACACACGTATGAGTTTTTCCAAAATTGATGAAGTTCTTGATATGCCGAACCTCATTGAAGTTCAGAAAGATTCTTACAAGTGGTTTGTTGAGGAAGGTTTAAGGGAAGTCTTTAACGATATGTCCTCAATTACCGATTACACCGGAAATCTTGTGCTTGATTTTATTGACTACCGTCTTGACGAGAAGCCTAAGTATGACGTAAAGGAATGTAAGGCAAGGGATACAACTTATGCCGCACCCCTTCGTGTAACTGCTCGTCTTCTCAATAACGAAACAGGTGAGATTAAGGAAAGTGAAGTATTTTTCGGTGATTTCCCAATAATGACCGAATCTGGTACCTTTGTAATCAATGGTGCTGAACGTGCTATAGTATCTCAGCTTGTTCGTTCTCCAGGTGCATACTACGGTGTAAAAATTGAAGAGAAAACAGGTAAAAAGCTCTTCAATTCCACTATCATTCCTAACCGTGGTGCTTGGCTTGAGTACGAATCTGACTTAAACGATGTTATTTATGTTAGAATTGACAAGAACAGAAAGCTCCCAATTACTACCTTTATTAGAGCCTTGGGTGTTGCAACCAACGAGCAAATCAGACAGCTTATTGGCGACGATATTCATATTTCAGCAACATTCGATAAGGATACTACGGTAGGAGTAGACGATGCTCTTATCGAAGTATATAAAAAGTTACGTCCGGGCGAACCTGCTACCGTTGAAGGAGCACAGAGCTACATCGCTCAACTCTTCTTCGATGAGCATCGCTATGACCTTTCAAGAGTAGGACGTTATAAATACAACAGTAAGCTTAGCCTTTTTGGAAGAATAGTAGGCAAAGTACTTGCACACGCAGTTGTTGACCCTATGACAGGTGAGATTATTGCAGATGCCGATGAGCTTATTAGCCGTGAACGTGCTTTAGAGCTTCAGGATAAGGGCGTTAGCGAGGTATTCGTAAAGCAGGAAAATGCCGATGGAAGCATCAGAGAGGTTAAAATTCTCACCAACGGTATGGTTGATATTGCTAACTTTGTATCCTTTGATGCAAAGGCACTTGGCGTTAATGAAAAGGTATGCTTTAAGGTATTAAAGGATATTCTTGAGAATAATTCTACTGAGGAAGAAATTTCTGAAGCAATTAAGGCAAACATTGATGCTTTGATTCCGAAGCATATTACCATTGATGATATCTTTGCTACAATTAACTATTTTGTAAATCTTCACTACGAAATCGGTACAACCGATGATATCGACCACCTTGGAAACAGACGTATTCGTTCGGTAGGTGAGCTTTTACAGAATCAGTTCCGTATTGGATTTTCCAGAATGGAAAGAGTAGTAAGGGAAAAAATGACCCTTCAGTCTCAGGACGCAGACAGCATTACCCCACAATCACTCATTAATATAAGACCTGTAGTTGCAGCAATTAAGGAATTCTTTGGTTCATCTCCACTTTCACAGTTTATGGACCAGACCAATCCTTTGTCAGAGCTTACACATAAGCGTCGTTTATCAGCACTTGGTCCCGGAGGACTTTCCCGTGACCGTGCTTCCTTCGAGGTTCGTGACGTACACTATACACACTATGGCCGTATGTGTCCTATCGAGACTCCTGAAGGACCAAATATCGGACTTATTTCTTATCTCGCAACCTTTGCAAAGATTAATGAATACGGCTTCATCGAGGCTCCTTACCGTAAGGTTGACAAAGAAACAGGTAAGGTTTTAGAAGAGGTTGTATATATGTCTGCCGATGAGGAAGACGAGTATGTAATTGCACAGGCAAACGAGCCGCTTAACGAAGATGGCACTTTTGTTCGTGCAAAAGTAAACGCTCGTCATCACGACGACTTTATTGAAGTTGCACCTACTAAGGTTGACTTTATGGACGTATCTCCAAAGATGGTTGTTTCTGTAGCAACCGCTATGATACCATTCCTTGAGAACGACGATACTAACCGTGCGCTCATGGGTTCAAACATGCAGAAGCAGGCAGTACCTCTACTTGTAACCGAACGTCCATTTGTTGGTACAGGTATGGAATATAAGGCAGCCGTTGACTCAGGCGTAGTTGTTCTTGCAAAGAGAGCAGGTACAGTAGTCAACGTAGATGCAAACAGAATTGTTGTTCGTGCTAAAAACGGCGAGGTTGATGAGTATGAACTTACCAAATTCCTCCGTTCCAACCACGGTACTTGTATAAATCAGAGACCTATCGTTTCAGTAGGTCAGGAAATTGTTGACGGCGAGGTTATTGCCGACGGTCCTGCTACTGACAACGGAGAGATTTCTCTTGGTAGAAACGCCCTCATCGGATTTATGACCTGGGAAGGTTATAACTACGAGGATGCTGTTTTAATTAACGAAAAACTTGTTCGTGAGGATATGTATACCTCTATTCATATTGAAGAATATGACATTGAAGCAAGAGATACTAAACTAGGACCCGAAGAAATCACACGTGATATTCCAAACGTTGGTGAAGATGCCCTCAAGGACCTTGACGAGCGTGGAATTATTCGTATCGGCGCAGAGGTTTCCGCAGGAGATATTCTTGTAGGTAAGGTTACACCAAAGGGAGAAACTGAACTTACTGCAGAAGAAAGACTCCTTCGTGCAATCTTCGGTGAAAAGGCAAGAGAGGTTAGAGACACTTCTCTAAGAGTTCCTCATGGTGAATATGGTACTATCGTTGACGTTAAGGTGTTCTCAAGAGAGAATTCTTCTGAGCTTAGCCCAGGCGTTAACTATGTAGTTCGTTGTTACATCGCACAGAAGCGTAAGATTTCTGTAGGAGATAAAATGGCAGGTCGTCACGGAAATAAGGGTGTTGTATCCAGAATTCTTCCAAGCGAGGATATGCCATTCTTACCTGATGGTACTCCTCTTGATATCGTTCTTAACCCGCTTGGCGTACCTTCCCGTATGAATATCGGTCAGGTGCTTGAGGTTAACTTAGGATATGCTTGTAAGGCTCTTGGTTGGCATATTGCTACACCGGTATTTGACGGAGCCCATGAGTCAGACATTCATGACTGCTTAAAGATGGCAGGATATAGTGAAGACGGAAAAACTCAACTCTTCGACGGAAGAACAGGTGAGCCTTTCGATAACCCTGTAACAGTAGGTTATATGTATTATCTGAAACTCCATCATCTTGTTGACGATAAGATTCACGCTCGTTCTACAGGACCTTATGCCCTTGTTACACAGCAGCCTCTCGGCGGTAAGGCTCAGTTCGGTGGACAGCGTTTCGGAGAGATGGAAGTTTGGGCCCTTGAGGCTTATGGCGCTGCTTATACACTACAGGAAATCTTGACTGTTAAGTCGGACGACGTTGTAGGACGTGTTAAGACATACGAGGCTATCGTTAAGGGACAGAACGTTCCAAAGCCGGGAATTCCTGAGTCATTTAAGGTTCTTATTAAGGAACTTCAGTCATTAGGATTAGACGTTAAGGTTCTCGATAAGGATAACCAGGAGGTTGACTTAAAGCAGAACTTTGACGAAGACGATGATATAGGTTTAGCACCACCTGTCTTTGTGGATGAATTTAATGAGAAGCCTGTAATGGAAGAACTTGACGGCTTTGGTTTAGTAGATGAAAATGGTGAAGACATCGTTGATACAACAGATGAGGACACCTTTGAATCTAATGATGAAATATAAGGAGGAAACGAAATCATGGAAAATATAGAGTTTGAATCAATAAAAATTGGTCTCGCTTCTCCTGAGCAAATAAGAAGCTGGTCTTATGGTGAGGTTACAAAGCCTGAGACTATTAACTACCGTACTTTAAAGCCTGAACAGGGCGGACTTTACTGCGAAAGCATTTTCGGACCACAAAAAGACTGGGAATGCCACTGCGGAAAGTATAAGAGAATTCGTTATAAGGGCAAGGTTTGTGAACGCTGCGGCGTTGAAATCACACGTTCAAAAGTAAGAAGAGAGCGTATGGGCTCTATCGAACTTGCAGCACCTGTATCACACATCTGGTATTACAAAACCATTCCTTCAAGAATGGGTCTTGCTCTCGATGTTTCTCCTAAAGCGCTTGAACAGGTACTTTATTTCTCAAAATATATTGTTATCGACCCAGGTAACACTCCCCTTGAAAAGAAGAGCCTTTTAAGTGAAAAACAGTATAGAGATATGCGTGAGCTTTATGAGGATGACTTCGAGGCAGGAATGGGTGCAGAGGCAATTAAGAAATTACTTTCCGAAATTGACCTTGAACAGAGCTGTAAAGAGCTTCGTGAGGAGCTTGAGTCTGCAACAGGACAAAAGAGACTTCGCATCTTTAAGCGTCTTGAGGTTCTTGAAGCATTCAAGGCTTCAGGAAACCGTCCTGAGTGGATGATTCTTGATGTAATTCCTGTAATTCCACCTGATCTTCGTCCTATGGTTCAGCTTGACGGTGGTAGATTTGCTACCTCCGACCTTAATGACCTTTACAGACGTGTTATTAACCGTAACAATCGTTTAAAGAGACTTTTAGAGCTTTCTGCTCCTGACATTATCGTTCGAAATGAAAAGAGAATGCTTCAGGAAGCAGTAGATGCCCTAATTGATAACGGCAGAAGAGGAAAGGCAGTTACCGGTCCAAACAACCGTGCACTTAAATCTCTTTCTGATATGCTTAAAGGTAAGCAGGGACGTTTCCGTCAGAACCTTCTTGGTAAGCGTGTTGACTATTCAGGTCGTTCGGTTATCGTAGTTGGTCCTGAGCTTAAGATGTATCAGTGCGGTCTTCCTAAAGAAATGGCACTTGAGCTCTTTAAGCCTTTTGTTATGAAACGCCTTGTTGAAACTAAATCAGCTACAAATATTAAGTCTGCAAGAAAGATGGTAGAACGTGCATCTACCGAAATTTGGGATGCACTTGAGACAGTAATCAAGGAACATCCTGTTTTACTAAACCGTGCTCCTACACTTCACAGACTTGGTATTCAGGCGTTTGAGCCTGTCCTTGTAGAAGGTAAGGCAATTAAACTTCACCCACTTGTTTGTACAGCATACAACGCCGACTTCGACGGAGACCAGATGGCTGTTCACGTACCTCTTTCAGCAGAGGCACAGGCAGAAGCACGTTTCTTAATGCTTGCTGCTAACAACCTCCTCAAGCCTTCCGACGGAAAGCCTGTTGCAGTACCAACACAGGATATGGTTTTAGGTTCATACTATTTAACTATTGTTAAGAGCGATGAGCAGGGAACCAATAAGGTGTTCAAAGATAAAGATGAAGCCCTTATGGCATACAACGATGGTGTTGTAGGACTACACGCACCAATCCGTGTAAGATTTACCAAAAATGGTGTATCTAAGCTTGTTTGGTGTACAGTTGGTTTCATTATCTTTAACGAATCTATTCCACAGGATATCGGTTTCGTTGATCGTACCGACCCTGACCACGCATTAGACCTTGAAATTTGCTTTAAACTAAAGGATGCTACCAAGCTTCAGGTTGAAAGCAATGACGATATTATTCAGAACAAGGTTGGCAAAAAGCTTCTTGGAAAAATCATTGATGCTTGTATTGCTAAACACGGCACAAGCGAAGCTGCAATAGTACTTGATAACGTTAAGGCAACAGGCTTTAAGTATTCTACAAAGGGTGCTATTACAGTTGCTGTAATTGATGCGGTAATTCCTCCCGTCAAGGCTCAG
Organism: Clostridia bacterium; assembly: GCA_017521125.1. Lineage (GTDB taxonomy): Bacteria > Bacillota > Clostridia > Oscillospirales > Acutalibacteraceae > SFWF01. Next base: position 64,268 of record JAFXDV010000012.1, read on the forward strand.
CTTCTTGCCGACGCAGAAAAGCAGATTGATACAGTTACAAGAAACTACAACAGAGGTCTTATCAGTGCTGAAGAGAAGAGCCGTCACGTAATTGAGATTTGGAACAAAACCTCAGAAGACGTAGGAGACGCTCTTAAGGATCACCTTGACGAGTTCAACCCAATCTTTATGATGGCTGACTCCGGCGCCCGTGGTTCTATGGCTCAGATTAGACAGCTTGCAGGTATGAGAGGACTTATCTCCAATACCGCAGGTAAGGTTATCGAGGTTCCGATTCGTGATAGCTATCGTGAAGGACTTAACGTACAGGAGTACTTTATTTCTTCTCGTGGTGCGCGTAAGGGACTTGCCGATACAGCGCTCCGTACCGCAGACTCAGGTTATTTGACTCGTCGACTTGTTGACGTTTCTCAGGACGTTATCATTCGTGAGGAAGATTGTCAAACAGAAGAAGGTCTCACCATTTCTGCAATTATGGACGGAAATCATGAAATTGAAAAACTTAGCGAACGTTTAACCGGCAGATACCTCCTCAATGACTTTGTTGATGAGAAAACCGGCGAGGTTATCGTTTCTAAGGATACAATTATGACCGAGGCAGAGGCTAATAAGATTGTAGCAACAGGAGCTACCGAGGTAGCTATCCGTTCTATCCTCTCTTGCCGTGCAGACCACGGTGTATGTATTAAGTGTTACGGTAGCAACCTTGCAACAGGTAAGCCTGTAACAGTAGGTGAAGCAGTTGGTATCGTTGCCGCTCAGTCAATCGGTGAGCCTGGTACTCAGCTTACAATGAGAACCTTCCACACCGGCGGTATTGCAAGTACCGAAGATATCACACAGGGTCTTCCTCGTGTTGAAGAACTCTTCGAGGCAAGAAGACCAAAGCGTTGCGGACTTATTGCTAAGATTGACGGTAGAATAAGAATTACCGAAGAGAAGAAGAGCAATGTAATTGTTATTACAAATGATGAAATGGTAAAAGAAGAAAAGGTAGTTATTCCTTACGGCGTAAACCCATTAGTTAGTGATAACGATTATGTTAAGGCAGGAGACCTGCTTATTCCTGGTGCTAAATATCCTCAGGATATCTTGGAAGCACAGGGTCCTGATAAGGTACAAGAATATATCATTGCGGAAATTCAGAACGCATATCGTACACAGGGTGTTGATATCAACGATAAGCATATCGAGGTTATCATCCGCCAGATGATGAGAAAATTTGTTGTTACCGACCCAGGCTCAACCGAACTTCTTCAGGGAGTAAGTTATGAACATGCTGAGGTTTACAGAGCCAATGATGAAATAAAGGCAAGAATTGCTGCTGGTGAAGAGGACTTAAGCCTTGCTACCTACGATGCAACTCTACTTGGTATAACCAAGGCTTCTCTTGCCACCGAGTCATTCCTATCTGCTGCTTCCTTCCAGGAAACTACCCGTGTTCTTACAGAAGCAGCAATTAAGGGTAAGGTTGACCCATTATTCGGACTCAAAGAAAACGTTATTATCGGTAAGCTTGTTCCTGCAGGTACAGGTATGAAAGACAATGCTGAGCAAGAGGAAGAGCCTGTAATAACAGTAACAGAGGAAGAATTTGCTACTGCTAATGAATAATAACAATTTTTCGTTTTAAAATAATTGTTGACATTAAATGAATTTAATGGTAAGATTTATTAGTATGTGAAAGTATGGCTTAAAAGCGGTACTTCACAAAAATAAGATATAACGCAGGCGGAAGAATATCCGTCTGCGTCATATACATTTTATTTTGAGGAGGTGCGATATGCCAACCTTTAACCAGTTAGTACGTAACGGACGTGAAACTGTTGAGAAGAAGGCCAAGGCTCCTGCGCTTTTAAAGGGTTATAACTCTATGAAACGCTCTTTGACCGATAACGATTCTCCACAGAAGCGTGGTGTTTGTACTGCGGTAAAGACCACAAGCCCTAAGAAGCCTAACTCAGCTCTTCGTAAGATTGCCAGAGTTCGTCTTTCTAACGGAATTGAAGTTTCTGCTTACATTCCAGGTATTGGTCATAACTTGCAGGAACACAGCGTAGTTCTTATTCGCGGCGGACGTGTAAAGGACCTTCCTGGTGTGCGTTACCACATCGTAAGAGGCTCTCTTGATACACAAGGCGTTGCTCAGAGAATGCAGTCTCGTTCTAAGTACGGCGCAAAGCGTCCTAAGGCAGGCGCAAAATAAGTTTGAGTAAAATTCTCAGCTGCAAATATCAAGCGGCGTTTATATATAATACGCCTTGCTTGGTGCCACGGGAAAGTATTTACTCGAGTACCTATGATATCATTATGTGAAGGAGGGAAGAGAAGTGCCAAGAAGAGGTTTTGTTGCAAAACGTGACGTTTTGCCCGACCCAGTATACAACTCTAAAATCGTTACACGTCTTATCAACAACGTTATGTTAGACGGTAAGAAGGGTGTAGCACAGAAAATTGTATACGGTGCTTTCGACATTATTAACGAAAAGACAGGAAAAGAACCATTAGAGGTTTTCGAACAGGCTATGGAAAATGTAATGCCTTTACTTGAGGTTAAAGCTGTTCGTAAGGGTGGTGCAACCTACCAAGTTCCTTTTGAGGTTCGTCCTGAAAGAAAGCAGACCTTAGGTTTGCGTTGGTTGACAGCATACAGCCGCAAGCGTTCCGAGAGAACAATGAAGGAAAGACTTGCAGGCGAAATTCTTGATGCTATCAACGGTATCGGCGGCGCTGCTAAGAAGCGTGAAGATACACACAAGATGGCTGAAGCTAATAAGGCTTTCGCACATTACAGATGGTAATTTGATACCAATTTTTTGTTTATTCCGCATAATGCGGAAAGGAGGATTATATGCCAAGAAAAGTTACTCTTGAAATGACAAGAAATATTGGTATTATGGCCCATATCGACGCAGGTAAGACAACTACTACCGAGCGTATTCTGTACTACACCGGTGTTAACCACAAGATCGGTGAAACCCACGACGGTACAGCAACTATGGACTGGATGGCACAGGAACAGGAGCGTGGTATTACAATTACCTCTGCTGCTACTACTTGCTTTTGGAAAGACCATCGTATCAATATTATTGACACACCCGGTCACGTTGACTTCACTGTAGAAGTTCAGCGTTCACTACGTGTACTTGACGGCTCTGTAACTGTACTTTGTGCAAAGGGCGGTGTTGAGCCACAGTCTGAAACCGTTTGGCGTCAGGCTGACGAATATAAGGTACCTAGAATGATTTATGTAAACAAAATGGACATTATGGGTGCCGACTTCTACCGTGTTCTTGACATGGTAAAAGAAAGATTCCAGTGTAATGCTGTTCCTATTCAGCTTCCTATCGGTGCTGAGGACACATTCAGAGGAATTATTGACCTTCTTAACAACAACGCAATCGTTTACTACGACGATTTAGGAAAGGACGTACGTATCGAGGAAATTCCTGAAGATATGAAGGAACTTGCTGCTAAATATCGTGGCGAAATGATTGAACACATTGTTGAGCAGGATGATGATTTAATGATGGCTTATCTTGAAGAGGGTACAGAGCCTTCTCTTGAAGAGATGAAGAGAATCATCAGAAAATCTACAATTGAGGGAACTATGGTTCCAATTTGTTGCGGTACTTCTTATCGTAACAAGGGCGTTCAGCCATTACTTGACGCTATTGTTGACTTTATGCCTGCTCCAACAGACATCGAGGCTATCAAGGGCGTTAACCCTGATACAGATGAGCCAGAAGAAAGACACTCTTCAGATACCGAGCCATTTGCTGCTTTGGCATTTAAGATTGCTACTGACCCATTTGTAGGAAAGATTTGCTTCTTCCGTGTATATTCCGGTACTGTAGATGCAGGCGCTAGCGTTTACAACTCAGTTAAGGATAATAAAGAGCGTATGGGACGTATTCTTCAGATGCACGCTAACCACCGTGAAGATATTGAAACCTGCTATGCTGGTGATATCGCTGCGGCAGTTGGTCTTAAGAATACCACAACAGGTGATACTCTCTGCGACGAGAAGCATCCTGTAATCTTAGAATCTATGAACTTCCCTGAGCCTGTTATCCGTGTTGCTATCGAGCCTAAGACCAAGGTTGGTCAGGAAAAGATGGGTATTGCACTTGCAAAACTTTCTGAAGAAGACCCAACCTTTAAGGCTTATACCGACGAGGAAACAGGACAGACCATTATCGCTGGTATGGGTGAGCTTCATCTTGAAATTATCGTTGACAGACTTCTTCGTGAATTCAAGGTTGAAGCAAACGTAGGTGCACCTCAGGTTGCTTACAAGGAAACTGTACGCACTAAGGTTGACCACGAAACCAAGTACAAGCGTCAGTCTGGTGGTTCTGGACAGTACGGTCACGTTAAGATTATTCTTGAGCCTAACGAGTCAGGCAAGGGATATGAGTTTATTAACTCTGTAACCGGTGGTTCTATTCCTAAGGAATTCATCGGACCTGTTGACCAAGGTATCCAGGGCTCATTACAAGCTGGTGTACTTGCAGGATATCCTGTTGTTGACGTTAAGGTAACTCTTTATGACGGTTCTTACCACGAGGTAGACTCTTCTGAAATGGCATTTAAGATTGCTGGTTCTATGGCATTCAAAGAGGCTTGCAGAAAGGCTAACCCTGTACTCTTAGAGCCTATTATGAAGGTTACAGTTATCGTTCCTGAGGAATATATGGGTGACGTTATCGGCGACCTTAACTCACGTCGTGGTATGATTCAGGGCTTCGAGGACAGAACCGGTGTTAAGCAGATTAACGCACGTGTTCCTCTCGGCGACATGTTCGGTTATGCTACCGACCTTCGTTCCAAAACACAGGGCCGTGGTCAGTACGTAATGGAACCTGACGGATATCAGGAAGTTCCAAAGAGCATTGCAGAAAAGATTATTTCTACAAGAGCTAAAAAAGATTAATTAAAAACAATAAATAATACTTGAAATATCAGAAGTTTTTTGATATTATAAGTTTTAGTAACTCAGTTAATTATTTATTATTCAAATTCAAGGAGGAAATTCTAATGGCAAAGGCAAAATTTGAAAGAAGCAAGCCGCACGTAAACATTGGTACCATTGGTCACGTTGACCATGGTAAGACCACTCTTACTGCTGCTATCACAAAGTACCTCTCTTTAAAGGGACAGGCACAGTTCGAGGACTATGCAAACATCGATAAGGCTCCCGAAGAGAGAGAGCGTGGTATCACAATCAATACCGCACACGTTGAGTACGAGACTGATGCTCGTCACTATGCACACGTTGACTGCCCCGGACACGCTGACTATGTTAAGAACATGATCACCGGTGCTGCTCAGATGGACGGTGCTATCCTTGTTATCGCAGCTACCGATGGTCCTATGGCTCAGACCAAGGAACATCTTCTTCTCGCTCGTCAGGTTGGCGTTCCCTACATTGTTGTATTTATGAACAAGACCGACCTCGTTGACGACGAAGAGCTTCTCGAGCTCGTAGAGATGGAAATCCGTGAGACTCTTGATAAGTATGAATTCCCAGGCGATGATACTCCTATCATCAAGGGTTCTGCTCACAAGGCTCTTATCGCTGATAACGATCCTTCTCTTCCTGAGTATGCTCCTATCGCTGAGCTTATGGATGCTGTTGACAGCTACATTCCTACACCTGATCGTAAGGCTGACCTTCCTTTCCTTATGCCTGTTGAGGACGTATTCACCATCACAGGTCGTGGTACAGTTGCTACCGGTCGTGTAGAGCGTGGACAGCTCAGAACTTCTGAAGAAGTTGAAATTATCGGTCTTACCGAAGAAAGAGCAAAGACTGTTGTTACAGGTATCGAGATGTTCCGTAAGATTCTTGATTACGCTGAGGCAGGCGATAACATCGGTGCTCTTCTCCGTGGTATCCAGAGAACAGACATCGAAAGAGGTCAGGTTCTTTGTAAGCCAGGCTCTGTAAACCCACACACCAAGTTCCATGGTCAGGTTTACGTTCTTAATAAAGAAGAGGGTGGACGTCATACTCCATTCTTCAACAACTATCGTCCTCAGTTCTACTTCAGAACTACCGACGTTACAGGCGTAATTTCTCTTCCTGCTGGTGTTGAGATGTGCATGCCTGGTGATAACGTAGAGATGGATGTTGAACTCATCACTCCTATCGCTATCGAAGAAGGCCTTCGTTTCGCTATCCGTGAGGGTGGTAGAACAGTTGGTTCAGGCGTTGTTACTGCTATCAACGGCTAATTTCAAAACTTTTAAAAGGTGCGTTCAAACGAACGCACCTTTTTTTATTGCAAACTATGTCAAATTCTGGTATGATTTGTCTTGGTGATTAAATGAATAAAAAAATTAAATTTTCGCAGGAACTAAGCTATTTTGTTTCAATAATAGTCTTAGCCTTTGCCGTTTCTCTTATGAGTGCAGCAAACTTTGGTCTGTCAATGATAGTAGCCCCTGCATACATACTTAGTCAAAAACTAACCTTTTTAACCTTTGGTCAATGTGAATATTTACTTCAGGGTATTTTCTTTATCGTATTTTGTATACTGATGAAGAAAATCAAAATTCAGTATTTTACATCCTTTTTAACTTGTATCATCTACGGCTTTTTCGTGGACTTTTGGCGAAAGGTAATTTCAATACTTAACCCTGATATAACACCTCCCGGCTCGATGGATTTCTATATAAGAATTATTTTCTTTATTTTAGGTATGCTTCTTACCGCAATGTCTGTGGCGCTCTGCTTTAAAACCTATCTGCCACCACAGGTTTACGACTATTTCGTTAAAGAAATCAGTCAAAGATTTAATATTGACAGAACTGTTTTCAAAAGATGCTTTGACGCCTTTATGCTAATACTCGGTATAATATTAACCTTGGTTTTCTTTAGAAAATTCATAGGCGTAACAGTTATTACCGTTTTTATTGCATTAACAAACGGAATGTTAATAGGCTTTTTCGATAAACTGTACGATAAAATCTTCGATTTCGTACCAACATTTCCAAAACTTCATAAAATATATAAAGATTAAAAGGGAGAGTTTAGCTCTCCCTTTTAATCTTTAATATAGCAAAATCTTGGCTTCCAATTTTCAGTTTATTTTCTTGCGGTCTGTTTCCGTAAACAACCTCACATTTTATAAACTCATCAGGAAGCTCTAAACTGTCGTCCTGACACCAACGGTTAACGGCAATTAGAATTTTATAATCTTTGTTTTCTCTTATATAAGAAACTAACCCTAAACCGCCGAGAATACTTTTAAATTCTCCACCATCAAACACTGAATTTTCTTTTCTGAAAGCACCAAGCCATTTATAGAACTCTAAAAGCTCCTTGTTTTCTTTGCCCCAAGGATATGTGCCTCTGCAGAAAGGGTCAGAATAGCCTTGCATACCTGCCTCGTCCCCGTAATAAAGGGAGGGGACACCGGGTAGGGTGTACTGAATGACTGCCGCTAGGCGCAACCTCTTAATTCCTTGCTCGTATTCCTCATCTGACAGTTTTTGTCTTGACTGCCAATCACGGTCACCGTAGTAGCTATCACTTTTTCCTAATCGTGTTAAAATACGAATAGTATCGTGGGTGCCTAAATGATTCATAAGGACTCGTATAGCGGGTTCAGGATAATTTTCAAGTATACTCAAAACCGAGTCCATAAACTTAAAACCATCGCCACCACAAACAAAGTCTATAATAGCCTGAGCAAAGGGATAATTCATAACCGAATCAAGTTGATGTCCTCTCAAATAGCTTCTTCTGACATCGTAGCTGATTTTGTTGGTAGCATCTTCCCATACTTCGCCCAATAAATAAGCATCGCTGTTTTCTTCCTTAATAGCCTTTCTGATGTTATAAAGGAAACAGTCGGGCAGTTCATCTGCAACGTCAAGTCGCCAACCTTTGATACCTTTTTTAAGCCAATATCTTAAAACACCATTTTTGCCTGTGATAAAATCATCAAAGGCTTTGTTTTCCTCAATAATTTCAGGTAAAGAGGGAACACCCCACCAACTGTGGTATTCCTTTGGATAGTTAGTAAACTTATACCAAGGAAAATAAGGGGAATGGGGGTCGTTAAAAGCGCCGCCGTCTCCGTAACGCCCATATTTGTTAAAATAAATACTGTCGTCACCTGTGTGAGAGAAAACACCGTCTAAAATGATAGAAATGCCGTGTTTTTCTGCCTCACTGCAAAGTTCTTCTAAATCTTCTTCTTTGCCAAGCAGAGGGTCTATCTTCAAATAATCGGCGGTATTGTATCTGTGGTTGGAATGTGCCTCAAAAATAGGGTTAAGGTAAATACACGAAACACCAAGGGAATTAAGATATTCGAGCTTTTCGGTAATTCCTTTAAGGTCGCCGCCATAATAGTCGTTACCAAGTGAACAAAATCCGTTATTTTGCTTATGCTCAGGAATCTTCTCCCAATCTTCACTTATATATCGGTCATCAGGCACATTTTCTTTTTTAGTCTTTGAACTAAAAAATCTGTCAGGGAAAATCTGATATATAATACCGCCTGAAAGCCAGGAAGGAGTTTTAAAATCTTTATCGTAACAGGTAAGCTGCCACCATCTGCCATCAGGGGATACGTGTCCGACGTTAAAATCAAAAGCGGTAACAAAAAACTCACCGTAATCACTGGTGTATCGGAAACTGTAAAAGTATAATCCTTCCTCAAAAGAAGTTTCACATTCATAAACTGTATACTCATCTATGGAGTGTGTAGGGTACATCTGCACTTCTTTAATCTGCTTGTCGCAGTCGTTGTAGTATCTTAGGTAGGCATCCCTTACTTTTGCGTCAAAATGGAGTAATAGCCGTAGAGTCAAGACTTCTCCTGACTCTACGGCTCCGAATTTTGACTTGTATAGCGTTTTTCTTGAATCAAAGGGAAAATACACTAAAAAACTTCCTTTCAGTCTACAGGCTCGATTTTCCAAATATTTTCGGCATAGTCTTTTATAGAACGATCTGCCGCAAATATACCTGAATTTGCAATATTGCTAAGGGACATTCTGTTCCAAGTGGTTCTATCACTATAAAGTTCAGTAACCTTTTGGTGCGCATTACAATAATCTGAGAAATCGGCAAGTGCCATGTAATAGTCTACATCTGTAATGGTGTGGTAAACATTATCAAAGGTTTGGCCGTTGATACCTTTACTTATGAAATCAAGACAAGCCCTTAACTCAGAGTTGTTTTCAATATACTCCCTAGGATTATAGCCTTTCTTTCTTAAAGCCATAACTTCAGGAGTGTGCATACCGAAGATAACGATATTATCGTCGCCAACTGCAGAATGAATTTCTACGTTTGCTCCGTCCTCAGTTCCTAAGGTGATGGCACCATTCATCATAAATTTCATGTTTCCTGTACCGCTTGCCTCTGTAGAAGCAAGAGAAATCTGTTCGCTGACTTCTGCTGCAGGAATCATTATTTCTGCCATAGTAACCCTGTAGTCTTCAAGGAAGAATACTTTAAGTTTATCCTTGCAGACAGGGTCGTTCTCAATAGCCTGAGATAAACTGTAAATAAATTGGATAATCTGTTTTGCCAGTAAGTATCCGGGAGCCGCCTTGGCACCAAAAATATAGGTTTTAGGAGTAAAGGGAGCGTTAGGATTATTTTTAATATAAAGATAATCTCTAATGATGTGAAGAGCGTTAAGGTGTTGGCGTTTGTATTCATGCAAACGTTTAACCTGCATATCAAAAAGGGAATTAGGGTCTAATACAACACCGGTCTCTGATTTTACAAGCTTTGCAAAACGTTCTTTGTTTTGAAGTTTAATCTTTTCTAACTCGCAAAGAACTCTGGCGTCATCACTAAATTTATTAAGTTCAGAAAGCTTTGAAGCATCCTTTACGAAACCGTCTCCAATCAGTTCGGTAATAAAGTTGGAAAGCAAAGGGTTGGACTGACAAAGCCATCTTCTGTGAGCAATACCATTGGTAACGTTGGTAAATTTCTCAGGAGTAACTTTATAATAGTTGTTAAACAGGTCATCTTTTAAAATCTCGCTGTGAAGTTTAGAAACACCGTTGACAGTATGACTTGCAATAACACTAAGATTTGCCATTCTTACAAACCCACCTGAAATTATTGCGGTTTTTTCCACGACCTCTGCATCTTTTGTTTTTTCGTACATATCATATCTGAAGCGGTTGTCGATTTCCTTAACAATCTGATAAATTCTTGGAAGTCTTGCTTTAAACAGGTCTTCGTTCCAACATTCCAACGCCTCAGACATAACAGTATGATTAGTATATGCAATAGTTTTAGTTACAATGCTCCAAGCCTTATCCCAGTCGTAGCCGCACTCGTCAAGCAAAAATCTCATAAGCTCAGGCACCGATAGGGCAGGATGGGTGTCGTTGATATGAATAGCAACCTTATCGCCTAAATTTTCTAAAGTTCCGTAATGTCTTAAATGGCGGTGTAAAATATCCTGAATAGAAGCGGAAACAAGGAAATATTGTTGGCGAAGTCTTAAAGATTTACCCTCAATATGATTGTCCTCAGGATAAAGAATTTTACTAATGGCTTCACTCATTGCTTGATTTTCCATAGCGGCAACGTAATCGCCACGGTTAAAGGCGTTCATATTGATTTCAGGCGCCTTTGCGCTCCACAGTCTTAAAACGTTAACAGTCTTACCGTCTTTTCCTGCAACCATTAAATCATAAGGTACTGCACGAACAGAGTTGTAGTTTTTGTGCTCTACGTGATGGAAGGAGCCATCCCACCATTCATCAACATACCCGTCAAAATTCACAACACATTCAGAAGCGGGGCGTTCTTCTAACCAAACTGAGCCACCTGGTAGCCAGTTGTCAGGAAGTTCGGTCTGCCATCCTTCAACGAGTTTTTGACGGAAGATACCAAAATCATATTTTAAACAGTAGCCCATAGCCGAATAATTTCCTGAGCTTAGGCTATCTAAAAAACAAGCGGCAAGTCGACCTAAACCACCGTTACCAAGTCCTGCGTCGGGTTCAAGCTCATAAAGCTTTTCAAGACTCACTTTGTGCTTAGCCAGGGCTTTTCTCATGTTGTTTTCAAGCCCTAAATTATAGAGGTTGTTTTTAAAGGAGCGGCCCATCAAAAATTCCATGCTAAGATAATAGATGGTTTTAGCCTGAGCATCTTTTACCCTTGCCTTAAAATCGGCACGTTTCTCCCTCATAATATCAAGCAAAACAAGAACCGACGCCTTGTAATAAAGCTCATCAGAAGCATCAGTAGCATTTACACCAAAATTATGAGAAAGCTTTTTCTCAATTTGCTCAAATAAATAATCGGCTGAAAACTTTTGCATAAAATTAACCCCTTCAAAAGAGAATATTATAAAAATATTATTTCCTCTATATAATACTATATTCTGCAAAAAAATGCAAGTATCGTTATAAAATAAAAACAAGTGTAAATTTGTGTATTTAGTACAAAACAAATTTAAAATCAACGGAATTTAAGAAACAAATTAAACTAATTGCATAAAAACTACCATAATTTCAGGTAAAAGAAAAGCACCTTTTCAGGTGCTTTGTAATTTACTCGACTTCTTCCTCGGTATCTTCTCCGGTGTAACATTCAATATATCCATCCGGACATTCCTTATGAGTAATAAAACGGTCAACTAAAACGGCAATGCCCGCAGCCATAGTAACAATACCGATGATACCGGATAATATCCAGAAAACGTGCTTTAATTTCATAAGTAAATACCACCTTTTAATAGTTAGTATCAGTATATACCGATTACAAATTTATTATACTATTAAACTTAAAACTTGTCAATAAAATACTGAGTATCCAAGGGAATCTAGTCCATAATAATAAAAAGGAGGAAAACAAATGGAAAGAATTGAAAGAGTAAAAGCCTATGAAATTTTTGATTCAAGAGGGAACCCCACAGTTTATGTGCAAATAACCACGGAAAATGGAATAACCGGAGAGGCGTCGGTGCCGTCAGGAGCCTCAACAGGAGCCTTCGAGGCTCACGAGCTTCGTGACAGAGACTTAAGCGTTTTAAACGGAAAAGGTGTTAAAAAGGCGGTAAAGAATATTAACGACATCATAGAACCCGCTCTTAAAAATCTTTACGTTTCAAATCAGGAAAAAATTGATAGGATAATGTTGGAACTTGATAAAACAGAAAATAAATCTCGACTTGGCGCAAATGCCATATTAGGTGTATCTTTAGCAGCTGCAAGGACAGCGGCAAACGCTTATAAAATGCCGCTATATCGTTATTTGGGCGGTGCTAACGCACGTCTAATGCCAAAACCAATGATGAACATCTTAAACGGTGGTGCGCACGCAGCCAACAATATTGATATTCAAGAATTTATGATTATGCCGGTAATGACAGGAAACTTTTATGATTCTATGAGAATATGCACCGAAATCTATCATAAACTCAAAGGAATTTTAGAAAGCAAGGGCCTTTCTACAGCGGTTGGTGACGAGGGAGGCTTTGCTCCTAATCTTGAAAGTGATGAACAGGCAATAGAATATATAATCGATGCCATAAATCTTGCGGGATATAATACTGAAAAGGTGAAAATCTGTCTTGATGCCGCCGCAAGCGAGTGGCAAAGAAATGACGGACTTTATATGATGCCTAAAAGAAAAACCGAGTATGATACTGACAGCCTTATAAAAATGTGGCAGTCTCTTACACAAAAATATCCTATAATCTCTATTGAAGATGCCTTAGGAGAAGGCGATTTTGAAGGCTTTGAGAAACTAACCGCATTAATAGGCTCAAATGTTCAACTTGTAGGAGACGACCTATTTGTAACAAATGAAAAAAGGTTAAATAAGGGAATAGAAATGTCTGCGGCAAACTCAATTCTCATAAAACTTAATCAAATAGGAACGCTCAGTGAAACCTTAAAGGTTATAAGACTTGCCCAAAAGTCAGGTTATAGCACCATAATTTCTCATCGTTCGGGAGAAACCGAGGATAGCTTTATTGCCGATCTTACGGTCGGTGTGAATGCAGGGCAAATTAAAACAGGAGCTCCCTGTCGAAGCGAACGGGTGTCAAAATACAACCGCCTCTTAATTATTGAAAACGAAATGAATAAATAATTGAAAAATTCTGCCTTTTGATATATAATTTATGTATCAAAATTTCAGGCAGGATTTTTTATGAGTGAGAGGACATATAAATCGGGTGAGCTTTTAAAAAGGTTTTTTCCCTATTATAAAAAATATATACCAACCCTTATTTTCGACCTTTTTTGCGCAGCACTAACCACGCTGTGTGAAATTGTTTTACCCCTTATTATGCGTTATATCACTAATACAGGGATAGAGAATGTTGCGGCACTGTCCTTAGAGATGATTTTAAGGGTGGGCATTCTTTATGTTATTTTAAGGATAATTGATGCGGCGGCGAATTTTTATATGTCCTATATCGGTCATGTAATGGGAACTAAAATAGAAACCGATATGCGCAGAGATGCCTATGCCCATTTACATAAGCTGTCAGATTCTTATTTTAATAATACCAAGGTAGGACAAATAATGGGCAGAATAACCTCTGACCTTTTTGATGTAACCGAGTTTTCTCACCATTGTCCTGAAGAGTTTTTTATAGCGGCGCTCAAAGGCATAGCCTCCTTTACCATTCTTTTAAGCATTAATGTACCACTAACTATTTTAATCTTTGTCATAATTCCGGTTATGGTGTTTGTCTGTGGTAAAATCAATAAAAAAATGAGAGCCACATTTAGAGCCCAAAGGGTCCAAATAGGAGAGCTTAACGCAAGAATAGAAGATTCGCTTTTAGGACAGCGTGTGGTTAAGGCCTTTACTGCAGAGGGAACCGAAAAGGACAAGTTTGAAAAAGATAATATGCAGTTCTTTTCAATCAAGAAAAAAAGCTATCGCTATATGGGCTCGTTTCATACAGCTACCCGTGTTTTTGATGGTATTATGTATTCATCAGTGGTAATTGTCGGTAGTATATTTATGCTTTATGGCTATATTAATGCGGGTGACCTCCTTGCATATTTGCTTTATGTCACAACCTTTATCGCAACGGTTAGAAGAATTATTGAATTTGCCGAGCAATTCCAAAGAGGTATGACAGGTATTGAAAGATTTTTGCAGATAATGGATGCAGATGTTGAAATTTTCGATGAAGAAGGAGCAACCGAGCTTAATAAACCAAAAGGAGATATAGAGTTTAAGAACGTTTCCTTCGAGTATCCCGATGACCATAATAGAGTATTTAAAAACCTTAATCTAGAGATTAAACATGGAGAGAAAATTGCTATAGTTGGCCCTTCGGGAAGCGGAAAAACTACCCTTTGTAATTTAATTCCTCGCTTTTATGATGTATCAGGGGGAGAAATCCTATTAGATGGCGAAAACATAAAAAGATACACATTAAAAAGCCTTAGAGAAAATATTGGAATGGTACAGCAAGATGTCTATCTCTTTTCAGGTACTGTATTTGAAAATATAGCATATGGCAAAGAAAATGCTACAAGAGAAGATGTGATTAAAGCGGCAAAGCTTGCGGGAGCAGATGAGTTCATCTCAGCTCTTAAAAATGGCTATGACACTTATGTGGGAGAACGTGGAGTAAAGTTATCGGGCGGACAAAAGCAGAGAATTAGTATAGCGAGAGTTTTTCTTAAAAACCCACCAATAATTATTCTTGATGAGGCAACCAGTGCCCTTGATAACGAAAGTGAATATGCCGTAGCGAAATCTTTAGCAGAGCTTTCAAAGGGTAGAACCACGCTTACAATAGCTCATAGACTTTCCTCTATTAGAAATTCCGATAGAATTTTAGTCTTAACCGAGGATGGAATAGTTGAAGAGGGTAACCACGATGAACTTCTTAAACTCAACGGGCTTTACAGTAAGTTTTATAATATGGCAAACGAAATTAAATAAGGATTTGCGAGTATTTCAACTAAAAGCAACATAAATAATTTTGAACAAACAGGTTCGGATTTTAAGGAGAATAATATGTTAAATGCCGTTACAATGGAAACAAACAGAGAGTATTATGTTAAGGCCCTTGCCTGTACGGGTGCCCTGCGCCGCCGCATAATTGATATGGGTATAACACCAGGGGCAAAAATAATAAAGAAAAGGGTAGCGCCCTTTGGAGAACCAATAGAATTTCGCGTGAGAGATTATGCTCTTTCTATGAGAAAAAGCGAAGCAGAGTTAATAAAAGTAGAGGAAAAGTAGATGGAATTTCGTTTAGCACTTGCAGGTAATCCAAATTGCGGAAAAACAACCCTTTTTAACGCGGTAACAGGCTCGGCTCAGTACGTTGGTAACTGGCCCGGAGTAACTGTTGAGAAAAAGGAAGGCAGATTTTCAAAGGGTGGAATGGACATCACCCTTGTTGATCTTCCGGGAATTTACTCATTGTCTCCTTATACCCCCGAAGAAATAGTTTCAAGAAAATATTTAACCGAGGAGTGTCCTGATTTAATTATCAACATTGTGGATGCTACTAATTTAGAGCGCAATTTGTATCTCACAACACAACTTGCCGAACTGGGCAGACCTATGATTATTGCCCTTAATATGATTGACCGCCTTAAAAAGCGAGGCAAAGAAATTGATATTAAAAGGCTTGAAGATGAGCTTGGTATACCTGTTTGTCCTATTAGCGCAGCTAAAGAAGCAGGTATAGAGGATCTTCTTCATAGGTCGATACATATTCTTCACGACGTTGCACACAGCGAAAACGAGAAAATTGAAAAAGGCTTTTTTAAAAATCGAGCAGAAGAGCTGCACGATGAACTTCATCGTATTCACGACGGACTTAACGAAACCGAGGACGTTTATTTTCCTATAGTTAAAAGCTTTTATGAATGGGAAATCAACTCAGCAATCGAGGGAATAGAAGGGGTTATCTGCGATAATCCTAAGGCGAAAAATAATCTGCGTTTTTCTGCCGTAAAGCTCTTTGAGGATGATTTTATTACCAAGGATACACTAAAGCTGGATAAAAATAGCCAAAATCTTGTGGAAGAGATATTGAAAAGTGTTCCTGAGAATGAAAATATTGACCGACAAATGATGATTGCTGATAGCAGATATAAATTCATATGTCGTATTGTGAACGACGTAGAAAGCCAGAAAAAAGGCTTTGAGGAGACCATATCTGATAAAATCGACAAACTACTGACCCATAGAGTTCTTGCAATACCAATGTTTTTCCTTATAATTTTTGCCATTTTCGGCATAACCTTTGGTAGCTTTGGCTCAATGCTTACCGATTTAGTAGATAAGCTTATAAATCAAGATTTTGCAGGTTTTTTAAGAGAGGCGCTTCTGAGTGTAAACACAAAGCCTTGGGCGGTAAGCCTTCTTTGTGATGGTATGCTCGCAGGTGTCGGCGCTGTCGTTTCATTCCTTCCGCAGATTGCTCTTTTATTCTTCTTTTTGTCAATCTTAGAAGATAGCGGATATATGTCGAGAGCAGCGTTTATAATGGACGGCCCTCTACGCAAGGTAGGGCTAACAGGCCGTTCCTTTATGCCGATGCTTATGGGCTTTGGTTGTACGGTTCCTGCCGTACTTGGCACCAGAATTTTGGAAAATGAAAGGGATAAAAAGCTGACAGTATTTTTAATTCCCTTTATGTCTTGTTCGGCAAAAATGCCGGTTTACGCCCTCTTTATTTCAGCATTTTTTGAAGAAAATAAGCCTCTGATAATTTTCACAATATATGTTTTAGGCATACTTTTAGGCATACTTTCAGGCTTTATATTAAAGAAAACCGTTTTAAAGGGAGAAGAAAGCACTTTTGTTATGGAACTTCCTGAATATAGTCTGCCAACACTTAAAAACCTTTTTATACACGTTTGGGAAAGACTTAAAGATTTCCTTTTAAAAGCAGGAACCGTTCTACTTGCCGCAAGTGTTGTAATTTGGTTTTTACAGTCCTTTGATACATCACTACATATGACCGATAACCCACAGACAAGTATTTTAGCGGCAATAGGAATTTTAATTGCTCCTGTTTTTGCACCCTTAGGCTTCGGTAATTGGCAGTCCTCGGTTGCATTGCTTTCAGGTATAGTAGCAAAGGAAACGGTTGTCAGCACCTTTGGAATTTTATTCTCTGCCGCCGATGAAGCAACAAGAGTTTTGGCAGTTCAGGGACTTTTCTCATCGCCACTAGCCGCATTTTCCTTTATTGTTTTTGTCCTTTTGTACACCCCTTGTATTGCCGCAGTTGCCGCTATACATAAAGAACTTGGCGGTGCAAAATGGACTGTGCTTTCTATTCTTTGGCAAATCGCAATTGCTTGGCTCGTTTCCTTCTTAGTCTTTAACATAGGAGGTTTAATACTGTAATGGGAGATATAATAACAGTACTTATTGTTATCGCCGCAGTTGCCGCCTTAGCCGTAGGAATTATATATGGCTTTAAACATAAAGGCGGTTGCAAATGTGGTTGTGATAGCTGCTCACAAAAATCAAAATGTCATAAATAAAAACTAAGGCGCACAATTTGTATTAGCTTAAAAAATGCTCGGACTTAAGTTTGTCCGAGCATTTTTATTGTCATTTAAAGTGAATATTTATTTGAGTAACAGGTTTTTGTTTGATAAATATTTATCTTTGCACTCTTCCGGAACCATCTCCACCAACAAGTGCTAAAATATCATCTGGCTTTGAAAGGTTGACGTCAAGTTCAATGGTTTGTTTAAGGCAAGATGCGGCCGCAGCATATTCAATAGTTTTCTGTTCATCAAAACCGTTTAAAAGTCCATAGATAAGACCTGCGCCGAATGAATCGCCGCCACCAACACGGTCAACCAAATGAATATGATACTCTTTAGAGAAGTAGGCTTTACCACCTCGATAAAGAAGTGCCGACCAGTCATTGTCTGAAGCGCTAATGCTTTTTCTCAGTGTAATTGCAACCGTATCAATATTATATTTTTTTGCAATCTTATCTGCAACCTCAATATAACCGTTTCTATCAAGTTTGCCTGAAATGATGTCAGTGTTGGAAGCGTGTATATCCAATACATCGGCGGCATCCTCTTCGTTTGCAATTAAAACGTCCACATACTTTAAAAGCTTTTCCATTGTGGCTTTCGCATCGGCTTTACTCCATAAGTTTTTGCGGTAATTTAAATCGCAACTCACAGTAAGACCTAATTCTTTTGCGGTTTTACAAGCTTCAATACAAATTTCTGCAAGGTTTTCGCCAAGAGCAGGTGTTATACCTGTAAAGTGAAAATGTTCTGCATCTTGCATAATAGTTTTCCAGTCATAGTCGCAGGATTTAGAGTCACTAAAAGATGAATATTTACGGTCATAAACAATTTTTGAAGGTCTTTGAGATGCACCTTTTTCAAGATAGAAAAGACCGATTCTTTCACCACCAAAAGCAATATGGTCAGTTCCCACCGAAAATCTTTTAAGGGTAGCTAAAGCACACTCTGAAATCATATTTTCAGGAAGTCTTGTGACAAATTGGGTTGGAATTCCCATATAAGAAAGGGAAGTGCAAACGTTTGCTTCTGCGCCGGTGTAGAAGACCTCAAATTTATTTGCCTGAATAAATTTTAAATATCCTTCAGGATTAAGGCGCATAATATAATCGCCAAAACCAATAACTTTTTTCATATTTGTTTCAACCTTTCTTTATTTAGTCCTGGGTATAATCATCTAAATCGCCGAGTCGAGCATAGAAAAGGGCATCTTTACCACGAAGACAACCATCGTGTTTTTTATCGGGATAAAGCTCACTGTTGCTCCAAAGCATAAATAACTCGCCCTTGTAGTTAATTATGTCGTAATATACAATGCCGTATTTGTCTGAAACTGCGAAAATTTCCTTGTATTTGGAAAAGTCTTCACCGCTCCCCAACAAAAGACGAATGTTATTTCTATAACGTCTTAAAAGATTTGGCTTTATGTCAAAAGCCGAATATGCCATAAGTACCCTTCCACCATATTCAAGTAATTGAGGACGGGTTTCCTCCATCGGCACCCTGGTAGGTGTCTCGCAAAAGGTTTTTCCAAGGTCGTGAGATACATAATAGTTGCAGTCTTTTGCACCTCTAAGCAAAGCATACATATCCCCATTACAGATAGCTATCTGACACTCATAAGAGGCGATTTTAGGAACAATTCCCTGAAATTCAAAGGTTGTACCGTCGGTACATTTCCATATAATAGGTTGTGAACAACCTGAGGTAATACATCCGTAATACGCCCCCTCATAAAAACAGGGTTTGGCAACGTTTATAATATTTTCTCTTGGGTCAAAATCGAGATTAAAACCCTCCATACCATTTTGAATTAGATATTTTTCAACAGCGGTTTTTGTTAATTCCACAGCCTTAGCAGAACCATCAAATTTACATAAAACCGGTTCAATCTTAGAAAAAGTATTTGTAGCAGGATCAAAATCAAGATAATAGTAGTTGCTCGAATTAGCGAGGAAATAAATACGAACCTTTCCGTCAATGAATATAGAGCTTGCATCCACGGGATTTATGTATGTAACACCGTCAATAACGTCTCCGCTATCTATTAAAACAAAATTTTCGGCACGCTGCGGTTGCATTATCGGCATCTTCATAAGCATCATGGTGCTAAACTGTTCACCATAACTACCTCTTCCTGCGTGATAAGGTGTGTAAAGCATACCACGCTCAGGGTCAAAACAACTTATTGGAGCACTTGAAGAGGTTAAATTGGATGTATCACTTACGCAAACCCTGTGATCAATAATAATATGACGCCACTCTTCGTTTGTCCTCTTTTTAGGAGTAACAGGCTCAAAGCCTTGAGAAATAGCAACTGCCTTTTTACAAACCTCAGTAATGCCATCAAAATCTCCATTGTCTATCTGGGACTTTGTTGCCATATAACTTCCGCCACAAGCAAGAACTTTCGAGCATTTAAGATATTTACCAAGGTTTTGGAAGGTAATTCCTCCCGTTGGAATAAATTTAACCGAAGGGAAAGGAGCTGAAAGAAGATTGATTGCTTCTACACCGCCGTTTAATTCAGCAGGGAAGAACTTTAATGTTTTAAGTCCTGATGCAACCGCCTTTTGAATTTCGGTTGCAGTAACACAACCGGGAACAATCTGGATGCCCTTAGCGATACAGTAGTCAACAACCTTGTCATCATATCCTGGGGTTACAATAAAATCTGCACCGTTTGCAATTGCCTTATCCACAAGCTCAACGCTTAAAACAGTACCTGCACCTACCATCATATCCGGAAACTCGGTTTTTATGCTTTTTATGGACTCAAGTGAATCAGGGGAACGAAGTGTTACTTCAATGGAGTTTACACCGCCACGGCGTAGAGCCTCGGCTACAGGAATTGCTAAGCTAACGTTTGGGATGTTTATAACAGGAAGAATTCCGTTTATTTCGTGGTTGTCAATTTTCATTAGTCCCTCTCCTTAATGATTAGTACACAAACAATTTTACATCAGCAAGTAAAGAAATGTAAATATCGCAATTTGCTTGATTATTAACCTAATTTGCTATATAATACGGATGGGAGTGATTTTATGCTGAAAATTAACGAAGCTTTTTATCATTTGCAGGGCAAAGATATGTTTGTGCATAAGAGTCATTCGCATAATGAAATAGAGCTTATCGAGGTTGTAAAAGGTGCGGGAACGGTAATTAAAAACGACAAAACCTACGAACTAAAAAGTCGGTATATCTACATAATTGATGCAAGAAACGTTCATATAGTTTATCCACAACCTGAAGATTGCTGTGATTATATCCGTAATAAGATAGTAATTGATGCAGATTCATTTGAAGAATTTTGCAAAAATATCGGAATTATCGACCTGCTTGAAAACTTGTTTAACGGAGCACCGGTTTCAAGTGAATATACCCCTGAAATAGATTTGTTGTATAAAAAAATTTGCAGTTTAGCTAATATGGAAGATACCATTTCAAAAGGCTTTGCCCACGGATATATCATTCAGCTGCTTAACGTTGTGTATTCGCTATCTAAAGAAGCGCAAAACTATTCTAAAGATACAACAATACAAAAAATATTGAGTATTGTTGCAGATAAAAAAGGAATAATTTCCTTGGAAGAAATTAGCGAAGAATTACATATGAGTAAATTTTATGTAAGCCATATGTTTAAAAACAAAACAGGACGTAATATTTCTCATTACATCTCTGACAAGGTTTATGAAAATGCCGTTAAGATGCTAAAAGAAAATATTTACTCTATAGAAGAAATCGCTTTTCAATGTGGTTTTTCAGCTGCTCCGGCTTTCACTCGTTTTTTTAAAAATAAGAGCGGAGTTTCACCAACCTTATTTCGCAAGATAAACAGAAAAAATATGGAAGAGTTTATTTAAAAAGCAAAATAACATAAAAAAGAGAGATTAGGCTTTACCTAATCTCTCTTTAATTTTAGTGACATTTCTCCGCTTGATAAAATCTGCCTTGTGCCGTCGCTGTTTAGAACTTCGAGATGTCCTTTATCGTTAATGTCTACAGCAACACCATCAAAATCTACTCCGTTTACAGTATAATAGATTTCCTTGCCTAAAACGATTGATAATCTTCTGTATTCGTCCATAAAGGAATTGTCTTTAATATTTAAAATATTGTCAGTAATCTTCTTATAAAGTTTTTCTTTAATATCAGTGCTTACAAAAAGTGAAGTAGCGCTACTTTCAATTTCACTTGGAAATTTCCTGGTAGAAAGATTTATCCCTATGCCTATTATAATGGCTAAAGGTTTATTGCTTAAAGGTTCGCAAACAAGCTCGGTTAGTATACCGCAAACCTTTTTACCATCAGTATAAAGATCGTTTACCCACTTAATTCCCGTATCAATACCGCAGACCTCTTTAATGGCTAAGGCTACTGCAACTGCAGTCAGAGAGGTAATGCTAACATTGTCACAGTCTACGTAATCGTAGGGGATGGCAAGGCTCATATAAAGCCCTGTGTCCTTTGGCGAATAAAAGCTTTTGCCCTGTCGGCCTCTTCCCATAGTCTGAGAATTTGCGACAAACAGACAGGGGAGAGACACACCCGATAAAATCATCTCTTTAGCTCTTAAGTTTGTAGAGTCTGTTTGGTCGTACTTAAAAATGTCCATACAAATTTTCCTTTAATTTTAAAGCCTTTTAATATATAATATTATTGGTCTTTAGTATCATCTAAATTTTCTTTTTCTCTGATGGTTGGTATAAAGCGTTTGGCGAATTTATTTTTACCACGGCTTTTGATGTAGAAGAAACCAATTATGCTAAAGACCACAGCGCCAACAAAGTTTACAAGTAAATCTTTCATAGTGTCAATAAGACCTATGTCCAAATATCCGTTTATACCAAGGCTTTCGCCGTTTACAACAGTATCGGTAATGTTTGAAATAATAACACAGGTATTAGTTTTGGTGGGGTCAAGCGCCACGGTGGAAATATTGTTGATAATAAAATCTTTCTGCATATCGGTGCCTAAAAACAAATCACTGAAATATTCAAAAAACTCCCAAAGTACGCCAATAGTCATTGAAAAACAAAAAGCTACGATGCTCAGAAACAATGGAGAAAGTTGAAATTTAAATTTTTCGTTTCGGTTTAATATATCTACGAGAGAAAAACCGATTGCGGCGCATAAAAAACCGTTTAGCGTATGAAGAATAGAGTCCCAATAAGGGAATTTAATGTAGTAACAAGCAAGCTCGCCCAAAATCTCGGCGGCAAAGATAAATAGCAGAATTATAATCTCTAAAGTAGAGGGTATGTTTATTCCGAAATTCTTTTCTACAAAAGCAGGAAGTATAAATAAAACGAGAGATAAAGCACAAACAAAAGCGCTTTCAAAGTCCCTGCGCACAAGAGAAACCGCCAAAGCGGCGATAACAAGAGTACGTAAAATAACGTAAAAAACAAAGGTAGATTTATTCTCTTTTATATATCCCTTTAATCCTTTTGAATAATGGGTCTTAATCATAAAATACCTCCACAGAAAGAAGTGATATAGTGAATTATTCAAACGAAACCGAAAAGGTAATTGAACAAATTAAGCAGACCAAAACAAGACCAAGTCTTTTACTGCACGTCTGTTGTGCTCCCTGTTCAAGCTACGTTATAGAATATTTAAGTAAATTTTTCAATATTACCATTTACTATTATAACCCCAATATTTCGCCAATACAAGAGTATAATTTCAGACTCTTAGAACTGTCTCGTCTTTTGCAAGAAATGAAAGAGGCTGAAAACATTGATATTTTACCTTGCGAGTATGAACCCGAAACCTTTTACGAAATAGCAAAAGGCTTAGAAAAGGAAAAAGAAGGGGGAGAGCGATGTTTTAAGTGTTATAGACTTCGCCTCGAAAAAACTGTCCAAGCGGCAAAAGAAAAGGGCTTTGACTATTTTACAACCACCCTTTCAATCAGCCCTTATAAAAATGCAGAAAAACTAAATGAAATAGGAAAAGATCTGTCAGAAAAATATAATGTGCCATATTTATTTTCTGATTTTAAAAAGAAAAATGGCTACAAAAGGTCAATAGAACTATCCAAAGAATACGATTTATACAGACAGGACTATTGCGGCTGCATATATTCAAAAAAACTCCCCTGATGTCAGGGGAGTCTTTTTTATACATAATCAATAACTTCAACAATACCGCTTGAATGGTAAAGAGAAGGGGTTACAAGAATACTGTATCCGCTACCTGCAGAACAAGTCCATTCCACCATGCTTTTTCTTGGAACGGCACAAGCGGTAAGAAGCATCATAATAGCACCGCCGTGCATAATAACGGCAGAATGTTCTGCACCGTTTGCCATCATATCACGAACAATCTCGTTAAGACCAAGACAAAGTCTTTTTGCAAAGTCGGTGTTATCCTCTCCGCCCGGAGCCGCAGTAATTCTTCCTGCCGCCCAGTCGGCATATTCCTTGTAAACCTCAAGCTCGTTTGCGGTTTTTCCTTCAAAAACACCGAAATCAATTTCTCTCATATTATCAATAAGAACGGCTTCCTTTGAAGGATAAAGAATATTAGCAGTCTGTCTGCATCTAAGCATAGGACTTGAATAAACTCTGTCTACCTTTGGATAATCGGTCTCATCCTTCAATCTTTTAAGCTCATTAACACCAACAGGGGAAAGAGGAAGATCGGTTTTTCCGATATATTGACCGCTTAAATTTCCGTCGGTAAGTCCGTGTCTGATAAGATGAATTTTTAAGGTTTTCATTTTTACACCACACTATAAATTAGTTTAGAAATAATTGAGTTTGAAACCAACATTCCTTTGTTGGTAAGAGAAATTTTGTTGTCGCTTAAGTTTACAAGACCGTTTTTTTGCAAAAGCTTAGCGGTTTTAAAGAAATCTTCACTTAAATCCTTGCCAAAAGTGTCCTTAAATTCTTTGAATACAAGACCTCTTGCAAGTCTGAGCCTTAGCATAATAAATTCTTCCTCATCTCCACCAACAGAATCGAAAACAGGTTCTTTCCCCTCTAAAAAATCTGCCAAACTGTTACTGTAGTAAAATCTGTTACCTTCGTAAAAAGAATGGGCGGAGGGGCCTATTCCGATATATTCTTCGCAAAGCCAGTATTTATTATTATGGCGGCTCTCAAAACCGTCTAAAGCAAAATTAGATATTTCGTAATGATTATATCCGTTTTTTTCAAGTAAATCACAAAGAAAAAGATATTGCTTACAAACCTCATCGTCGCTTGGGAGATTAAGACTGTCTCCTAATTTCCCGAAAGGAGTGCCTTCTTCAACTTTTAAGATGTAAGCCGATACGTGATTTGGGTTTAGCCTTAAAATCGATTTAACGCTATTTTCAAGGCTTTTTAGGCTACTGTCAGGAAGCCCCAACATAATATCTACCGAAATGTTTAAAATTCCAAGGCTTTTAGCTCTACTAATAGTGGCTTTGGCATCATAAAAGGTATGCAATCTGCTTAAAGTTTTTAACTCGTTATCGTTTGCCGACTGAATACCCAAAGAAACACGGTTAACACCAAGCCTTGAGGCATATTCTAAAAAATCATTAGCACTGTTAGGGTTAACCTCGCAGGTAATTTCACAATCGTCGGTAATTTCAAAATTCTCTGATATAGAGGAGAAAAGGCTTTCTAATTGCTTTTCTTCCAAAAGAGATGGAGTGCCACCGCCTATATAAATAGAATTAATAGGGCGTGCATTACGCACACCCCATTTTTTTATCTCAGTACAAAGCGCCTGAACATATTTTTCCTTTTGTAAACCGCTTGGTTTAAATGAATAAAAGCTACAATAATTGCACTTATTCTCGCAAAAAGGAATATGGATATATAATCCTAAACTATTAGTCAAGGATTTCTCCAATGCAGCTGCCTGGAACTGCAGCGGCATTAGCCTCATCGGTATCAATGTGCATTGCAAGGGCATAGCTATCGCTAACTCTTGCTACAACATCACCGAAAATAAGAGTTCTGCCCTCGGTTGGAACCTTAACAGAAACAATCTGACTGTCGGTAATACCGTACTTTTCTGCATCGGCAGTGGTCATATGTATATGACGCTTAGCGGCAATAACGCCTTCTGTTAATTCAACCTCGCCTGCAGGTCCGATAAGTTTACAAGCACCTGAACCTGCAATATCGCCTGACTCACGGATAGGAGCTTTAACACCGATAGATCTAGCATCTGTGAGAGAAATCTCGATTTGTGTTGCCTTGCGGCAAGGTCCTAAAATAGAAACACCTGCAAGCTCACGCTTAGGGCCAACAACGGTAACTCGCTCTTCACAAGCGTATTGACCGGGTTGTGAAAGGTCTTTCTTAGGAGTAAGCTGATAACCCTTACCGAAAAGGATTTCTAAATGTTCCTGAGAAACGTGTACGTGTCTTGCTGAAATTTCAACTAATACTTCTTTTGCCATTTTTATAATCTCCTTAAAAGTTTATATACTAATTTTACACAATATTTGCCATTATTTCAAGTTTTTTTACAAAAAAATAAGCAGACAGTTTTTAACTGTCTGCTTAAAGTATGTTTTAGCCTTCAGTAATAGCCTCAACAGGACAAGCTGCAGCACAAGCACCACAATCAATGCACTTATCAGCATCGATAACGTATTGCTCTGCACCTTCAGAGATAGCCTCTACAGGACAACCTGCAGCACAAGCACCACACTTAATGCAGTCAAAAGAAATTAAATATGCCATTTAAAACACCTCCTTGTGTACAAGACTATTGTAACAACTTGTATTATAAAATGCAAGTATATTTTTATTGGTTTTCCTTCTTTTCAGGTGGCTTTTTTTGTTTGCCACGGTGTAAAACCTCAACTTCGTCACGTAAAACCTTTACGGGAACGCTGTTTTCCTCAATTTTTACATACAGCATGCCTGTAAGAGGGTTTTCATCAACCACAGTGCCAGTACCCTGTGAACACTTAACAAGTGAACCGACAGGCGGAGTAATGGAGTTTAAATACTCGTAAGAATCTTGCTCGTATTTCAGACAACACATAAGTCTTCCGCAACTGCCTGAAATTTTGGTAGGATTTAAGGATAAACCCTGTTCTTTAGCCATTTTAATGGAAACAGGTTGAAAATCATCAAGAAATCTTGCACAACAAAAGGGTTGACCGCAAATTCCAAGGCCGCCAAGCATCTTAGCCTCGTCACGCACACCAATTTGTCTAAGCTCAATTCTTGTGTGAAAATTACTTGCCAAATCTTTAACAAGCTCTCTGAAATCAACTCTGCCATCACTAGTGAAGAAGAAAAGAATCTTGCTTGAATCAAAGGCATATTCCACCTCGACAAGCTTCATATCAAGCTGATGCTCCACAATTTTCTTTTCGCACAGTTCAAAAGCTTTTTTTGCTTTCTCCTTGTTTTCTTCAACCTTTTTCTTATCGGCCGAGGTGGCAATTCTAATAACCTTTTTAAGAGGTTTTACAATATCGTCATCACTTACCGATTTTATTTCTTCGCATACGGTGGCGCACTCGATGCCCCTTGAGGTTTCTACCACAACAAGCTCACCAAGCTTTGCGGTAAAGCCGTTAGGGTCAAAGTAATAGGACCTGCCGTCTGCCTTGAATTTTACAGATAAAACCTGAGTCATACAGACCTCCAAATTAGTTTTTTATGCTCATTAGCCTCGAAGTAAGCGAGGTGAAAAACAAAGTTAGATTTATGTTTGTAACAAGTAAAGGTTCCATATCACAAACAACGT
Organism: Clostridia bacterium; assembly: GCA_017521125.1. Lineage (GTDB taxonomy): Bacteria > Bacillota > Clostridia > Oscillospirales > Acutalibacteraceae > SFWF01. The sequence continues at coordinate 91,481 of JAFXDV010000012.1, forward strand.
CATACATAGTCATATATTCTTTTTGAGATTCCTTAAAGGAAAGATTTTCCTTTATCTTTTTTGCGAGAATTTCTTTAAGCTCTTTGACAAAATCGTTTGTCGCAAGGCGGTTTGATTCTAAAGAAACAGTAGTTTTCAAAGCTTCTAAAACAATGTTTTGCTGGATCAAAGAAAAATACCGCTCTGCTACGGTAACACCCTTGCTAAGCTTAGCACCATTTAAAAACTCTAAAGCCTTGCCGATATTATTTTTGTTTAGTTCTAAGGCGTTTATAATATCTTTTTCATCAAACTTTGACGAGTCTTTAATATACTTTAAAGCTTCTTCTTTATCAGGCGTGAAAAGCGATAAAAGGGTGCATCTTGACTGTATTGTTTCAAGAAGAGAGCTTTTAGATTCGGTTAATAAAATGAAATAAGTTTTTGCAGGCGGCTCCTCTAAAACTTTAAGTAAAGAGTTAGAAGCGTTAAGGTTCATAGTGTCGGCTTTTTCAATAATAAAAACTCTGCAGTCTGCAGTATGAGAAGAAAGATAAACCGTGTTTTTGAGTTCTCTGATTTGGTCAACGGTTATGGTCTTTTTATCATCTTTAACAGAGACAACTTCAATATCAGGGTGGGAGCCTACGTCAGATAAATGACAGTCCCTGCAAGAATCACAGGGCTTGCCTTCGCCTGAGCAAACCGCCATTTTAGCAAGATATTTGGCAAGAGTTTTTTTACCTGTTCCGTATTCACCCTCGATAATAATAGCGTGAGGCATTTTGGTTTCAAATTTCGAAACAACCTGTGAAATACGGCTATTTGAAACGAGTGGAAAACTCATAGTACAAAACCAACTTTTTTCATAGCTTTGGAAAGGGTGCGAATAGCGGTACGTTCTGCCTTAGCGGCACCTGCTTTATAAAGCTCTTCAAGTTGCTTTTTATCTTTTATTATCTGCTCGTAGCGTTCTCTGATGGGGCGCAATTCCTCTACAACGGCTTCGCCAACTGCCATTTTGAAATCTCCGTAGCCCTTACCTTCAAATTCAGCGGTAATAGCATCTGAAGATTTGCCTGTAATAGCAGAATAAATACCAATGAGGTTATTGATTCCGTGCTTTTCTTCGCCAATGCAAACCCTAGCCTCACTGTCAGTAACGGCACGTTTAAACTTTCTCATAATGTCATCAGGTGTATCTAAAATTGCCACCCAGGAATTAAGATTTTCGTCAGATTTAGACATCTTCTTGGTTGGGTCCTGAAGCGACATTACACGAGCACCTGTTTTAGCAATAAAAGGCTCAGGAATTTTAAATACGTCGCCGTAAATGCCGTTAAAACGATTAGCAATATCCCTTGTAATTTCTAAATGCTGCTTTTGGTCGGCACCAACCGGTACGAAATCAGGATTGTAAAGAAGTATGTCTGCCGCCATAAGTGCAGGGTAGGCAAAAAGGCCAACGTTTACGTTGTCTGCGTGCTTTGCAGATTTGTCTTTGAACTGAGTCATTCTTGACATTTCTCCGAACTGTGTATAGCAAGAAAGAAGCCAAGCAAGTTGAGAATGCTCAGGAACGTGCGACTGTATGAAAAGAGTAGACCTTTCAGGGTCAAGACCGAGAGCTAATAAAAGAGCAAATGTAGAATGAATCTGGGCTCTGAGCTTTGCGGGTTCTTGTCTTACCGTAATAGCATGAAGGTCGGCAACTGCAAAGGTGCAGTCAAATTCCTCTTGCATATTTATCCAATTTTTAAGCGCTCCAAGATAGTTTCCAAGGGTAAGCATACCACTGGGTTGAATGCAGCTTAAAACAGTTTTTTTAGCAGTGTTTTCCATAATTAAGACCTCGTATAACCATAATTATAATTATTATACTATATTTATTTCAAAACGGCAAGTAATTTGTTAATAAAAAACACCGTTTGCGTAAAACAAACGGTGTGTAAGCTATTTTAGAGCCTTTTGTTGACGTATATCAAGACCAACAAACTGCTTCATTTCATATTCTCCAATAAAACGTGATGTAATTCTGGCAGTGTAACGGTTTTCGAGTTGGTCGAAATCAAGATTGGTGTTAATAATTGTTGGCTTTTTGTTTAGTAAACGAGAGTTTACAATGTTGTAGAAAAGGGAAGATGTATAGGATGATAAAAACTCTGTTCCAAGGTCATCAATTACAAGCAGGTCACAACTGAGCAGAGCATCTTCTTGTTCAGAGGAAGAATTAAAGAGGAAATGTTCCTTTTCTGCGGCGGAAAATAGGCTCTGAGCCGAGCCGTAAACAACGCCGTAGCCCTTTTTAATAATTTCAGACACAATAGCAAGAGAAAGATGGGTTTTTCCAAGTCCTGCTTCTCCCATAAAGAGAAGAGAACGGGAGTTTTTTGGAAAATCTTCAACAAATTCCTTGCATTTTGCAAGGATGTTTTCTGCTCTTTTTCTTGGCACAACGCCACCCTCTGTAGCTTTGTCAGAATAAAATTGTAAAGAAAAGTTGTCAAATGTTGAATTTTCTAATGGGAGAGAAGAGGAAAGATCGTCAAAGGTAATCTGTTTTGCAATCTTTTTTATACAATCGCAAAGACCACCATTCTTGTAAAACGTGTCGGCACAAAGGGTGCATAAAACCTCAGGCTTTTTAAGTCCCGCATTGTCCAAGATTTTCTGCTTTTCGGCGTTTAATTTTTGACAAAGTGTCTGCATTTTTAAAAGCTCGGCTTCATCGCCGGAAAATGCGGCAACAGCGGCGGCAGAACCTGCGGTAGCAATACCGTTTTCAAGCTCCTTAAAATGAGGGTCGGACTGTCTTAAAGTCTCTAAGCCTTGTTCATAATAGTCCTTTAATGCCTTAATATCTTTTTTTCTTATTTCAATCGCCTTGGCATAAACATCATTACGGTAACTCAATATCTTCACCTCAATCAGTCTTTGTTAAGTAGTTTTTCGACTAAGTTTTTATCGTAAGCGCTAAAGTTGTTTTTAGTCTTTTTAGTAGGCTTTTTGCTATCTTTTTCCACATCTTCAGGGGTCTTAATTTCCTTAGAATTCCAGCTTTCAAGAACCTTGTTTATGTATCGCATATCAACCTTGCTTTTTGCATCAACGCAAATATCATAAGCAAGCTTTAGCATAGTGTCCTTAAAGCCCCAGTTTAGTATCCAATTTTCAGAAAAGTCAAGTTCTTTAGCGCTTGGCTTTCTCGGCTCAATACCAAAAGTTCTTTGAACGATTCCCCAAGCGGTTTTTCTATTATTTTGCCTTTCAATTTCCTTTTCTGCAGCTAAAATAGAGTCAACGCCTGCATCCAACCAGGCAACCGCTGTAGACTCAATAAAACTGAGATTAAGGCGCTTTTCGTTGACTGCATATTCAATAAGCATAAGTATTAAAGAAACCTGCATACCTTGGTCGCAATATAGCCAAACGAGAGTTTGCATTTCGTTTCCTCTAAGACCTCTGCCAAATTTCATTTCGGCTTCTCTTAAAAGGAATGCAATGTTCTCATCTGTAGTTCCCATCATCGCAATTTCTTCTCTTGTCGGCTTGACTACCTGCGGTTTTACAGGTTTTTTGGTGGTTTTTTCTGCATTTACCGATAATTTTGTTTGTTCTTTAGCCAAAAGAACACCTGCATCTGCCCAAAAATATAGAGCATCCTCTGCCTCTGAAACAGAAATTTTTAAACTTTCTGCAATGTCGGTTGTTTCAACACCATTTGCAATATTTTTAAGTAAAAAAAGAAGCACCTTTAACTGCTTTTCGGTTGCTAATTTTATATGAGAATCTACAACGGCAGACGGAACCATAAATACCGAAGTCATAGTCGCAGGGTTAATTGTATAATCCATAAAGGTCGCTCCTTTCGATAGTTTACTATTTATTATAACATATTTTGCAAAATTGTAAATAATCATTTTAATAATTTGTTGACAAACCAACAAGGGTGGTTTAACATTATAAGCAAGGAGTGATTCTTATGGCAATTTTAACAACTGGCGGTGCAGGTTACATAGGAAGCCATACCTGTATTGAACTTTCAAACGCAGGATACGATGTTGTAGTTGTTGATAACTTAGACAACAGCAATGAAAAATCTCTTGAAAGAGTAGAAAAAATAATAGGTAAAAAGGTTAAATTTTACAAAGACGATGTTAGAGATAAAGAGGCTTTGCGCAAGATTTTCAGTGAAAACAAAATTGATGCAGTTATCCATTTTGCAGGACTTAAAGCGGTTGGAGAATCTGTGGCAAAACCTATTGAATACTTTGATAATAACCTTATCAGCACCATAAATCTTTTAGAGGTAATGAGAGAATTCGATTGCAAAAAAATCGTATTTTCTTCTTCGGCCACCGTTTACGGTGTTGCTACACAAATGCCTTTGACCGAGGATATGCCTTTGGGTGCAATTAACCCATACGGAAGAACAAAATATTTCATTGAAGAAATCTTGAGAGACGTCTTTGTTTCAGATGATAAATGGAGCATAGCTCTGCTCAGATATTTTAATCCTATCGGTGCTCACGAGAGTGGAACCATAGGCGAGGACCCCAAGGGAATTCCTAACAACCTTATGCCTTATATTTCTCAGGTTGCCGTTGGAAGACTTAAAGAGCTTCATGTTTTCGGTAACGATTATAAAACCGTAGATGGAACCGGAGTCAGAGATTATATTCACGTGGTTGACCTTGCGAACGGTCACGTAAAGGCTATTGATTGGGTGCTTAAAAATAGTGGTTGCGAAGCCTTCAACTTAGGAACAGGAAACGGCATTTCAGTGTTGCAACTGAGACAGGCTTTTGAGGATGCCTCCGGCATTAAAATTCCTTATGTTATTGATCCAAGAAGACCTGGTGATCCTGACGAAGTTTATGCCGATGCAACCAAGGCAGAAGAGGTTCTTGGATGGACTGCAAAACGTGGGGTAGAGGAGATGTGCCGAGATACTTGGAATTGGCAAAAAAACAACCCTAACGGATATAACGACTAATAAAAAAGACTGCAAGATAAAACTTGCAGTCTTTAATTTTTTTATTTTACACTAAAGAGCAAATCACCATAAGATGGATAAGGCCAATGTGTAATTGAAGCAACGTTTTCCATGCTGTCGCAAGCAGTTCTAAGCTCTTTCATATCCTCTAAAATATGAACACGATAGAACTCGGCAAGACTTGCCATATCCTTAATTGATTTGGACTTTTGTAGGTTTTCATCAAGTCTTTCGGCCGTTTTATAAGCAGTCTCAATCCAACTTGAGAACATCTTAACCTGTTCAATCTCATATTTAACGTTATTTTTGCCGATTAGAGCTGCTTTTTCTCTTGCAGTAACGGCAAGTTCACCTGAATATTTGCTCATAGCAGGTAAAATGCCCTTTCTTGCCATATCAAGCATTGTAAGAGCTTCAATGTTAATGATTTTGCAGTAGCTTTCAAGTAAAACTTCGGTACGAGCCTGTAGCTCTGTGCGACTGAATACCTTGTGAGTTTCAAATAACTCTACGTTTTTATTGTCAAGCATATGAGAAAGCGCTTCAGGTGTAGTTCTAAGGTTAGAAAGACCACGCTTTTCGGCTTCTTTGATCCATGCGTCATCATATCCGTCACCGTTAAAGATAATGCGCTTGTGATTTGTAATGATTTCTTTAATAAGGGCATGCAAATCTTTTTCAAAATCTTTAGACTCTTCAAGACGGTCTGCAAACATTCTTAAAGATTCGGCAACTGCAGTATTCAAAACGGCATTAGTAAAGGAAATAGGGGTAGCAGAGCCTAACATTCTGAACTCAAACTTGTTACCTGTAAATGCGAAAGGACTGGTTCTGTTTCTATCGGTTGTGTCCTTGGGGAATTTAGGTAAAGTATGTACTCCGACCCTTAAAATATCCTTCTGTTTAGTATCATAATTCTCATCATTTTCAATGGCTTCGAGAATCTCCGAAAGCTCTGAGCCTAAGAATATAGAAATAATGGCAGGTGGAGCTTCGCCTGCTCCTAAGCGGTGGTCATTTCCGGCAGAAGCAACAGAAATTCTAAGTAAATCCTGATAGTCGTCAACAGCCTTAATTACAGCACAAAGGAAAAGAAGGAACTGAGCGTTTTCATAAGGAGTTTCGCCCGGTTCTAAAAGGTTTATACCTGTGTCGGTTGAAATAGACCAGTTGTTATGTTTGCCGCTGCCGTTAACTCCGGCAAAAGGCTTTTCGTGTAGTAAGCAAACCATATCATAACGCTTAGCAACCTTCTGCATAAGCTCCATGGTAAGTTGGTTGTGGTCTGCAGCAATATTAGTAGTAGTAAATATCGGAGCCATTTCGTGCTGTGCAGGAGCCGCCTCATTGTGCTCGGTTTTAGAAAGAATACCAAGCTTCCAAAGCTCCTCGTCAAGCTCCTTCATAAATGCGGCAACACGAGGCTTAATGGCACCAAAATAATGGTCGTCAAGTTCCTGACCCTTTGGTGCTCTTGCTCCAAAGAGAGTTCTGCCTGTATAGATAAGGTCTTTTCTTTTATCAAAGACCGATTTATCAATAAGAAAATATTCCTGCTCTGCACCAACAGTAGTTTTTACCGAGGTAACATTGTCGTTTCCAAAGAGTTTTAAAACCCTGATAGCCTGACGGTTAATGGCCTCCATAGAACGAAGAAGAGCAGTCTTTTGGTCAAGAGCCTCTCCGCCGTAGGAACAGAAAACGGTAGGAATACAAAGCACACCATCCTTAATAAAGGCATAAGAAGTAGCGTCCCAAGCGGTGTATCCTCTTGCCTCAAAGGTAGCACGAAGTCCGCCGGAAGGGAAGGAGGAGGCATCTGACTCGCCCTTAATTAACTCCTTGCCGGAGAAGTCCATAATAAGCTTTCCGCCCTTGGTGTTTATGAAGCTATCATGTTTTTCGGCGGTGATGCCTGTCATAGGTTGAAACCAATGAGAATAATGGGTTGCGCCAAGCTCAATAGCCCAATCCTTCATGGCGGCAGCTACAATATTAGCAACACCAAGGTCAAGGTGTTTGCCGTCTTTTATGGTTTTTTGCAACAGTTTGTAGGTCTCTTTTGGGAGTCTGGCTTCCATAGCGGCATCATCAAAGACCATGCTTGCAAAAATGTCTGTTACGTTGCTCATCGTATTTCTCCTATCTGAAAGGCGATTTTTGTCGCATATTTACTAAAATTATACATTTATTTTTGTCTTTTGTCAATATATAAATATCCTTTATTATTGAGACAAATTGTGATAAAATAGTACTGTAAAGAAACGAGGTTTTAGGAAATGAAAAATTATGAGAAAAAACTTTTATCTTGTCTTCGCTTTGTGAAAAAACAAACCGATTTTACCCCTGAAATCGCCTTAATTTTAGGTTCTGGGCTTGGGAATTTTGCCGAGAATATAAAGGTGGTAAAAACCATTGATTATTCTGATATAAAAGGTTTCCCCATTTCAACGGTAAAAGGGCATAAGGGAAGGTTCGTTTTTGGGTTTGTGGGGGATGTTCCTGTTGTATGTATGCAGGGCAGAATACACTATTATGAGGGCTATGAGATGGAAGATGTAGTCCTTCCAGTAAGACTTATGAAATTGATGGGTGCTAAAACCCTGTTGCTGACCAATGCGGCAGGAGGAATAAATCCTGATTTTAAAGCAGGAGATTTAATGTTGATCACAGATCATATTTCAAATTTTGTACCCTCAGCACTCAGAGGGGAAAATTTAGAACTTCTTGGCACACGTTTTCCTGACATGAGTAATGTATATGATTTACAGCTGCAAAATATAATAATGGAAACAGCAAAGGAACAGGGGATAGACCTAAAAAAAGGCGTTTATCTTCAGGCGTCAGGACCTAATTTTGAAACACCTGCCGAAATTAAAATGTTTGGCTTATTAGGAGCCTCAGCAGTAGGAATGAGCACCTCCTGTGAGGCTATGGCGGCAGTTCATGCAGGGATGAGAGTGGCAGGTGTTTCGCTCATAACAAATATGGCTGCAGGAATTAATAGCGAACCCCTTTCTCATGAGGAGGTAACCGAAACCGCAAACAAAGCATCTGAAAAATTCACCAAACTGTTATTGCATAGTTTAATTAAAATGAAATAAAGGTTGCGCATTGACATTGTTTTTTAAGTGTGTTATATTCATATTGTAAATTTATTTTTTCTTAGGAGATGTAGAAATGAACCCTATCTTAGAAGAAATCAGCAAAGTAGGCCTAGTGCCCGTTATTAAGCTTAATGACCCTAATAAAGCGGTAAAGCTTGTTACAGCACTTAAAAAGGGCGGTATACCTGTTGCAGAGGTAACCTTCCGTGCCGCAGGTGCAGATGTTGCAATTTCTAATATTGCTAAAGAGTGTCCTGACATTCTCGTCGGTGCAGGTACTGTTGTTACCTTAGACCAATGCAAAGCAGCTATTAAAGCAGGTGCTAAATATATAATCTCTCCCGGTTTCGACCCTGAGATTGTTTCCTACTGTGTAAAACATAACGTCCCCATTACGCCCGGTTGCACAAACCCATCTGAAGTAAGCATCGCAACCAAAATGGGACTTGAGGTTGTAAAATTCTTCCCTGCAGAAGCAGCAGGCGGTTTAAAGGTGCTAAAAGCCCTTGCAGGACCTTTCCCCAATATGAGATTTATTCCAACAGGCGGAATCGGACCCAATAATCTTAACGATTATCTTGCTTTCCCCAAAATTATCGCTTGCGGCGGAAGCTGGATGGTACCGGAAAAGCTTGTTGATAATGAAGATTGGGATGGCATTACTGCACTTGCTAAAGAAGCGGTGCTTACAATGCTTGACATCAAGTTAATGCATATAGGTATAAATTCAGAAAATGATAATGAGGCAGAGAAAACCGCAAATATGATTTCGGCTATAATAGGTAAGTCTCTGAACGATGGAGAAAAATCTATCTTTGCAGGAACAGAGTTTGAAATTATGAAGTTTATGGGAGTAGGCAAGTGCGGACATATCGGACTTTCTACAACAAGTGTTAAAAGAGCAATTCGTTTCTTCGAATCTCAAGGCTTCGAGTTTGATAAAGAGAGCCTCGTAAATGACGAAAAAGGTGAGCCTAAGTTTATTTACTTTAAAGAACATTTAGGCGGCTTTGGTGTACATCTTACAAAAGTATAATATTTTTAAAAGTTTTTGCGGCATCCTTCTTTTCGGGGAGGATGCCGTTTATTTTTTTAATATTTTCTTTTAAAAACAAAAAAACAAAAATCATTCTTAATGTTTTGGTGTTTTCGTATAATTCACATATGCTGTTTTTGTGCATTTTCTCCTACGGAGTTTACATAATGAAAATTGCTAAAAAATATTTAAAAAAACCTTAGAATTTTCTGAAAAAATCACTAAAAAATGTTGACAAAGGCTGCAATTTTTGGTATAAATATAGTGTGACATTGTATTGGGTGAACTATGCCCAAAAAAGTTTTTTATTGATTTTGTAATATATGAAAGGATAGAGGTCTATGAAGTCAAAAAAGCTCATTATCAGAGTTGTATGTATAGTTTTGGCTGTACTTATACTCGCTGCCGGCACGGTTCTTGTTATACTAAACTTAAACAAGAAACCCGCCAAAAAGAAAAAGGTAATTAAAAAGGTGGTTGTGGTTCAAGAAGACCCTACCGAAACACCAACATTACCGGAAGATTTTGGTGTAATTGACGACCCCAACTCAAATTTTGACGATACATATGAAAGGGTTCGTCGTAAGTTGACTTTTAAACAGGTATATCAAGCTCCTAAGTATGTTCCTGAGTATGCGAAGACCGAAGCTGACTGGGCAGGACCCGAAGGCTATGTTATCGTTGCTTCCAAGGACATTCGTGCTTGCCGTGATGCTGCAAAACGCTTACAAGAATATTTCAAGAAAACTACAGGTATAACAGTTCCTTGTGTAACTGATGAAACTCCTGTAGCAGCTAAGGAGATTTTAGTGGGTGATACAAACCGTCGTACCAGCAAACTTAAATCTACCGAGTTCGCTGTTAAACTTGAAGGTCAAACTCTTGTATTTGAAGGCGGACATTTTGCAATGGCTGAAAATGCAGTTGATTGGTTTATGTCCTTTGATTATAAAGCGGGAAAAGTTAACCTTTTAACTGGCGAAATTAAAGACTTTCTTCCTTCTGTAACTGTTGATGGTAAAACATATGATTACGCGTGGGGCGATGAACACGGCGGAAATAGTTTAAATACTTTAAAGTGGTGCTTTGTACCTCGTATGACTTGTTGTAGCCTTAATGCTTATTATGTAGATCAAGATCAATATCCTTATGTATATGTAGATGAAGGACAGCTCAAGTTAGTTGCCGGACGTTATTATGATATGTTTAATACGAATATGCCATATGTAACTAATACGAGTATAACCTCTAAAATGCAGATGAGCTTCATAATGGGTTATTACGAAATACGTGCAAGAATACCATTAAAATCAGGTGCATGGCCTTCTTATTGGTTCGCTAGTGACGACGGACTTCAAAACCGTTACAAAGGTGCCCCTGCTAACGGTCAGCCTAAATATAGTCTATTTCTTGAAATCGACTTCATTGAGGCTCATGATAGAATAACCTATCCAAACCTACATAAATGGTATAGCTCCGCTTCTAATAGATATGCAGAAACAGGAGTTAAGCACACCAGCTGGGGTTCATTTGCCTTCAATCCTAAAATTGTTGGTGCTCCTCTTGATAATCCTGAGAAGGCAAGTTATGAATATCATACTCACGCAATGTATTGGACCGCAGACAAGATGAGCTTCTATTTGGATAATAAAGAGTACTTCACTTTCGATTTAACCTATAACTTCGATGGACCTGACTATGATAACGACGCAGCTAAGCATTTTACAGATATGCCTGTGTACCCAATCATTTGTAACACATTGCATACCCCACTTTGTTCATATGCACATTCCACAAAGAAAACTGATGAATCTCAATATCCAATGGAGTACTTTATTGACTACACAAGATTGTATCAAGAACAAGGCCAGGGAGAAATCAATTTCGCTGTAGAGGAATAATGGTAATTATTGAAAGAACATTAAATCTTTCATAATTTATATATTGTAAAACTGAAAGGAGAAAAATTAAATGAACACAAAACGCATTTTAGCACTCGTTCTTGCACTTCTTATGGTGTTCTCTCTTACCGCTTGCGGCGGCGAACCTGAAGAGATCATTGAAGAAGAAGTTCAAATCGAGTACGTAAGCGGAGAACAGACCGGTAACAATCAGCAGACTGGTAGCAATCAGCAGACTGGTAACAATCAGCAGACCGGTAGCAATCAGCAGACCGGTAATAAACAGCCTACCGGCAACAATCAGCAGACCGGAACAAACAACGCTGGTCTAAAGGGCACAACTGTACGTTTTGCTACATGGAAAAACCCTGAGTACAACGAAGATGGTATCGTTGTAGAGTCTTTCAAAGAAAAAACCGGAATCAATGTACAGGTTGACCTTATAGGCGAGGGCGAATATACTAAGAAAATCAGTGGTATGGTTGCTGCAGCTACCGCAAAGAACCCTGATGTTCCGGATATATTCTTCTGCACCAACACATTCCCTGCTTGTCTTAAAGTTCTTCAGCCAATTGATGCTATGAAACTTGATTTGAATGATCCAATCTGGGATAAAACCTTTAGTGAGTACTTCACAATCAATGGTAAAACCTATCTTGTAAATACTGTAAGCTGTATTTGGAACGAAACAGACTTACTTTTCTACAACAAAAAGGTATTACAGCAGGCAGGCTATGCTGATCCTGACAAATATATTCAGACCCTTGTTGACCAGGGCAAGTGGAATTTCGATGCACTTACCACTATGATGCAGGCAGTTAAAGGCCTTGGTGTAAGCTTTACACCTGCTTTTATGGATACAAATGCAATCATCGGTTCAACAGGTGCTAACTGGTTAAAATTCTCAAACGGCAAATTCGAGCAAGGATTTGATAGCCTCTTATATGATGCTACAAAGAGACTTTCAACCTGGAAACAGGCTGGTCTTGTAACAACCAAGTTCGATGATATGGGTACATTCTTCACCAACGATAAAATGGGATTTGCTATCACTAACGCTTGGGGTCTTAAGACAACCGGTTTCTTCGGTGGTATCATCGGTAAAAAGATGGATCCTAACAACATTGGATTTACTTACATTCCTGATATGGATGCTTCTCATAAGACTGTTGCAACAGGCTTACCAAGAGGTTATGGTCTTATCAAGGGTGCTCCAAACCCAGAAGGTGCTGGCGTATTCCTACGTTATTATCTCGACGTTAACAACTATGATCTTGCTTCTGCATTCATTTCTCAGAAGGCTTCTGACTTCTTCTTCAAGGTAACAACACCTGAAAGATTTTCAAAGCAGAACTTCTATGTACTTGCAGGTTTAGGTATTGATGGTGTTGCATGGCAGTGCCATTCTTTTGCAGATTCTACTCCTGACCAGGTTGAACCTGTAATGAAAGCTGCTATTCCACAGTTAAAGAATATTGCTGATCAGCTTAACAAGAATATTCAAACCGCAATTTCATAACAAGTAGTTCATTTATAACTTTTTTGGAGGAGTCTTTCCAAAAAGACTCCTCCAAAGAGAAGTCTAATAGTTGTATAAAATAAACTAATATCTCGTTGGTTTATTTTATATGTCTATTAAACGACATACATATATATATTGTTATTTATAAACATTATTATAAAAAGGAAGGTATCATTTATGAGCAAAAAAATCACACGTTTTGGTAGAATTTGTGTTACCTACGTATTGATATTTGCGATTGTTTTTTCATTCGTAATGTCATCCTTCGTAGGGCTTAATATCACTGCCTCTGCCGAAACCACACCTACTCCTTCCGCACCAAATTATTGGGAAGGTAATAAGCCGACTAGCTTAGACGGTCTTTCCATGGGCGGAGAAGGAACGGAGGCTAGTCCTTATCAGATTACTAACGCAGACCAGCTTTGGTATGCCGTTAATAATACTGATTCAACAAAACATTTTAAGGTTATGAATGACATCAATATTTATGATGATTCTAACTTTGCTTCTTGGGACAATAGTTCCTTTACTGTTGACTGGGATCCTACCGGTGTGTTTAGTGGTACCTTTGACGGTAATGGAAAGACAATATCAGGCCTTTATTCTGCAGTATCAGCCACTGCACATAAACACGTTGGTTTGTTTGCAAGACTTGGGTCTAACGCTAAGATTTATAACATTATCATAGAAAATTCTTACGTTACCTCTAGTGGAAATAAGGGAATGAGCGCTGCCGGCGTTTTAGTTGGTACTATAACTGGCGCTTCAAACGTTTTAGTTTACGGCTGTGTTGTAAAGAACGTTAAGGTTGGCCACAACAGAGCCACAGGTGCGTTTGCCGGAGGCTTAATTGGTGGTGTATATAGCAACACTGGAAGCATTAAAATGGAAAATTGTGCTGCAATCGACCTTACTATTATAAATGGTTATTGGGCTGCCGCTATTACCGGCGGTGAGTGGGATGCTAATTTCAGTGCCAAAAACTGCTACACTAATAAATCATATATTAATGGAGAAAAGTTTAGAGATATCGCTAGATATAAAAACTGTTATACAGCAGACACCACTATTACAAAACCATTCAAAAATGCCGCCAATGAAGCAGAGACTGTACCAAATGAATTCAGCGATACAAGTGTAGCTGATAGAATATACAAGGTCAGCGAATCTGCAATGAAAGGCACCGATGCTCTCACAAACCTTAAACTTTCACCACTTGAGTGGGAAGCTAAGGATGGAGAGTTCCCAATGCCAAGACTTTATTCAAGTCTTAATGGTGACTTTAAGGCAGAATATAAAAATACTGATAGTGTAACATTTGTTGGAGCAGGTACTGCTTCTGACCCACATCAGATTACTAATTCAGCTGAACTTTGGAAAGCTGTTAATAACACCGACTCTACCAAGCATTTCAAAGTTATGAATGATATTGCTATTAACGATACATCAGCTTTTAAGTATTGGAACGATACTCTTCCTTATGTAAATTGGGACCCAACCGCTACCTTTGTTGGTACCTTCGACGGTAACGGAAAAACCATTTCAGGTCTTTATGCTTCTTTTAAGGCCTTAGAAAAAGGCGAGGCGTCAGAAGAGAAAGAAGAAGTTTTAACACAGGCTTTAGGTCTTTTTGCAAAGGTTGGAGATAACGCAAGCATATCTAATGTTATTCTTGAAAATGCATATATTGCGCAAACAGGAACAGGCTCAAAATATGATCTTTCCTATGTTGGCGGTATTGTTGGTATGATTAATGGAGCAAGCTCCAGTTCAAGAGTAAGTAACGTTAATATTTATGGATGCGTTGTTAAAGACTCTAAGCTTATCAACCGTAATGACACTGGCGAAAACTCTGTTGCCGGTATTTTGGGTTGTACATATAATACAAGTGCTGTTTCCATTAAGAATTCTACCGTAGTAGATACTGACCTTATTGTAGTAGATGCAGAGAAAAAATACGCTGCAGGTATATGCGCTTCTTATTGGACAACAGGTGTGGTTATAGCCAACTGTTTTGTAACAGGTTATCCTATTGCCTATAAGCCAAATGGTGACGTTAAAATATCTAACTGTTATGCAGGTGGCGACGTAGAATATCCTTTTGATCAGGATACTACTAAAACCTTTGGCGAAGCAAGTGGAATTTATAAAATCGCCTCAATAAATAATATGAAGGGCAAAACTGCATTAGATGCGGGTAATATGGACCTTCTTTCACCTTTTGAGTGGACCTTAGCTGACGGCAAATACCCAACACCTAAGAGTGCCGATGAATTAAAAGGCGAATTCAAGCCTGAGTATAAAGATATAAATAATGTAACATTTGTTGGAACTGGTACTATTTCTGATCCATATCAGATTACAAACTCCGCTGAACTTTACAAGGCTGTTAATAATACTGATCCTACCAAGCACTTCAGAGTTATGAATGATATTGTTATCAATGATACTACCGCTTTCGATTATTGGAATAATAACCTTCTTTATGAAGATTGGAATCCTACTGCTACATTTAGAGGTACCTTTGATGGAAACTCGAAGATAATTTCAGGCCTTTATTCTTCAGCTAAAGTATCCTCAGCAAACAAGTTTGTTGGTTTGTTTGCAAGCCTTGGTTCTGATACAACAGTTTATAACGTAATTTTAGAAGATGCTTATGTTACCGCTACTGGAAATGTAGGTATGAGTGCTGCCGGCGGTTTAGTTGGCACAATTACTAAGGCGTCAAATGTTTTAGTTTATGGTTGCGTTGTTAACAATGTTAAAGTTGGAAATGCTAGAGAAACCGGTTCACTTGCCGGAGGCTTAATTGGTGGCGTATATGCAAATACCGGAAACGTTATGGTAGAAAATTGTAGCGTAATAGATGCTACTGTTTTAAACGGTTACTGGTCTGCCGGCTTTATTGGCGGTGAGTGGGATTCTAAATTCCTTGCAAAGAACTGCTTCATAAATAAATCATATCTCGGTGGAGAAAAGCTATATGATAGATATAAAAACTGCTATACAGCAGATTTCTCTATCGAAAAGCCTTTTAAAAACGTAGCTAACCTCGAAGAGACAATAGCAAATGTGTTTAGTGATCCAAGTGAAGAAGGAAAAGTATATAGAGTAACCGAAGATGCAATGAAGGGCGAACATGCTCTTACAAATCTTAATCTTTCACCTGACGAGTGGACTACTACAGATAGCTATCCAATGCCAAAACCATATGAGGTAGAAAAGAATGTTTGGGATGGCTCTAAGGACATCACAAAGCTTTCTCAACTTGAAGGTGAGGGAACCAAGGAGCTTCCTTATCTCATTACCAATGCTGAAGAACTTTGGTTTGCTGTAAACAACACTTCAGTGACTCCAAGTGGAAATATGCCTTATTTCAGACTTGAAGAAAATATTAAAATCAACAAGATTGCCGAATATAATAACTGGAGTACAACAGCTCCTGCTAACTCTTGGTTGCCAACTAATTTATTCCAAGGACATTTTGATGGTAACTACAAGACCGTTTCAGGACTATATGCAGTTCCAACAACCGAAACTAGGGCAGGTTTGTTTGCTGCAATAGCTTCTAATAGCTCAATTAAAAACCTAACATTAGACACATCATACATTAAAGCTCCCGCAGCCACAAAAGTAGTTGGTGGTATTGTCGGAGAGATTTCTTTGAGAAAAAATGTTAGCCTCTCAGGACTTTGTGTAAAGGATTCTGTGCTTGAAGGTGTTAACACAGTAGGTGGTATTGTCGGTTATGTAACAGACCCAGATAACCTCGTTATTGAATACTGCTCATCTGTTGATAACACACTCACTCGTGCTAACAATGAGCCTGTTGGAGGGCTTATTGGTAATTCACAATTGGTTGAGAATGGAACCTTCACTGTAAAGGAATGCTTCACTACAGGACATTACATTTCCCTTAAGTCTGAAAACATTACATTTGATAAGGTTTACACAACAAAAGATGATAAGCCTTTTGCTAGTGAAACTACTGCCTTTAATGATAATGTAAAATCTATTGCTTTGGCAGATATGAAAGGCGAAAATGCAATAACTAATATGACCTTTGATGCTGGTCGTTGGAGTGCTACAGAATCTTATCCTGCTGTTAAGCCTTATACTAATGAAAATGACTTTAAGGCAGAAGACAAAAATAAGACTCTCGCTGACCTTCAGGGTGCTGGTACACAGAATGACCCATATCAAATTACAAATGCGGCTGAACTTTGGGTTGCAGTAAATAATACCGATGCTTCACTTTACTTCAAAGTAATGAACGATATTGTTGTTAACGATACAACTGACTTCTATGCTTGGACCGATTCATCAGAATATGAAAATTGGGTTCCTACCGGAACATTTGCAGGTTACTTTGATGGTAACAAGAAGGTTATTTCTGGTCTTTACGCTGCAAGCTCATCAACGAAAACCATAGGACTTTTCTCAAAACTGGGCAGTGATGCAAGATTAGTTGATATTATTATCGATAATGCATATTTTGCTTATACCGGATCAGCTAAGATGACCTTTGTTGGCGGTCTTGCAGGTAGCGCAGTAAACGTTGTTGGCACTACTGTATATGGTTGTGTAGTTAAAAATTCCAGAATTGCTAACCGTGCTGCTGTTAATACAGATGCTGGTGAAGCTGGTCTTATTGCCGCAGCTTATGCGACCAAAAATGGTTGCGACCTAACAATTATGAATTGTTATACTGTCGACAATAGATATGGTGGTGTAACTCCTTGGTCCTCCGGAATTATTGCGGGCCATTGGACACAATCTCTCGTTTTGGTAGATTGTTTCACCACAGACAAACCTATCTCATTTAGATATAACAGTACTGTATCAGTTACTAACTGTTATGTTTCCGGCGACGTAGAAGCTCCTTATCTTGATACTCCTGCCGGCACATTTGGCGAAGAAACAAACATTTATAAAATTAAAAAGTCCCAGATGAAGGGTGCCGATGCACTTAAAAACATGAAGTTCAAGGCTTCAAACTGGGAAGCTACTGATAGTTATCCTGTATCCAAGCTTAAACTTGTGGAAACCGACGGTGAAGTTGGAAAAGTTTGGTCTGGTGCTACTGCAAGAAAGTTTGCCGGAGGTAGCGGAACAGAAGAAGACCCATGGCAGATTGACACTCCTGAACGCTTTGCGTTAATGTTAGCCAAATATGGTAGCACAGCAGATTGGTTTGTACTCACTGCAGACATTAAGATTAATGACACTACTGCTTCTGACTGGTATAATTCTGACACTGTAAAATCTTGGCCTGTAGGCAAGAAATTTATTGGTCATTTTGATGGTCAGGGTCATACAGTTTCAGGTCTTTACGTTGACAACCAGAGCGGTTCAGTATCTGGCGCAGGTTTATTCCCACAGGTCGCAAAATATGCAACCATTGTTAACGTTAATATTGATAAGTGCTATGCAAAGGGCAAAATGAATAAGGAAAGTTACACTGGTATGCTAGTTGGTTATATTCCAAAGCCGGCTATTGTAACAATTGAAGGATGTAATGTTTCTAACGCCCTTGTTGATTCAACTTATAACTTTGGTGGTATAGTTGGATTCACAAGCACAGCAGCAGTTCTTATTAATTACTGTACTTATCAGGGTGAACTGTGTAGCGTATCATATGGTACCACACATATCGGTGGTATTTTGGGTGAGAGTTATGGTTCTCCCGCAATTACTAACTGTATTTCAAAGGGTATGGCTGCACTCGGATATGGTTACCCACCACTAGTTGCTGTTTACTCTGATGTTAGCCAGAACGACTCTACAAACAAGAAAGCTGATGTTATTCTTTTAAATCCAGAAGAAATGATAGGTTCTGCAGCTAAAGAATTTATGCCTGAACTTAACTGGAATAAGATGCAGATCAATGCTAACAATGTTCCAACAGCTAAGCCTATTAAAATTACTTCAAAACTACTAAAGGGCGAAAAAGGCAAGGTTTGGTCTGGTTATGTAGCTTCAGGATTTGCTGGCGGTACAGGTACACAAGACGATCCATATCTTATCGAAACTCCGGAGCAACTTTATATGTTCTCACTTTGGACAATGGTTAATTCGACAAAGGAGAAGTATTTTAAGATAACTAGCGATATTTATCTTAACGATGTTAGTGATGAGAATTGGAAGGAAAAATCTCATCTCAACAGTTGGCTATCATCCGGTGTTGGTCCTCGTTCACCACATTTCAATGGTAATTTAGATGGTGATTACCATGTAATTTATGGTATGTATTCAAATCATAACACTGAAAATTCTTCTTGTGCACTTATTCCAAGAGCAAAGACCGGTGCAGTAATTAGCAAAATAGGTATCTCTGAAGGATATATGTGCAACCTTACAAAGGTCGAGAATTTCACAGCTGCATTTATAGGCTTTGTTGATGCACAAGGTGATAAAGCAATTCCTGTTGGAGAATATACACCAATTCTATTTAAAGAATGTTTTGTAGATGATACGTTTGAAGTTACTGCTTATTATGCAGCAGGTTTCGTAGCAGGTGCGCCTATCGGTGTTGACTTTGTTGACTGTTATGCAAACCCATATATCTCAGACGCAGCTAAATATTCAGGTGCATTCCTTGGTAATGCTTGGTATCATGCATACTGTGCGTCATTTACAAACTGCTACTCATTCCCTGCTTCTAAGTGGACACAGTTTAGTGATTTGATTTTCGTAGTAAATCCAGAAACAAGACAGGATGAACTTCGCGAAGGTACAATAAAAAATGCTTACTACTTCGGTAGTTCAAACGTCTACTTCACCCTCCTTTTCTATAGGAATATGCAGGGCGATTTAGCCAAAACAAATATGTTGGGCTTCGACTTTGATAATGTTTGGAAGACCGTAAATAATGGTACACCTGTACTTAAAGGATTTGCCAATGCAGAAAAATTCTCTTCAACAAGAGATGTTACAACAAAGATTTCCTTTGTAACCGGTGCAGAAGGTCTTGCTTTCGACGATATTGAAGGTCAAGCATTATCTCCATTAACCTTACCAGAACCCGTAAGAGAAGGTTACGCCTTCGAGGGTTGGTACGTTTATGAAGAAGGAAACTGCAAATATGACTATGGTGTTTTCCCGGTTGTTGATACTACACTTTATGCAAAGTGGAAAGCTAGCTCTGTATCTCAGAACTTTGAAAACTATGTAAACACTATTTTCGACTATGAAGATGATTATCAATACTATCGTCCCGGTGTTGCAGGATATTCACCACTTAATGTTCATGGTGGTGGTAAAGCAATGCTCCGTAAGGGTGAAAGTGCAGATGAGCAGGATTTAATTCTTAATGCAACTGAACCACTTGCAGCAGGCGATGAATATAATGTAAGATTCTGGGTAGCTAACGAAACACCTGGTACTAAAGCAACAATCTCTTTGGTACACTACACATGGCCTGATTTCCAAGATCCTGATTTAGGTGTTGAGAAAATGGTAGATATTGAGTCTACCGAGGCTGGTAAGTGGACCGTATACAACTATAAATTCAAGGCTAAAACTCCTTGGCTCGGTATTCGTACTTCAGGAAATGCTAAGCTTTATCTTGATGATTTCTTCATCACTCCGGTTAGTGGAACATTAAAGGATGCAAACTTGGTTAACGATTACGATTACTTCTACAGCCTTGGTGAACCAGGTGCGACTACTACAAGTCAATCTTTAAGCGGTTTATTCTCAACACAGGTTAATACATTATCACCAACAGATGTGTTAACCAACGAGACAAACAAAACCCTTGCTTTCATAGCAACTGTTATTCTTGCCGCATCTTCTCTTGCTGTTCTTTCAAGAGTAAGTCTTGGAAGCTTTAAGCAGGAAGTTGAGAAGGATATAGAAGAATAGTAAATAAAAAAAACCAACCATCATTTGATGGTTGGTTTTTTTAATAATTAGATTGACAGAAAATGAACTAAAGTTTATAATGATTGTAGTTAGTCGAAAGGCTTGAAAGCGTTTCGACTAAACTTACCATTATAATAAAAACTTAGGATAACCAATTTGTAGTTGGTCAAAATATTTTTGTTATTTGCTATATTTGGAGGAAATAAATGTTAAAGCTTAATAATATTTCTTATAGTGTCGGTGATATTCAGATACTAAAGAATATTAATTTGGAAATCGACGAAAGATTTGTCGCAATAACAGGCCCAAACGGCAGCGGCAAATCAACACTTGCTAAAATTATCTCGGGAATCATAAAACAAACCGAGGGGCAAATTCTTTTGGATGGAATTGATATAAGCGATATGTCAATAACCGAAAGAGCTAATTTAGGAATTAGCTTTGCTTTTCAGCAACCTGTCAGATTTAAAGGTATTACGGTCAAGGATTTAATTTCTCTTGCCGCAGGCGAAAAGCTTTCTGCCGCTGCTGCGTGTCAATATTTATCAGAGGTTGGCCTTTGCGCCAGAGATTATATTGACAGAGAGGTAGATGCTTCACTTTCCGGAGGAGAACTAAAAAGAATAGAAATTGCAATGATAAACGCAAGAGGTACAAAGATTTCAGTTTTTGACGAGCCGGAGGCAGGTATTGACCTTTGGAGTTTTAATAATCTTATTAAGGTTTTTGAGAAAATGCACCAAAGAACAAATGGCAGCATTCTTATAATTTCTCATCAGGAAAGAATTTTGAATATTGCTGATAAAATTGTCCTGCTCAAAGAAGGTACAGTTGATGCGATAGGTACCAAAGACGAAATTTTACCCATGATTCTTCATCAGAACTCGGGTTGTAGATTCACAAAGGAGGGTGTTTAAATGCTAAGCAAGATCGAACAAAACCTCCTAAAAGAAACAACAGGAATTCACGAAGTGCCACAAGGTGCATATTCCCTTAGAATTAACGGTAAATTAGAGGGTAAAAATTCTTCTGAAAACATTGAAATTGTAAGTAAAGAGGACAAGCCCGGAATAGACATTTATATTAAACCTGGGACAAAGAATGAAAGTGTACACCTTCCCGTGTTGTTATCATCAACAGGACTTAAAGAGCTTGTGTACAATGATTTTCATATAGGTGAGGACTGCGATGTAACCATAGTTGCAGGTTGTGGAATTCACAATAGCGGCGAGAAGGACAGTGAACATAGTGGTGTTCATTCCTTTTACGTTGGCAAAAATGCCAAACTAAAGTATATTGAAAAGCATTATGGAGATGGCAATGGACAGGGAAAAAGACTTATGAATCCCGTCACCCATATTGAACTTGACAGTAATGCATATATGGAAATGGAAACTGCTCAGATAAAAGGCGTTGATAATACTGTAAGAACAACTACTGCAATTATTGAAGATGGTGCTACATTGGTGGTTGGCGAGAAAATCATGACTCATAATGACCAATATGCTGAAACACGCTTTGAGGTTGATTTAAAGGGCGAAAATTCAGGGGCTCATGTTGTATCCCGTTCGGTAGCAAGAGATAGTTCAAAGCAGCTATTTCTTTCTAAAATCTGCGGCAACAATGCTTGTTCAGGCCACACCGAGTGTGACGCAATTATTATGGACAATGCTTCTGTAAGCGCAATTCCCGAAATACTTGCTAATCATATTGATGCTCAGCTTATTCATGAGGCGGCTATCGGTAAAATTGCTGGGGAACAGCTTATAAAACTTATGACCCTGGGCCTCACAGAAAAGGAAGCTGAGGAAGAAATAATTAATGGATTTTTAAAATAAAAATCATAAATTTTACACTTATACCAACATTTACAAGAAAAATCCCGAGCTATTTGTGTGTGCTCGGGATTTTTGTGATTTTTTTGTAATATTAATCAAGTTTTTTCTTGCAAAAATACCTGGTTTTGTGTACAATATATATGTATAGGTATGTAAAACAATATACGTTTTTGGATAAAAGAAAGGATGTATAATAAATGGCAAATCGTTTATATCAAAGCGTTATTCATCAAATGAAGGATGCTATAGATAATGTTATAGGAGTTGTTGATGAAGGCGGAACTATTATTGCCTGTAGCGAACTTGGAAAAATCGGAGAGGTTATTGATGTTAATTTTTCAACCGGATCATTGACCGAAACCTTCATTTCCGGCGGTTATACATTCAGAGCAATTAGCAGTACACAGGTTGCCGGTTTCTATGCCTTTGTTGAAGGTGTAGACCCACTTGCAAAGAAATATTGTACAGTTATTTCAATTGCATTCCTCAACATTAAGTTCTATTATGATGAAAAATATGACCATAGTAACTTTATAAAGAATGTTATATTAGACAATATCCTTCCTGGTGATATATATCTTAAATCACGTGAACTCCATTTTAACACAGATGTTTCAAGAACAGTTTTACTTATCCGTACTACAGAGCCTACCGACGTTGTAGTTTATGATGTTATTCAAAATCTTTTCCCTGATAAAACTAAAGATTTCATAATCAGTGTAAACGAAAATGATATTGCACTAATTAAAGAAACCAAGCAGGATATTGAACCTATGCATATAGAAAAGCTTGCCCTTTCTATAGCAGACACCTTGTCAGGCGAGTTCTTTACCCACGTTGTTATCGGCGTTGGTACAACAGTTGATAGCATAAAAGATTTAGCAAGGTCGTTCAAGGAAGCACAGACTGCTCTTGAAGTTGGAAAGGTATTCGACACAGATAAGACCATAGTTAGCTATGATAAGCTTGGTATCGCACGACTTATTTACCAGCTTCCGACCACACTTTGCGAAACCTTCTTAAGAGAGGTCTTTAAGAAAGGTTCGATCCAAAGTCTTGATCAGGAAACCTTGTTTACAATTCAGAAATTCTTTGAGAATAATCTTAACGTTTCAGAAACCTCAAGAAAACTATTTGTACATAGAAATACTCTTGTGTACAGACTTGAGAAGATTAAGAAGATTACAGGTCTTGACCTGAGAGAGTTTGACCACGCAATTGTCTTTAAAATTGCGCTTATGGTAAACAAATACTTAAGAGCAAATCCCATTAAATATTAAAAGAAAGGGCGATTACCATTAACGGTTCAGAGTCATTACAATCGACAAAACCAATAATTGAGTTTAAGGGCGTTTCAAAAACCTATAAAACAGGAACCCACGCCCTTAACGATGTAAATATAAAAATAAACCCGGGCGAATTTGTGTTTGTTGTTGGCGCCTCGGGTGCAGGAAAAAGCACCTTCCTAAAGCTAATTGTTCGTGAAGAACAGGCAAATACAGGTGTTTTAAAGGTTAACGGATACGACCTTATGAAGATTAAGCATCAAGAAATTCCAATGCTCAGAAGAACAATGGGTATTGTTTTTCAGGACTTCAGACTTATTCCCACAATGAACGTATTTGACAACGTTGCATTTGCTATGCGTGTCATCGGAGCGCCTTCCAGAAAAGTGCGTAAGGACGTATCGGCAGTGCTTAGTATGGTTGGCCTTGGTCATAAAGCTAGAAGTATGCCAAATCAGCTTTCTGGCGGTGAGCAACAAAGAGTCGGTCTTGCACGAGCTCTTGTTAATAAACCAAAACTTATTATTGCGGACGAGCCTACAGGAAACGTTGACCCAAATCTTTCTTATGAAATTGTTTCGAAACTTACCGAAATAAATAAGCAGGGTACAACCGTGCTTATGGTAACACATGACCATAGCTTAGTTAGAGATTTTAATCATCGTGTAATTATGCTTGAAGAAGGTCGAATTGTTGCCGATAATGCTGCAGGGGGTGAGGAAGCGTGAAAGCCAGAAGCATAAAATACCTTGCTGCAGAGGGTGTTAAAAATATCTGGGCTAATCGTCTTATGTCAATTGCATCTATAGGCGTTTTAATTGCCTGTATGGTGCTTATCGGTATGGCATCACTAATCACAAAGAATGTAAACAAGGCTATTAGCACCTTAGAACAACAGAACGTTATAATGGCGTATTTTAACGATAAAAATTCTGTATTATATGGAGAGAATGCTCCTGCACAGACCGATGAAAACGTAAGTGTTGCCGAAGATTCATTCCTCATTCACAATGACGAAGAGGCAAAGGCCCTTTGCGATAAACTATCTGAGATTGATAACGTATTATCTGTTGAATATATTTCAAGCGAAGCAGGACTTCAGAGCGTAAAGGATACGCTTTTAGAGGGAAAGGAAGAATATTTTACCTTCCTTGATGAGGAATACGGTAACCCACTTTCCGCTGCTGCTAAAATTACTTTAGCGGATATGTCCAAATTCTCAGAAACCCTTTCACTTATTGAAGCAACCGAGGGTGTTGATTCAGTACAGTCACAATCTGACCTTGCAGACAAAATCAATGCGATTAAAACAGGTGTTGGCGTAGCAGGAGTATGGATTATAGCAATTCTTCTTATAATCTCTCTTGTAATCGTATCTAACACTATTCGTGTTACAATGTATAGCAGAAAACTTGAAATCGGAATTATGAAGGCGGTTGGCGCAACCGATTCTTTCATAAGACTCCCATTTGTAATCGAGGGTATGTTTATTGGTGTCATTTCGGCAATTTTCTCTATGGCAATTGTTTATTTCTGTTATAGAGTTGCAACCGAAACACTTATGCAGTCTTTAGGTGTAATGGAGATAATCAAGTTTTCTTCAGTGGCCCTTGAAACCTTTGGAATTTTTGTTATTATCGGTTTGGTTTCAGGCGCCTTGGGAAGTTTATTTATGATTAGTAAGTACCTTAAAAAAGAGGGAAGCGAGTTTACAGCTATATAAGTTTAGTTTTTGCGGCAATTAACTACTTTGGAGGATATATGAAAAAAGAAATCAAGAATACAATATCGGTTTTTCTTTCGGTTGTATTCATATTTACAGCAACTATTTTTCCTGTAAATACTGTTTTTTCTTTAAGTGAATCTGAAATTAATGCAGAAATTCAAAAGTTAGAGCAGCAATCAAAGGAAAAAGAGGCAGAAATCAAAAAACTGAAAAAGCAGAATGCCGAGCAATCAAAAATCAAGGCGGCTATAGATGCACAAATTAGTTCGGTAAATGCTCAGATTGAGCTTTGTAATAAAAAAATCAATGAGTATAATTCGAAAATTGCCGCTAATGATGCAGAGATTAAAGCTACCAACGATAAGATAGACGCTTCTAAAACTGCATTTAAAAAGCGAATAAGAGCAATTTATATGAGTGGTGGCACAGGAAGCGGCATAGAGGTTCTACTTGGCGCCGAAACCTTTGCAGATTATATTGCCCTTTCTCAGTTGACTCTTAATGTTTCCAAAAGAGATAAAAAAATGGTAGAAGATATGTTTAATCTCATAAAGGAAATTGAAGAGAAAACTGAGGAAAACAAAAAACTCATAGAATCTCAAAACGAGGTTAAAGCCACCTTAAAGGTTAAAGAAGCAGAACTTGACGAAAAGGTTGGCGCAGTAAATGCAGTTATTAGAGACCTTAATAACTCAACTGGTGCTTTAAATAACGAAAATAAAATAATTGAAAAACAGATTAAAGCTTGGCAGGATGAGCTTAGCAAAATTAACGCGCCAAGCTCGGCAGATAAAAATGTTTTTGCTGATGGTATGTTTGGTTGGCCTGTGCCTAGTTGCACCCGTATCAATTCAGGCTTCGGTTCCCGTTGGGGCTCTTGGCATAAAGGAATTGATATTTCGCAGAGTGGAATTAAAGATAAGCCAATTGTTGCAGCTGCAGACGGAGTGGTAACTACCGCAAAAAGCGGTTGTTCACATAACTATGGTAAAAATTATAGTTGTGGTTGCGGAGGCGGATATGGTAACTATGTTGTTATAGCACATGGTGAGTATCAAGGCTCGAGCTATAGAACTCTTTATGGCCATATGTCAAAACCTGCTGTTAGCGTAGGACAAACTGTTAAAAAAGGTCAGGTAATTGGATATGTCGGCTCAACAGGTTGGTCAACAGGTTGGCATCTCCACTATGAAATTCTTAAAGACGGTGTTAATGTAAATCCTGAAAACTATTATGTAAGAGTAAAATAAAATTATGGGGGCAAATTCTTGCCCCCATAATTTAAAATCAAGAGGTTATATGAAAGATATAAATCAAACTCCAAAGAAATCACCAATATCTGTAATAGTTTTAACTGCGGTTATAACCTTTATTTTAACTACGGTGATTTTTTGTTTGCTTTTTTTAGATGGTAAAGTTATAAAACTAAAGCTTCTTGATTATTATATTTCCAACTATTATATTGGCGATGTAGACAGTAAAGAAACTGAAAAACTCGTTATGAATGGCTATATAGCCTCCCTTAACGATAAGTATGCCGCCTTCTTTGCCTCTGAGGATGCAGAGAATCGAAATAACAGACTTCTTGGTGTTGAAAATGGATTGGGAATAACCATTTTTTTACATCCCGATAATAATACCATTTGTATTAAAAGCGTGGCGTCAGGCTCTTCTGCCGATAAAGCAGGACTTTTAAAAGGAGACGAAATTTTAGAGGTAGACGGTCAGAACGTTACCAAAATGAACTATAACGATGCGGTAAATTTAATTAAGCGTGAACTTGGAAAAACCGTTAATTTAAAGGTTAGCAGAGATAACACGACAATTGATATTTCTGCAGAATATGCAAATTACACTGCACAGTCCATTTATTACCATAAAATTGAAAACTTTGGCTACGTTGAGATTTATAGCTTTAACAGTCAAACAGTTCCACAGTTTAAAACGGCAGTAGAAAACCTCGTTTCTTCAGGAGTGAAAGGGCTTATTTTCGACGTTAGGGGAAACGGTGGTGGCACAGTAGAATCAGTCAAGGAAATAGTAGACGTTCTTGTTCCTGAAGGTGTTATTATGACCTCAATATACAAAAACGGACATAAGGAAGAACTATTTTCGGATGCAAACGAAATTGATTTGCCAATGGCAGTGCTAACCGACAAAGCCTCGGCCTCTGCCGCAGAGCTTTTTTCTGCATCTATTCGTGATTTTAACAAGGGTGTGCTTATAGGCACTACAACCTATGGAAAAGCAGTTATGCAGGGCACCTTTAATTTTCCTGATAAATCTTCTGCTGTTTTTACTATAGCTGAGTTTTATACCCATAGCGGAGAAACCTATAACAAAAAAGGCTTAGAGCCGGACATCAAGGTAGAGCTAAATGATGAGCAGATAAAATATTTTAACCTGTTAGCCGATAATGAAGATCCTGTCAAAGTAGCGGCAGTGGAGTATTTAAAGGGTGTCTGCAATGAATAGAAAACTTATAGTTAGGTATATTTTTTGGGCGCTCACCCTTGGTGTTATGATATTTATTTTTATAATGTCAGGACAACCAAGACAGGTGTCTGGAGAAACATCAAAAACAGTTATAAAATCAATTCTTAACATCTTTATGGATGACTTTAAAGGCTTAAGCGATAGAGAAAAGGATGTTATTATCCAAAGTTATCAGTTTATAGTTAGAAAGCTTGCTCATTTTTCCGTATATGCAGCATTAGGAGTTTTCTCATACTCTGCTATTAGTACCTATAGTTTTGAGAAAAAGAAAAAAATCTTTCTATCCTTAGGATTTTGCTTTTTCTACTCGTTAACTGACGAACTTCATCAATTATTCTCCGATGGCAGAGCAGCAAGACTTTATGACGTTGCTATAGATTCCATAGGTGCATTATCAGGAATTTTATTTGTTGTTATAGTAATTTTCATATATAAAAAAATAACTTCGAGGAGAATGTTATATGCGTAAAAAAATACTTCTGGAACAATTTGATTCCCTTTCAACCTCTTATCAAAAATGTTTTTTTGAACTTTCAGAGCTAAAAAAAGAAAATGCAAAGTTGCTTCAAAAGATTAGTGAACTTGAAGAAAAACTAGCTCAAAAACAAAACGAAGGTTTTGTCGTAGACACTACGATTTCGGAGCAACCTCAAGAGGAAGAAAACGAAGACGAAATTATTGCAGAAGAGATCAAAGAGGAAAAAACAGAGTCTGAAGAAATATCTTTAGATGATGCTATGGAATATGGCGCTAAAATTATCGGCAATATCATTGTAGAATCTGCAAAATATACTGATATGATAACTGCAAATCCCTGCGAGAATACCAAAGATTTAATAAATCTTATAATGGGAAAAAGCGAGATTTGCAAGTCTGAAATATTAACTATAGCATTGGGAGAATTAGACTACCAAACTAAATGTGACCTAATGGACTCTCAACTAACCGACGCTTTAGATTACTTTAAAAGTGTTCTTGCACAAATATGAGTAGTTATAAAAATTTCTCGCTTTTCTATGACCTTTTTACATATAATGTAAACTATAAAAAAAGAGCTAAATATCTTTTAAAACTTTTTGAAAAGTTTGACCGCAAGCCCACCTTGCTTTTAGACCTTGCTTGCGGAACAGGAAACTTTTCCTTTGAGTTTGCAAAAAAGGGAATAGAAGTTATAGGCGTGGATATGTCGGAGGATATGCTCTGCGAAGCAAACCTCAAAAATACTCAGAAAAACAAGGTGCTTTTTCTTTGCCAAAGGGCAGAGGAACTTGAACTTTACGGTACAGTAGATGGAGCAGTTTGCTGTCTTGATAGCCTGAACCATATTATTGATTATGAGGGCTTCAAGAAAAGTATTGCAAATGTATCTCTTTTTTTAGAACCTGAAAGGCTCTTTATTTTCGATGTAAATACACCCTATAAACATCAGTTTGTTTTAGGCAATAATACCTTTAAAATAAGAAAAAAAGGTGTAACTTGCATTTGGGAAAATAAGTTTTCCAAGGAAAAAAATTTAGTTGATACGCACTTAACATTTATCCAAAATGGTAATGCTTTGACCCAGGATATTATGGAGAGAGCGTATGGCGAAGAAGAAATTAAGGTTGCCTTAAATGAGGCAGGACTTGAAATTTTGGCTGTCTACGGAGAAAACACCTTTAAATCACCAAAAGAAAAATCTTGTAGAAATGTATATATAACACGAAAGGCTTAATTATGGGAAAATTAATCAGATGTATAACAAGTGACGGAGAGGTTATGGCTACTGCAGTGGACACCACCGATATAGTAGCAAAAGCAGAACAAATTCACACCACATCTGCAGTGATAACTGCCGCATTAGGAAGACTTCTTACCGCCGCTTCTATGATGGGTAATATGCTCAAGGGCAAGGACGATAATCTAACCCTTAGAATTAACGGTAACGGTCCCGCAGGCTCTATAATTGCAGTTTCCGATTATGACGGCAACGTTAGAGGATATGTGCAGAATCCTGTGGTAGAATTACCCCTTAATGAAAAAGGAAAATTAGATGTTGGCGGTGCAGTTGGCAAGGATGGTCTTTTATACGTTCTTAAGGATTTAGGCCTTAAAGAACCATTTAGCGGTTCGGTGCCAATTGTTTCCGGGGAAATAGCAGAGGATATTACATCATACTATGCACTTAGTGAGCAAATCCCAACGGTTTGTGCCTTAGGTGTCCTTGTTAATCCTGACCTTACCGTTAAAGCTGCAGGAGGCTTTATTATTCAGCTTCTTCCTGCGGCAGGAGGGGACACTATTGAAAAGCTTGAAAAAGCGATAGAAAAACTAAAGCCTGTAACAACAATGTTAGATGCAGGTATGACACCACACGACATTTTAAAAGAAGCATTAAACGGTTTTGAGGTAGAGGTTCTTTACGAGCAAGAAATATCATATAAATGTAATTGTGACAAGGAAAGAGTAACCAAGGCACTTATAAGTCTTGGTAAAGAAGAACTGAGCAGTATGGCAGAAGAATTACCCGAAATTAACGTAGATTGTCATTTCTGTGATAAGATTTATACCTTCACAAAAGACGAGCTAAAAAACCTCCTAAAAAAAATTTAAAATTTTTAAAAATAAGTGTTGACAAATGGCTTTGGATGTGGTAATATATCACTTGCCGCTGGAAATCACAGAGTGAATGGAAGGTAGCCATATGGGAGCATAGCTCAGCTGGAAGAGCATCTGCCTTACAAGCAGAGGGTCACAGGTTCGAGCCCTGTTGTTCCCACCATGTGGCCTGGTAGTTCAGTTGGTTAGAACGCTAGCCTGTCACGCTAGAGGTCGTGGGTTCGAGCCCCATCCAGGTCGCCACTTTGGTCCTGTAGCTCAGTTGGTAGAGCAGAGGACTGAAAATCCTCGTGTCGTTGGTTCAATTCCGACCGGAGGCACCATATATGCGGATTTAGCTCATTTGGTAGAGCGCCACCTTGCCAAGGTGGAGGTGGCGGGTTCGAGCCCCGTAATCCGCTCCA
>JAFXDV010000008.1 GCA_017521125.1 Clostridia bacterium
ATATAAAAAGTTTCCCTTATTTTCGCTCATAAGGGCAAAAACAAGGGAAAATACATAACAGTTGAGTTTGTAATCAACGAAAAGCCCAATAATATCAAGGGGTTTTAGAGTGTAGGACAGCTAATGTCTGATAAATTTAAATTTATCTTCTTATATAAATGCACACAAAATAAAAACGGCTCCATCTTACGACGGAACCGTTTTCATTTTGGCGCGCTGAAGAAGATATATTCGCTTTGCGAATATGCACCCTCGCCGACCGCACACCGTGTGTGCAGTACCCGTCTCACGCTTCGGTGCTAAAAACAATTCACAGGATTGTTTTCTTAACGCACCTTACTCTCTCAGAGTTCGAATCTTCAAAAAATAAACACGAAAACAAAAAAGACCACACCTTACGGCGTAGTCTTTTTTGTTTTGGCGCGCTGAAGAAGATTCGAACTCCCGACCTTTTGGTCCGTAGCCAAACGCTCTATCCAGCTGAGCTATCAGCGCATACACTTTTAAGTGCCATAGTATAATACCACACTTTTTTTAAAATATCAAGAGGAAATTTTAAAAATTTTTATTTGACTGCAGTATTTAAACTTAATTAGGGTGTCATAATGTTTTAGACTAAAATATAAAAATTGTTAATAACCTGTTTAAAACTGTGGAAAACTCGTTTAATAACATTAACATCTTTGAAGAAACCGCCTTATTTCGACATTCTTCAAAAATAGTTTTCCACATTACCAACAGAGTTATTAACAAATGCTACGTTGCGTTAGTTTACATAATGCAAATTTTCTGTAAAATTTTTACTCATTATTTAGATAAAATAATCGGAGATGTCTTAAAATTTGACATCTCCGATTTTGTTAATCGTTATATTTTAAAGCCTGGGTAAACTTTTTATTCTTGCCAAGCAAAGCAATTTGATGATTTACACAAGTAATAAGATTTTGACAGTCTGCCATGTGGTCAACCGCCGCTTTAAATCTCGCTTCATTTTTGCCGATAGCAGAGGTTAAAAGTGCGATTACTGCAGTAGAGGTGGCATTGTCGCCTGTAACGAAAAGGTTAACTAACATATCAACAAGTTTCTTTACAGCTTTTTTGTTACCGCTCTCTAAGGTCTTTCTGATTTCGGGAACGAAATAGGTCATATAGAAATCAAGATATAAAAACTTGCCTTTCTCGGCAGTTTCGGACTTATAGGTTTCCTTTAACTGAGGATAAACCGATAAAAGCTTGGTTGTAAGGGTGTTAACGGTTACAGCGTCTCCCTTAGATGCGGTAGGAAGGTCAACAGCGTTTGCAGAGTTCCTGCGAACAGACTTAACGCCAAGCTCTTTCTTTAAGGTATCAACAAAGTCGATAGCAACGCAAACTGCATCGTTTTTGTTGTGGGTTTCGTCAAACAAGTAAGCGGAAATCTCCACTTCCTCGCCAAGCTTTCCCTCTTCGTCAAGGTCGGCTTTTAAAAGGGTATAAACCTTTCTTGCCTCATCATATTTAATAGAAACACAGGACTTATCGTTTGCAAATTTGCCCTCTTTTTCTTTAAATCCGTTTTGGGATAAAAACTCCTGCATCTCTGAAATTACAACATCGTAAAACATATTTTCCATAATGTCACTCCTTAATGTATGTAAGTATAGCACAAAAAATGTAATTTGTCACTAAATTTATATTTGCCAATCAATAGGCGTCTGCCCAGAGTTTATTAAGATTTCGTTGGCCCTTGAAAAATGTTTGCAGCCAAAAAAACCACCGTAAGCCGAAAGGGGACTTGGATGCACCGTTTCAAGTTTTATATGGATAGGATTTGTAATAAGACGAGCCTTGTTCTTGGCATTTGCACCCCAAAGCAGAAAAACAATGGGGCTATTCTTTTTGTTAAGTTCTAAGATTACTCGGTCTGTAAAATTTTCCCAGCCTTTGCCCTTATGGGAATTAGGACTTGCCTCTCTGACAGTTAAAACCGTGTTTAAAAGCAGAACGCCTTGTTCTGCCCAACGTGACAGTTCTCCGTGGCCCGTATACTTAAAACCAACGTCACTTTCAAGTTCTTTAAAAATGTTTTTAAGGGAAGGGGGCGGCTCAACCCCCTTTTTTACAGAAAAACACATTCCGTGAGCCTGACCAAAGCCGTGGTAGGGGTCCTGTCCGATAATAACCACCTTGGTATCCTCAAAGGAAGAGGCTTTCAGGGAAGAAAAAATATCATTCATAGGCGGATAAATCTTTTTGCTGCTATATTCCGCCTTTAAAAACTGCCTGAGTTTCAGATAATAATCTTTTTCAAACTCGTCTTTTAGGATGTTATCCCAGTCATTACCGAATTTAACCATTGTTGTCCTCCGCTAAAAGCATATAGATAGCCTCTTTGGCAAGCAAAAGACCTGCGGCGGCAGGAACAAAAATTGCGCTTGCAGGCGCAGGACGGTTGCCCTTTAAGTCGCCTGTATCCTCTGAGAATATGGGCTCCTCATCTGACCATACAACCTTTAAAGAATCAATACCTCTTGACCTCAGTTCTTTTCGCATAACTCTGGCAAGGGGACAACCACTTGTTGAAAACAAATCTCCGACTTTAAGTTGTGTAATATCAGTTTTATTTCCTGTTCCCATACAGCTTATAACAGGAGTATCTGCCTTTTTTGCACGTGATATAATTTCAAGCTTTGCGGTTACGGTGTCAACCGCATCGATAACCACGTCAAATCTGCTTATATCAATGGAGTCGGCATTTTCAGGCAGATAAAACATATCGTGAACCGTAATTTCGGTATCGGGGGAAATTTCCTTTGCCCGAAGTCTTGCGGCTTCGGTTTTCTTTTCTCCGATGTTTTCGGATGTGGCAATAATCTGCCTATTTATATTAGAAGGAGAAATAGTATCAAAATCGAAAATATCAATATGACCGACGCCGCTTCGAACAAGGCTTTCCAAGGCAAAACCACCCACGCCGCCCAGTCCAAAGAGGGCAACACGACTGTTTTGCAGTTTAGATATAGCATCTTTTCCTAAAAGGGCTTCGGTTCTTGAAAAAATCTCATTCATACTATTTCACGTTAACCTTTTTACATATTTCTTTTAAAACACACTTTTGGCAATAGGCCTTTCTTGCGGTACAAACGGCTCTGCCGTGAAGTACCGTTCTGTGACAAAAATCGTTGGACTCATCAGGGGGAAGAAGGGCTTTTAACTCTTTTTCCACCTTAAAGGGTTCCTTTTTGTCGGTAAGACCAATGCGGTTTACAATTCTTATAAAATGGGTGTCGGTAACAACGGCAGGTTTTTTGTAAACGTCTCCCACCACTAAATTTGCAGTTTTTCTTCCAACTCCCGAAAGGGTGGTAAGCTCTTCAATGGTGTCAGGCACTCTGCCTGAGAATCTTTCGGTAATGCCCTTTCCTATCTCAACAAGAGATTTTGCCTTGGTTTTGTATAGCCCACAGGTTTTGATAAGCTCCTCCACCTCTTCTAATGGGGCGTTTGCCATACTTTTAGCGTCAGGAAACCTTTCGAAAAGGGCAGGTGTTACCATATTAACCCTAGCGTCTTTGCACTGAGCCGAAAGGCGAGTTGCAATAAGGAGCTGAAAAGGGTCGGAATAATTAAGGGAGCAAATTGCCTCAGGGTAAGCCTCCTTTAAAAGCTCTACCGCCTGTACTGCTCTTTCTTTTTTAGTCATTAAACATCAAGCCTCATATCGCCTTTCTTGATAAGGCCAAGCTTTCTCATAGACTCGCTAACGCCAAAGGCGATAACGGCGGGAAGAACGAACTGAATTAAAATAATCTGTAAAACTGCAAGAGCAGGGTCGGTGCCGGCATTAGTCATAGCAGAAAATGTTTCAAAAGGACCAACAAGACCGGAGGTGCCCATACCTGAACCTGTTGCAGAACAAGGCATTTTTAATATTGCAGAAGCAACAGGACCTAAAATAGCACTTGAAATAATAGCAGGGAGCCAGATTATAGGCTTTTTAACAATGTTAGGCATTTGAAGCATAGAGGTGCCGATTCCTTGAGAAACAAGACCACCCCATTTATTGTCTCTGAATGAAGCAACAGCAAAGCCCACCATATTACAGCAACAACCAACAACGGCGGCGCCTGCGGCAAGACCGGAAAGCTTTAAAGAAACACCAATAGCGGCAGAAGAAATTGGCAGAGTAAGACAAATACCCATAACCACCGCAACGATAATTCCACCGATAATCGGTTGCTTTTCCACGTTTATATTAACAATAGAACCAATCCAGGTCATAGCGGCAGAAATAGGAGGTCCCAAAACAAGACCTGCTGCACTACCTGTGAGAATTGAAACAAGAGGAGTAACGATAATATCAACCTTGGTTTTGCCTGAAACTAAAGAGCCAAGCTCAATTGCTATGTAAGCCGCAATAAACGCACCGAGAGGCTCGCCCGGTCTGCCTAAAGTAAAGGTTTCAATATTTATGTTGGGGAAAGCACCCACAAAACCTGCTACCGCTGCAGATACGGAAACGAGAGGAGAGGCTTTAAGTCTCGCCGCAACGCCCACGCCGATTCCTGCGCCGGTAATGGTTTTGGCAAAATTACCGATAACCACAAGGTGTGTACCAACGGTGCCACCTATCATACTGCCTATCTGAGCAACGATAGTGCCGATAATCAGTGTGGCAAAAAGGCCTGAAGCCATACCGGAAAGTCCGTCAATAAAAAGTCGGTTTAAGTATTTTTTAATCATTTTTATACCCCTCGGGAAAATATTCATACATATAAATATAGCATTTTTCACGTAAAAAATCAACACCAACAACAAAAAAGATACATAAGTGCTTGTTTTATGCAAGATTTTTTTGGTTTTTTGTGGTTTTGCTATTGACAAGTGTTGGTTTTTATACTAAAATAAGATAGAAAAGGTATCTTTCAAAGAAATTTCATCAGGAGGGCTATACCGTGACTGATTTTAATATTACCGAAATAAAGAAAAGCGAAAGAATAAATAAGCTTATCGACCATTTATTTGAGGGCAAACCTCAAATAGAGTCTGATCGTGCAGTTTTACTTACCGAAAGCTACAAAAGTACCGAGGGTGAGCCAATAAACGTCCGCAGAGGTAAAGCTTTTGCTCACATTCTCAAAAACATTCCTATTACCATAAGACCATATGAGCTTATTGTAGGAAGCAACACTAAAAAACCAAGAAGCTGTCAGGTTTTCCCTGAATATTCTTTCTCCTGGTTGGAGGATGAGTTTGATACGGTAGCAACTCGTTCAGCCGACCCATTTGACATATCTGAGGAAACCAAGAAAACCTTAAAAGAGGCTTATCGTTACTGGGAGGGTAAAACCACAAGTGATTTAGCGCTTTCCTACATGTGTGACGGCGCAAAACTCGCTATCGATCATAATATTTTCACACCCGGCAACTATTTCTACAACGGCGTAGGACACGTTAGCGTAAACTACGGCGAGGTTTTGGCTATAGGCTTTGAGGGAATTATAAATAAAGCCAAGGCGTCCCTTTCTAAGCTTAATCAGACCGATGCCGACTACTCAAAGCGCAAGGCGTTTTTAGACGGTGTAATAATATCTCTTACAGCAGCTTGTGAGTATGCCGAGAGATATGCTCTTTTAGCAGCCCAAATGGCAAAACAAGAGACCGACCCTGCAAGAAAAATGGAACTCGCACTTATCGCCAATAACTGCGTAAACGTTCCAAGAAAGGGAGCAACCTCCTTCTATGAGGCTTGTCAGTCTTTCTGGTTTGTACAGATGCTTTTACAGACCGAGTCAAGCGGACATTCAATTTCTCCCGGTAGATTCGACCAATATATGTATCCTTACTATAAAAAGGATATTGACGAGGGCAAGATTACAAAGGAATTTGCTCAGGAGCTTATTGATTGCGTTTTCGTAAAGCTTAACGACCTTAGCAAGTGCCGTGACGATGCTTCTGCTCAAGGCTTTGCAGGTTACAGCATGTTCCAGAATATGATAGCAGGCGGACAAAACTCAGACGGAATGGATGCTACAAACGACCTTTCCTATATGTGTATCAACGCTTCAATGCATACAATGCTCCCTCAGCCATCTCTTTCGGTTCGTGTGTGGAACGGTTCTCCCGACGAGTTCCTAATTCATGCTGCAACTCTTACCAGAACCGGAATCGGACTTCCTGCTTATTACAATGACGAGGTTATTATCCCTGCCCTTGTTAGCAGAGGACTTACCCTTGCAGATGCAAGAGATTATAATATTATCGGTTGTGTTGAGCCTCAAAAATCAGGTAAAACTGATGGTTGGCACGATGCCGCATTCTTTAATATGTGCCGTCCATTAGAGCTTGTTTTCTCTAATGGTGTTGACCTTGGAGTACAGGTTGGCGTTAAGAGCGGCTCCCTTTCTGACCTTGATACATTTGATAAGTTCTATGATGCTTACAAGGCACAAATGAACTATATGATTGAAATGATGGTTAATGCAGATAATGCTATTGACCTTGCTCATATGGAGCGTTGCCCACTACCATTCCAGTCCTCAATGGTTGAAGACTGTATCGGCAGAGGAAAGGCAATGCAGGAGGGCGGCGCAGTTTACAACTTCACAGGTCCTCAGGGCTTTGGTATTGCTAACACCGCAGATGCTCTTTATGCTATAAAAACTCTTGTTTACGAAGAGAAGAAATACACTCTTGAAGAGATGGCAAATGCTCTTCGCAACAACTACGGCGAACCTTTTGGAAGCGTTCAGGCAACACAGCTTACAACTCAGGTTGCAAAGGAACTTGCAAAGCAGGGTAAAGAGGTAAGCGAGCAGACCATTGCCGATATATATAATAAGGTAAAGGCAAACGCTACCGCACCTGAGAAAAAGGCGTTCTACGATAAGCTCAGAAATGATATTGACGCTCTTCCAAAATTCGGTAACGATAATATGGAAATCGACCTTTTTGCAAGAGATGTTGCCTATACATATACAAAGCCTGTTGAAAAATACAAAAACCCAAGAGGCGGAGTATATCAGGCAGGACTCTATCCTGTTTCGGCAAACGTTCCTTTGGGAGCACAGACAGGCGCAACCCCTGACGGAAGACTTGCAGGTACCCCTGTAGCAGACGGAGTATCCCCTGTAGCAGGTAAGGATGTAAACGGACCTACCGCTTCTTGTAACTCGGTTGCTCGTCTTGACCACGCAATCGCTTCTAACGGAACGCTCTTTAACATGAAGTTCCACCCAAGCGCATTAAAGGGAAGAAGCGGACTTGAAGGATTCGTTACCTTAATTCGTGGTTACTTTGCTCAAAAGGGTATGCATATGCAGTTTAACGTTGTAAGCCGTGAAACCCTTATTGATGCACAGAAGAATCCTGATAAATATAAGACTTTGGTAGTTCGTGTTGCAGGCTATAGCGCAATGTTTACAACCCTCTCAAAATCACTTCAGGATGATATTATCAACCGTACCGAACAAGCAACATTATAATAAAGGAAAAATATAATGCAAGATTATATGAACACAAAGGGCAGAATTTTTGATATTCAAAAATTCTCAATACACGACGGCCCGGGAGTTCGTACCATAATATTTTTAAAGGGGTGCGTACTTAGATGCCGTTGGTGTTGCAACCCTGAATCTCAAAGCTATGAAATACAGCAGATGGAAACAGCAGGAAAGGTAAAGACCGTTGGCCGAGATGTAACCGTAAAAGAGGTTATGGACGAGGTTATGAAGGACCGAGTTTACTATAAACTCTCAAACGGAGGCATAACCCTCTCAGGAGGCGAAAGTCTTTGTCAACCTGAGTTCGCTTTAGGGCTTTTAAGGGCGGCTAAAGATTATGGTATCAATACCGCAATCGAATCTACCGCCTGCGCTCCGATGGAGACAGTCAGAACGTTGCTTCCATACCTTGATACATATTTAATGGATATCAAGCATACCGACCCTGAAAAGCATAAGGCTTTCACAGGCAGAGATAATAAGCAGATTTTAGAAAATGCTAAAATGTTGGCTAAAGAGGCTAACAAGCTTATTATAAGAGTTCCGGTTATTCCAACCTTTAATGATACAAAGGAGGAAATCGGAGGAATTGCAAAATTTGTTAGTGAGATTATGCCACACGGAGAAATTCACTTGCTTCCCTACCACCGACTTGGTATGGATAAATATAAAGGACTTGGCAGAGAATACACCCTCTCCCATATAGAACCACCAAGTGATGCACATATGGAAGAATTGCTCCAAGTGGTAAAAAGCTACGGCCTTAAAGGTCAGATAGGAGGTTAAGACCGATGGATAGTATTTATGATGCACTGAAAAACGATGGCAAGGCTCGTATTATTCAGGAAATAGTTCCCGGTAAACAGATTACCCTTGCCCACATAATTGCAAACCCTGACCCTGTACTTTACACAAAGCTTGGTCTTGACCCTGCAGGAGATTACAAAACCTCGGCAATCGGTATTGTCACAATGACCCCTGCCGAAACGGCTATAATCGCAGGAGATATTGCAACAAAATCTTCAGGCGCAGAGCTTGGCTTTGTTGACAGATTCAGCGGTACGCTAATTGTAACAGGCAGTGTTTCTCAGGTTACAGAGGCGGTTAAAGCGGTGACAGACTATGCTGCAAACGTTTTAAACTTCACCGTTTGCCCAATAACTAAAACGTAATGAATAAGGTTATACTTATAGGACGGTCGGAAAGTGGAAAAACCACCTTAACTCAGGCTCTTACGAATAAGGATATCAGATATGAAAAGACCCAAATCGTACAAAGAGGGGAATTCATTATCGATACTCCCGGGGAATACATACAGACTAGAAATTTTGGTGGAGCTTTAGCGGTTTACGCTTACGAGAGTGATATAGTTGGACTTCTAATTTCCGCAGATGAGCCCTTTTCACTTTTCCCGCCAAACATCACCTCTATGGCAAACCGACTTGTTATAGGAATTGTAACGGGAATTGATAAAAAGGATGCGAGACCCGACAGAGCAGAAAATTGGCTTAGACTTGCAGGTTGCAAAAAGATTTTCAAAGTTAGCTCTGCGACGGGAGAGGGAATAGATGAACTAAGGGAATTTCTTTCCACCTTCGACTGCAAAGAATATTATAAAACACAAAAAATACAGCAAAGTAATTATAAATAAAACAAACAAACCACAAAAACAGACGTAAAATCACATAAAACCTACAATTTTTACGCTTTTTATGTTGACTTTTGTGGGTTTTGGTGGTATATTTGTTTTGTAATAAAATCAAATATTTTGATAAAAGGAGAAGAATCAAATGGTATCAGAGTATGAAATCAAAAAACAGATTTGCGAAATTGGTCGTCGAATCTATGACAAGGGAATGGTCGCATCTAACGATGGTAATATTTCGGTTAAACTTAACGACAACGAATTCCTTTGCACTCCTACAGGTGTAAGTAAGGGCTTTATGACCCCTGAATATATCTGTAAGGTAGACAAGGATGGTAACGTTATCCAGGCAAACAAAGGATTCAAGCCATCTTCAGAAATCAAAATGCATATGAGAGTTTACAAACATCGTCCTGACGTACAGTCAGTAGTACACGCTCATCCAATGTATGCAACTGCATTTGCTATTGCAGGAATTCCTCTAACTCAGCCAATTATGCCTGAGGCAGTAATTTCACTTGGTTGTGTTCCTATTGCAGAATATGGTACACCTTCTACCAACGAAATTCCTGATGCAGTTGAAAAGTACTTGCCATACTTCGATGCAGTATTACTTGAAAATCACGGTGCATTAGCATATTCTGATTCGTTACTTAATGCATATCACAAAATGGAATCTTTAGAGTTCTATGCAAAGCTTCTTACAATCTCTAAGCAGCTTGGCGGACCTAAGGAATTATCCAAAGAACAGGTTGAAGTTTTATACGGTCTTCGCAGACAGTTTGGTATGACAGGTAAGCATCCTGCAAGCCTCTGCCCAAATGCTAAAGCAGGACTTCCAAGCTGCCACTCTTGCAAGAACACCGCTTGCGGTAGTGCAAGTGCTTCTTCCTGCGATAATGCAGGTGATGACCTTGTTGCTCAAATCACCAAAAAGGTTATGGAGCAGCTCGGCAAATAATCGCCCCTAAGGAGTGAATAAATTGACCGAGATGGAAATTGAAAGACTTGCAAAAATTGTGGCCGATAACATTAAAAACGATAGTGTTACCTTGGCACAGGCCAACAAACTGATTTCTTTGGTTATGAAAAAGGCCGAAGAAATGGGGGTAAAAGCGGTAGTTGCGGTTTCTGACCGCCACTCAAACCCCATATCTATTCAGTGTATGGATGACGCCTATATTGCAAGCTACGATATAGCACTTAATAAGGCTTATACCGTTACCGCACTTAAAATGCCCACAACTGATTTAAAGAAACTTGCTGCCCCCGGTGGCGACCTTTACGGAATTCAGTTTACAAACGGCGGCAAAATAGTTATCTTCGGCGGAGGAGTTCCCCTATACGATAACACAGGCAGACTTGTAGGAGGCCTTGGAGTAAGCGGCGGAAGCGAGGAGCAGGATACTGCCCTTGCAGAATTTGGCGGTAGCCTATTTAAAAAAGGTCTTTGACAGAAAGGAAAGTATAAACAGTATGAATTCTGCTGATGTAGAAAAGATTGTAAAGCAGGTAATCTCTCAGATGCAAGGAACCGGAAGCGCACCTGCACCTACCGGTGCTAAAACAGTTCCCGCAACTGCAAGAGCAGCAGTGCTCACAAAGTTAGAGCATTACGATATTAAGGAATTCCCAATTCCTGCTCTTGGCGATGACGATATACTTGTTAAGGTTGAGGGCTGCGGCGTATGCGGTACCGATGCACACGAGTTTAAGCGTGACCCATTTGGTCTTATCCCAGTTGTTTTAGGACACGAGGGAACAGGCGAAATTGTAGCAATGGGTAAAAATGTTAAAAAGGATAGCGCAGGCAAGCCCCTTGGTATAGGAGATAAGGTCGTTACAAGTATGATATTCAAGGATAACCCTGATATCACAATGTACGATATGAACAAACAAAACGTAGGCGGCGCAGACGTTTACGGACTTATCCCTGATGATGACATTCATCTTAACGGATGGTTTGCAGATTACATAGTAGTAAGAGGCGGCTCTTCTATATTTAACGTAAGCGATCTTGATTTAGATTCAAGAATTCTTATTGAGCCTGCGGCAGTTCTCATTCACGCCGTAGAAAGAGCTAAAACCACAGGAATTCTTCGTTTCAACAGTCGTGTAGCAGTACAGGGATGCGGACCTATCGGTCTTTTATGTATTGCAGTTCTTCGCACAATGGGTATTGAAAATATCGTAGCCATTGACGGAGAGGACAAGAGACTCCAGTTCGCAAAGGAAATGGGAGCAGAAAACTCGGTTAACTTTAAAAATTATAAGGGCGTTGAGGCT
This sequence comes from Clostridia bacterium, assembly GCA_017521125.1. Classification (GTDB taxonomy): domain Bacteria; phylum Bacillota; class Clostridia; order Oscillospirales; family Acutalibacteraceae; genus SFWF01. The sequence continues at coordinate 11,413 of JAFXDV010000008.1, forward strand.
CTTACCGAGGGAGTTAAGGATGCATTCGGCGGCTATCTTGCAGATTTCGCCTTCCAGTGCACAGGCTCACCTATTGCACACGCTAACATCTATAAGTTCATTCGCAGCGGCGGCGGACTTTGTGAGCTCGGCTTCTTCATTAACGGCGGAGACGCAACCATCAACCCCCACTTCGATATTTGCGCAAAGGAAATTACAACAGTAGGCTCTTGGGTATACACCCTTCGTGACTACGCTACAACCTTTGATTTCCTCAAACGTGCAAAGGCAATAGGCCTTCCACTTAATAAGCTTATTACCCATCGTTTCCCACTTGATAAGATTAACGAGGCACACGAGACCAACCTTTCAATGCAGGGACTCAAAATTGCCATTATCAATGAATAAGGGTGACAGTTTATGGGCAAGGCAGTAGGAATTATAGAGGTGTTCGGCTTAGCGGCGGCTTTTGTTGCCTGTGATGCAGGTTGCAAAGCGGCAGATGTAGTGGTAGAGAACTTCGATAAAAACAAACCCGGTAATGCCGATGAATTAGAGGTGCCCCTTATCGTAGCAGTTAAATTCCGTGGAAGCGTTTCAGCGGTTGAGGCGGCTATAGAGGCGGCAAGAGATGCGGCAGAAAAGGTAACAGGAGTAATTACCACACACATTATTCCTAACGTCGAGAAAGACACCGAAAAAATGTTAAAACTAAACGCATTTGATAAAAATTAAAAATTTGGAGGAATAGAAAATGGCTTTAGAAGCACTTGGAATGGTAGAAACCAGAGGACTTGTAGCAGCAATCGAGGCTGCTGATGCAATGGTAAAGGCAGCAGAGGTAGAGCTTATTGGAACTGAGAAAATCGGTTCAGGACTCGTATCTGTTATGGTTAGAGGCGACGTTGGAGCAGTTAAGGCAGCAACAGAGGCTGGTTCTTCTGCAGCAACAAAGCTTGGCGAACTCGTAGCAGTACACGTAATCCCAAGACCTCATTCAGATGTTGAGAAAATTTTACCAAAACTTTAAAGAAAACACGGTAATCGAGGTTTTTAAATGAAATCTTTAGGAATTGTAGAGGTTCAAAGTGTTGCCGCAGGAATTGATTGCCTTGACCTTATGTGCAAGGCGGCAGAGGTAGACTTTGTAACCTGGGAAAGAAAATTAGGCGGACGTCTTGTAACAATCATAGTTGAGGGTCAGGTTTCTGCAGTTAAGGCGGCGGTTGAAGCTGCTGAAAATTCTGCAATCATAAAGCCTGCCGCAACTGCGGTAATCGCAAGTCCCCACAGTGAAACTGAACGTATGGTTATGCTTTCGGCATCACGAATTGCTAAGGCAAATGCTGAAAAAAACGATAAACACGTACAAGAGGTTTAATAATTATGGCTAATGAAGTAAAAAAGACAGGAGCAACAAAAGCCCCTGCTAAAACAACAACAAAAACACAAACAACCCAAAAGGTTGTTAAACCCGTTAAGGAGGAAAAGAAAATGGCATTAGAAGCATTAGGAATGGTAGAAACAAGAGGACTCGTAGCAGCAATCGAAGCTGCCGATGCAATGGTAAAAGCCGCTAACGTTGAGCTTATCGGCACCGAAAAAATCGGTTCAGGACTCGTATCTGTTATGGTTAGAGGCGACGTTGGAGCAGTTAAGGCAGCTACTGAAGCTGGTTCTTCTGCAGCAACAAAG